>NZ_JBWKFF010000022.1:10574-151198 GCF_056434425.1 Streptomyces sp. NPDC044033 | reverse complement strand
AACAGAAAAGGAGACGAGGAACGCAACGCGAGAGAGGGAGGAGAGTCCGTTGTGGGCTATGTTGTGGTCCCCCCCCCCCCCCCCCCCAACCCCTCCCTCCCCCCCCCCCCCCACCACGCGCGGCCCTCACCTGCCCTTCGGGCCTAGCGGCGGGTGTGCCGGTGGAGCGGACGGACGATCACTTGGTCACGCCCAGCGAGGCGTAGTCGTAGCGGCCGTTGTAGGAGTCGGCCGTGTAGATGTTGGTCAGTCGCGAGGAGCGCCAGATGACGTTCTTCTCGTAGGTGAACGGCAGGTACCAGGCGTCGTTCATGACCTTCTCGTTGGCCTTCGCGTAGAACTCGGCGGCCTTGTTCGGGTCGGTCTCGGCGTTGCCCTGGTCGAAGAACTTGTTGACCTCGGGGTCGTCCAGCAGGGGGTAGTTCTGGTTACCGGTCGGCTGGATGAACTTGCCGTCGGAGATCGGCTGGAGGAAGCCCTGGCCGGTGGGGAAGTCGGAGCCCCAGCCCTGGATGATGATGCCGTAGTTCTTCCGCAGGACGTTGGCGGGGGCGCCGATGATGCCCGCGTACTGGGCGCCGTCGTACTCGTCGATCTGGGCCTTGATGCCGACCTTGGCGAGCGATGCCTGGAGCGACGTGGCGGTGGCGATCTCCGGCGGCTTGTTGTTGCGCACCGCGATCGTGGTGGCGAAGCCGTTCGGCTTGTCGCACTGCTTCATCTCGTCCTTGGCCTTGGCCAGGTCCGGCTTGCCCTGCTTGATGTTGTACGGGTCGAACTTCGGGTCGTACCCCTTGACGGCCGGCGGCAGCATGCTGGTGCCGAGGTCGCCGCCCGCCATCGGGCCGCCGCGCGCGGTCTGCAGCGAGGTGTGGTCGGCGGCGTAGATGACCGCCTTGCGGCAGTGGATGTTGTCGAACGGCTTGACCGTCTTGGGGAACGCGGCGTAGCGGATGAACCCGGTCTGCGGGTTGTCGACGTTGGCCTTGTGGCTCTGCAGCGCCTTCTGGCGGCCCGCCGAACCCATCCCGGTCGCGTTGATGTCGATGTCGTACTCACCGGAGATGAGCTTGTTGTCCATGTCATCGGCGTTGGTGGTGAGCTTGACCGAGACCTTGTCCGGCAGCGCCTTGCGGACGGAGTCCGAGGTCTTCTTCCACTTGTCGTTGCGGACGAGCTCCAGGCCCTTGTTCGGCGTGTAGGACGCGAACTTGTACGGGCCGTTGGAGAAGGGCTTGAGGCCGTACTTCTCGCCGGTGTCCTTGTCCTGGCGGACCGGGGCGGCGGCGGGCAGCGCCAGCATCTGGAGGAAGTCGCCGTTGGGGCTCGGCAGCTTGAAGACGATGGTGTTCGCGTCCGGCGTCTCGATCTGCTTCAGGCCCAGCTTGTCCTTGCTGGTGTCCTTGTACGGGCCCTTGTAGTTCAGGTCCGGGTCGAGGACCTGCTGGATCCAGGTCGGGCCGCCGGTGATCTTCTCCTTGGCCCAGGTGCGCTCGATGCCGTACTTGATGTCCTGGCTGGTGACGGGCTTGCCGTCCTCCCAGGTCAGGTCGGGGCGCAGCTTGAAGGTGTAGGTCTTCTTGTCGGGCGAGATCTGGCCGGTGTCGGTGGCCATGTCCGGGACCAGCTCGGAGCTGGCCGCGCCCGGGGCGGGCTTCGGGGTCACCAGGGTGCGGGTGTAGTAGCGGGCGAAGTCCCACATGAAGCCGTAGTAGCCACGCTGCGGGTCCCAGGAGTCGGCGTCCTGCGTGCCGATGAACTTCAGCTCGCCGCCCTTCTTGGCGGAGGTGCTGGCGACATGGCCCACGCCCGCGTTGAAGCCCGGCGCCTTGCCGCTGGTGCTGGAGCCGCCGCCCCCGCCGCAGGCGGTGGTGGACACCAGCGCCGCGACCACGAAGGCCGATCCGGCGGCCAGTCTGCGCCTCGGAATGCGATGAGTTGTCACGTTGTCGCGACCTCCGTGAGATTCTCGGCCCGGGGAGGACCGGCTGTTCGGGGATGAACTCCTGACGAGGAATCAGTTGTGTTGCTCGTCCGGGTCGTCATGGGTGCTGCTGCGGGTACTGCTGTGGGGTTCTGTGCCGCGGGCCCTCGGCTCGACGGCGTTCTGCGAGGGTCAGCGCGAGCCCTTCGGGTCGAGGGCGTCACGCACGCCGTCGCCGAAGAGGTTGAAGGCCAGCACGGTGGCGAAGATGGCGAGCCCCGGAATGACCATGAACATGGGGTCGGACTCGTACGTGGTGACGGCCGCGGAGAGCATCTGCCCCCAGGAAGCGGTCGGCTGCTTGACGCCCGCGCCGAGGAAGCTGAGGGCGGCCTCGGTGAGCACGTTGGTGGGGATCATCAGCGTGGCGTACACGGTGATCGGCGCCACCAGGTTGGGCAGCAGTTCGCGGAAGAGGATGTACGCGCGTCCGGCGCCCAGGCTGCGCGCCGCCTCCACGTACTCGCGCTCTCTGAGCGAGAGGGTCTGGCCTCGCACGATCCGGCCCACGTACGGCCAGCCGAAGAACCCGATCACCACGATCAGCACGCCCATGCGCACGCCCGAACCGCTGA
This sequence comes from Streptomyces sp. NPDC044033, assembly GCF_056434425.1. Lineage (NCBI taxonomy): Bacteria > Bacillati > Actinomycetota > Actinomycetes > Kitasatosporales > Streptomycetaceae > Streptomyces > Streptomyces sp. NPDC044033. Next base: position 148,639 of record NZ_JBWKFF010000022.1, on the reverse strand, counting down.
AACCGAAGAGGGAGTTCGGCACCACGGAGACCAGGGCGATGATGAAGAGCAGCTGCGGGAAGGCGAGGAGGACGTCCATCACGCGGCTGATGATGGCGTCGACCCAGCCGCCGAAGTAGCCGGCGACGATGCCGAAGACCGTGCCGACGGCGACGGCGACCACGGCGGCGAGGAACGCCACCAGCAGCGAGACCCGGGCTCCGTAGATCACCCGGCTGAACACATCGCGGCCGTTGACCGGCTCGACCCCGAAGAGGAAGTCCGAATTGATCCCGCCCCAGGAGCCCTTGGGGGTGCCGAAGAGCGGGTCGATCTGGTCCTCGTGGAAGTTGTTCGGCGGATGCCCGAACAGGTCCACGATCAGCGGCGCGAACACCGCGATCAGGATGAGCAGCAGCACGACGACCCCGCCGGCCAGGGCCAGCTTGTCGCGCTTGAGCCGCACCCAGGCGATACGCCACGGGGAACGGCCCTCGATGGCTTTCGCCGGGACGCCGGCCGCGACATCGACGGCGGCGGTCTCGGCCGCGCTCGTGTCGTGCAATGGTGCCGTCATCGTCTGGGGGACCCCTCTCGACCGGCGATAGCCGGCCCACGCTGCCGCCGACGCGGCTTGGTTCACATCAGGTGCTGCGAATGGTGCTGAAGGCGCGGGAAGTTCACGCGGAGCAGGTCGCACACAGAACCGACTCTGCTTGTTCCGGGGAGTCTTCAACGGGCCCGCGATCACCCGCCAGACCTGACCGGCAATGGATGCGTAACCGTGATGTGTGTAGGGAGGTTCCGTTATACGGACAGTCGTGATCCATGAGCGGATCAGTAACTACAAGGACAGTTTGTCCAGTTGGTGTCAGTACGCTCCGGCCTGACGGCCCTGCGGCGGCGGATAGCCGTAACCGGCCGTGGGCGCGGGCGCTCCGGCGCCGTACGCGTCGCGGTCGAAGAACGGCCGCGCGTTGGCCCGCATCCACATCGCGACCGGGTCGTGCTCGTCCGACATCGACACCGTGGACACCGGCAGCCCCTCCGGCACCACGCCCACCGACTGCTGCATCATCAGCCGCACCGAGTCGACGGCCGGCTGGGACGTGTCGTACAGATCGAGCCCGATGGCCAGATACGGCGCGCCCAGCGCGGGCTGCACCCAGGCCCGGCGCAGCGCCCGGACCACGGGCGTACGGTGCGCGTTCTGCCCCAGCAGGGCATAGAACTGGGGGATCTCGATGGCCGGCTCACTCAGCCGCAGCGGCCCGGCGGGCAGCCGCTCCAGGCCGCCCGCGACGCGCCGCAGGTCGAGCCAGGGGATGCCGACGCCGCCGCCCGGCGCGTGCGGGTTGAGCCACAGGCCCCAGCGGTCGGGGAAGAGCGAGGCGGCGATGGCGCGGCCGCCGACCACCTCATGGGCGCGGTTCCACCCGCTGGCGGCGAGCTCCGGGGCGGAGGTCACGCATGGCGCGTAGCCGAGGCTGTCGACCTCCATGTTCCCGTACTGGGCGTCGGGCGAGCCGGCCTGGCCGTGCCAGAGCAGCATCCACACCTGACCGTCGGCGATGGCGTGCAGCAGCGCCTCGTAGGCGTCGTACCGGCCGGGCGCCACTTGGCGCAGCATCTGCTCCACGCCGCTCTCCGCGCCCGCGCTCACCTGGGTCCGCCCTTTCCCTCGGCCGTCTCTGCCCCGCTTCGGGGCGCGCCAGTGCACCCCGCCCGGTCATCCAACCAGCTTACGAGCCCGTACCGCCCTGCCGCGGGTCAGTCACAGGTCACGGTCGTAGAACGGCCGGACGCGCTCGCTCAGCCACTCCCCGACCGGGTCCTGGGCGAGGTCGAGGAAGACCATCTGCACGGGCCAGGGCACCGGGACCGTGTGCAGCGCGCGCCCGAGGGCGTCGAGCGCGGCGGCGCGGCCGGCGTCGTCGGGCAGGTCGAGTTCGACGCCGACGAACAGCGCCGGGGCGTCGGTCTCCACGCAGGCCAGGACGCGCCGGGCGGTCCGCACCAGCCCGGCGGCGGCGAACTCCAGCCCGGCGGCGGCCAGGAAGTCGACCGGTTCTTCCTGCCAGTCGGGTTCGTAGAGCCGCACCCGGCCGCCGGTGGCGGGTCCGTCCAGCGGGCCGTGCCCGCCGCGGCACAGCTCCGCGACGGCGGGCGGCGGCAGCGGGACGCCGACGGCGCCGTCCGGGTTCACCGCGATGCCCAGCTGCGGGGGCAGGCCGCGGGCGAACTCGACGGCCGGTGCGACGGTGCACGGCATCCGGTCGCCGGTGATCAGCCGGAACTGCTGCTCGGAGCTGAACACCGGGACGTACGCGCCGCCGTCGATCTCCAGGGTCGGCAGATCGAGCTCGCGGCTGTCCGGGTGGCCGCCGTTGGGCAGCGGAATCCACAGCAGGCTGCGGCTCAGCACCTCGACGATGCGCGCGCCGGCCCCCGCCACCCCCAGGGAGGCGGCGAGCACCTCTTCGAGTTCATTGGCGGGCCAGCCCTGGGCCTGGGTGTATTCGTAACTCTCCGGGATGCTCATTCCGTCCAACCGCCGTCTCGACAAAGCCGCATCCGAACCCTAACGGCTGCATGCCCCACGTTCCTCGGGTGCCGCCGAATTCCTTGACGAACACCCAGGTCAGGCGGGGGCGATGGAACTTGGACCGGGGTGCACCCCGGGTAGTCGGCGAGTTGCGGAACGTACCCGTCCTCAGCACGGTGGTCGGACACCTTGTACGCACCACGAAGGGAAGCCCCCTATGCGCACGTCCCGGAAGATGCCCCGGAAGACCGGCGCGGTCGTCTCGTCCGTCGTGTGCGGCGCGCTGGCGTTCGGCGCCTCCGGAGCGGCCCTCGCGACCGCGCACGGCGGCACCCCGCACCCGGCGGGGGCGGCGGCCGTGGCCCCGATCCCGGGGGCGGACGCGCTGGCGGGCCAGACCGAGCGGTTGGGCGACCTGGCCGCCGCCCTCAAGCCGGTGACCGGCCTCGTCAACGCGGTGCTGAAGGCGCCGGGCGGCAAGCTGCCGACCCCGGAGGCCGCGAAGCACGCGGAGGCGGTCAAGGAGGCCCTCGCCAAGATCACGGCGGCGGCGAAGGCGCCCGCTGCGCCGAGCGTGCCGGAGGCACCGAAGGTGCCGAAGAAACCGGCCGCGCCGGTCGACCCGACCGACGCCAAGGCGCCGGCCGCGCCCGCGGCCGGGCAGCAGGGCGCGCCGTCGAAGGCCGGCCCGGAGCTGGTGGCCAAGGCCGCCACCGACCTCCAGGCCAAGGTCAACGCGTTGCTGAGGACCACCGTCGCGGGCAGCCCGGCCGGCACCGCGGCGGCCCTGAAGGCCACGCTGGCCGCCACGGTGAACGTCGTGGCGAGCATGGTCCTCGGCGGCGGCCTCCCCGCCCCGGACCTCCCCGGCCTCCAGAAGCCCCCGGCCGCCGCGCCGAAGGCTCCCGGCCGGTCGGCGTAACGCGCGGCGGGGACACCGCACCGACCGCCGGGCGGCACCGGGCCGCCCGGCGGTTCAGGGGCGCCCGGCGGCGGGCCCGTAACCGCTTCGGCGATCCGACGACTACGAGCGCCCGTCCCGCCGCCCGGGCCCACCTCGGTGATCCGGACGGTTACGGGCCCCGGTGCCGGGCCCGAAACGCTTCGGTGATCCGACAGCTACGAGTGGCCCGCTCCAGCGCCCGAGCCCGACTCCGTGACCCGGGCGCCTACGGGCCCCCGGCACCACCACCGTGACCCGCGCAGTCCACGGACGACCGCCGGGCTCACAACGCCCCGGCAATCCAACGCCTACGAACGACCCACCCCAGCACCCGAGCCCGACCCCACCACCCAGCCGCTACGGACCACCGGCACCAGGCCCCGGCACCGCCTCGGCGATCCGGCCGAACCGGATCGCCCGTAACGCGTCACCCGCGGGCCGGTCCAGGAGGATCGCCGAGGCGGTGCCGACCGGGAGGCGGCCGGACTCCACCGCCGCCACCAGCCGCGCCACGGCCCGGCAGTGGCGCGCGAAGGCGTACGCGGAGACCCGGCGCCCCCGCTGGGCCTGCCCCGTCAAGGCCTCCGCGACCGGTACGTCCATGATCAGCAGCCGTAGCGCGACGCCCCGCCGTCTGGCGTCGCGCGCCAGCCAGTGGCGCACCCAGGCGAGCGTGCCGCAGTCGTGCACGACCACGCTCGTGCCCGAGTGGAGCGCGCGCCGCAGCCCCGTGTAGTGGGAGAGCCGGACCAGCGGGCGGTAGAGCCCGTACGGCACGTACGCCGGCATCCGGCGCGCCCAGCGGTCGCGGGCGTCCTGCGAGTCGACGCGCCAGACGATCCCGCCGCGGGCGTCCAGCCCCGGCACCGCCCGCCGGATGAGGGTGGACTTGCCGCTGCCCGGCAGGCCGGAGACGACGAGCAGGTCGCCGACGGGGAATCTCAGCTCGTGGGCGGTCGCCGTGCCGCGCAGGTCCGCGACCGCGGCCGCGGCCGGGGGCCGCCGGGGGCCGGGCAACGCCGGCCTCGGATACGTACGTTGCGCGTGCACGGTGATCGTCCTCCCCGGTCCGGTCACTGCGGGCTACCCGAAGAGTGTCAAGAAAAGGTAATGCGCTTCAAGGGCGGGCCAAAACGATCGGCCGCCCGTCCGGGGGTTTACAGCGGACCGTCGCATGCGATGATGTGCCCGCAAACTGCATATCGGCCGCTCGTAGTCCGCGCGGGAGAGTCCCGGTCACGCTCCGTGCACCGGGCGCCGAAGGAGCAAGTCCTCCCTTGAATCTCTCAGGCCCCGTACCGCGCAGGCGAGGCAGATCTGAAAAGCGGGCCGCCGTGCCATCGGCGGTCCCACCCAAGGTGCAAGCCGAGGGGCCCGGCCGGGCCTCCTGGTGAACCTCTCAGGTTCCGATGACAGATGGGGAGGCGCGTTCTTCGTGTGCTTCTTCCAAGAACTCGCCACCGTCAGCCCGGGAGCCTGAAACATGACCGATTCCCCTCGCCGTACCGCGCTCGACGCGACGCATCGCGCGCTCGGCGCGACCATGACCGACTTCGCGGGCTGGGACATGCCGCTGCGCTACGCGAGCGAGCGCGACGAGCACCTCGCCGTCCGCGGCCGGGCCGGGCTCTTCGACCTCTCCCACATGGGCGAGATCACGCTGACCGGCCCGCAGGCCGCCGACGCCCTCGACTACGCCCTGGTCGGCAACATCGGCAAGGTCGCCGTGGGCCGCGCCCGGTACACCATGATCTGCGACGCCGAGGGCGGCATCCTCGACGACCTGATCGTCTACCGCCTCGGCGAGCAGGAGTTCATGGTCGTCGCCAACGCGTCCAACGCCCAGGTGGTGCTGGACGCGCTGACCGAGCGCGCGGCCGGCTTCGAGGCGTCCGTACGGGACGACCGCGACGCCTACGCGCTGCTGGCCATGCAGGGCCCGGAGTCCGCGGGCATCCTGAAGTCGCTCACCGACGCGGACCTGGACGGGCTGAAGTACTACGCGGGGCTGCCGGGCACGGTCGCGGGGGTGTCCGCGCTGATCGCCCGTACCGGCTACACCGGCGAGGACGGCTTCGAGCTGTTCGTCCGGCCGTCGGACGCCGAGCGACTGTGGCAGGCGCTGACCGAGGCGGGCGCGGGCGCGGGGCTCGTACCGGCGGGGCTGTCCTGCCGGGACACGCTGCGCCTGGAGGCGGGCATGCCGCTGTACGGGCACGAGCTGACCGCGGCGACGACGCCGTTCGACGCGGGGCTGGGCCGGGTCGTGAAGTTCGAGAAGGCGGGCGACTTCGTGGGCCGCGCGGCGCTGACCGCGGCGGCCGAGAAGGCCGAGGCGGCGGCTCCGCGCAAGCTGGTCGGGCTGATCGCCGAGGGGCGCCGGGTGCCGCGCGCCGGATTCCCGGTGGTGGCGAGCGACGGCTCGGTGATCGGCGAGGTCACCTCGGGCGCCCCCTCCCCCACGCTCGGCAAGCCGATCGCCATCGCCTATGTGGACGCGGCGCACGCCGAGCCCGGTACGGCCGGGGTGAGCGTGGACATCCGCGGCAGCCACGAGCCGTACGAGGTGGTCGCGCTGCCCTTCTACAAGCGTCAGCGCTGACCGGGACCCGTACCGCCGCGCCCGTCGCGTCTCACGTGTCAAGACCCGTTGCACAAGCACCCACGCGTATCCAGGAGAATCGAGTCATGAGCAACCCCCAGCAGCTGCGTTACACCAAGGAGCACGAGTGGCTGTCGACCGCCGATGACGGCGTCGCGACGGTCGGCATCACCGAGTTCGCGGCCAACGCGCTCGGCGATGTGGTCTACGCGCAGCTTCCCGCGATCGGCGACAGCGTCACGGCGGGCGAGACCTGCGGTGAGCTGGAGTCGACGAAGTCGGTCAGCGACCTGTACGCCCCCGTGACGGGCGAGGTCGTCGAGGCCAACCAGGACGTCGTGGACGACCCGTCGCTGGTGAACTCCGCCCCCTTCGAGGGCGGCTGGCTGTTCAAGGTGAAGATCACGGACGAGCCGGCGGTGCTGCTGACCGCCGACGAGTACACCGCCTTCGCGGGCTAGCCCGCCCGTACGCCCTCCGCCCTCCGCTTCCCAGGAAGAACTCATGTCTCTGCTGAACAGCTCCCTCCATGAGCTCGACCCCGACGTCGCCGCCGCTGTCGACGCCGAACTCGACCGCCAGCAGTCCACCCTCGAAATGATCGCCTCGGAGAACTTCGCTCCGGTCGCGGTCATGGAGGCGCAGGGCTCCGTCCTCACCAACAAGTACGCCGAGGGGTACCCCGGCCGCCGCTACTACGGCGGCTGCGAGCACGTCGACGTGGTCGAGCAGATCGCGATCGACCGGGTCAAGGCGCTCTTCGGCGCCGAGCACGCCAATGTGCAGCCGCACTCCGGCGCGCAGGCCAACGCCGCCGCGATGTTCGCGCTGCTCAAGCCCGGTGACACGATCATGGGTCTGAACCTCGCGCACGGCGGGCACCTGACCCACGGCATGAAGATCAACTTCTCCGGCAAGCTCTACAACGTGGTCGCGTACCACGTCGACGACGAGACCGGCCAGGTCGACATGGCCGAGGTCGAGCGGCTCGCCAAGGAGGCCCGCCCGAAGCTGATCGTGGCCGGCTGGTCCGCGTACCCCCGCCAGCTCGACTTCGCGGCCTTCCGCAAGATCGCCGACGCGGTCGGCGCGTACCTGATGGTGGACATGGCCCACTTCGCCGGCCTGGTGGCCGCGGGGCTGCACCCCAACCCGGTGCCGCACGCCCATGTGACCACCACCACCACGCACAAGACCCTCGGCGGTCCGCGCGGCGGCGTGATCCTGTCCACCCAGGAGCTGGCCAAGAAGATCAACTCTGCGGTCTTCCCCGGCCAGCAGGGCGGCCCGCTGGAGCACGTGATCGCGGCCAAGGCGGTGTCCTTCAAGGTCGCGGCGACCGACGAGTTCAAGGAGCGCCAGCAGCGCACGCTGGACGGCGCCCGCATCCTCGCCGAGCGCCTGACCCGGTCGGACGTCACCGAGCACGGCGTGTCCGTACTGTCCGGCGGCACGGACGTGCACCTGGTCCTGGTGGACCTGCGCAACAGCGAGCTGGACGGCCAGCAGGCCGAGGACCGGCTCCACGAGGTCGGCATCACGGTCAACCGCAACGCCGTCCCGAACGACCCGCGCCCCCCGATGGTCACCTCGGGCCTGCGGATCGGCACCCCGGCGCTGGCCACCCGCGGCTTCGGGGCCGAGGACTTCACCGAGGTCGCGGAGATCATCGCCGCGGCGCTCAAGCCGTCCTACGACGCGGCGGAGCTGCGCGGCCGGGTCACGGCCCTCGCCGCCAAGCACCCGCTGTACCCGGGTCTGAAGTCCGCGTGAAGTAACTGATCAACCCGCGAGTACGGGGCACCGCGCACACTGGAAGCAGAACAGTGCACCGGTGCCCCGTCCCATGCGCCCCGTCACGGCGCAGCACCAGCGCCGCACGGCGCCCCTCACCAGGGCGCCATCCCGCGGCCCCAGCAGTGCCCGCACCACCCACCACGAGCAGACAAGGGGTCCGCCACCGTGGCCATCTCCGTCTTCGATCTCTTCTCCATAGGCATCGGTCCGTCCAGTTCCCATACGGTCGGCCCCATGCGCGCGGCCCGAATGTTCGCGCGCCGGCTCAAGAACGAAGGCGTGCTCGCCCACACCACGTCCGTACGGGCCGAACTCTTCGGCTCCCTCGGCGCGACCGGGCACGGCCACGGCACCCCCAAGGCCGTACTCCTCGGTCTGGAGGGCCACTCCCCGCGGAGCGTGCCCGTCGAGACCGCGGACGACGAAGTCGACCGCATCCGGCGGACCAAGCGGCTGCGGCTGCTCGGCGCGGAGATCGGCGACACCCACGAGATCGACTTCGACGAGCCCCACCAGCTCATCCTGCACCGCCGCCGCTCGCTGCCGTACCACGCCAACGGCATGACCCTCTTCGCGTACGACGAGGAGGGCCTGCCGCTCCTGGAGAAGACCTACTACTCGGTGGGCGGCGGCTTCGTCGTGGACGAGGACGCGGTCGGCGAGGACCGCATCAAGCTCGATGACACGGTCCTGAAGTATCCTTTCCGCACCGGCGACGAGCTGCTCCGCCGCTCCCAGGAGACGGGCCTGTCGATCTCGGCCCTGATGCTGGAGAACGAGAAGGCGTGGCGCACGGAGGACGAGATCCGCGCCGGCCTGCTGGAGATCTGGGGCGTCATGCAGGCGTGCGTATCGCGCGGCATGTCCCGCGAGGGCATCCTGCCGGGCGGCCTCCGGGTCCGCCGCCGCGCCGCCAACTCCGCCCGCCAATTGCGCGCCGAGGGTGAACCGGCGGCCCGCGCCATGGAGTGGACCACCCTCTACGCCATGGCCGTCAACGAGGAGAACGCCGCGGGCGGCCGCGTGGTCACCGCCCCCACCAACGGCGCCGCCGGCATCATCCCCGCCGTCCTGCACTACTACGTGAACTTCGTGCCCGGCGCGGACGAGGAAGGCGTCGTCCGCTTCCTGCTGGCCGCGAGCGCCATCGGCATGCTCTTCAAGGAGAACGCCTCCATCTCCGGCGCCGAGGTCGGCTGCCAGGGCGAGGTCGGCTCCGCCTGCTCCATGGCCGCGGGCGGCCTCGCCGAGGTCCTGGGCGGCTCCCCCGAGCAGGTCGAGAACGCCGCCGAGATCGGCATGGAACACAACCTCGGCCTCACCTGCGACCCGGTCGGCGGCCTCGTGCAGATCCCCTGCATCGAGCGCAACGGCATGGCCGCGGTCAAGGCGGTCACGGCGGCCCGCATGGCCTTGCGCGGCGACGGCCGCCACCATGTCTCCCTCGACAAGGTCATCAAGACCATGAAGGAGACGGGGGCCGACATGAAGGTCAAATACAAGGAGACGGCTCGGGGCGGGCTGGCGGTCAACGTCATCGAATGCTGATTGACCTGCGATAACCCCGGAACGGTCGTTGACTCCCGTCATGCACGCGCGTGGCGGGAGTTCGGCCGCCAAGGGGTCTCCAGGGAGTTTCAGCGATCATGCGGCTTTCGGCCACCACATCTGCATCGCCTGACGCCCGCACTCATCGTCAGCGGGCAAGAAGTGCACATACTTACGCAGCGTGAACGCTGGATCCTTGTGCCCGAGCCACCGCGACACGGCCACGATGCTCACGCCGAACCTGAGCTGAGCGGTCGCGAAGGTATGGCGCAGGACATGAAAGCCGTTCTCGCGCGAGGACTCATACCCTGACCCCTTGGCCGCCGTATCACGTTCGGCGATGACCCCGGCCGCGGCCAGAGCAAGGCCCGTACGACGTCCTCGGTCGAGGCCGACGAAGCAGCGAACGAGGCCCTCCTGCGGTTCCACCGCGGTTGGGCGCGGGGCGCGGACGGCCGGGACCGCGGGGAGATCGGCCCGGACGGACAGCGCGGACCACTCCGTCCGGACGGTGAAACTCCTCCGGACGACAAGCCCGCTTCTGACAATCCTGAGGGGGAAGTTTCTCCCGTTGCGCGGGCAGCGGGCGGTCTGTCAGGTGAGGGACCAGACCCCGTCCCGGACGGCGGGGATGCGTCCGAGGATCGGGAGGCCGTTGACGAGTGGCTGGCAGAGTTGTTGCCTATCGCACGGGAGGCTTCTCGGCAGGCCGGACGGATCAGCCGGGACACGATCAAAGAGCCGGTCCGCGCTCATACGGCGATCAGCAATGACAGGCTCGGCGAACTGGTCGCGACGCTGCGAAAGGAAGCGGAGGAGGCAAGGAGGTCTGCTCCCGCTGGTAGCGCCAGCGCACCCTGGTGATCTCATTTCGAAGATGAATCCCTCACGGCTGCTGCAAGGATTGGATCCGTCCCAGCAGCCGCGTCGGGCGATGACCAGGAAGGAATGGCCGTGCGACGACGCCGAGACAATGCAGCGGACGCGGCTGCCCGGTACGAGGCGGAACAGGCAGCGGCCGGGCTCGCGCTGCACCTTCAGGCCGGCGGTGCCCTGTCCCCGATTCCCGTACCGGGGCTGATGCTCGAACCGGGCGAGATGGCGTACGCGGACGTCGCATGCGGAACGGCTCGGCTCTATGCCACCGATGTCGTCTACCAGCAGGGGGCGGGGTATCTCGAGACTCACCCCACCTTCGGCCGCCAGTGGGTTCCCAACCACCGGCTCGATGCCCGACGCCGCCAACAAGCGGAGGCAGAGGCGCAGGAGCGCCGGCGCGACCTCACCTCTGCCCGCGTCGTCCTCACCTCTGACGGCCTCCGCATCACCTCTGCCCTGGCGCCCGCCGACTGCTCCCCTTCGACCACGTGCTCCTGAGCGGCATCACGGTCACACCTGCTCGCCACGAGTTGGTCCTGTCGTACAGCGTGTGCGCCCCGCTCTTGCTCGCGGGGCAGGCGGCGCTCTGGCTGGGCGTCGCGACCCGGCACCTTTCCCCAAGCACCCCTGCCCAAGAAAACTACTGAACTTGATTGGGTGATGTCGGGTCGCGCGCCTGACAGTGTCTGGGTCGAGCCGGTAGCTGTGGTCCGTGAGATACGCGTAGGGCAGCGGCCTGACCGACGCCAAGAAGGCTGCAAGGGAGCTGACCCGGCTGGAGGCAGTCGGTCACTTCGAGGTTGGCGCGAAGAACAGAGAGATCGCTGCCGCACTGCGGGTGAGTGAGCGGTCTGTGGAACGTCGGCGTCGGCAGTGGCGGGAGCAGAGCCGGGAGGGTGTCCGGTCGAAGGGTTCACCTGGTCGACCGAGACTGTCCGGTGAGCAGGTGGCCAGGAGGGAGCGGGAGTTGGAACGTGGTCCGCTAGCTCATGGATGGGCGGACCAGCGGTGGGCTCTGGCAAGGGTAAAGACGTCGATCGGGCGATTGTTCCACGTCAGCTACACCGTGGAGGGCACGTGGCGGCTGCTCAGGCGACATGGCTGGTCGCGGCAGCAGCCGGCCCGGCGAGCGATCGAACGCGACAATGACGCGGTGGAGTTGTGGAAGAAGGATGTGTGGCCGCGGGTAAAGGCACCGCGGCGGCCCGTGAGGCATGGATCGTCTGCGAGGACGAGGCCAGTCAATCGCTGAGGCCGCCACGGGCCAGGACCTGGGGCCGTGTCGGCCAGACGCCCGTGGTCCGGGGGCGGGGTGCAGATTGAACGTGTTTTGGAAGCCGCCGAAGAGGTGTAATCGACGCGGCTGTCCGCGCCCGAGCCCCATCCTCGCACCAGACTGGGAGGAGGATGGGGCTCGGCCGGACCACCACTACGCGTTACCAATTAGCCAAGGTTATCTGATCGCCGCTACGGCAAGCGGGATACCTGCGACTGCGGCATGTACTACACGCGATACGCGGAGGGACGGCCACATGGCCCCTTTCTTCGTCCGCTTAAAATTCACTTCACCTCATAGCAACTTACACAAGTAAGCGGGCCGTCTCCTCTGTATCTAACCAACACAGGGGGAACCATGAATTCCACTCCTCAGGCTCCGAGAGACCGACGTCTCCGCTTCCGGCTGGACTCATGGCAGGTCGTCATTGCGGCTGTGATCGCGGCTGTCGCTGCTGTGGTCGTCGGGGTCCTCACTACTGGTGGTGAGGACAGGGAACCAAGGAGCCATGGAACATCCGTAACCCCGAGCTCGTCCAGCAGCAAGTGCCCCTTCCCAGCCATACAGCTCAGCGCGCCGGAAAAAGCCGGCAGTACCTTTCAAACGACAGCCACGTTGAACTGCCCGCCAAGTAAGGGGACGAAGTATTACTTGGTAGCGCAGTTGGACAACTTCGGTGACCCGGGAACAGAGCACACTGTCTACTGCCCACGTGATCCGATCGCGCCAGGGCAGGAGGCGAGGACGTACACCACGACGCGCGACATCCAGGAGTCCGAACTCCACTCCAAGCGCGCTATGTACTACCTGAGGGTCACCAGCGGCCAGGAGCAGGAGTTGTTGGCCAACCTGCATGACGGCTGCGCGTTCGAACTCCCGGCAGGCGTCGAGACAGTATCCAACTCTGTCACCGTCGAACGTGCTTGGAAGTGACAGTGGTTACGTAGCGATGCAGGAATTTACTTCCGGGAAGCAACTTCCTGCATTAATTCGGGTTCGAGTTCTTCCCGTACCCCTGCCAGACTTTCTGCGCGACCAACGCTATAGGCGTTTTTGGGTCGCGCAGATTTCGCATACCCGGAGTCTGCTCTACGGCATCCAGGGCTTCCACAAGCAGGTGTACGACTTCGAGTCTGGGGCGACAGTGAGACGTACTGCGCTGATCCTTCCCGGCGTGGTCCCGACTCGGCCGACGGGTACTTCGGGCCCAAGCCGGTTTCCCAGTGGACCTCTTCGGAAACCGGTCAGCGCGTCCCTGACGCCAACGTGGCCTACGCCTCGTACATCATCGGAAAGTACGGCCAAACGCGCTCCGATTCGCGAGCTGCGGCCGTGGATGCGGCCACGTACGAGCTGCTCGCGGGAGGCACCTACGGAATCAATAGCTCGCGCGGCAAGACTCGCCTGTCGTATCCCAACGTGTCCCCCAGCTCACGATCACTGGCGCTGGGTTACCTCCCTGAAGCGAAACGGCTTGCGGGTCCGTACGAGCTGCATGTCCGACCGAAGACACCGGAAGCCGCCGAAGGCACGACCGTGACGGTGGACGTGGATGTCACCTCCAAGTTGTCCGGAGAGCGGGTGCCCGGCGTCAAGGTGGGCCTCGGTGCGGGCTCGTCGAACGGCAGCGTCACCACTGGCACCGACGGCCGGGCCACCTGGACGTTCACGCCGTCGAAGGCTGGCACGGCCACGGTCAAGGGCGCTGCCAGCGGCTTGCCTGGATCACAGCTGAAGACGCTGGCCCCTCACGACACCCGCGCACAGCGGATGCTTCTGGCCGGGGACAAGGCGACAGCTCAGGGCTCCGCGGCCGTCACCGGTCAAGCCCGCCACCGGCGGCCTGGAGATCCATAAGAGTGATCCCGAGGGGGCGCGCCTGTTCGGCGTCGCTTTCCAGCTCCTGGACTCCACCGGGAAAGTGGTCGAGGAAGGCAAGACGACCAAGGATGGTGTTCTGACTTTCGAGGGCCTGGCGCCGGGTAAGTACCGGCTGCACGAGACCTCGACAGGAGACACGGTTCACGAACTCGTGCCCGACCAGGATGTGTTGATCATTGCTGGCCAGTCCGGCTCGGCGAAGCCCATCACGGTCATCGACCCGTTCAAGGAAGCCGAACTCGTCCTGAAGAAGGTGGACAAGGCCACGGGCAAGCCGCTGGTCAACGCGGTGATCGAGATCGACGCGGACGCCACGAACGCCTCCAGGGAGCACCAGCCCGGCAGGAAGATCGCGAATGTGACCACGGGTAAGGACGGCCTGGCGAAGATCAAGCTCGGCGTGGACGTGAAGGCGGGTGACGCGTACTGGGCCAAGGAGATCAAGGCCCCGACGCACTACCAGCTGAACAGCGCTCCAGAACGGTTCATGGCCCAGGCCGGCGTCATGGTCAACCTGACGCTGACCAACGACCCGATCCCGCGACCATGCGCGTGCTGAAGACCGACAAGGCGAGTGGCAGGGCCCTGGGCGGCATGGGCTTCGACGTCTCGACGGTCAAGGTCGATCCGTCCGGTGCCAAGGTCCCGGGAACGGAGGTCGCTTCGGGCACGACGGGTGCTGATGGCAAGTCCCAGCCGATCAAGCTGGACGCCACAGTCGAGTCCGGCATCGAGTACCTCCTCACGGAGACCAAGGCGCCGGAGGGCTACGACAAGATCGTCAAGCCGATCAGCTTCACCGCTCGGGCGGATGCGGAGGTGACCGTACGGGCTCAGGACAGCAAGACCCCGACGCCAACCACTCCGCCTACGCCGACCCCGTCCAAGCCGGGCTCGCCCCCTCCGCCGGCGGCGAAGGGAGGCGGCACGCCGCCGGATACTCCCGCCTCGGGCTCCCTGGCCAAGACCGGGGCCGAGATGAGTCCCGTCTGACCCTCTGGCAACATCCTCCGCATCCCGGGGGAAGCTCACACCGTCCGTGACGTGATCCACCGCTTCAACGAGATCGGGCCCGCATGCCTGGACCCTCAGTGGGCGGGAGGCCGTCCCCGCCGCCTGCTGAGCGGTGACGACGAGGACTTCGTCGTCCAGACGGCCACCACCCGCCCCACCGTGCTGGGCAAGCCCTTCACCCGCTGGGAGACACGGGACGACATCCACGACGCCTTCCTCCGACTCGCCCACTGCATGATCCTCACCCGCAGACTCCCAGCTTTCTGAAAGGACTCCTTAGCCGCATTGGCCGCAGGAGGAGGCACGTTCGCGGCGACGATGGCTTGGCCCTCGGCGTGTTCTCGCTGCTCCTTCAGTAAGGCCCGTACCGCTGAGGGCCGGGGAGCAGAGGCACGGCTTGGCGTATTTAGTCAGCTGGGCAGGAGTGGCCAGTCATCAAACGGAACTGGCGGCTTCCCTACCGATTCGCGAACCGCTTCGTCGGTTCCGCACGTCGTGCAGATCCGTACGTCACGGTCGGTCGTCAGCCGGGTGCGCGCGGGTCGTTCACCGGGGGAGCCGCCGCAGCGCGGGCAACGGGTGTCGGGCACGGTCACTCCTCGGGGCGTTCGCGGGCGGATTTGAGGATCAGGTGCCAGGTCGTGCGGGAGTAGAGCTTCTCCGTCTTGGTCTGGAGGTCGGGGATCAGTTCCGCGTTCGTCGCGCCGGGGTTCTCCGCCAGGGCCCGTTGTGCGAGGGCAAGCCGTTCGTCGCCCTGGTACGGGTATGCCTGTCCGCGGGGGCGGCCCTTGGGGCGTCCGCCGGCGTGGCCGCGGCCTTTGCGTTCGGCTACGTACTTCCACAGCTTCCAGCGCTTCCACTTGGGCCGTTGTCGGCCGCTGGGCAGCAGGTGGTGGCTGTCTGGTTCGGGCCAGCCTTCCGGGGGGTTCTTGAGGTAGTGGGAGATAGTGGTGGAGTCGGCGAAGCCGCAGACGCGGGCGGCCTCGGCCGGGCCGACTTCTTCTTCTGGGTCGCCGGTGAGGTTCGGCGGGTTGGTGGTGGCTGCGGTGGCTCGCTGGCGCTGGAGTTCGTGGTGCCATGTCGCCCAGGTGTCGCCGTCCCAGTGCATGACGCCGTCGACGGTCTCGGCGACCGGTGGGTGTCCGTTGTTCTGGCGGTCTGACCAGAGGTTCTGGAGCGTGGGCTGACTGATCTTGTGGACGCGTTGGAGGTCGGCGCGCGAGTAGAGCGTGCGGCCGTTGTCGCGGTGCACGGGGTTCTCCTGTTCGTACTCGGTGGGGAGGCGGCTCGCGCCGTCACGCGCGGGCCTCGGGGTCGGGGTTCGGCGTCCATGTGCGGGTGCCCGTGGGGCTGATCCGCGTCAGGCCGGCGACTTCGCCCAGGCCGAAGCGGCCCAGTCCTTGCGGCCGGGGTGGTCGGCCAGGAGGTTGAGGACGATGCGTTCTGGGCCGGGCGGGAAGTCCTCGACTATGACGAAGGTGTCGTCCGGTCCTGCGTCGATGCTGTTACCCGTCTTGAGCTTGGCGAAGTCGCCGGGGCGGGGACAGTCGGGGTGGTGGTGGCTTAGCATGGTGTGGTCTTTCTGGTGAGAGACATCGACGGCCAGCGCCTTGTTGCCCTTGTGCGCTGGCCGTCACATTTGTCTGGCGGCCCGGTGTCACCGCTGTGTGAAGCGTCGCGGCGGCGGACGGTGCTGCTGGTCGGGGTGTTGCCCTACCCGATACCAGCTAGTGAATTAAACCACCTTTGTTGCGCTCGGTGGAGCTCGTGGCGGAGAATCCACAGATCTCCGGAAATGGGTCTGCTGGCCCTTGGGTACACCGCGAAAACCGCGTTGCCGCCGTACGGCGACGATGGCCTGGTCCTCGTCCCGTTAATGCCGCGCGCCGGGCACGGCCTGATCGGTGCGGACGTCGCCCGGCGACGGGCTGTCACGGGGTGGGGCGGGGGCGAGTAGCGGTTGCCGATGCATCGTCGCCTTCCGCGCCGTGGCGGGGCGCTAGAACAGCTCGGCTTGCTCGGCGGGGCTTGCTTGTCGGCTGGGTTTGGGCAGCCGGAGTTCGTACCGGGGCCGGCGGGGGTGCGGCGGTCGGTGGGGGTCGGTTCGGTGCCGCGACCAGACCAGCAGCGGGGCGCCCGCCTGTGCCCACTCGCGGGGGTATCCAGCAGCGATCTGGACCCACAGGAGTTGGTTCCTGGGCAGGGCCCATGATTCCCCGAGGTGGGAAGTGATGGGGAGGGACCGCCAGCCGGGGGATGCGTGATCGTGGGCGTCCGAGATCGCGGCGTTGAATGCCGCGTGCCCTGGGCCAGGGGGTACGTCTCCGTCCCAGTCGCAGGCGAGGCAGCCTCCGCGGTACTGGTCGTCGTCCTGCCCGTATGTGTGGCGGGTGAGCAGGGTGGGGGTGTGGTGCTCGGGTGGGTTGAGATCGTGGCCGAAGTCGGAGTAGGCGCCGCCGGGGTGTCCGTGGAGGATGTGCCATGTTTCGCAGGAGCGCACGCCGCGTACGGGGCGGGTGCGGCTGCGTTGGTTGCGTACTTGCCAGTAGTAGGTCTGCCGGGCTCGGGCGCCGCGTGGTTCGGGGTATGTGGTCACGGCTGGTCGTTCCAGAGGTCAGTGCGGACTGTGTGGAGGAGCGGTTCGGCGAGGAACTGCTGTGGGTCCGGGGCGGCTGTGAACCGGTGTCCGTAGGCGCGGCGTATCGCTCGGCGGGCGGCGTGGTGGCGGTCGTTGTTGCTGTTGTACGCGGTGCGGGTGAGGACGTCGTATCCGTGCTGGGCGAGGACGTCTGCAACGAGGGCGCGGGGCTGGACGGGGTCGAGCGTCGTCAGGTCGTCGGTGGGTGCGGCGGTGAGTACGCGGGTGAGTTCGGAGGCGCTGAGCCGGAGTTGCAGGGGGACGCCGACGCGGGCGACGCCGTCCTTGCTGGGCTGCGCGGCACCGCGTCGGCCCGGTGTCCGGGCGGCCGGGGTGGGGTCGTGCTTCGTCGCGTGCATGGTGCTGGGCTTTCTGGTCGTGAACGTCCGGAGATGACGGGGCCGGGGACGGGTGGGCCGTCCCCGGCGGCGGTCGCCAGAAGGGGCAGTTGGCGCGGTCGGCGGCGGTGCGGAGTGCGTGGGCGGCGTCTTCGGCCGTTCGGCCGGGCTCGGCGCTCCACCGGTCGATGAGGTCGCGGTGCAGCCGCTTGGCGGCTGCTTCGAGCGGGTGTCCGCTGGGGTGCTGGGGGCCTGCCGGTCCGGAGGTGTTGCCCTCCCCCGGACCGGCGGGGCCTTGGTCAGCTGCAGTGGAGCGTGTGCCGGGCGGCCGGGGCGGCGTCGGCGAGTCCGGTCCGCTCGCCCCATGCCTGGCGGACGGCGGCGCGGAGTGCGACTCCGTTGTCGTAGACGAACCGGCCTCGGCGCAATCCGCACGCGATGTCGCGGAAAGTGTCCTGGTGCATCGTGGTCAGCGAGTCGTCAATGGGCGTCAGCTCGTGGGGGAACATCACCTGGACGTTGTCGCCGGGCTCCGGGGCACCAAGGGTGAAGTACCAGACCACGGACATGGTGGCCTCGTCCGCGAAGTCCGGCCCGCCGAAGGGGCCGACGACGATGCCGGGGCGGGGGCGGGGGCGGGGGTCGAGCTGGTGGCCCCGCTTCCAGGGGCCGGCCAGTACGAGGGTCGCGGTGGGGAAGTCCTGGACGGTGGGGGTCTATCGGGTGGTGAGCATGTCGTGTCCTGTCTGGTGAGAGGCCCCGCCGGGGGTGTCGGTCGGGGTGTTGCCCTCCCCTTCCGAAATGACTAATTTAACCACATTACCAAGGTTGGGCCAACCAACCGGAGTGTCCCGTCTCGGATGATCTGGTCTCTAGGCAGCGCTGTGACCTGCTGCGACCAGTTCACTTGAGACGACGGGTTGCCGGAAATCTCAGTCGACCTGGCCCCGGTTGCATGGATGGCGAGGGGTGTCTCAGTTGATCTGGTCCGGCTCTGCCTTTTCGAGCTGATACCCGGCTACACCCGGTGCCCGCGTTGGTCGCGCGTGTTCTGTCGCCGCTTCAACTAGGGCCGACCGCATGACTGATCCCTTCCGTCTGACCGCTGGAGGGGCCGGTCGGTGCCGTCTCGCCCAGGACACTGTTGACCGTTTTCAGTGCGGCGATCACCGCGTCGACCTCCGCGTGGGTGAGTGTGGGGAGCATCTGCCGCAGGGTCGATTCGGCTTCCCGGCTCCTGGCCTTCCGGGCCTGGGCGCGCGCGTGGTCGGCGATCTTGGTGACGGTCCGGCGCCGGTCGGCCGGGTCGGTTGCCAGCTCGACCAGGCCCCGCTTGTGCAGTGACGCCACCACGGTGGATACCCGACTCTGGGCGAAGCCGGTGCGCTGAGCGATGGTCCCCACCGGTTGCGGACCGGTGGTGTCCAGGCACTCCAGCACCTGGAGCTCGGTCGGCCCCAGGTCGGAGGCGCCCTTCATCGCCGAGGTCGCGGCAGCAGTGAGCCTCCTGCCGAGATGGTGCAGCTCAGCGAGGTTCATGGGACTGGTCGGCGGTGCCACGCACACCCCTCCTTCGGGAACATCCCCAATGATACATCTCAAGTAATGCATCACCAGAGATGTATCTTTGGAGATGCTTTTGTTCCGGGAGGCACGCTGCCCCCGGGAGCGTCCCCTGGAGAAGACATGACCCGACCGATAGCCCGAGTGCTGCTGTTCCCGCTTGCCATGGCGGCACTGCTGGTCGGCATCTACACCGCCGCCATGCACGCTCCGACCCCGCACCACGTGAAGGTCGCGGTCGCCGGACCACCCGCCCGGACCGGGCCGCTCACCGCCTCCCTCCAGAGGGCTCTCGGCGACGCCTACGACGTCAGCACCGTCACCACCGCCGACCAGGCCCGCCAACTGGTCGCGGACCGGGCAGTGGCCGCCGCCTACCTCCCCGAGCCGGAACCCGCCGACCGCAGCTCCGGTACGGCCAGCACCACCTTCGCCCAGCCGCCGCACCCCGACGGCCCCGTGCTCTACGTCGCCTCAGCCGCCAGCACCGCCCGCGTCAGCCTGGCCGCGGCGCCGTTCGAGAACGCCGCCGTCCAACAAGGCCAGTTCCTCCAGGTCCGCGACCTGGTCCCACTCAGCGTCCACGACACCAGCGACACCAGCACCATGTACGCCGCGATCGGCCTGACCCTCGCGGGCTACCTGTCGGCGGTCATGCTCTCGACCGTGTTCGGCACCACCCTCACCCGCAGGCGCACGCTGGCCGCGCTCGCCGCCTTCGGCGCCGTCGCCGCACTCGCTGTCTGGCTCATCACCGGACCGATCCTGGGCGCCGTGCACGGCTTCGCCCCCGCCATCCTCGTCACCGGCTGGCTCACCGTGATGGCCGTCGGCACGGCCACCCTGTTCCTGTCCCGCTTCTGCGGACGGATGACCGCGCTGCCCGCCGTCGGGATCTTCATGTTCCTCGGCATGCCCGCCTCCGGAGCCGCGCTGCCCATCGAGACCCTGCCCGCACCCATCCGGGCCCTGCACGACCTGCTGCCGCTGACCTCAACCTCCGGCAGCCTGCGCCAGATCATGTACTTCGCCGGCGACGGCATCGGCCGCTACTGGCTCGCCCTCGCCCTGTGGACCGTCACCGGCCTCCTGATGACCATCGCGTACGACGCCATCAAAGCCCGCCGTACCGGCCACCGAAGCGACACAACTGCCGTGCCCCGCCGGACCGCTGAACCCACCCCTTCCCACTGACCGCACCACGGCACACGCCCACCGCAACACTCCAGAACGAGGCCGACCCCATGACCGAAGCACCACTGCCATTCCACGACCACAACACCGAGCCGGCCCGGCAGCCGGGCGACCCGCTGGCACTCCTGGCCACCGAAACCGAACTGACCGGCCTCGACTTCACCGGCCTTGACCTGCGCCACGCTCTGCGCGGCACCCCGTGGCCCCGCACGTTCACCCGCTGCACCTTCACCGAAGCCAACCTGCGCGGTGCCCACCTGGCCGAGGCTGTCTTCACCGACTGCACCGCCGTGGCAGCCGACTTCACCGGCGCCCTGCTCGATCAGGCCCGCTGGCAGGGCGGCAGCGCCGCCGGCGCCAAGTTCACCGACGCCGACTGCGGCGACCTCGTCTGCGACGGCGCCGACTTGGCCAACACCAAGTGGGGCGGCGCCCTGCTCGCCGACTCCTCCTTCACCGGCTGCCGCATGATCGGAGCCCGCCTCACCGGCCACCGCGGCCTGGGCCTCCACCTCGCCCGGTGCAACCTGGCCGTCGCCAACCTCAACGGCCTGAGCCTGCGAGGCGCCCACCTCGTCGGCATCCGCTTCACCGAAGCCGACCTCGGCGGTGCCGACTTCCGCGACTGCGTCCTCGAAGACTGTCGACTCGCCGATGCCAACCTACGGGCCGCCACCTTCACCGACGCCGACCTACGCGGTGCCGACCTCGGCGAACTCACCATCGCCACCGCCGCACAGTTCCGCGGCGCGGTCATCTCCCCCGACCAGGCCGCCCAAATCTGCGCCGCCCTCGGCCTCAACGTCATCGACTGAACCCCGCGCATCTCAGCTGATCTGGTCCGTCGCCGATGGATCGAACCAGATCAGCTGAGATCGAGACCAGGTCGGTTGAGACAGGACACGGAGCAAGTTCGCGGCGCCCCTCGACGGCTGTGACAGAGCGTCCTTGTTGGCCAGTGAGCATGGCACTTGGCCAGTTGAGCGGTGGGGCTGCGGGAAGCCGAGAGGTATGGCACCCCTCGGCGTGTTGATCTTGTCGACGATCAGTTGGCCTATCTGCGCGCAGGGCCCTTCGAGTTCGGTGTCGGCCGGGCCTGCCGCAAGCAAGGTGTCGGCCTTCCGGTGTTGCTGGCGGTGCCGGGCGCGGAGCCAGCCTTGCTCCGCGCCCGGGTGAGGCGCCCGTCAGCCTCTACTGCCGCCAGGGCGCCCTGCGTCGGCGCCGTTCACCGGAAGGCTCGCGGCTGTGCGGGCTGCCGGTCGTTCACCAGGTAATCAGCACGTAGCCCGGACCACCTGGGTCGCTGGCCGTCCCGGGGGCGCCGACAGCGGCGGTGGAACCGACCCTTCCTCCGCCGAGGCCGCCGGCTCCGTTGCCGCCCCGGCCGCCGGTGCCGCCGTTTCCGCCGTTGCCGCCCCGGCCTCCGGCGCCGGTCCCGGCGGGCGGGGTGACCTCTCCAGCAGGCGCGGCGACAGCGGCGCCTCCTGTACCGCCCGCACCGCCCCTGCCGCCGGCCTCGCCCTGGCCAGCATGACTACCGCGCTCGCCCTGGCCGCCGGTGACACCCGCAGCGCCCTGGCTGCCGCTCTGGCCCGCGACTCCGCTCGCGCCGAGCACTTTCGCTACGGTCCACTCGTCCTCGCCGCAGCCCCCCGCGATCTTGCTGGCCTCCGGGCCGCCTCCGGCGGCCGTCCCGCCCGGTGCGCCGCCCGCTCCGCCGGGAGACGTTTGGTCTCCGGCATTGCCGCCTTTGCCCCCGCTGCCGCCGGCGCCGGCCGGACCTCCGTTACCCGGGAGCCCGGATGTGCCGCCGAACGCGTCGTTGCTCTCGTACGTGGACCGGCTCATCACCTCGGTGAAGAAACTGCCGTTGCCGGCCCGCACGTGTCCACCCTTGCCTCCCGGGGTGCCGGTTCCTCCCGATTTTCCGTTGGCGGTCACGATCCCGCTGTCGCCACCTCCGCCGGCTGCCCCGGCATTGCCGCCGCCCACCGCGGAGACGGTGCCGAGCGCGACTTGCAGAACTTCACCGGGCTCGACGGGCACGGTGCACGCGATGTAGCTTCCGGCCTGGCCCGATCCGCCGCCACCGCCACCGCTGCCGCCGGCCCCTCCACCGCCGCCACCACCGCCCAGGGTGTCCGGGATTGCCAGGTTCGAACCGCCGCCGCCACCGCCGCCACCGGCACCGCCGCCCCCACCACCGCCCCCACCGGTCCCGCCGTGCGCCCAGAGATGCATGGTCACCGACGTCACCCCCGCCGGCACCGTGAAGTCCGCGTTGTCAGTGAACGCGGCCTGACCGCTTGGCTGCGCTCGCTGAGAGGCGGCCTTCGAGATCTGTGTGCCGACCGCGCCCGCAGGGGGCGGCATGGCCAACGCGCTCGCCACGGCGGCCAGGACCACGAAAGCAGCGGACACGGCGGGCAACCGTCGCCCCCGGCCCGGACTGATGGATGTGGACGGTGTACTCATGGCTTCCCCTCCGCAACGACTCCGTTGCACAGGTACTTCCGCCAAACCAGCCACCACACCCGAGACCGAACCCCAAACCACACGATGTGCTGGCAGCAGGACGGTGTCCTTGACGGTCAACTCTGCGCTCAACTGGCCAGGTAGGGCGCTCAGTCACAACGGCGGTGACGACGGCGCGGATGACGGCGCGGGCGACGGCACGGCCGGTCTCGATGACCCGAACGGCGGCCCCGTGGACCGGGGGCCTCTTGTCCTGGGTGATGACGCCCGCGAGCGGGGGCATGACGGCCGGTCCGGGGGTGATGCCAAGGATGAGCGCGGCAACGTGGGCGGCCGAGGCGACTTCGGCGACATGCTGGCCGGGAAGGGGTGCGTCCGCCTCGGCGATGCGTCGCCACGCGTGGCCGTACAGCAGGATGCGTACGGCGTTGTCCGGGGCCTCTCGACTGAAGTCGAACCCTCCGGACTGCTCGGGGTCCTCGCGGTACGCCTCACGGTACTGAGCGACCAGGACATCTCGGATGGCCTCGTCGACGGGCAGGGCGACAGCAGGCGGCTCGTACGCGTCGCCGCCGGTCTGGCTGATGTCGAAAACCGGCCCGCCTTGAAGCCGGACACCTTCTGCCCCCTCCGCCTCGGCGGCTACCTCGCTGGCGGCCTGCTGTCCCCCGTCGGCGGCTGCGGTCTTTGCGTCCTGCGCGTCTTCGGACCGTCGCTTGATTGGCGTCCATATACGGATGGAGGCGGAGCCCATTACCGGGAAGCGTCCTGCCTTCCGCCAGTCTCCGGAGCTGAGTACGCGGGTGGCGTGGGGGCACTGGGCGGCGATGGCGATGGAGTTGCCGGGGCTGCGGTCGGCCAGGGTCGCGGCTGTGCGCATGACAGTGGTCCAAAATTCCTCGCGAGTGCTGTGACCGGGGTGGTTCACCGTGGTCGGAAGACGGCTTACGGGACGAGCGCGTTCCGCGAAACGACTGGTATTACTGGTGCATGCAGGAAGAAACCGCGCGGTCCGCGATCGACACGTTCATCTCCGCGTTCAACGCCTCGGACGACAGCTATGTGACTGCGCTCCTCTCCCAGGCCCTGACCTCGGACGTGGTCTTCTGGGGGCCGTTGGGCCGCAGCGAAGGGATCGAGGCGGTCGAGCGGTTCGTGCTGGACATCCGGCGCCACCCGGCGGGGACCGGCACGATGGTGCGCTGCTCGGCGGTGGACATGCCCGACGAGTGGGCCCGGTACCAGTGGGTCTTCACCACGCCGGACGGAGGCCCCCGTCTGGCGGGAACGGACGTCGTCCATCTGCGGCGGAGCCTCATCGACCAGGTCATCGTCTTCGCGGGGGAGATCGACCCGTCCGCCTCCTGAGTCATCCTTCTCCTGAACCGGCCCCGTTCGGCCCTCCGGGGCTGCGGCTCGCGGTGGGTCAGGCTGCGGTGTTGAGGGGACGTCCGCCCCAGCGGATGCCTTTCTCGCTACGGGCGCGGGCACGTTCCTTGCGTTCGGCGGCCAGGACGTCGCGGTGGCGGGCGTTGGCGTTGCGCCAGCGCAGGTAGGCGTGCAGGGCCCGGGTCTGCACGGGGTGGTTGGGATGGTGGGAGTTGGCGATGGTGAACTGCCGCAGCGGTCCGAAGTGCGCCTCGATCGGGTTGGCCCAGGAGGCGTAGGTCGGGGTGAAGCACAGTTCGACCTTGTTCTTCTTCGCCCAGCGGCGGATGTCGGTGCCCTTGTGGGCGGACAGGTTGTCCATGACCGCGTAGATGGGTGCACCGTCGGGCCGGGCGGCGCGGATCGACTTCAGCGCGGCCGGCGTGTTCCCGGCGCCCTTCTTGCGGCGATTGACGCCCCACAAGCGATCGTCGCCGACCGAGTAGCAGCCGTGGAAATAGCGCACCCCGTGGATGCGGTGGTAGGTGGCCGGCAGCCGGCCGGGGCGCTTCTTCCTGGCCAGCCGGAGCCCGCCGTGGGCCGAATCCCGAGCGGGCCGAACTCGTCGAACGCAAAGACCCGGTCCGGGAACCGGTCCCCCACTTCCTCGATCCGGTCCAGCTTCGCCTCGCGCTCGGGGTCCGGGGACTCCTTCCACGTCTTGGTGCGCTGGAAGGTGACGCCGCGCCGGGCGAGCAGGCAGCGTAACGCCTCGCGGCCGATGCGGATGACCCGACCGTGGACTTTCCACAGGTAGGCGACGAGCTTGCGCAGGGACCAGCGGGTGAAGGGCTGGCCGAGCTTGGCGGGACGGGTGGTGGCCGTCTGGATGACGAAGTCCTCATCATCAGAGCTGAGCAGGCGGGGACGGCCTCCCGCCCAGTGAGGGTCCAGGCAGGCCAGGCCGATCTCGTTGAACCGATGAATCACGTCGCGGACGGTGTCCTCACATCCAACGGGCCCGCCATCCAACAGTGTGAACCGAAACCCGGTGAACCATCCCGGTCAGAGAACTAGCGACCATCGCGCCGTAAGCGCGGTCCATCACAGCTACGAGTTCACCGCGCATCTTGGCACTGTAGGCACGGCGCTCGTCTTCGGTCATCTTCGACTTGCGGGACATATCACGGTCCTTCCGGTGAGAAATCGGCGTCCGGTGCCAGTCGACCCCGGCGGGGTGTTGCCCTCCTCTTCCGGTATGACTAATTTAACCATATTACAAGGTGTCGGTCAACCTGAACAGGTCCCTTGACCTGCCCTTTTTCCAACCGCCACCCCGCACCCGCCCGGCCGGACCCGGCCACAACGGGGCTGGGCGGGGTTCCCTCCTCGGTCGGACAGCTCCGCCGGACCAGGGTTCCGGGCGCGGTGTCCTGGCTCGCGCAGCGACCGCGAAGCGGCTCGGCCTGGACGCCGCGCCCGGGTTCCTGGTACGCCCCCGAGTGTCCGGCCGAGGAGGGAACCCCGCCTTCACCACCCGCACCACAACGGCGCGGCACCCAACCAACAAGCCCCCACCCCCTCCGAGAGAGGACCCGCCGGAGGCACTGAATCACTGACGCCGGCGCCTCGGTATCACCACAAGGTGGGCCGCACGGTGGGCTTGCCGATCGGCACCTTCGTCGGGGCCGGCGTGGGCTCGACGGGGATAGTTGCTGGCCGTGGTGCCTTTGCTGCGGGGCAGTGTCCGCCTTCTTCCTCCCGCTGGTCGGCCGCATCGCGTTCGGCGCGCTCCTCCTGCTCGGCGAGGGTCGCCGGTCTCCGGTACAGCCGGTGCGCGCTGGAGTCGAGCGGCGGCAGCCTGCGGGCGACAGCCTTCTGGTCGTCGCGGCGCTTGTGGCGTCGGCGAACCTGGGCGAGCCGTGCTTCGTAAGCGGCTCGGTCACTGGCATACAGGCCGGCCGGGTGCAACCGGACGAGTTCAAGGGCGGCCTGGCCCATCGGGCTGGGTGCCAGCACACGGGTGCCGTCGTCCTGGCGGACGGCGACGAGGAATCGGGCGACGAACAGTGCCTGTGTCCGCTCGCGGCTGATCCGGCGGCCGCCGCTCCACATGCCCTGTCGCGCTGCCTGCCGGGCCCGCCCGTCTCGCCAGTACAGGCGACCGGACTGCGCGGCCTCCAGCACCCGGACGTGCCCCGCCGTCCAGCCGAGTTCGGCAACATGTCGTTGGGCGAGATACCGGTTCGCCGCCGCCAGGTGCTGCCCGGAAATGGACCCGTTGGGGTTCGTTGAATGGGTGCCTCACGCCGAGGAGAGTTTCCGGCCGGGTCCGTCGAATGGTGATGCCAGCACCACGAACCAGATTGGTGAGATGGTCTGATTAGTTGCTCTGCTCTTCCCCTGACGCACAGGCGCCGATTCACTATCTGTAGGGCCGGGCACCTCGTTTCCGTGCTTGAGGCTCTGCCACCACACTGTTTCGATCACAGAGGTGAGTCATGTCTCGTGTCATCGCCTGTCGAATAACCCCTCGCCTGGCCATCGCCGCTGCGGCCGTGCTCATGGTGGGGCAGCGGGCGGCCTCGTCACCTCGCCCGCCGACGCACTGGTTGTGCCCTCCTCTACGTGTGACAACGTGACGGGCACGGTCCTCACCGGCCCGGCCGTCGGACAGCTGAACTGCCTGGCCGCCGGCGGCGCCCCGGCCACCGGAACGATCACGACTTCCTTCAAGATCATTCGGCGTTCCGACAACGTCACGGCCACCTGCAACCCCGTACTTGGGGTCGCCGGAGTGGCGACCGCCCCCGCTGAGGTGACGGGCATCAGCTGCACTCTGGCCTAGGCCGTTTCTGACGGCTCTTGAAACCGACTCGTGACGGTCGCAGGTGGGCTGTGTGCGGCACAAAGCGACTCACGAACCACTTCGCATGACGGCTCCTGACGGAATGATCCCTAACCAAGAGCCATCAGAAGCGCCCTGACCGCAGCGGAACTTCCTGGACCGCGCGAGGCCGTCGGACGCGTCCTTGCACGGCATCAAAAGATGGAAGCCGGTCTGTGAGCATCCCGATGTCCGCTCGCCGTGCCCGCGCGATGCCTCTTCTTCGCGGTCGGCGGTGTTCCGGTAAGCGGTAGGCGCGGCCACTGGTCCACTGCCTCGGCGAATTCGCCGGAGCCGCCGTCGATCTCGTCAACGTCCTGTTCCTCGCCGCCCTCCGGGATGCGTCAACGGACGGGCCTCCCAAACCCACGACCACATCTCCTGGACCGGACTGCCTGATCGCTGACCGGACCCCACCCCTCACACCCGTCCCCGGCACACCACGACACCTCCTCCCGGAGCCGGTTGTGGCGATGCGCACCGCGTGCACACCACCGCCCCCGGCTCACCGCCGACAGCGGGAAGAAACCCGCCAATCCCGGCTGCCTCGGCGCAGAAGACCCACCGCTCGCCCTCGATGAAAGTGAGTCAGCCCATGTCCGTACGCCGTCTTGTCACCGCCGCGACCTTGGCTCTCGCCGCGGCGTTCCCAACAACAGTACCGGTCGCCACCGCTGCCCCGGCTGTCACGACCCCCACCGCCGAGATCCTGGACTGCACCGCCCAGTCCTCCGTCGTGTTCACCCCGCCGCTCACGGCCACCGCCCGGTCCACCAAGGTCACTCTGAAGGGGGCCGCCGCTCCCTGCGTCGACGTGCCGGCAGGCCCCAAGGCCATCGTCTCCGGCACCTTCACCGCCACCCTCAACTTCAGCGCCCTCAGCTGCACCACTTCGACCCAGGCCCCCGGCGCCACCGCTGACTTCACGTGGAGACTGGCCGACGGCACCCAGACCACCAGCCACGTCACCGGCCTCACCCTCACCCAGGCCCTCGGGGACGGGACTCTCACCGGCACCGTCACCCCCACCTCCGCCCGCATGCCCGGACAGACCCTCACGGCGGTCATGAACGTCACCAGCAACCAGCCGCTTCTGGGCAACTGCGTGGAGGTCATCGCCGGCCTGCGCGACGAGATCCCCAACTCCACCCTCATCGCCGACCTCGCCTTCCACTGACCGCAAAGACCAGCCGCCCGTGATCGAAGACGGCCGCATACCACCGGGCCGCACCTCCCGGACCCCAACCCCGGGCACCGGTGCGGTCGGTGCCCGAGTCCCGGGCCCCGGCCTGTGCGTGGCCATCGCCCCCAAAGAGTGAGGCGGCCACAGGCCCCACGCCCGGGGCAGGTCTGGGCATAACGCCGGTCAGCTTCGGCCGGCCGGGCGGAGGAAGCCACGCTCGCCGAGGACGGCATCGCGTCGGCCCGTCGGCGCTCGCCCGGCCGGGCTCGACGCCCTGCACGGCGCGGCGGCCGAGCTCCCCGCGCCCACTCGCCCCGGAAAGGGACAGCACGAGGCCCGGGCCTCGTGCTGTCCCTTCGTCGTCCGGCCGTGTGGCTCAGCCGGGCGGCCCGGGCGGCCTGGCTACCACCTGATCAGGGCGTAGCCGGGGCCTCCCGGGGTGCCGGTCTGGCCGGAGGCACCGGCGTTGCCGGAGGCGCCGCGGGTCTGGTCGCTCCCGCCGGGGATGTCGCCGTCGCCGCCCCGGCCTCCGTTGCCGCCCGTACCGCCCTTGCCGCCCGCGCCGCCTGTCGCGGTACCGGCGGGCGGGGTGACGGCACCAGCCGGTGTCGCGCCGCCCGCGCCCCCAGCTCCGCCCGCGCCACCCGGCCCGCCGGCCTCGCCCTCGCCGCCTCGGTTGACGCTGCCCTGACCACCGGTCACGCCCGGCTCGGCCGCACCGCCGCGGCTCCCGTTAGCGGGTTCGGTGCCGTTGGCCCCCGTCATGTCGGACTCGCCCCAGCAGCGGCCTGCTTCCCAGTCGTTGTAGTCGGTCTTACCGCCTACTCCGCCCGCGCCCGGCCGCCCGCCCGCGCCGCCCGCGCCGCCGGTCTGGCTGATCTTGCCGTTCTCGCCTCCGCCTCCGCCTCCTCCGCTGGCACCGCCCCGCGCCTCCGACGAGCCCACGGTGATTCCGCCCGGACTACCCGCATTCGCCGCCAGATAGCCCTCGGCTTCCCCGATGATGACAACGGTCGGCCCTCCACCTCTGACGTACGACGTACGGGCGTTGCCGCCCGCACCGCCCGGTCCGCCGGGCCGCCCGCTGACCAGCAGCGTTCCCGCCGCACCGCCGGTACCGGGTCCGCCGCCTCCGCCGGGCTCGCCGAATCCCGACGACTTTCCGACGTTAACCCTCAGCTCGTCTCCCGGCGTCACAGCGAACGTGCACGCCACGTAGGACCCGGCCTCACCTCCTCCGCCTCCGCCGCCTCCGCTGCCGCCCGCGCCTCCGCCGCCGCCTCCACCGCCGACCCGCGACGAGGAGATCGGCTCGCTCTCCCCGCCACCGCCGCCACCACCGCCCCCGGCACCTGCCGCGCCCGGACCGCCGCGTCCACCACCGCCCCATCCGAACACCTGCACCTGTGTGACCCCCGGTGGCACTGTGAAGGTGCCCGACTCGGTGAACGCCTGCTCGTCGGAGGCACGCGGCTGCGCGTGCCCCGGGCCGGACACGGCAGCCGTCGCCGGCCCGCACAGCAACGCACCGCCGAGGACCAGCGCCCCCGTCACGGCCACCGCACACGTTCTGCTCCGGCCCCGGCGCACCCGGCGCGGGCCCCGAACCGATGAATCTTCTGTTCCGTACACAGCGCAGCCCCTTACCCGATTACCCGAACACGTACGGACGGGCCCGGCGGCCCGCCTCCCACTCATGTCTCCGGGCTATTGCCCACGCCGGGCGGGCAGCGAGAGTTGCTGCCGGATAAACCATCCCAATCGGTGAAAGATCTCTGTGGGCGTGTGCGGGTGAAGGAACGTCCTCCCCCGGCGGACCCGCTGGACCTGGCTCCTGATCACCGCGCACACCCCGTTCCGGCTCGCCCGCCCTCTCGCCAAGGACCTCCGTCGGTCCTGGGAGAAGCGGTCCTGGGAGAAGCCGTCCACGCCGGAGCGGCTGCCCCCGGCCCGGGTCTGCCGGGGGTCCAGGAACATCCGAGCCCACCTGTCCTGTCCGGCCCGTGTCCACAAATCTCGCGGCACGGGCCCCGGGCGCCTGCCCGGCTCCAGGAATCGCCGCCCGGAGTCCATCGAGCAGCTCCCCGACGGCTGTCCGGGCTTCGGCTTCACCGTTGGTTGCCGTCGATCCCCGGACGGAGAGAGCCAGCAGGGGTGGAGCTGCTGGCCGGACGGCTCGTGCAGACCGCTGTGGGCAGCATCCGGCTGGTGGGGTGGTTCGAGTCGGGAAGGGGGCGCGCGGTGGTGCGGCGCAGATACTCGGCGGTCCGGTGGGGCAGTTGTCCGTCAGGGGGCGCAGAGTGCCGGTGCCTTCGTACCCGCTTGACCCAGATGGGCCGTCCGGCCGGGCACCGGATACAGCCTCATCAAGAACACGCCTACTCCGTTCGCCCCGAACCGATCCCGCACCCCGTTTCCCGCCGGGCAAGGACCTGCGGTCACGTCCGCGAAAGCCCGGACCGTCACCGGAACATGACGGCCCGCGAGCGGGGCCGTTCGCAGGTCACCAGGAGGAACAGCGCAGCGCCGGTCCGTACACCCGACCACCGCCGACGAAAGGCATCCCATGAACACCACCATCGTCAAGCGCACGCGTACCACCGCCGCGAGAGCGTTGAACACCGCCGCCCTCCTGGCCGGCGCCCTGGCCCTGACCATCGCGGGTTCGGGGGCCGCGACCGGCTCCCCGGCACGGGCCGCGGCTCCGACGGTCGACGTCTCCTGCCCGGTCGGCACCGGAACCGTCAACTACGCACCCGGCGTCACCGTCACCCCCAAGCCGACCGGCATTTCTTTCACCGGCAGCGCCGGGCCCTGCACGAGCACGGACCCCACGATCACCGCTGTCACCGGCTACAGCGGCTCCGGGCAGGGCAATCTGGGTTGTGTCTCGGGCAGTTTCGACGCCACGGGCACCATCTCGTGGAACACCGGCGCCACCAGCACCGTCACCTTCTCCTCCGTGGTCGACCTGCGGCCGGGTGGCACCCCCGTGATCGTGGCCAGCGGCCCCATCACCTCCGGCAAGTTCGCCGGATCCACGGCCGAACTCGTCATCACCCTGCTCCCCGATGACACCACTGGCTGCCTCAGCCCTCAGGGCATCACCCGGACCCACGGGCCCGTGTCCCTGACCATCACCCACCTGTAGACCGCTCGGCACCACTCCGCCCTCCAGGGCAGCCAGTGGCCTATTAGGACTCCGTTAGATCTTCCCGGTGCCGTCGTCGCGGAGCATGTCGGGTTTGTGGATGTGCGCCAGGACGAAGGTCTGCGGGCAGAACTGACGGGGTTCGTGGCGGAGGTGTTCACATAGGTGCCACGGCGTGACCAACGGGCCAAGGGGACTGCTACCTGCTCGGGCTGGTGCTTGACGGCAACCGGAAGTCGGTTCAGGTGATGGCTTCTCGGCTGCCGGACGGCAACGAGCAGAATCCGCAGCAGTTCGTGAACCGGTCGCCGTGGGATCCGCTGCCGGTGCGGCGGCGGATCGCGCATCGGATGATCCCGCTGATCGTCCCGAGATGCCGCTTTCCACAGTGCTGACCAATGCCGGGGATCGGAGTCCGGACGCTGTCGGGAATCTTGGCTGGTCAGGCCCGTCACCGTCACGTCCGACCCCTCAGACTGGCCGGACCTGAGGCGCAGGGTCGCACCCTTGGGCCCCGGGCCGCCTTCCAGCAACTCCGCCCTGAAATGGGAATTCGGAGTGTGGTCGACGGCGGTGATGAAGGTGATGGTCACTGGCTTGGGAGTCGCCTTTGGGCTGTAGGTCACTGTGGCCGTGCTTGGGAGGTTGGGCACTGCGGCCCGCTTCACATGCAAGGAGCGGAGCTCCCTGTCGCCGGGTTGCCTTGCGCCCTACTGGTATGCGTTGTCCGCCGGGGCGCTGGCGGCCGTCTGCGCGCCTATGGCCCCCAGAAGCAGAGTGGTCGCGGCAACGACCTGCGCCGAACCTTCATCCGCGCTCTGTTGTTCATGGTCGCGCCAGTGAGTGAACCGCCCCGAGGTAACGGGGCACACAGCCATACCGGACCCGGAGGCCAGGCGCCCCATTGCGGGGCCAAGAAAAAGGTGACGAGGGGGCGATCGTCAACATCGCGAGCACCGGTGCGTACGCGCCCGCTCCGTATGTGGCCGCCTACGCGGCCTCGAAGGCGTTCGTACTCTCCTTCACCCAGGCGGTATGGGCCGAGACGAAGGCGACGGAGGGTGCGGGTCGTGGCGGTCAGCCCCGGTCCCACCGACACCGCGACGAACACGCGTCGCGTGCCGGGCAACGCGGGCCCGGTTCCGTCGCGGACACCGTGATGTCCGCCTTGCGCCGCCGGGGCCCGGCCGTCGTCGACGGCCGTCTCAACACGTTCCAGACCTTCGTCTTCGGTCGCCTCCTGCCCGCGTCGGCGGCTGCCCGGATCGCCGGGCGATCCCTGCGCGACGCGGCGCTCGGGCAGTGAAGTTCCGCGCCTCCGCGCCCCCGTGCCGACGTCGCCCGACGCGTCCACCGCTCCGACACCACACGCTCACCCTCGGCCAGCGGGCAACGGGCAACGGGCAACGGGCAACGGGCAACGGCTCCAGCCTCGGGCCCCGGCAAGGAACTGACGCACCAGCGGCAGAAGTCACATAGCGACCAATGAACCACTGCTGGCGCGGGTCACTACCGACGCCGGCCGGAGCCCGCGCCCCCCGCACCGCTTCCCACGCTCCTGCCGTCCTCAGCGGGGCACTCCCCCGGCAGCCGCAGGGTGAAGACGGACCCCTGGCCCACGGCGCTGCGGACGTCGGCCGTGCCGCCGTGCGCTTCCGCGAGCTTGCGGACGATGGCGAGGCCGAGGCCGCTGCCTCCGGTGCGCCGGGAGCGGGACTTCTCCGCGCGCCAGAAGCGGTCGAAGACGTACGGCAGGTCGTCGGCGGGGATGCCCGTGCCGGAGTCGGCGACCTCGATGACGGTCTCCCCGGCGGGCCCGGGGCGGCAGGTGACGTGCACGGCGCCGCCCGGCGGTGTGTGCCGTACCGCGTTGGACACCAGGTTGCCGACGGCCTGGCGCAGCCGGACCGGGTCGGCGGTGAGCCAGTGGCCGGGCGGCACGTCCGTGGTGACGGTGACGCCCGCGGCCTCGGCGCGTGCCCGGTGGGCGGCGGCTACGTGGCCGAGGAGATCGGCCGTTCCGACCGGTTCGGGGTGCACGTGCAGTTCCTCGGCGTCGGCGGCGGCCAGGTCCTGGAGGTCGTCGATGACGTGCTGAAGCAGGACGGCCTCCTCGTGCAGGGAGGCGATGAAATCGCCGTCGGGTGCGGCCACCCCGTCCTGCGCGGCCTCCAGCCAGCCGCGGATGTTGGACAGCGGGGTGCGCAGTTCGTGGGCGACGTCGCCGACCATCGCGCGGCGCTGTTCGGCGAGGCGGGCGCGCTGCTCGGACATCTCGTTGAAGGCGGCGGCGAGCCGCCCGATCTCGTCGTCGCCGCGTACCCGCACCACGGCCCGCGCGTCGTCGTCCCCGTCGCGCATCCGCTGGGCGGCGCCGGTGAGCGCGCGCAGGGGCCGTACCAGCCGGGTCGCGGCGAGCACGGAGGCGCCGACGGTGAGCGCGAGTACGAGGGCGGCGGCGCCCGCGATCCGCGCGGTGTTGCCCGGCGAGAGTGCGAAGCCCTGCGCGGCGGTCCCCTCCGACCGGGGCGAGGCCAGGATCAGCCGGGCGGGCGGGGCGACGTACGCCCGTAGCTGCTGCTGCCGGGCCTTGGTCAGGCAGGCCGGGACGCGCGCCTCCAGGGCGGCGCCCGCCGCGCGCGGCACGCGCCAGGTGAAGTCCGGGTTGACGTGGACGCTCCTGTCGGGCCCGGTGCCCAGGCACTCGGCGAGCAGATGGTCGAGGGGCTTGAGCGCCTTGGCCTCGGTCGGCGTCGGGTCGTTCAGCGGCCGGGGCGGGCAGTCGCGGACGCGGCTGTCCGCCGGGTCCCCGAGGGTCCGGACGACGGACCGGCCGCTCGGTGTGAGGGCCACGGTGGCGTCGACGCCGCGGTCGGTCAGGCACTGGGCACGGCGTTGGGCCGCCACCTTGAGCCGGGGCCGTTCGGCGGCCGGGAGCCGGAAGGGGCCGACGGCGCGCGGGTCGATGGGGGTGTCGCCGGTGCCGGCCAGCGGATCGACGAGCGCCGAGGCCCGGGACGGCAGCCCCCCGGCCGACGGGGCGCTGTCCACGATCGGCGCGCCGTCCTCGGCGGTGAGGGCGATACGGCGGTCGGTGCGGCGCGCGAGGTCGCGTACGGTCCCGGCGACGCCGTCCCAGGAGGTGTGCGTGGCGGCGTACCCGGTCAGGGAGTCGAGGATCTCCGTGTCGTCGGCGAGGAGCCGGCCCTGCTGCTGCTTGATCGCGCCGGACGTCGTCTGCACGGCGAGCCAGGCGGTGGCGGCGACCGAGCAGAGCGCGACGAGCACGGAGACGAGCAGCAGGCGGCCGAGGAGCGACCGGCGCAGCGGCAGCCGGTCGCGCACACCCCGGCGGCTACCCATGGACGGCGCCCGCCATGAGCTTGTAGCCGACGCCGTAGACGGTGAGCAGCCGGGCGGGCGCGCGCGGGTCGGCCTCGATCTTCTTGCGCAGGTTCAGGATGTGCACGTCGACGGTGCGCGCCGATATGAAGCGGTCGAAGCCGTGCAGTTCGGCCAGGAGCTGCTGGCGGCTGAAGACCCGGCCGGGCTGCGCGGCGAGCGCGGACAGGATGCGGAACTCGCCCGGTGTGCAGTCGATTTCGGCGCCCTCGACGGTGACCAGGTGGCGGTCCGGGTCCACGGCGAGGGCGCCGACGCGCAGGACCGGGTCGGGCGCGGGGGCGCGGCCGGGGGCGGTGCGTGCGGAGCGGCGCAGCAGGGTGCGGACCCGGGCGACGAGTTCGCGCGGGCTGTAGGGCTTGGTGAGGTAGTCGTCGGCGCCCAGGTCGAGGCCGAGCAGCAGGTCGTCCTCGGTGGAGCGCGCGGTGAGCATCAGGACGGGCAGTTCGTGCCCTTCGGCGCGCAGGGAGCGGACGACGTCGAGGCCGTCGAGGCGCGGCATCATCACGTCGAGCACGAGCAGGTCGGGTGCGGCCCGGTGGAGGTGGTCGAGCGCCTCGCGCCCGTCGCGCACGACGACCACGGTGTGGCCCTCGCGCTCCAGGTAGCGGCGGGCCAGCTCGGCCTGCTTCTCGTCGTCCTCGGCGACCATCACGTACGCGTTCACGAGGCCCGAGCCTAGGCCGCCCGCGCGGGGGCGGCTGACCCGGGGAGAGCGGGCTGACGGCATGGCGACACCGGCCTGACAAGTTCTTCATATCCGGCCGCCACTCTCGTGGCATGCCGATTTCCACCCCTCACCGCTCCGCACGGACCGCCTGGCTGACCGCCGCCTGTGCCCTCGCCCTGACCTCACTGCTCACCGCCTGCGGCGGGGGCGGCGACGATGCGAAGGGGGACAAGGCCGACAAGATCGCGTCCTTGGAGACGAAGAAGCCCGGAGCGGGCGCCAAGGGCGACTCCGGTGAGTCCTCGTCCGACAGCGGCCGTCCCCGGTGGCGCCTCGACTCCTCCGACGAGGAGGTCCTCGCTCTCTGGGACCGCTACTACGGCTGCCTCAAGGAGAACGGCGTCCGCATGAACAGCGAGCGGGGCCACGACCTTCCGGCGGGGCCCGACGGCAAGGTCCTCGGCGTCGGGGGCAAGGAGGAGCCGAAGGCCGCGTACACGAAGTGCAAGGTCAAGCTGCCGATGGGGCCCGACGTGCTGGACCGCAAGAAGAACCCGAAGTTCGAGCAGATGAACGCGGCCGAGGTGAAGTGCATGCAGAACAAGGGCATGAAGGTCGTCCTCGGCGGCGACAAGGGCACGGACTGGACCTTCACGGGGCAGCCGTCGGGCCTCAGCGAGGCCCAGGAGAACAAGATCGAGAAGGCGTGCGAGCTGGAGGCCTTCGGTGGCAAGCACTGAGTATGAGGCGCCGACGGCCGACGGCGACGCCGCGTACGCAGACGCGGACGCGGACGCCCCCGCGTCCCGCCCCCGGCGGCGCCGTGCCGTTCTCGTGGCCGCCGGTGTCCTGGTGGTGGCCGCCATCGCCGGCGGCGTTGTGCTGGCCACCGACGGCGGATCGAAGGGGACCGCAGCCACCGGCAAGGCGGCCGTCAAGACGGCTGCCGTGCAGCGCACGGACCTCTCCGACACACAGGAACTGGGCGGCACGCTCGGCTACGGGACCGAGAAGCCGGTCAAGGGCGCCAAGAAGGGCGTGGTGACCTGGCTGCCGGCCAGCGGTGCCACCGTGACCCGCGGCAAGCCCCTGTACAAGGTGGACGACCATCCGGTGCCCGTCTTCTACGGCGCGACCCCGCTCTTCCGCAAACTGGGCAAGCCGGGCGCGAAGGGCCCCGACGTGAAGGTCGTCGCCGACAACCTGCGGGCGCTCGGATACGACTTCGACGGGGTGCCCGGCGGGGCCGACGACCGGACCGGGACCGGCGGGGCCGGCGCGGACCAGGGCCGGTTCACCGCTTCGCTGAGCGCCGCGATCAAGCGCTGGCAGAAGCACGTCGGCATGGCGCCGACCGGCTCCCTCGACGTCGGCGACGTCCTGGTGCTGCCCGGCGAGGTCCGGGTCGGCGTGGTCAAGGCGCAGCTCGGCGACGACGCGGCCGGGGAACTGCTGACCCTCACGCCGACCTCGAAGGCGGTGACCGTGTCGGTGGCGGCGACCGACGTCGGTTCCATCAAGAAGGGCGCGAAGGTCTCCGTCGTCCTGCCGGACGGCAAGGAGACGCCGGGCGAGGTCAGCGGCGTCAGCCGGACCGTGTCGGGCGGCGGCGACGCGGATTCGGGCGGCCCCGCCAAGTCGGACGTCACCGTGCATCTCACCGACTCCGCCCCGGGGAAATTCGACGCGGCGTCGGTCCGCGTACGGTTCACCTCGCAGACCCGGCACGACGTACTGACCGTCCCGGTCGGTGCGCTCCTCGCCCTCAGCGAGGGCGGCTACGCGGTACAGCGGCCGGGCGGGAGCCTGATCGCCGTGAAGACCGGGATGTTCTCGCGCGGCATGGTCGAGGTGACGGGCAAGGGCCTGACCGAGGGCACCAAGGTCGTGGTGGCCTCGTGACCCCGGAACCGGCGTACGCCACATCCCCCGCCCCGGCGCCGCCGCCGGGGCCGGACGGCGGGTACGAGAACGTGCCACGGGACAGCGGGTACGAGAACGTGCCACCGGACGGCGGGTACGAGAGCGCGCCACCGGACGGCAGGTACGAGAACGTGCCGCCCGTCCTCGCCGTACGCGCGGCCTCCCGCCGCTACGCGGGCGGCGTCACGGCCCTCGACCGGGTCTCGCTCACCGTCGAACGCGGCGAACTGCTCGCGATCCTCGGCCCGTCCGGCTCCGGCAAGTCCACGCTGCTCAACCTGATGGGCACCCTGGACCGGCCGACCGAGGGCAGCGTGGAGATCGACGGGCAGGACGTGGCGACGCTCACCGACCGGCAGCTGTCCGCGCTGCGCGGCCGCCGGCTCGGCTTCGTATTCCAGCAGTTCCATCTGACGGACGGCCTGAGCGCCGCCGAGAACGTCGCGACGGGCCTGCTGTACGCGGGAGTCACCCGCCGCAGGAGACGGCCGCTGGCCCTGGAAGCGCTGTCCCGCGTCGGCCTCGCGCACCGCGCCGAGCACCGCCCGCACGAGCTGTCGGGCGGCGAGCGTCAGCGCGTGGCCATCGCCCGTGCCCTGGTCAACGGGCCCTCTCTGGTCCTCGCGGACGAGCCGACGGGCGCCCTGGACACCGCCAACGGCCGTGCCGTACTCAACCTGTTGACCCAGCTCAACGCGGAGGGCACCACCATCGCCGTCATCACCCACGACCGGGACATCGCGGCCCGGCTGCCGCGCCGCGTGGAGCTCCTCGACGGCCGAGTGGTCGCCGACACGGCGTCCGGGACGTCCTCGTGAGGGCGCCGTCGGGACCCGTGCGCCCCGTGCGGCTCTCCCCCGGCGACGTCCTGCGGCTCGGCCTCCTCGGCGTGCGGACCCGCAAAATGCGCGCCGCGCTCTCCGCGCTCGGCATCTCCATCGGCATCGCGACCCTCATCCTGGTCATCGGCATCCCGGCCTCCAGCCACAAGGCGCTGATGAACGAATTGTCGGCACTCGGCACGAACATGCTGCGCGCCGAGCCGGTGCCCGACCACAAGCCGCCCATACTGCTGCCCGAGAGCTCGGTCGCCTCCGCGCTTCGGGTGGGACCGGTGACCGGGGCCAGCGCGGTCGGCAACACCCATGCGAAGGTGCGCCGTTCGGACCAGGTGCCGGAGAGCGACGGCGCCGGGATCACGGCGCTCGCGGCGCGCACCGACCTGCTTTCGTCGGTCAACGCCCACCTGCAGAGCGGCCGTTTCCTCAACGCGACCAACTCCCGCTTCCCGACCGTCGTACTCGGTCACGAAGCGGCGACCCGGCTCGGCATCGACCGGACCATGATGGGCGGCGGACAGGCGCCCCAAGTGGCCATCGGCAAGGACATGTACACCGTCATCGGCATCCTCTCGCCGGTGCCGCTGGCCGAAGAACTGGACAGTTCGGTCCTGGTCGGCTGGGACGTCGCCCGCGAGCGCCTGGCCTTCGACGGCCACCCGACGGTCGTCTATGTGAAGGCGCGCGAGAACGCCATCGAGGGGGTACGTGACGTCCTCGCGGCGACACTGAACCCGCAGGAGCCCGCCATGGTGCAGGTCAGCCGCCCCTCGGACGCGCTGGCCGCCAAGCGGGCCACCGAGAACACGTTCTCCGCGCTCTTCCTCGGCCTCGGCGGGGTGGCGCTGCTCGTCGGCGGCGTCGGCGTCGCCAACACCATGGTGATCTCGGTCCTCGAACGACGCCGGGAGATCGGCCTGCGCCGCGCGCTCGGCGCCAACCGGGGCCAGATCAGAGGCCAGTTCCTCACCGAGTCGGTGGTCCTGAGCGGCCTCGGCGGGGTGGCGGGTACCGTCATCGGGGCCGCGGCGACCCTCGGGTACGCGGCCTGGCGCGACTGGCCGCTGGTGATCCCGCCCGGCGCGGTGGTCGCCGGATTCGGCGGCGCGGTCCTGGTGGGCGTGATCGCGGGCGTCTACCCGTCGGTACGCGCGGCCCGACTCGCCCCGACAGAGGC
Source organism: Streptomyces sp. NPDC044033 (assembly GCF_056434425.1). Classification (NCBI taxonomy): domain Bacteria; kingdom Bacillati; phylum Actinomycetota; class Actinomycetes; order Kitasatosporales; family Streptomycetaceae; genus Streptomyces; species Streptomyces sp. NPDC044033. The sequence goes on along the minus strand of NZ_JBWKFF010000022.1, from coordinate 109,367 downwards.
ACTGGCCACACAGTGAGCCCCCCACTGGCTTCTTCGTAGCCCCGCACAGTGAGGCACTCCGGAACGGGTGCGTCCTGGGCGGGCCGGGGGCCGGGGGGACTGGCCCACGTTGTGTGGGCCGGTGACGCCGAGTCGCATCAGGAGGGCTCGTCTCCGGAGGAGTGGGAACCCGGCGCGGCCGGACATCCGCCGTTTGAGCCTCTTGATCCGGTTGGCTGTTCCGTCGACCAGCCGGGCCGGAGTTCCCGTCGGCGGTCAGCCCGGCGGTCACCGCCTCGAAGCCGCCTTACGGGCCGGCTGCGAAGGTACTGACGCCGGGCGGACCCGACGCCATCGCCGCAGTGATCCACTCCGGACGATGGAGATCGATAGAGATCGCTGGAGACGATGGCGTAGCGGCCGCGGAACCCCCGGGCGGTGGTCCCCCGGAGCCCCCAGGCGGTGGTCTCCCGGAAGAGCCGCGCGGTGGTCCCCCGGAAGAGAGCGAGGAGGGCCGCTCCGCCCCCGGCCGTGGCCACGGCCACGGCCCAGCCTGCGGTTGCATCGGCTCGCCACCAAGCCCAGCCCCCGCTGCCGGGCTTGCCCATGACGCGCGGGTCAGGGGTTAGCGTCACCGCCCTGCTGGTGCCGGGGTCGCGTCACGCGCCGTCCCGGCCGATCCGAACGGAGCCCCGCCATGACCACCGCGTACGCCCTCCCCCGCACCGCCCGCGAGGTCCGCCTCGCCGCTGTGCCCGACGGCCTCCCCCGACCGGACGACTTCGCCATCACCGCCGTACCACTGCCCGAGCCCGGCCCCGGGGAAGTGCTCGTCCGCAACCGCCACTTCTCCGTCATGTCGGGGTTGCGCACCCTTCTCAGCGGCCAAGAGACTGCCTCCTCGTTCCCGCCGATCCGGCCCGGCGACGCCTTGTTCGGTGCGGCCGTCGGCGAGGTGGTCGCCGCCCCGGACGGCGGGAGGCTGCGGCCCGGCGACGAGGTCGTCCACTTCTACGGCTGGCGCGAGTACGCCGCCGTCGCCGAGACCGAGTGCGTACCCACCGACCCGCGCTTCCCCGATGCCATCGCCCACCTCGCGCCCAGCAGCCCCGCCTACGGCGCGCTCACCCGGCTCGCCGCCGTGCGCGACGGCGACACCGTCCTCGTCACCGGCGCCACCGGCGGCGTCGGCTCGCTCGCCGGGCAGATCGCCCGCCTGCTGGGCGCGGGCCGGGTCATCGCCACCACCCGCTCGCCGCACAAGGCCGATCGGCTGACACGGGAGTTGGGTTACGACGCCGTCCTCGTCCCGGGAGAGGTGCCGCTCGCCGAGCAGCTGGCCGAGGCCGCGCCGGGCGGGCTCGACGTCGTCGTCGACCTGGTGGGCGGCGGGCAGCTCCGCGCCGCCCTGGACGCCGTCGCGCCCGGTGCCCGTATCGCACTGGTCGGTTCGCTCGCCGGGCAGCTCGACCCGCGGCTCGACGGGAGCACCGCCCCCGTCGAGATCGACACCTTCCGGATGATCACGATGGGGGTGTCGATGTCCGGCTACCGCTATCCGGACCATCTGGACGTCGAGGCCGAGTGGACCGATCGCTTCGCGGAGTGGCTGAGCGCGGGGCGGATCGTCTTCCCGCACGTGCGGATCGCGGGCATCGAAGCGGCTCCGCGCGCGTTGGAGGAGATGATGGCCGGGCGCTACCTGGGCACGGTTATCGTGGACTTGGAGCACTGAGGGGCCGGTGAAGGAGGCCGAGGCTTGTGGAGGCGGAGCCGGACGAGGGCCCGGGGATGCGGATCGGCGACGCCGCCGCGGCCTCCGGGACGACGCCCCGCGCACTCCGGTTCTACGAGCAGCGGGGCCTGCTGCCCCCGCCGCGGCGCTCCGCGGCCGGCCAGCGTGAGTACGGGCCGGAAGAGGTGGCCGTGGTGCGCGCTGTGCGGCAGTTGCTGGCGCTCGGCCTGACCGTCCAGGACGTTCAGCAGGTGGCCGGCCGACTGCCGCGGCTCGCCGAGATCCCGCTGGAGGACTGCGCGGGCGTCGACCCCTCCGACCCGGCCCTGGACATCATCGAGCGCCGCCTCGCCGCCATCGACGCGGAGATCGACCGCCTGACCCGGCTGCGCGACAGCCTCGCCGCCCAGCCGGTCCGGCGCGCGGAAGCGGGAACACCGTAGGAACTCGGGTGCCGACCGAGCCGCGGAACCTCCGGAGCGGTCGGATGTGACTCCGCCGCCGCAGCCGGGCGGGCATCCAACACCGGCCGTTCTCCTGGGCGCTGGTCCCGCCCGCCGTCGCCGCGCACGATGTGTCCGCCGTCGGGTTCTGTCGTGGATCTGTCGTGGATCTGTAACGGAGCGGGCGGGGTGCAACGGGCAGGGCGGCGGGCTCATCTGGGTAATCGGCAAGGCGCACCGGGTGCCTTCGCGAAGGGGCCGGATCTCAGCATGCGGGGAGATCCATGGAAGGGAAGTCCATGACCAGGACGGAGAAGACCGGGATGAAGACGCGGGTCGGCCGGGTGGCCGTGATCGGTGCGCTGGGTCTGGCCACCGGTGCGCTGGGGCTGTCCTCAGTGACTCTGGCCGCAGCGCCGGCGTCCGCCAAGGGCGCTGTGGAGATCACCGCGCCGCACACGGCCCAGGTCGGCAAGACCATCACGGTCAAGGCGCACGGCGGCGACGACAGCGCGGGCTATCTGCACCAGCTGTGCCTGGAGGAGAACGGCTTCGGCGAGGGGTGGCACCAGGAGACGTGCAGCGCCCCGGCCAAGGGCGATGCGCGGGTCACCGCGCATGGCACGTCCGCGCGCCCCGGCAATCTGAAATTCCGCGCGGTGCTGTACGGCTTGACCAGCGCGCACGACAAGCACCCCGTGCGCTTGCACGCCTCTGACGTGGTGACGGTGCACGTCCGCTGAGCAGCGGCGCGGCCGTGGACAGCCGGCACGACCACTGCCCACGGCCGCGCGGTGCGGCGCCTGTTCCGCGACATCCCCGCCTTCGGTCGGAGCCGAAGGTGGGGATGTTCAGCCATTAGGGGCCACTTCGCCGGTGATACCCCACTGCCGTGTGCGCGGTATGCGTAGCGTTTCGACCTGGTCGGGCCACTCCAGGTGGGCCGGTGGGGCAAGAGGGAGGCCGTACATGGCCGATGGGGGCACCACTCCGCAGCGGGAGCGGGAGGGGCTGGGAGGCCCTGCGCCGGCAGCGGCACCACCTGGTACGGGCACACGCCCCGACGGACCGGTACCGGTGTGGCCTCCGTCGAGCCGGCCCCGGCCACGGCGCGCACCAAGCTGTACCGCGCCTTCCCCGCCCAGCGTCAAGCCGCACGTACGTGCCTTCACCGGAAGCGGCTCCTGGGCGGGAACGGCCTGGCACGAGCAGTGCCTGAACATGCCGTGACCGAAGCGCTCGTAGAGCACGCCGGTCTCATCCTCAACGTGGCGACGGCAGCGGCGTGCTACCGGTTCGCGGTCTCGCCGGCCGTCCGCACCCTGTCGCGGCGCGCGGAGCAGCCGCGTGAGCGACACGCCTGGGCGGCAACCGCGCTGACCGCCCTGGTGGTGCTGGCGCCCGCCGTACCGGCCGCCTTCCAGACGCCACCCGGTCCTGGGGCCGTCCGGTGGTTCCTGCTGTTCGTGCTCGCGATGCTCACCTGGAAGATCAGCACGACCGACTACGACCTGACGCGGCACCTCGCCCCACAGCGCCGTGCGCGTCAGCTGCTCATCCTGCTCGCGCTCGGTTCCTGTCTGTGGCCGCCGCTCCTGCTGTGCTGGTTGACCGTCGCCTGTGGCCGACTGCACGGATGGAAGCACCACGCGATGATGCCGCTGCGCCTCCTCAAGGCGTATCTGGCCTGGCACGCCGCGACGGTCCTCCTGCCAGGGGCGGTCTCCCCGGCCGGCGCCCGCGAGGGGCTGCTGCTCTTGCTGTGCTGTGTCTCGCTCTCCCATTACCTCGCGGCTGCCTACGGCAAGGCGCGGCTCGGGCCTCACTGGTGGTCCTGGGCCTGGCACAACCGCACGCACCATCTCGCGGCCTCGGCCTACTCCTGGGGCTGGGCCCGCTTCCTGCCGCCCCGTACGGCGGTACGGGTACTGCGCACCCTGGGGCCGCTGGACCGGCCGTTGAACCTCATGACCATGGCCGTGGAACTCTCCCCGCTCCTCGCTCTCTCCCACCGTTGGGCGCTGGTCGCCGTGCTCCTCGCGACGGCGCTGTTCAACGTGGTGGTAGCCCTCGCCTCCGGCATCCTCTTCTGGGAGAACATCTGCACCAACTGCGGTCTGGCCCTCACCGTCGCCACCTGGTCGCACGACGTGTCCGGCCTGCCGAGCGCTCTGCTCGGGGCGCCGCTGCTGCTGCTCGCCGTGGCCGGCTGGACCTGGCGGCCCTGGCCGCTGGGCTGGTGGGACACCCCGTTCACCGCCCGCGTCCACTGGGAGATCCGCACCGTCTCCGGTCGCCACCTGGGCCTGTACAACCACTTCATGTGCCCGTACGAGCGTGAATTCGGCCGCGTGCTCGGCTACTTCCTCACCTCGGAACCCATCCTGCACGGCCACCTCGGCATCGTCTTCGACCGTGAACTGCGCGACCGCGTACTCGAAGCCGACGCGGACGCGGAAGCCCTCGCACACCTCAAACGGCTCTACGGACGCGTCCACGCCGACCCCGACCGGGCCCGCCGCCATCTGGAGTTCCTGAGCACCATGTTCGCCCGGCTCAACTCAGGCGTGCCCAAGGGACCGCTCCCGCCGCGCTTGCGCTGGCTCAAGGCCCCCGGCGGGCAGCTCTTCTCCTGGGGCGATCTGCCACCATATCGGGGAGAGGAGCCGGTCGACCGCATCCTCATCCGCTACGAGGAGCGCTACTACCGGCCGCACACACGGGAGTTCCTCCTCCTCGCCGACCGCCCGCTCGTCCAGCTCGACATCCCCCTGACCGACATGCCCCTGTCCGATTGCCGCCCGTCCGGGAGTCCGCGTGCGAAAGATCTTCATCGACTGTGGCGCGAACCTCGGCCACGTACTGCACACATTCATCCAGGCCCTGCCCGACCATGACTTCTACGCCTTCGAGCCCAACTCCGCGCTTCTTCCCTCCCTGCGGTCCGAAATCGAACGCTCCGGCCACCCCGGCGTCCAGGTACTGAACAGTGCCGTGTGGACGCACGACGGGGTGATCGACCTGTTCCTCGGGCACCACGAGAGCTCCACCGTGATGCCCGGCAAACGCGTCCCGCCCTCCTACGACCAGCAGATCGACTACACCGCCCCGGTGCCCGTACCGGCAGTGGACTTCAGCTCCTGGCTGCGCCGCACCGCGGCGCCGGAGGACGAAGTCACCGTCAAGATGGACATCGAGGGGGCCGAGTACCCGGTCCTGGCCAAGATGCTGCGCGACGACACCCTCGGCCTGCTGAACACGCTCTACATCGAGTGGCACTACAACCGCTTCGACTACATGACCCGGACCGAGCACGACCAGCTCTTCTCCGAGGTCTCCGCCCGCACCGACGTGCGGGACTGGGACTGACCGCGTCGATGTCCTCGCCAAAGCCCTCACCGAAGTCCTCGCCAAAGTCCTCACCGAAGCGGATTCTGTCGCTCAACAGCCTTGGGGTGAATGAGCGTCGTCGATCGCGTGACCGGTGTTCACCCGGCCGGATCGGGGGGGGCCGGGCCGGGGATGGTCGTGTCCCACTCCGTGGACCCGGCCGCTCGGCAGCCGCCCATCGCCTGTCGGGGAAGCACAGCGTTCGGGTAGGCGGTGAACGGGGGCTCGCCGCGTCAAAGCTGCGGGGCACCGTCGCCTCGCAGCTCGGAGGGTGCGTGACGGCTCCGGTGCGACAACCGCACTCGGCGGAACGGGCATCGTCACTCCTCAGGGTGCTCGCGGGCGGACTTGAGGATCAGTTTCCGGTGCGGGCGGGAGCAGGCCGGGATCCGGCGGCGACTCGCCGCACCTGGCCGTCGACCCAGCCCCCGGTGCGGGCGCGTGCCTCCGCCACATGCCCTTGGAAGAGGCGCGAAATCCCGCCTCGCACTCCGATCGGCCGCTTCGGCACCTCATCAGTCGGTAAAGGGTCCGCTAGGCTCGGTGCGTGACAGCTGAACAAGTTCCCGAGGCCCCATACGCCATCGTCGCTGTCGCCTCCTCCGCCGGCGGCATCCAAGGGTTGACCGTGCTGCTGGGAGCGCTGAGCGCGGATCTCTCCGTGCCGGTCCTGGTGGTCCAGCATCTCGACCCGCGCCACCGGACGGTGATCGCCGACGTCCTCTCCCGCCGCACCGAGCTCCCGGTCAAGCTCGCGGAGGCGGAGGAGCGAGCGCTGCCCGGCACCATCTACATCGCCCCTCCCGACCGCCACCTCCTCGTCGACTCCGAAGGCGTCCTGACGCTGTCGAACACCAAACTCGTCCACTTCGTACGCCCCTCCGCCGACCTCCTCTTCGAATCGCTGGCCGGCGCGTACGGGCCACAGGCGATCGCCTGCGTGCTCACCGGTACCGGCAGCGACGGCGCGATGGGGGCGGAGGCCGTCAAGACGCGCGGCGGCACCGTGATCGCCCAGGACCCGGCGACGGCGGATTTCCCGGGGATGCCGAAGGCGGCGGTCGACACGGGAGCGGTTGACTACGTACTGCCTCTTGAAGAGATCGCTGCGGTGATCAGCGGGCTCGTCGAGACCAAGAGGCAGTAATGGACGAAGCTCAGCACGTCAACACCGATGAGGCCCTGGAAGAACTGCTCGTCTTCATCAGAGAGGCCCGCGGTTTCGACTTCACGGGATACAAGCGCTCCACTCTGGGCCGGCGCGTACACAAGCGGATGAACGACGTGGGCATCCGCTCGTACACGGACTACCAGGATCTCCTCGAAACCAGCGCCGAGGAATTCGGCACGCTCTTCAACACGATCCTGATCAACGTCACCTCGGTCTTCCGCGATCCGGAGGCGTGGACCTTCCTCCAGCGCGAAGTCGTCCCGGACCTGCTCGCGGACATGACGCCCGATCAGGAGATCAGGGTGTGGAGCGCGGGCTGTTCCAGCGGCGAGGAGGCGTACTCGCTCGCCGTGATGTTCGCCGAGGCGCTCGGCCTTGAGGAGTGCCTGCGCCGGGTCAAGATCTACGCCACGGACGTCGACGAGGAGGCGCTGCGCGACGCACGGTCGGGGCTGTACACGGCGAAGGCGCTGGAGCCGCTCGCCGCGGAACTGCGGGAGAAGTACTTCGAGCAGAACGGCGCGCAGTTCAGCTTCCGCCCCGACCTGCGGCGCCGGGTGATCTTCGGGCGGCACGACATCACCCGCGACGCCCCGATCTCCCGGCTCGACCTGCTGGTCTGCCGCAACACGCTGATGTACTTCAACGTCGAGGCGCAGACGCAGATCATCGACCGATTCCACTTCGCGCTGCGCGAGGGCGGCTTCCTCTTCCTCGGCAAGGCCGAGATGCTGCTGAACGACGCCGACCGGTTCGACGTGGTCAGCATGCGTCAGCGCATCTTCAAGCGCTGCGCGGGCGACGCCGGGGTGCCGTACCATCCGGCCCCCCTCAAGATCAGGGCGGGCAACAGCCCCGAGCTGCACTCGGTCGCCCGTACGCGCCAGCTCCGCGACCTGGTCCTCGACTCCGGTCCGACCCCGTCGATCGCCATCGACGGCGACGGGACCGTCGTGGTGATCAACAGCCAGGCGAGGATTCAGTTCGGTCTGTCCTCCGGCGACATCGGCCGCCTCTTCCAGGACCTGGAGGTCTCCTACCGGCCGGTCGAACTCCGGTCTCTGATCGACCAGTCGACGCACGAGCGCCGTACGCTCCGCGTCAACCGGGTCGAACGGCGGGTGGGTGAGGATTTCCAGTACTTCGACATCATCATTCAGCCACTCTCCGGGCCCAGCGGTCTGCATGTCGCCACCACGATCTCCTTCACGGACGTCACGGTGGCCACACAGTTGAAGTCCGAGGTCAAACGGATCCGCGAGGACCTGGAAACGGCGTACGAGGAACTGCAGTCCACCAACGAGGAGTTGGAGACCACCAACGAAGAACTCCAGTCCAGCATCGAGGAACTGGAGACGACCAACGAAGAACTGCAGTCCACCAATGAAGAGTTGGAGACCACCAACGAAGAACTCCAGTCCGGGAACGAGGAACTGGAGACCATGAACGAGGAGATGCGCATCCGCACCGAGGAGCTGGACGAGGCCAGGGCCTTCCTGGAAGGCGTCCTGACCAGCATCGCGGCGGGTGTGGTGGTCCTGGACAGCAACCTGAAGGTCAAGAGCTGGAACCGGGGCGCCGTCAACCTGTGGGGGCTGCGCGCGGACGAGGTCCTCGACGAACACTTCTTCGCGCTGGACTTCGGACTCCCCACCGGCGTGCTGCAACCCGTCGTGCAGCGCTGTCTGGAGTCCCGCGAGAGCTCCGGCCCGGTCGGCGTGGAGGCCCTGAGCCGGATCGGCCGGCCCATCACCTGCGACGTGTTCTGCTCCCCCTTCGACGGCCACAACGGCGGCGTCGTCATGATGATGGAGGAGAGCAGAAGCGACAGCCCCGACTGAGCCGGGGACGTACCCTACAGATATGAACCCGCAGGGGCACGAAGAAGCCCTCGTCCTCGCAGCGAAGGCACGGGATCGCGCGGCTCGGGCACACGAGCGCGCGCAGCGGGCCGAAGCGGCGGCCGAGCGGCACGAACTGCTGGCGGCGGGCCCCGGAGGCGAGTTCCACGCGCAGATCGCGGCGACGCACCGCAGATCCGCCGCGTGCCAGTACTCCTCGGCCCGCCTCCAGGGGTCGTTCGCCGACAACACGGCGGAGTGGGCCCGGGGGCGCGGCGCCCCACCCCGGTTCATGGCCGGTGTCGCGGAGGCGTGCGGCACCCGCAGCGCGGCGCTCACGCTCGTCGACTCCGGCCAGAACCAGCTCGCGGTCGCCGTGTCCGACGAGCAGTCCCGCGCGGCCCAGGACCTGGAGTACGTGCTCGGCGAGGGCCCGTCTAGGGACGCGGCGTCGGGGTGCCGCCCGATCCACGCCTCGGGGCCGGGCATCGAGGCGCTCTGGCGCGGTTACGGGCCGGCCCTCACATCCCTGGGCATCGCCTCGGTGGCCGCCGTCCCGCTGGAGACGCAGGACGGCTGCATCGGGGCCCTGGCGGTGTTCGACCCGCCACCGGGCCTCGTGGGGTCCTCCGATCTCACCGAGGTCGCCGCGGCCCTCACCGGCATCGTCCTCCTCGGCCCGGACGCCGACCCGGAACTCTACGGCGGGACCGACCACCGGGCGGCCGTACAGCAGGCGGCAGGCATGCTCTCCGCCCGTATCGGCTGCCCCGTCGGGGACGCGGTGGCGCTGATCAAGGCCCGCGCGTTCACCGAGGAAGTGTCCACCGAGACGATCGCGCGGCGGATCGTGCGCGGAGACCTGAAACTCAACTGACGGAGAGGTGCCATGACGCCCGAGCAGCGGCTGGCCGACGTGTTCGTAGCCCTGGCCGGCAGCACGACGGACGGCCCGATGGACCTCGCCGCGACCCTCTCGATCCTCGCGAAGCGCAGCCCGCCCCTGCTCGGCGCCCGTGCCGCGGCAGTGGTGTTCGCCCCCGGAAAGCATGACGCCGTTCAGGTGGCAGGGTCCGATCCGGAGGTCTCCCGGCTGGAGCACGACGCAGTCGGCTGGCGGGAAGGCCCCGGCCACGACTGCCACCACGCCGACGAACCCCCGGTTCAATCGGCCCTCGACTGCCACCCGGCCCGGCAGCGCTGGCCGCACTACACCCCGCGGGCCCTGAGCCTGGGCCACACCCGTGTGGCGGCCCTCCCCCTGCGCGGACCGACGCGCACCAACGGTGCCCTCGTCCTGCTGTCCGGCCCGCCGAGCGGCCTCTCGCCCGAGACGCTGGCGCTCGGTCAGTCGATGGCGGACTTCACCGCCGTCACCCTGCAACAAGCGCACGAGGCGGACCGCAGCCGGACCCTCGCCGCCCAACTGGAACACGCCCTGACCAGCCGCGTGATCATCGAACAGGCCAAGGGCGTGCTCGCGACGCGCCGGTCGGTGCCCATGGACGACGCCTTCGACATCCTGCGCAGGCACGCGCGTTCCCACCATCGACTGCTGAGCGACGTGGCGCGCGAAGTAGTCGAAGGCCGCGCCGATCCCGCACTGACCGACCCCACCCTCTGAGCGGAAGCACAACCGACGGCAGCGGCACGGGGGAAGGGCCCGCCGGCCGTGTCGCAGACGTCCCCGTAACTCCTCTGCCTCTCAGCTGAATTGACACGGCAAGTGGTCCCACTTTGACTGAGGACCACAGCTCAGGCCCACGCCGTTCCGAAACATTCGGGTGCTGAACAGCCGCCCCCGAGTCCGGACGGCCGCGGCCCCTCAACAGCATTCACGTTGCCGTCGAGGGTGTCGCCCAGACGCCCAGCACCGCGCGCATCTACCGGTGGCGTCACCCCGCCCAGTGAACGTTCGTCGCCAACGCCGAATCCACCCGCGACATCATCATGGATACGCGTCATCCCCTCGTCCCGTATCGACGCGGACAAGATGATCGCCTATACGAATCCGTCAGGGCACGGAGACGAGGCAGGGGCCGGCAGCGGGACCGCGAGCCTGCCGCCGACGGCTCACTTCGCACAGCCAGCCTTCTGGCCCCATGCGGGGATGGCGGATTTCATGAAGCGCTCAAGGGCTCCGCGCCGCTTCTTGGGGTCCTTCGGCGCCTCCTTATCCAAGCCGACCTCGAATACGAGCTTTTTCCGCTTGCCCTGGTAGGTACACGCACTGGTGCTCATCCCGCCGTCGTCGCCCAACAATGCCCGGTCGCCGATGTCGGCCTTCGCCGTGTGCCCGAAGCGGTAGACGCGGCTACTGGCGATCTTGAAGGGATCGAGGTCCGTAGGGACGATGTCGGCCCGTATCCGGATGGCGTACTCATGATCCACGCTCAACGTGCAGTGCAGGCTGCCTGTGCCTGAGATGCGGTTGGGTTCGTGGAACGTGTCGCCGGACGGGAGCAGCGGCTCCAGCGCGGGCTTGTCGACGGCGACCCCGCAGACCTCATCGGGAACTGCATAGTCCCGAGAATCACCGGCGCAGGCGGTGACCGTCCCAAGTATGGAAACGACCAGGATCGCGTAGGCCCTGCTTGGCTTCACTGCGCACCCGCCAGGCCCTTGGCACGGTCGTTTCCGTCATAGGCCGCGGTGCCGATATCGTTTTGCAGAGCGTAGAAGGAATCGGGTTTCGCATTCGGGTTTTCCGGGTTCGCCTTGGCCCACTCGTGGGCGAGGGCCGTCAATTGTCGCTCGCGAACGTCGAAGCTCTTCGAGTTGTCGTCGCTGATCTCCTTCTCGATCTTTGCTTGCTCATCCTGTTGCCAGGCGTATGAGAGCGCGTCGACGCCCCGTTGGGTGGCGTCCCCGACGACAGGGATGAAGTTCGCTGCACCACCGATGACGTGGTATCCCCATTTCGCCGGCCAGGAGGGATCGTCTTGATCGGTCTTGAGTGCCAGGTAACGAGCCTCTTCAAGGAAACCCGTGGTGTGACCTGCCCGTAGCAGGGTCTCCCGCGGGTCCCCAGTCTTGCCCGCGTGAATTTCGCGGACCATTTCCTGGTTGAGCCCCTCGTTGAGGATTCCGTATGCGTCCTGGTCGCGGGAGACCTGCTTGGTGACTTCCAGCAGCTGCTTGCGGTCGAGCGGGCTGGAGTCAGGGTCGAGGCTGCTGGCCGCGCGGTGCACCGTGTCACCGTGGTTGGCCAGGACCTTGGCCATATCGTCTCGCATCTCCGGTGGAAAGTCGTCCCCGGCTTCCGACAGGTAACCCAGCGACCGGTCGAGCACCTGCTGGTGCTCAACCGTGTGCTCCACAAACGGCGCCTTCTTGTCATCGGCGTCCATCCCTGTAGCAGCGGAGAACAGCGCGGCACCCGCGGCGTCACGGCCGGCGATCGGGCCGTCGTCCTTCATGCCGTCGGGGAAGTAGAGCCGGTCCTTGAGGAGATACTGGGCGTTGTCCTGGGGCTCGGTGGCATTGAAGAACTCCGTGGACGCGGCGGGGTTGTGGCTGAGCGCCTTGAGGAAACCGGTCATTGGGTCGTGCCCGAAATCGTTGTCGGCACCGAAGTTGAGGTGGTTGTTCTGGACGAGCGGTCCGTTCCAAAAGTTCCGGGGAAGCTTCATCTCCTTGTCGGTCTTCACGAGAGAATTTCCGTAGTCGTCGAGGAAGTCCTTCTCGTAGACTCCCGTGCGCATCAGATTGCTCATAACCTGGAAGCCATAAGCCTTCTGGCGGTTGGGCAGGTCCAGCACCTCGGGGCCGAGGCGTATGACATCCTTCTTCCACTGCCGCATCTGCGGACTGTCGCTGTGCGTCGCCTGAGCCAGTACGAGGCTGAGGTTCTTCTGCGTCTCGCCCAGTTCCTTGATGCGGGCGTCACTGGGACGCGGGGACTGACGCGGATCGGTCAGGCCCGCATAGAAGTCGAGCGTTCCCTCGGCGCCCAGCCGAGTGGCGAACCGCTCGGAGAAGATGGGGGTTTTCCTTGTTGTCCGCGAGGAGTTCATTGAAATGAGCGAGTTCCGTGTCCGTCATTTTTGGGCCCTTGGAAGCCAATTCGACGGCGGAGTTCGCATCCTTGATCGACCGCTCGCGATCCTTCTTCTGGAAATCGTCCAAAGAAGTGTAGCTGTCACTGTCGAAGTCGTACGGGTGCTTGGCAACGATATGGTTCAGGGCACGCGCCACCGTCTCATCGGCCTCTGTCGCCTTGTCGAGAGCCCGCTTGATCTGATCCCGTACGGAATCCATGGTCTCCATGGACGGACCGGGATGGGCATTTCCCTTGCCGCGTCGGTCCGGGTGCACGGAGCGGGCGACGACGCCGTCGGGCCAGATGGTGACGCCCTTCGGCGGGTGGTCGACAATCTGCTGAAGCTCGTCCTTGGCCGCCTTGAGCGAAGCGTGTCCATCCCGCAGGATGTTGCGGACGCTCATCGCCTCAGTAACCGCGTCCTGGAACTCCTTGGCCGTCTTGTCGACGAATGGCTGGGTGACGGAGGCGTTCGCTCCTTGCCAGCGGGCTTTGTCCGACTGGGCTTTCATACCGCTCTGCGCCTCGTTGGCTAACTGATCCAACTTGGTGATCATGTCCGACCAGTCACCGACCGCGGTGTTGAGTTTCCCCAGGCGAGCATGGAGGACGTCCTCGAACTTCAACTGTGCCATCTCTGACCCCTTACTCCCTCTGCCTCAGCTGTAGTAGTCAGCTATGCGGGACGGCGTCATGGCCTTCTTCTCCGCGTTCCGCATGCCTGTAGCGATCTTCTGATCCTCATCGCCGTAGGCCTTCGAGGAGTAGTCCAGATGGTTGGAGATGTGCGCACACGCTTCCTGAAGCGTCTTGACCTGCGTCTCCCAGGTAGCCGCCGCCTTGGTGAGCGCCACCCCGGTCGTGAAGTGACCACTGGTGAGCTCAGTCGCCGCGCTTTCACTGGAGGCCTTCGCGTGCCCGCCGGCAGCCTTCAACCCTCCGTGCAGCTTGTACGCGGAGTGGCCGACGACGCCGAGGTCGTCCTGTGCGACCACCAGGTCACCCTGGCCGCCGCCACTGCCGTCAAGCTGATTCAGTCTCGTATGGATGGCCGAACTTCCCTGTGCAGCACGTGATTTGGCCTGCGCCCATTCCATGCCGAACGACATGCGCTTACCCCCCGCATCAAACTCATGATCTTGATAGAGGCTCACGCTACCTACGTCGCCAAACCAGTGCCACAGCCCTCTGAAGCCGATGCCAGATCCTGACGCCGCGGCGAGCTCCTACCCCTGCATCGTTACCGGCCAGGCGGTGCCGGTTACACGACCCGCCAGTCCTAACAACACCCCCCGCAACCAGCACAGTTCACACTCCCCACTTTCCCGACTATGCGATTGAAGCTGTGCCGCTTCAACCCTGTCCGTCCCATCCGGCCACCTCCCGCCTCATCGACACTTTCCCCGCCGTCGCGGGCCCGGTTCGCCGCGCGGACGGCGCAGGAGAAGCCGTCCGCACGAGCATCCCGGGGGGCGAGCATGATCGCGCACCCCCTCTGGGACGACTCCATGGCCAGCTCACCGCAAAGCGGCCGACACAGGTGTCGCACGTACTTGCAGATGACCGCGGCGACACTGGCCAGAGCCTCGCCGCCTCAGATCTCGGCGGCCGGCGTGACCGCGGGCAGGGGTGCGCAGCGGCGCCGGCACCGGCTCAGCGAACAAGGCGCGCCGCGGCGGCGAGCCGAACGGCATCACGGCCCGCCGCACGCTCGTACCGGACAAGCCCCTCGGCCAAGCCGCCGTCACGCCAGCCGAACGAGCGCACCCACCAGCATGCGTCCGGCCCTCGCCGAGAGGACCCGGGCGGCGAGCTGTGCCGTCACCCCCGCACCCTCGAAGGCTCCGTACTACCGCACCCGCACCCTCGAACGCCCTGCGGGGCCACACTCCACCCGAGAGCCAGAACGGTCATTCCGCCGGCCGGCGGCTGCGTACGCGGCTGGCCGAGTCCGTCGAGCGGGCCGCCCCGGCCCCGGGCGGCTCGCAAGCGCGTCTGCTCGCGGCGTTCGACAGCCTCCAGGAAACCATTGACGCACCGGGTTTCCGGGGCTGCGCTTTCGTCAACGCCTGGGTCGAACTCGGTGGGCGCGGAGACGGAAGCCATCCCTCGGTGGCCGAAGCGGTGCTGGAGCACAAGACGCTGTTCCGTGACTTTTTGGTCGGGCTCGCCGAGGACTACCCGGACGCACAGGCCGTCGGCGAGCGCATGCACATCTTGATGGAAGGGGCCATGGTGACGTCCTCACTTCTGGGAGCGGACGCCACTGCTCAGGCCCGAAGCGTCGCGTCCGCCGTGCTTGCCGCAGCCGACACCGCGCGGAAGGCGTAAAGCCCCACCGGCGCCCGCCGAGCACCGACGCTCGACTGTCGGCGGGGCGCACGACGGCGCCCGTATGGCCCGGTCATAGAATCCCGTGGGCTGGATGTCATTCGGCCCCCCAGCCCTCGCAGAGCGGGCGCACCCGCTGGTGCGGGGCTCGGTCGCGTCCGACGGAGCCGTGCCCCCGATGCCGATGGCCCACCCGCCAGGGCCTGTGCCGTATGGAGCCCCTCACCGTCGAGTTCCCCCGGCATGGGGGAGTTCGGTGCGCGAGGCCGACGATCGCCGCTGGAGTACCAGCCCTCTTCAGCCGCCATCGGCGCAGAGGAAACAGAGCCGCCACCCTCACCCGAGGGTGCGGCTTGCGCGGATTTTCCCTTCAAGGAATTTGATGACCATTGGAGTATTGTGAATTAAGTAGAAACATAGAGCCGAATGGCCGGTATCCAGCCTTTGGCGCTCCTCGTTCAGTGACTATGGACAACAACCCTCACGCCCCTTTTCTACGAGTTCGACGCCTGGGCAAGTGGCTCCTCAAGCCGATCATCTCCCCCTCCACGGTGGACCGCCCGCTCTCGGCCTACCTGGAACACAACGGCGAAGAGGTCCAACTAGTGAACTGCGCCGACCTCTTGGAGCGCCTGCTCGTCGAACTGGACGGCATTCAGGCCGTTCTGTGGGGGCAGCCCCTCACCATGGACCACTATTCGCTCGCGGGGCCGCCGCCCCTGTACCGGCCGCTCTCGGCCACGGCCTGAGCGAATCGCTCCCGGTCCGCACCGCTTCCTCACAGCACGGAGTCGCCGTGTACGAACCCAACTCCCCCTACGTCTTCGAGCCCTCTCCCACCGACCCGAACTGGACCTCTGGGCCGAGGTTCGGCTTGGGCGATGGGCCCCTCTTCAACGACGCGGCCCTCCACGAGAGCCTGGCGGACACCTGTGACGCGATCGCGGCGACGGACGGCACCTACCTGGACGCAGAGATCGCCGACCTGCTCAGCACCGCGGAACACCCGCCCGTAGCCGCCGACGCCCCGCACGCCGCCGCGCACAGCCACCGCAAAGCCACCCGTCCGCCGTTCCGCCGCGACGGCAAGGCCGGCGGCCGCACCTGGAAGCGGCTGCTGAGCCTCGTCTCCATCGTGCTGACCACCGTGCTCGTGGCCGCCGTCGGCGTCCTCGGCGCCGCGGCGTCCTACCCCGCGCTGCACGGCCTCGCCGCCGGCGTCGCGCCCGGCGGCGTCGCTCTGATGTGGCCACTGCTCGTCTACGGACCGTGGATCGCCGCCACCCTCTCGATCCTGCGGGCCCGCGCCTACCGGCGCCGCACCGCCCACTCCTGGTGCGTCCTCATCCTCTTCGCCGCCATCGCCATGGCCCTGTGCATCATCCACGCCCCCACCACCCCTGCCGGCATCACCGTGGCCGGACTCCCACCCGTCACCGTGCTGCTCTGCTTCCACCAGCTCATCCGCCAACTCGACCTCACCCCCGGCCCCGCGCCGACCACCCGGCACGCCTCCACCGCCCGCGGCGCACACCGCCAACGCGTCACGGGCTGAAGAGCCGACCGGCATCGCGGTCGGCGCCCGCTCTCGCGGGCTCGTCGGCTGCGCGCCGAGGTAATTCGATGGCGTGCGGGGAACCATGGGACCACCCTGATCTTTGTGGCAGAACCCAAGTACCGGATTCGATCCGTGCACACAGATTCAACAGTCACCGTCTACCAGGCGTACGGGCCGGAGATCGGCCTGCCGTCGGCGCAGGAGGGCCGTTTCCCAGCGGCGTGGAAGCGGGACCGGATGACATGGATCAAGCCGTCATTCCTGTGGATGATGTACCGCTGCGGATGGGGTACCAAGGAAAGCCAGGAAACCATCCTCGCCGTCGAGATCACCCGTGAGGGCTTCGAGTGGGCACTCGCACACGCCTGCCTGTCCCACTACGAGCGGGGGCTCCACACCGACCATGCCGCGTGGAAGCGCCAGTTGAAGCGTGCGCCGACCCGCGTGCAGTGGGACCCCGAACGTGACCTGCGCCTTCAGCCACTTCCCCACCGGTCCCTCCAGCTCGGCCTCGCCGGCGAAGCCGCACGCCTCTACGCCGACGAGTGGACCGTCTCCATCACCGACGTCACACCGCTCGCCCATACGATCCACGCGCACGTACGGGACGAAAACCTGGACGCCGCACGGCAACTCCTGCCCCGCGAGCGCCCCTACCCCGTGAACGACGAGACCTTGGCTCACCTGGGGGCGAGGGCGGAGGTCACCCCACCCAACCCTCGTGCACCTGGTCCGCCATGCCCCCGACCCGGTTCAGAACGCACCGCATCGCCAGCCTCGGCGAGTTCACCACGGCACAACCGAGCGGAACGGTACGACCGTTGGGGAGGCATGCCAACGCCAGTACGCGAATCTCGCGACTAAACCGGGTCCGGCGCGAAGACGAGATGCACCCGCTCACCACACCGCCGCGTTCGTGTCCGCCAGCTCCGGGTACTACCGGGGCAGCGAAGAGACGCACCATCCCGGACAAGCAACAGCGCCCACCCACGGTTGACACTTCGGCCGGCGATCTCTTCCTGGGGGCCGAGGCCGAGATGCGTCGCTACAAGTCGATGTTCGAGCATCTGCAGGCAGTCGTCTTGGCCCCTGATGAGAGCGCTGACCTACTGGTTGAGATTGCAGAGGCGCGAGACTAAGGGACGAGGTGTTTGGAATGAAGTACGACCTGTCCGAAACGACATGGCGAACGAGCAGCTACAGCAGTGGCAACGGTCAGTGCGTGGAGATCGGTGAGGGTACGCGGGGGCTCGTGCCCCTACGCGACAGCAAAGCCCCCTCCGGCCCCGCCCTCGTCTTCAGCGCGGAGGCGTGGGACTCGTTCATAGCGAAGTTGAAGACCGACGATTCCTGACTCACCGAAACCGCCGCCACCACGTGAACGATAGGCACCGAACCCTTCCGCGAACGCGAAGCGGTCCCCTGGGCCGTGGGTAGGCAGCCTCGACATGATCGCCAAGATGCGGCAGGAGCTGTAACGACCATTGCGTAGAGAGGTAACACAGAATGAGCACCCCCGAGCTTGGGAACACTGCTTGGCGCTGGCGGAAGAGCAGCTACAGCGGCCAGGGCGGCGACTGCGTCGAGGTCGCCGACGGCGCTCCGGGGTATACGCCGGTGCGCGACAGCAAAGCCCCCTCCGGCCCCGCCCTCGTCTTCGGCGCGGAGGCGTGGGACTCGTTCATAGCGAAGTTGAAGACCGACGGTTCCTGACTCACCGAAACCGCCACCACCACCTGAACGATAGGCACCGAACCCTTCCGCGAACACGAAGCGGACCCCTGGGCCGTGGGTGAATTCGAGGGTGGGTTGCAGCACTGTCGGCGGGCCAGGCCCGGCAACTCTGCGAAGCGCTCGACCGGGCTTCACGGTCGAGCGCTTCGCGTGGGCGACTGTCGAGGATACGGGCCGGAGACCTGGGCGCCGCACGGCAGCCCGTGCCCCCTCGAACACTCCCACCCCGTGCACGAGGGGGCCTTGGCTCACCTGCGCCGATGAACCCGGCGATCACTTGAGCCGATCGTTCGTCGTCGCGCCGCTCGCCGGGCCGGGCCGGGGACCGGCCATTCGAGAACGCCGCCTTTCCCTGTCACCCCTGGATGGCGACGCTTATCGCCAGCGAAACGATGAGAGTGCTCGACAATAGCGCGGTGATGATACGGCCTCTCCGACTCGTCAGGAAACGCCCCAGTATCGCCCCTCCCCCGGCCAAGAATAGTTGCCAGCTACCGGAGGCCGCGATGATGGCGGCAACATAGGCAGCCTCTTCCACAGGGGTTCCTCCCATATGGGATTGCCTGCCCAGCACGAGCGCCACAAAATAGATGGCCGGCCAGGGATTCAAGGCCGTCAGTCCGAAAAAGGTGAGATAGGAACGCAGGGGCCTCACCCCCGCGGCTTCCGCCTTCCGGTCCTCAGGGGAATCGTGGCGCTGCCTGATCGCCGTCACAGCGATGCGAATCGCCATCCCGATGAGGATAATCGCGGCGACCGAGCGCAGCAGCCCCGAAAGCGGCTGAATCGCCGTGGCCAGTGCGCTCCCGCCCAACACGGCCGCCACGGCGTAGAAGGCGTCAGCTGTGGTGGCGCCTACCGCAGCAGCGGCTCCTACGCGGAAGGACGTGCGAGCCGTCATGTCGATCATGAGTACAGCCACCGCCCCCACCGGGACCGCGAGACCGTAACCCGCCCACATTCCAGCAATGATCGACTCGGTCATGAATTCTCATGACGACTGACTGAAACCCATTGGGCCGGATTTCTCCGGTCGCCGATCCAGACGTCGATTCGGACGTCGATTCGGACGTCGATCCAGTCGTCTACACAGGCGCCCGTCCAGGCGTCGTTCCAGGCGTCGATTACGAAAGAAGATCTTTGGGATATTCGACCCCGAAGCCCATACGGGCCGTGGCGCGGCATGGCCATGACTGTCATGTGATCAGTCTCACCGAAAGGATTTTTCGGGTCCATCAAATATTTCCGAACAGTACCGTGTTGTCTGGTCGAATGATTGACTCTCGGCTACAGACCCTGCGTGTGCTGAACGAGGAAAAGACCATCACCGCGGCGGCGGAGGTACTCCACCTCTCCCCCTCCTCCGTCTCGCAGCAACTCCGCCAGCTCTCCGCCGATCTCAACATCGAGCTGCTGGAACATCACGGGCGCAATGTCCGGCTCACGGCCGCCGCGCGAACTCTGCTCGGCCATGCCCACACCCTGTTCGCCCAGTGGGAGCGCGCCAGTGGAGACCTGGCCATGCATCGGGACGGCAGGGCCGGAGAGCTGCGTGTGTCCGGCGTGGCCACGGCCATGGCCTCGGTGGTGGTGCCGGCCATGGCGAAGTTGCGGCGCCGGTACCCCCAGATGTCATTCCAGCTCGGCGAAGACCCCGAAGAGGACCGTTTCCACCTCCTGCTCATGGATCGCACGGACATCGCCGTCGTCATCCCCGCGTCGAGTACCCCGGCGCCCGACGACGAGCGGTTCGAGCAGCATCCTCTGCTCGAAGAGCCTCAAGACCTGCTCGTTCCCCTGGGCCACCCCTTCGCCGTAGCGGACTCCGTCGCGCTGGCGGACGCCGCGGCGGAGAGCTGGCTTCGGGCAGGCGACCCGCGGGACCAGCACCAACTGCTCGTCACAGCGTGTGCTTCAGCCGGGTTCGCGCCTCGGGTCAAGCACAACGCGGTCGACTGGAGTGCGGTCGCGGTGCTGGTCGCGCAGGGCTTCGGGATCTGCCTCGTGCCGCGACTCGCGGCCATCCCCGACCGTTTCGACGTCGTCCGGGTACGGCTGCACGGTGAACCCATGCCCGTACGCAAGTTGGTGGCCTGCGTCCGCCGGGGCAGCGGTGCCATACCCACGATCGCTCGTGGACTCGACGCCCTCAGGGAATCGGCGTCGGACTGGCAGTTCTCGACGGGCTCCGGCCCAGGAACCCGGTAGCGCCCAGTCCGGTGGCACCCGGTCCGGTGGCACCTGGTGGAGGGCGCCGGAGTGGTCCGTGTGGGTGAGCAGGGACGATTCTGCTTGATTCCTTCGGGTGAACCGTGACTTTTTGATCACTGGCTTGGGCAACGTCGAGGAGCCATATCACCGCCTCGACCAAAGGGGTTGCCCTCGTGCGTCTTCGAACCATCACGGCCGCGGTCGTCAGTACCCTCGCGCTGCTCACCGCCGTACCCGGCTCCGCCTCCGCCGCCGACGGGCAGTTCCGGTACACGTACAAGACCGCCGAGGGGCACGAGGTCGTCGGCTTCCTCAACCACCCGCCGAGCGGGAAGTGCATCAACCTCCACGGCGTCGGCTCCGACGCCCTGCCGCCCGGGCACTCGCCGAAGAACCGGACGGACCGGACGGCCACGGTCTTCCTGCACGCCAAATGCACGGGCAAGGAGTACTTCTCCCTGCGTCCCCACACTGGCGGCGGCTCGGAGCGGCTGAAGGTGCGTTCGGTCGTCTTCTCCTGAGCGACTGAACGACCCCTGCCCCCGCCCGGGCCCTCCCCATCGCGGCCGTACCGCGTCGGAGAGGGCCCGGGCACGGCAGCCCCGCCACCGAGTGGTCTCACGCGGTACGCGGCGCCGCCCGGGAGGCGGAAACGCCTCCGTCAGGGGACGGTGGGCATGGGCATCGGGTACCCAAGCGCCCGAGAACATGCGACGGACGGCGGAGACCATGAGTGACGGCGGATCGCGGCGCTGCCTGGTGACGGGCGCCACGGGGTACATCGGCGGCCGGCTCGTACCCGAACTGCTGGCGGCCGGGCACCGGGTGCGCTGCCTGGCCCGGTCCCCGGAGAAGCTGCGCGATCACCCCTGGGCCGACCGGGTCGAGGTGGTGCGCGGCGACGTCACCGACGCCGCATCGGTCGGGGACGCGCTGCGCGGCATCGAGGTCGCGTACTACCTGGTGCACGCCCTCGGCACCGGCTCCGGGTTCGAGGAGACCGACCGCCGTGCCGCCCGTATCTTCGGCGAGCAGGCCCGCGCGGCGGGGGTGCGGCGCATCGTCTACCTGGGCGGTCTCACCCCGACGGGCGTCCCGGACCGGGAGCTCTCCCCCCACCTGCGCTCGCGCGCCGAGGTGGGCCGCATCCTCCTCGGTTCCGGCGTGCCTGCCACCGTTCTGCGCGCCGCCGTCATCATCGGGTCGGGCTCGGCCTCCTTCGAGATGCTGCGCTACCTCACCGAACGGCTGCCGGTGATGGTCACGCCCAGCTGGGTGGCGACCCGGATCCAGCCGCTCGCCGTCCGGGACGCCCTGCGCTACCTCGTCGGCAGCGCGACCCTGCCCGACGAGGTCTGCCGCGCCTTCGACATCGGCGGCCCGGAGGTCCTCACCTACCGGGAGATGATGCGCCGGTACGCGGCCGTGGCCGGGCTGCGGGACCGCCTCATCGTGCCCGTACCGCTGCTCTCACCAGGGCTGTCCAGCTACTGGGTCGGTCTGGTCACCCCCGTGCCCCGGTCCATCGCCCGGCCGCTCGCGGAGTCGCTGCGCCATGAGGTGGTGTGCGCCGAGCACGACATCGCGCGGTACCTGCCCGATTCCCCCGGCGTGCCCCTCGGCTTCGACGAGTCCCTCTCCCTGGCGCTCCAGCGGGTACGGGGCGCGCAGGTCAGCACCCGTTGGTCGTCGGCGTCCGTCCCCGGTGCGCCCAGCGACCCGCTGCCCACGGACCCCGGCTGGGCGGGCGGCAGCCTCTACACCGACCGGCGCGAACGTACCGTCGAGGCCCGCCGGGAGCAGCTGTGGCGGGTCATCGAGAGCATCGGCGGCGACAACGGCTGGCACTCCTTCCCGCCCGCCTGGGCGCTACGGGGCTGGCTCGACCGGCTGGTCGGCGGGGTGGGGCTGCGGCGCGGGCGCAGGGACGCCCAGCGGCTGCGGGTCGGGGATTCGCTGGACTTCTGGCGGGTCGAGGAGATCGAGCGCGGCCGGCTGCTGCGGCTGCGCGCCGAGATGCGGCTGCCGGGGCTGGCGTGGCTGGAGATGTGCGCGGACGAGGACGACGCGGGACGGACCCGGTACCGGCAGCGAGCGCTGTTCCATCCCCGGGGCCTGCTCGGACACGCCTACTGGTGGAGTGTGGCGCCGTTCCACGCCCTCGTCTTCGGCGGCATGGCCCGCAACATCGCCCGCGCCGCCGAGACGACGGACGAGGAGCCTGCGGGCGAGGTGCGTACGGGCGAGGAGCCTGCGGGTAAGGCGCGTACGGACCAGGATTCGGCCGCCGGGGAGCCCACGGGGCGAGAGGACACCGCACGGAAGCGCCCCCGCCCGCACCCCTGACCGCACCCACCGCCCCCGCCGCGTGTCCCCCTCCCGCCTCTCCGCCCGCCGGTCCGCCGGCCCGCCGTGTGTCAGCATCAGCGGGTCACTGGCCACCGGCGCGACGCCGAGCCGTGCCCCCTCCCCGCGATCCCCTGCCCTGCCCTGCCTTGCCTTGCCTTGCCGTACCACCGGCTCAGATGCGCTTCCCCCCGGTATAACCGGTATAACCGGTATAAGGAGTCCGTCGCGTGAGTGTTTCCGTCGTGCTGTTCACCTCCGACCTGCGCGTGCACGACAACCCGGTGCTACGCGCCGCGCTGCGCGAGTCCGAGCAGGTCGTCCCGTTGTTCGTGGACGACGACGGGGTGCGCGACGCCGGGTTCGACGCGCCGAACCGGCGGGCGTTCCTCGCCGACTGCCTCGCCGACCTGGACGCCTCGCTGCGCTCGCGCGGCGGTCGCCTGCTGCTCCGCCGCGGCGAGGTGGTGGACCGGGCGTGTTCCGTCGCGGCCTCGGTCGGAGCGGCGCGGCTGCACGTCGCGGCCGGGGTGAGCCGCTACGCGCTGCGGCGCGAGGAGCGGCTGCGGGCCGCGCTGGAGGAGATCGGCTGCGAACTCACGGTCCATGACGCGGTGGTGACGGCCATCGCGCCCGGTCGGCTGACGCCGTCCGACCGCGACCACTACGCCGTGTTCACGCCGTACTTCCGGCGCTGGAGCCAGGAGGGCGTACGGGCCGTACGGGACGCCCCGCGCACGGTGCGCGTACCCGACATGGCCGGCGAGCCGCTGCCGTCCCGCGCCAAGGTCACCGGGGTCTCCGAGGGGCTGGCCGAGGGCGGCGAGACGGAGGGCCGGCGCCGGCTGCGGGCGTGGTGCTCCGGCGGCCTGGCCGGGTACGAGGCCGGCCAGGACGACCTGGCGGGCGACGCCACCTCCCGCCTCTCGCCGTATCTGCACTTCGGCGCGGTGTCGGCGGCCGAGGCGGTCAAGCGGGCGCGGCGGAAGGCGGGGCCCGGTGCCGAGGCGTTCGTACGGCAGATCGCCTGGCGGGACTTCCACCACCAGGTGCTCGCCGCCCGCCCGGAGTCGGCCGCGGCCGACTACCGCCCGCGAGGCGACCGGTGGCGCGAGGACGCCGGGGAGATCGAGGCCTGGCGTACGGGGCGTACGGGCTATCCGCTGGTGGACGCGGCGATGCGGCAGCTGCGGCACGAGGGGTGGACGCACAACCGGGGCCGGATGCTGGCGGCGAGTTTCCTGACCAAGACGCTGTACACGGACTGGCGGGTGGGCGCCCGGCACTTTCTGGATCTCCTGGTGGACGGGGACATCGCCAACAATCAGCTCAACTGGCAGTGGGTGGCGGGCACCGGCACCGACACCCGGCCCAACCGGGTGCTCAACCCGGTGACGCAGGGCAAGCGGTTCGACCCGCACGGCTCGTACGTGCGCCGGTGGGTGCCGGAGCTCGCCGAGGTGGCGGACCGGTATATCCACGAGCCGTGGCGGCTGCGGGAGGACGGCGGGGCCCCGGCCGACTACCCGGCGCCGGTCGTCGAACTGTCCCATGGCCGCGATCGCTTCGAACGGGCCCGCGCTACGGTGGGCGGATGAGCGCAAGAGGAGCCGTGCGTCCCGGGGGACGGAGTGCGCGGGTGCAGGAGTCGGTGCACAGGGCCGTCCGGGAGCTGATCGAGGAGCAGGGGCGGGACGGGCTGACCGTGCCGATGGTGGCCGCTCGGGCGGGCGTCACGCCGTCGACGGTGTACCGGCGGTGGGGCGACCTCGGCGAGCTGCTGTCCGATGTGGCGGTCGAGCGGCTGCGGCCGGAGACGCCGCCGGAGGACCTGGGGTCGCTGCGGGACGATCTCGACACGTGGGCGGAGCTGTTCCTGGACGAGATGGCGTCTCCGTCCGGCCGCGCCTACATCCGGGACGCGCTGGTCGGCGACCCGGACGGCGGCAACGCCGGGCAGTGTTCGGAGTACGCGGCGCAGCAGTTGGCGCTGGTCTTCGGCCGGGCCGCCGAGCGGGGCGAGGCGGTGCCGGACGTGGAGTACGCGATGGATCATCTGGTGGCGCCGATGATGTACCGCATCCTGTTCCGTCCGAGCCCGCTGACGGCCGAGTACGCGCGCGAGCTGGTGGACGGCCTGCTGTCCCGGCCCGGGCCCGCGGGGCGCTGACCCCGGCCTGCGGGGCGCTGAGGGGCGGCCCGTACCCCGGGCGCGGCTGCTGACGGAGCCGACCGGCACGGGGGCGCCTCTTCTCGGCAGCCGCTTCTCGACGGCCGCTTCTCGACGGCCGCTTCTCGGCAGCCGCTTCTCGACGGCCGCGTCCTGCCGCCGACCGGCGGGCCCATACGGCGCGGCGGTGACGCCTTCCGTCTCCTCCCCGTGCCCGCCGGGCAGCGGACTCCGGAGGCGGCCGCGCCCGAGGCCGGACCGGGTGCCGCGGTCGGCGGGTAGGGCGTTGTCAGTGGTGGCGCGTACGCTCCGAGGCATGAGTTACGCAGACCTGCGCGAACTCCAGAGCGCGCTCAGCACCGCCTCGGACATCGCCTTCTCGATCGAATCCGCGCCCGCGGCGCACGAGGCCGACCAGCTCGTCGACGCCCTGCGCCGGGCGCTGGCCGCCGCGAGCGCCCTCGGGGCCGGCGGCGGCGCCACGGGCTGCTCGGAGCATCCGCGAGGGGCGGTGGACCCGCTGTTCGGCGACAAGAACGACCCGCTGCCGCCGGGGTGGGGGCGGTGCCTGCTGTGCAATGACCGCCGGCGGCGGGCCAGCGCGCAGCGCCGGGGCTGGCGCTGACCCGGGCCGGTGCCGCGGGTCAGCGGTTGATGGCTGCCCAGAACTCGTCGAAGGAGAGCACGCCGTCGTCGTTGGCGTCCTTGGCGTTGATGACGGCCTGGGCCACGCTCTCGGTGACGTAGGGGTCGCCCAGCTCGGCCATCACCTTCTTGTACTCGGCGGCGGTGACCCGCCCGTCGCCGTCCTTGTCATACCGCTCGAACGCTGTACGCGCCGCCTCGATGTCCGCCACGGGTCCACCCCTGTCTGTGTGCTGATCCAATGCCGGTGTGCTTGTCCGACCGGCACAGATTAGCGGTAGCGCCGGGCGGCGCCGCAGGGGAGACACCGCCCGGAACCCCGCCCCCGTCAGGCGGCGTTGGCGGGCCAGGCCGGGCCGGGAGTCATACCGCGTCGAGAGCCGCATCGAGGGCCGCGCCGAGAGCTGGGCCGAGAGCCGGGCCGCCCCCGGAGTCACGCCGCGTTGACGAGCCTCATGTACCTGGTCCAGTCCCAGTACCGGCCGGGGTCGGTGTGGTCCGTGCCGGGCACTTCGACGTGGCCGATGATGTGGCTGCGGGTCTTGGGGATGGAGTACCGGTCGCAGACGGCCGCGGTGAGCGTCGCCGAGGCGCGGTACAGGGCGTCCGTGAAGTACTCCGGCTTGTCGACCCACCCCTCGTGCTCGATGCCGATGCTGCGGGTGTTGTAGTTCCAGTTGCCGGCGTGCCAGGCGATGTCCTTCTCACGTACGAACTGGCCGACGTACCCGTCGGCCGAGGCGACCGCGTAGTGGGCGGAGACCTTCGATGACGGGTCCTTGAAGATCTTCATCGTGTTGGGGAACGTCGCCTGCGTGACGTGGATGACGACGAAGTCGAGCGGGTAGGCGGTGGGCCGGTTGGAGTCCGTGTAATTCGCGGTGCTGGCCGGGATCCAGTGGAGCGGAGGATACGACGGGTCGGCCTTGGGCTCGGCGACCGCGCTGTGGCCGGTCATGCGGGCGGCGGCGGTGAGGCCGAGGGCTGCGGCGCCGACGAGGGTCGAGCCGCGCAGGAGATGCCTGCGGGACAGGCCGGGTCTGTGGTGCTCTTGCTCTGTCATGCGTTCTCCCGAGTCCGTAGCTGCTGATACAGGCAGGTACATGCCACTCACTGGCGCGCCTCCATGCTGAGGTTTCAACGACCCCACGCCAAGAACCGCACGGCAAAGAAGGATCCCCCCACCCCTCCCGGGGGCCGCAATTCCGTTGACGCGGAGGGGAATTGGGCCGAAGCTTTCCCGGCGGCGGCGTGTCCACCGTTCAACCGCCCACACTCTCGGATATCGCAACCACTTTCCCTTGGCCACATATCCATTCACCCGTTGTTTGCAAGGCTGGTGTTACACGTCACCTTTGATTCACTTTCATTTTGTCCGCTTTGGTGAGTTATTTTACGCATATAACCCATTAGCGGAGCCAGGCGCCGTCTGCCATAGTCGCTCTCACGACCCCCATTGACCCGGGCAAGGTCGACCACAGCGCCGCGGACCACACCCCTTTCGTCCGCGGCGACACGCAGAGGCCCCCGCGCCGTCGCAAGACGACGGATGGGGGCCTCTGCGTTTTCCGCTACGCCTTCCGCTGCGCTTTCCGCTGTGTCTTCCGTTGCGTTTTCCGTTGCGTTTTCAGCGCTCCGAGATCAGCGGTCGGCGACGCGCATCTCGAACCAGGTCGTCTTGCCGCGCGGCAGCAGGTCCACCCCCCAGCGGTCCGAGAGCTTGTCCACCAGAAAGAGGCCGCGCCCGCTGATGTCGAGCTCTTGCACCGGCATCAGACAGGGCAGCCCCCGGGACGGGTCGCGCACCTCGACCCGTATCCAGCCGCGCCTGCGGCGCATCCGCAGCCCGAAGGAGCGGGCGCCCGTGTGCCGGACCGCGTTGCCGACGAGCTCGGATACCAACAGGACGGCATACTCGGAGAGTTGAGGCGACAGCCCCCACTTGCGCAGCACCACGCACTGGGTCAGCCGGCGGGCGGAGGCGGCGGATTCAGGACGGGAAGGCAACCGCGCCTCTTCGGTCGCCGGGTCACCGAACAGCTCGAACGCACTGACCGCCAGTTGGTCGTCGACGGCCGGTGTCCACCGCACCCCGGCCGTAGCGGCTCGCGGCTGCGGCTGCCCCATTTCCTCCAAGCCCGCCATGGCACCATCATGGCCGCCAAAATGAACCTCGGAGGTGGAACGGACGGATTCATCAGCCCGGAATCCGCCGTTCCGCGCAACCCTCCCGACATATGCCAACGGCAGTTAATCTCCTGCGCTACCCCACTGACCTGCGGTGACCTCTCGCGTATGAAAGATCACCGACCGTCTGCGGCCGGGAAAAATTAGGCTGGCTCAGGCCGGAGATAATTCCCCCGCAAGGAGCACTGGCCGTCGAGCACTGCCCGTAACTCACAGGGGATCAACGGAACTTGGCCTTTCCCGGCCCCTCTTCGACAAAGCTCCGCATCCCGGTGTCCCGGTCCTCGGTCGCGAACAGGCCCGCGAACCATCCGCGTTCAATGGCCAGCCCCGTGTCAATATCGGTCTCCAGCCCCGCGTCGACGGCCTCCTTGGCCGCGCGCAGCGCGATGGCAGGCCCCGCGGCGAGCCGGGCGGCCCACGCGTGCGCCTGCTCGTACACCTCCTCGGCCGATACGACCCGGTCGACGAGTCCGATCGTCAGCGCCTCCTCCGCCCGCACCTGGCGGCCGGTGAAGATCAGGTCCTTGGCCTTGGACGGGCCGACGAGCCGGGCCAGCCGCTGGGTGCCGCCCGCGCCGGGGATCAGGCCGAGCAGGATCTCGGGCTGACCGAGCTTGGCATTCTCGGCGGCGATCCGGAAGTCCGCGCAGAGCGCCAGCTCGCAGCCGCCGCCGAGCGCGTAGCCGGTGACGGCCGCGACGACGGGCTTGGGGATGCGGGCGACGGCGGTGAAGGCTCCCTGGAGGGCGCGGGCGCGGGCCACCATCGCGGCGTGGTCCATCTCCCGCATCTCCTTGATGTCCGCGCCGGCCGCGAACACCTTCTCCCCGCCCCAGATCACCACGGCGCGCACGTCCTCGCGCCGCGTCGCCTCCTCGGCGAGCTCGCGCAGCCGGTCCTGGGTGGCGGAGTCCAACGCGTTCATCGGCGGGCGGTCCAGGCGGATGATGCCCACGCCGTCGGCGGCCTCAAGATGCACAGTCATGGCAGCAGGTTAGCTGCCGTTAACACCCCGCGCGCCGGTGCGTTCAGTCACAGCGCACCGGCCGTACGAGCCGCTCGGCCGTACGAGCTCGGCGGAGCCGCCCAGGCGCGGCTCCGCCCCGCGTACGCGCGCGCCGCCGGAGCGGCACGCGCACCGCCTCGGCTAGCGCCGGGTCCAGTCGGCCCAGGACATGTTCCAGCCGTTGAGGCCGTTGTCCGGCTGGATGGTCCGGTCCTGGGAGTTCTTCACGATCACGACGTCGCCGATGAGCGAGCCGCCGTAGAACCAGGCCGCCGGGGTGGACCGGTCGCCCCCGCCGCGCTGGTCGGAGAGGCCGACGCAGCCATGGCTGGCGTTGACCGAGCCGAAGGTGCCGGCGCCCGACCAGTAGTTGCCGTGGATGAAGGTGCCCGAATTGGACAGCCGCATCGCGTGCGGCACGTCCTTGATGTCGTACTCGCCGCCGAAGCCGACCGTCTCGCCGTTCATCCGCGTCACGTCGTACTTCTCGCTGACCACCATCTGGCCGTTGTACGTGGGATTGGAGGGGCTGCCGGAGGTGATCGGGATGGTCTTGACGGTCTTGCCGTCGCGCTTGACGGTCATCTCCTTGGAGCTCGCGTCGACCGTGGACACCTGGGAGCGGCCGACGGTGAACTTCACGGTCCGCGTCTGGGTGCCGTACACCCCGGGGCGGCCCTCGATGCCGTTGAAGTCGAACGAGAGCGTCACCTTGGTACCCGCCGCCCAGTACTTCTCCGGGCGGAAGTCGAGCCGGTCGTTCCCGAACCAGTGCCCCTTGACCGGTACGGACGGCTCGGCCGTCACCTTGACCGCCGACTCGATGGCCTTCGGGTCGGTGATGCCGCGGTTGAACGTGAGCGATACCGGCATGCCGACGCCGACCGTCGAACCGTTCTCCGGGGTGTAGTAGCCGACGAAGGTGTTCTTCGGGGTGAGGGTGGTGAAGGTCGAGTGCTTCGCGGATTCCCGGCCGTCCTTGTCCCGCGCGACGACGTCCACCGTGTACTTGGTGGCGGCGCCCAGGTGACCGGTCGGAGTCCAGGCCGTCCCGGCGGCGGCTATCTTGCCGGCCACCTCGTTGCCCTTGGAGTCGACGACCTTCACGGTCTTCAGCGTGCCCCGGTCGGCGGCGACCTTGAGGGCTCCGCTCGTCGCGGCGTCGGCCGTGCCGTCCTGGGGCGTGATGGTCACCACGGCCTGCGACTCGGCCTTGTCACCGAGCTTCGCGCCCGCCTTCTTCCCGTCGTCCGAGCCGCCGCCCCCGCCGCACGCGGTCACCAGCAGCAACAACGCCCCGAGCAGCAGTGCGTACAAGCCCTGCCGCCGCCTCCCCGATCCCGGCTGCGCATCCAAAGCGGTCGTCTCCCCTCGAACGGCCCGCGGCCCCGCGGTATTTCCATAGCGCGCCACACCGCGCATGGCGATAGATAACCACAGGGCACTGACAGATCACCTTCCACGAATGTCACCGTTCGGTCCCAAGTGGGGCCGCTGGTAGGGGCCGTGCGAACGGGCGTACTGGGGTGCGTCCGGAAGGCGTGAATCGTACGGTCCGTTCCCGTGCCGCGCCCCCGGTCCGCCCCCGGCCCGCCGCTCCGAAGCGCCGCCGCTCCCCGCCCGGCCCCGCGACGGCTCAGCGCAGCGCGGAGCCGGCCCGCCAGCGCTCCCACGGCATGTTCCAGCCGCTGAGCCCGTTGTCCGGCGCGACCGAGCCGTCCCGCGAGTTGACCACCTCGACCACATCGCCGATCAGTGACTTTCCGAAGAACCAGCCGGCCGGGGTGGACGGGCTGCCGCCCTGCTCGTCGCGGAGCCCCACGCAGCCGTGGCTGGTGTTGACGGAGCCGAACGTCCCTGCCGGGGCCCAGTAGTTGCCGTGCAGGAACGTCCCGGAAGCGGTCAGCCGCATCGCGTGCGGCACGTCCTCGATGTCGTACTCGCCGCCGAAGCCGACCGTCTCGCCGTTCATCCGCGTCACGTCGTACTTCTCGCTGACCACCAGCTTGCCGTTGTACGTGGCGTTCCCCGGCCCGCCCGCGGTGACCGGCAGCGTCGCGAGCCGCCGGCCGTTCCGTACGACGGTCATGGTGTGGGCGGCCGCGTCCACTGTGGAGACCTGGGAGCGGCCGACGGTGAAGGTGACCTTCTTCTGCTGGATTCCGTACGCCCGCGCCGCGCCGCGCACGTCGCGCAGGCGCAGATCGAGGGTGACCTTGGTGCCGGGCTTCCAGTACGCGCGCGGGCGGAAGTCCAGCCGGCCGGGGCCGAACCAGTGGGCGGCCACCTCGGTCCGCGGCTCGGCCGTGACGCGGACGGCGCGTTCGACCGCGGCCCGGTCGGTGACGGGACGGTTGAAGTCCAGGGAGACGATCATGCCGGTGCCGACCGTGGAGCGGTGCTCGGGCTGGAAGTAGCCGATGAAGCGGTGCTCCGGCACGTAGGTGGTGAAATCGGTGTGCCGGGCGGCACGGCGGCCCCGGTCGTCCAGTGCTACGGCGTCCACGGTGTATTTCGCGGCGAGGCGCAGCCCGGCCGGGCCGGTGGGCCGCCAGCGGTGGCCGTCGGCCGAGATCCGCCCCGGTACGGGCCGTTCGTCGCCGTTCTCGACGGCGGCCACCCGTACGCGCTCCAGCTTTCCGCCGGGGGCGTCCACGGTGAAGGCGTCCGCCGCGCGTACGCCCTTCGCGCCGTCGCGCGGCGCGACCTTGATGACTTCTTCGGCCGGCCGTGCGCCGTCGTCCGGCGCGGGTCCGCCCCGGCCGCACCCCGTGAGCGCCGCGAGCCCCGTGAGCGCCGATACGGCCGTTGCGAAGCAGAGTCCTGCCCCCGTGCGCGCCCCGCGCTTCGTTGCATGTGTCACGCCGGGCCCAACGACCGTGCCCCACCGGGGGAAACGAGGGCGTGTGCGACCGCCGCGCCCGGCCGCAGGTGTGATGACATGCCCTGTTCTGGGAAGAACAGGTAAAAGGACGGGATCGCCGTCGCCCGGCCGGGACGCCGGAGCGGTGGCGGTGCCGTCCTGTGCAGCAGGAAACAGCCGTCCGCGAGCCGCCCGGAGGCGAACAGGTGTCGAGCGCAGCCGAGCAGGGGACCGTCCAGGGAGGTCCGGCACAGACCTGTACGAACGGCGCCCCTCCCCCGGCCGCCCCCGGCCCGCCCTCGCCCGCCCCCGCCGGGCCCAGCGCGCGCAACGGCGGGCGGCAGGCGGGGGGCCGGGTGTGGACGGGGAGTACCGAGCCGCTCGGGGCGCGGTTCAGAGTGGGGCCGGACGGGGTGGCGGGGACGAACTTCGCGCTGTGGGCGGGCGGCGCGGAGGCGGTGGAGCTGTGCCTGTTCGCGGCGGACGGCACGGAGACGCGCTGCATGCTCGGCGAGCTGACGCATGAGATCTGGCACGGCTTCGTGCCCGGTGTGCTCCCCGGCCAGCGGTACGGCTACCGCGTGCACGGCCGCTGGGACCCCTGGATGGGCGCCCGCTGGAACCCGGCCAAGCTGCTCCTCGATCCGTACGCGCGGGCCGTGGACGGGGAGTTCTCGGGCAGCGGGCGCATGGGGAGCGGGCGCGGCGCGCTGCCCGCCGAGGTGTACGGGCATGTGCGGGACTGGCCGCAGCAGCACGTGGCCGACACCGTGCGCGATGAGCGCGACTCGGCGCCGTACGTCCCCAAGGGCGTCGTCGTCCATGACGACGACGACTGGGCGGACGACCACCGGCCGAAGACGCCGTGGGCCGATTCCGTCATCTACGAACTGCATGTCCGCGGCTTCACCATGCGCCACCCCCGGATCCCGGAGCGGCTGCGCGGCACGTACGCGGGGCTGGCGCACCCGGCGGCGGTCGACCATCTCAGGGGGCTCGGTGTGACGGCGGTGGAGCTGCTGCCGGTGCACCAGTTCGCCCATGAGGACCATCTGCTGCGGCGTGGCCTGGGCAACTACTGGGGCTACAACTCGGTCGGCTATTTCGCTCCGCACGCCGCCTATTCGGCGTCGGGGACGCGCGGCGAGCAGGTCGGCGAGTTCAAGCGGATGGTGCGGGCGCTGCACGCGGCGGGCATCGAGGTGATCCTCGACGTGGTCTACAACCACACCGCCGAGGCGAGCGAGTACGGGCCGACGCTGTCGCTGCGCGGCATCGACAACCGGGGCTACTACCGCCTCCAGGGCGACCTGCGCCGCTACGCCGACTACACGGGCTGCGGCAACACCCTCCATGTGGTGCAGCCCAACGTCCTGCGGCTGATCACCGATTCGCTGCGCTACTGGGTGACGGAGATGGGGGTCGACGGCTTCCGCTTCGATCTGGCGGCGGCGCTCGCGCGCTCCATGCACGACGTCGACATGCTCTCGCCGTTTCTCGCCGTCATCGCCCAGGACCCGGTGCTGCGGCGGGTCAAGCTCATCGCCGAGCCGTGGGACGTCGGTTCGGGCGGCTACCAGGTGGGGTCCTTCCCGCCGCTGTGGACCGAGTGGAACGACCGCTACCGCGACGCGGTGCGCGACTTCTGGCGGGGCGCCCTCCCGGACGTGCGCGACCTCGGCTACCGGCTCTCCGGCTCCAGCGACCTGTACGCGTGGGGCGGCCGCCGCCCGTACGCGTCCGTCAACTTCATCACCGCGCACGACGGCTTCACCCTGCGCGACCTCGTCTCGTACGAGCACAAGCACAACGAGGCCAACGGCGAGGGCAACCGGGACGGCACCGACGACAACCGGGCGTGGAACTGCGGGGCGGAGGGCGAGAGCGACGATCCGGCCGTAGGGGCGCTGCGGCGGCGGCAGCTGCGCAATCTGCTGACCACGCTGCTGCTGTCCACGGGGGTGCCGATGCTCGTCGCGGGCGACGAGATGGGGCGCACGCAGGGCGGCAACAACAATGCCTACTGCCAGGACGACGAGACGAGCTGGGTCGACTGGTCGCTGCTCGACGAGCCCGGCTGGCGTGGGCTGCGCGACCTGGCGGCCCGGCTCATCGCGCTGCGCCGCGCCCATCCGGTGCTGCGCCGCCGTGCCTTCTTCTCCGGCCGGCAGACCCCGGACGGGCTGCGGGACCTGGCCTGGTTCACGGCGGAGGGGGCGGAGATGACGGAGGCGGACTGGTACGCGCCGACGTCGACGGTCGGGATGTACCTGTCGGGGCGGGACATCGCGCAGCGCGATCCGCAGGGCGTGCCGGTCGTGGACGACAGCTTCCTCGCGCTGCTGCACGCGGGTGACCGGGCGGCGCGCTGCACGCTGCCGGGGGCGCCGTGGGCGGGGGCGTACGAGGTGCTGGTGGACACGGCGCGCGAGTCGGACCAGGAGACGGGCGGCCGGTACCGCGCGGGGGACCGGCTGACGGTCGCGGCCCGCTCGGTCGTCCTGCTGAAGGTCGTCGAGGCGGCCGGAACCGGGCCCGCGGCGGCGCGGATCGAAGCGGCGCGGGTCGAAGCTGCGCGGATCGAGGCGGCGCGGGTCGAGGCGCGTCGAAAAACCGAGTGAGCGTTGTCAGTGGTGAACCGTAGTCTCACCACTGATGTCGACGACGAGCGAGGTACCCCATCCGACGGAGGACGCGGAGCGCGCCCCGCGCCGCTCCCCTGTCCGTTCGCTGCTGCGCCTGCGGCCGTACGTACGGCCGGTGCGCGCCCGGCTCGGCACGGCGGCGGTGGTCGCCGTCGTGGCGTCCTGCCTCGGGCTGGTCATCCCGCTCGCGCTCAAGTGGATCGTGGACGGCCCCGTAGCCGACCGCGATCCGTCGGGGGTGTGGCTGGGCGGGGGGATGCTGCTGCTCCTCGGGTTCGCGGAGGCGGGGCTGTTCGGGCTGCGGCGGTGGCTGGTGGCGCGGCCCCTGGCCCGGGTCGAGGCGGAGATGCGCTCGGACCTCTACCGGCATCTCCAGCGGCTCCCGGTCTCCTTCCACGACCGCTGGCCGTCGGGGCAGTTGATCTCGCGGGCCACGACCGATCTGATGCTGCTGCGCATGTTCTTCGCCTTCCCGATGACGTTCCTGCTGGTCAATGGGGTCACGATCATCGTCGGCTGCGTCATTTTGTTTGTGCAGCAATGGGGGCTGGGGCTGGTGCTGCTGGCGCCGATCGTGCCGATCGTGGTGCTGTGCTCGGTCTTCGAGCACCGGTATTCGGTGGTGGCGCGCGCCTCGCAGGACCAGATCGGCGACCTGACGACGGTCGTCGAGGAGAGCGTGCTGGGCATCCGCATCATCAAGGGCTTCGGTCAGCACCGGGCGCAGGAGCGCGCGTTCCGGGCGCTGTCGCGCCGGGTGCGCGGGACGGAGCTGCGCAAGGCCGGGCTGCTGGGCTGGCTCTGGGGTCTGATCACGACGCTGCCGGAGCTGGCGATCGCGGCGGCGCTCGTGCTCGGCACGGTGCAGGTGGCCGACGGGGAGCTGTCGGCCGGGACGCTGGTGGCGTTCCTGTCCACCGCGCTCGCGCTGCGCTGGCCGGTCGAGTCCATCGGCTTCCTGCTCGCGATCAGCAATGACTCGGCGGCGGCGACGGACCGGCTGTTCGAGGTGCTCGACGCGCCCGTGCCCGAGGACCTCCCGGCCGGCCGGGAAGGGGAGGACGGCGCGCTGGAGCGGCCTGCCGCCGGGCGCGCGGCGGAGGCGATGCCGAAGGGCGACGGGCTGCGGCTCGATGGCGTCGGATTCCGCTACCCCGACGCGCCGCCGGACGCCCCCGCCACCCTGCGCGACGTGCATCTGCATGTGCGGCCCGGCGAGACCATGGCGCTCGTCGGGGCCACGGGCAGCGGCAAGACGACGCTCACCACCCTGATCCCCCGGCTCCAGGAGCCGACCGCGGGCCGCATCACCCTCGACGGCGTGGAGGTGGCGGCGCTGCCCCGGGAGACGGTGCGCGCGCTGGTCGCCGTCGCGTTCGAGGAGCCCACGCTCTTCTCCGCCACGGCCGGGGAGAACGTCCTGATGGGCGCCGAGAGCGCGGCGGAGAGCGATCTGCTCCGGGCGCTGGACGTGGCGCAGGCCGGTTTCGTGCACGACCTGCCGCAGGGCGCGCGGACGCAGGTCGGCGAGCAGGGGCTCAGCCTCTCCGGCGGTCAGCGGCAGCGGCTCGCGCTGGCCCGCGCCGTGGTGGGCAGACCGCGGTTCCTCGTGCTCGACGATCCGCTCTCCGCGCTCGATGTGCACACGGAGGCCCTGGTGGAAGCGGCGCTGCGGGAGGCCCTGGCGGCCACGACCGCGCTGATCGTCGCCCACCGCCCCTCCACGGTCCTGCTCGCCGACCGCGTCGCGCTGCTGTCCGGCGGCCGGATAGCGGCCGTCGGCACGCACCGCGAACTGCTGCACGGCAACGCCGAGTACGCGTCGCTGATGTCCGGCCACGACAGCCACGAGGGGGGCGTACGACGATGAGCACCACCGTCTCCGGCCAGCAGGCCACCGACGACGAGAGCCCCGCGCCCGCGGAGGCGGCCGACTCGTTCGACGACGATGTGCTGCCCGCGCCCGAGGGCGCGTCCTGGGCGCTGCTGCGCTCGCTGCTGAAGCCCGCCCGCAAGCGGGTGTGGGTGAGCGTCGTCGTGCTGCTGGTGCAGCAGGCGGCGGTGCAGGCGGGCCCGCTGCTCGTCGCGTTCGCGATCGACCGCGCCGTGCCCGCGTTCCGGAAGCACGACTACGGCCCCTTGATCGCGGTCGGCACCGCCTACGTGGTCTGCGCCCTGCTCGCGGGACTGCTGCAGCTCGTCTTCGTCCGGCTCTCGGCGTGGATCGGCCAGGACGCGCTGCTCGATCTGCGGGGCCGGATCTTCCGGCACGCGCAGGCGCTGAGCGTGGACTTCCACGACCGGTACACCTCCGGGCGGCTCATCTCCCGCGCCACCACGGACGTCGAGTCGATCCGCGAGCTGCTCAACGAGGGCCTCCAGGAGCTGATCGGCGTCTGCCTGTCGACGGTGTTCATCACGGCGATGCTGCTCTACCTCGACTGGGGGCTGGGCGGCGCGGCGCTGCTCGTCTTCGCGCCGCTCTCTCTGCTCGTACGGAACTTTCAGCGCCGTTCGATGCTCGCCTACCGGGCGCGGTCCACGGCCATAGCGCGGGTGATCGTGAAGTTCGCGGAGACCATGAACGGGATCCGCCCCGTGCAGGCGTTCCGCCGGGAGCGCGCCAACGAGGCGCAGTTCGCGAAGCTCAACCGGCACCACGAGCGGCTCAACGGCGCCGCGATCCTGGAGATGGCGCGCTATGTCGTCTCGTCCCGGCTGGTGGCGAACTCGGCGCTGGCCGGGCTCGTGGTGTGGGGCGCGTACCGCGTCGCCTCCGGTGAGCTGGCACTGGGCGTGCTCGCGGCGGCCGTGCTCTATCTGCGGCGGCTGTACGACCCGATCGACCGCCTGGGGATGTTCCTCAACTCCTACCAGTCCGCGGCCGCTTCGCTGGAGAAGATAGCGGGGCTGCTCGCCCAGCGGCCCTCCGTACCGGAATCGGCCACTCCGCGAACGCTGCCCGTGCCTCGCAACGACCGCCCCGGCCGGGAGGTCGTCTTCGACGGGGTGCGCTTCGCGTACCGCACGGGCGGCGAGGTGCTGCCCAGCTTCGACCTGACGCTGCGCGCCGGACAGACGGTCGCGGTCGTCGGGGCGACCGGTGCGGGCAAGTCGACGCTGGCGAAGCTGCTCGCCCGGTTCTACGACCCGACCGGCGGCCGGGTGCTGCTGGACGGCGTGCCGCTGGCCGAGCTGGCCGTCTCGGAACTGCGCGGCAGCGTGGTGATGGTGACGCAGGAGGCGTTCCTCTTCTCCGGCACGGTGGGCGAGAACATCGCCATCGGCAAGCCCGACGCCACGCCCGAGGAGATCGAGCAGGCGGCGAAGGCGATCGGCGCGCACGAGTTCATCGACGCCCTGCCGGAGGGGTACGACACGGACGTACGCAAGCGCGGCGGCCGGATCTCGGCGGGCCAGCGGCAGCTCGTCGCCTTCGCCCGCGCGCTCCTCGCCGACCCGGCGGTCCTCATCCTCGACGAGGCCACGTCCTCCCTCGACATCCCCGGCGAACGGGCCGTGCAGCGCGCGATGGACACGGTGCTGCGCGGCCGCACGGCCGTGGTCATCGCGCACCGCCTCTCGACGGTGGAGATCGCGGACCGTGTGCTGGTGATGGCCGACGGCCGCGTCGTCGAGGACGGCGCACCGGCCGAACTCATCGCCGGCACGGGCCGGTTCGCGGATCTGCACCGGGCTTGGCGGGAGAGCCTGGTCTGACCTGTGCCGCCGGCCCTCGATCGCGAGGCCCCGGCCGCGCCCCGTGGTGGAGCGCTGCCGGGGTGGCGGTGGCCGCGCCGTCCGAGCGGCGCCCACGCCCGAGCAGGTCGAGCACCTCAGCCGATCAAGCACCTGAGCTGGTCAAGCGCCCAAGCAGGTCAAGTACCCGAGCGGCGCCCGCGCTCAGGCCGGACGGTCGGCGAAGTAGTGGCCCTTGTCGAGGTCGTCGAGGAGTCCGGGGCGGGTCGGCTGCCAGTCCAGCAGTTCGCGGGTGCGGGCGCTGGAGGCCGGGCTGTCCAGGCCGAGGAAGGATGCCAGCCAGGTGAAGTGCCCAGGGGCGTCGTCGGGCGATACCGAGGCGGTGGGCAGGCCGAGGTGGCGCCCGATCACCTCGGCGATGTCACGGATCGGCACCCCCTCGTCCGCGATCGCGTGCAGCGTCGAGCCCGCCGGAGCGCCCTCCAGCGCCAGGCGGAAGAGGCGCGCGGCGTCGGACCGGTGGACGGCGGGCCAGCGGCTGGTGCCATCGCCGATGTAACCGGAGACGCCTTTCTCGCGGGCGACCGCGACGATGGCGGCGAGGAAGCCATGGTCCCCGTCGCCGTGCACGGTCGGGGGGAGCCGCACGACGGACGAGCGGACGCCGCGCTCCGCGAGGGCGACCGTAGCCCGCGCGTTGGCCATCCGCTTGGACGGGCCGCTGCCGTGGGCGCCCTCCTGGGCGGACGCCTGGCCGTCCCGCTCCGTGGCCACCCGCCCCGGAGTCAGCCCGAGGGTTCCGCCGGCGATGAGGAACGGGCGGTCGGAGCCGGCGAGCGCCTCGCCGATCGCGTCGATGGCCCACCGGTCCGCGTCGGCGGCCTCGTCGAAGCCGCCGCTGAACGCGATGTCGTGCTTGAAGGCGAGGTGGATCACCCCGTCGGACTCGGCGGCGGTGCCGCGCAGAGTGTCGAGATCGTCGATCGTGCCGCGGCGCACCTCGGCGCCGGCCTCGGTGAGCGCGGCGGCCGAGGCGTCCGAGCGGGCGAGCCCGACGACCTGGTGGCCCGCGTCGAGGAGTTCGGGGACGACGGCCGAACCGATCCAGCCGGACGCGCCGGTGACGAATACACGCATGAGGATTACCTCCCGGTAGGTCGACCGTCCTCGCCTCTGAGCCGCTGGGCACCAGGGGTCGCACGCACCGGGCTGCCGGTCGGTGCGCACGTGTGGCGGACGCGTCGATGTCAGTAAC
Organism: Streptomyces sp. NPDC044033; assembly: GCF_056434425.1. Taxonomy (NCBI): domain Bacteria; kingdom Bacillati; phylum Actinomycetota; class Actinomycetes; order Kitasatosporales; family Streptomycetaceae; genus Streptomyces; species Streptomyces sp. NPDC044033. The sequence goes on along the minus strand of NZ_JBWKFF010000022.1, from coordinate 70,113 downwards.
TGTCATCGACAGTAGCACCCGACGTCAGTAACTGCCATCACGTGGAACCGACGGTAGAATCAGCGCATGAGCCGATGGGAACCCAACGCGCGCGGACGTCTTCAGCAAGCGGCGCTGGACCTGTTCGCCGAGCGCGGGTTCGAGCAGACCACCGCCGCGCAGATCGCCGAACGGGCCGGACTCACCGAGCGGACGTTCTTCCGGCACTACGCGGACAAGCGCGAGGTGCTCTTCGGGCAGGCGCACGCGCTGGAACGGGCATTCGTCGACACCTTCACCGGCGTCCCGGAGACGGTCGCGCCCATCGACGCGATGGCCTCGACGCTGGAGGCCATCGCCGACCGGCACTTCGGCGGCCACGAGCGGGCCCGGCAGCGCCAGGCCGTCATCATGGCCAACACGGAGCTGCGCGAGCGCGAGTTGATCAAGCTGGCGTCGCTGTCCGCCGCGCTCGCCGCCGCGCTGCGCCGACGCGGCGTCGAGGAGCCGGCCGCGAGCCTCACCGCGGAGGCGGGCATGGCCGTATTCAAGGTCGGGTTCGGACGCTGGGTCGGCGACAGCGGTGAGCGCACCCTGGCGGATTTCTTCCGCGAGTCCCTCGACGGTCTCAAATCAGTGGCCGCGGGCGGATAACCGCGGGCGGATGGCCGCGGGCGGATGGCCGCGGGCGGAAAAGGTCAGGACCGATGCCTCGTCACCGCGGTCGCGAATGTAGAGGTCTGTCAGTTTTCCGGCGGACCGTCGTGCAGAATCCGCTGGAACATGCGGTGGTCCCGCCATTCCCCATTGATGTGCAGATAGCGCGGAGCCATGCCGATCGGCTCGAAGTCGTTCTTCTCCAGCACGCGCTGCGACGCGGCGTTGTCGGGCAGCGTCGCGGCCTCGACGCGGTGCAGGCCGACGCGGTCGCGGGCCGCGCGGCAGACGCTCCCCACGGCGGCGCCGGCCAGCCCCCTGCCCTGCTGGTCGACGGCCACCCAGTAACCCAGATACGCGCTGCGGAAAGGGCCGAATACCAGCCCCGAGAGCGTGATCGTGCCGATGACGGCACCGTCGCTCTCCATTATCCAGGGCACGGCACGCCGCTCGGAGAAGCTCTTCAATTGCTCGGCGATACGGGCCGCCTGGCCCTCGACGGTGAAGAAGCTCTCCGTACGGCGGGGTTCCCACGGGGCCAGGTATTCCCGGTTCGCCTTGTAAGCGAGATGCAGCGCTTCCGCGTCATCGGAGGAAAGCAGCCGCAAAAGGGCGCCGCCGGGCAGCACTTCACTAGGAATGATCACTGATTCACTCTAGCCGGGCAATGGACACGCGCCCGCGCGAGCTCGGCCCCTGACACCGCTCCGCGCGAGCCCTGCCCCCGTCACCGCTCCGCGCGAGCCCTGCCCCCTCACCCCTCCGCGCGCAGCACCACCACACGGCACGTGACGTGTTCGCTGGTGTGGTACGTCTGGTCGGGCCGGTCCTCCACGAGAACGGCGGTGCCCCGCCACGTCAGTTCGGCCACGTGGCGGGCGAAGCCCATGTCCTCCCAGACCTGGGTCAGCACCGTCATCACGACGTACCCGCCCCGGCTCGCGACCGCGAGAAGCGGGTCGATCCCCTCCGGGCCCACGTGCCCCGCCGTGAACGTGCCGACGCAGGTCACCGCGGAGTAGCCGCCGGGGTCGAAGGGCAGCGGGCGGGTGATGTCCGCGCGTTCCAGCCGCCGGTAGACGCCCTTGCTCCGGGCGACCTTCAGCATGCCCTCGGACAGGTCGGCCCCGTCGATGACCGTGAAGCCGCGCGCCGCCAGTTCCGCGCCCACCAGGCCCGTACCGCAGCCGGCGTCCAGGACGGGGGTGTCGGCGGGGACCAGTTCCGCCACGAGGCCGGCGACGAGGGGCGGGCCGACGTAGCCGAGGTGCTCGACGGTGTCCTCGTCGTACGCGCCGGCCCAGTCGTCGTAGATGTCCGTGCGCTTCTCGACGTCGCCGTCGAGGTGGTACATCCGCTTCAGGATCGGGTGCCGCACATTGAACCGCTCGGCCACGGGTGCCGCCTCTCGACGCCGGTGCTGCCGCCGCGGGCCTCCGGCGCCGACAGGACGAATAGGACGATGGGAGGAGGCTAGGGCGGAGCGGAACGGCGGACAACCACGCCGCGCCCCGACGTCACCGCGGCTTGGCCCCCCTCCTGGCGCCCTTCGCGCCCCTGGGCTTCTGGTACGACGGCATGCGCCAGCGGGCGAGGCGGCGGCGCACGGCGCGGGTGTCGGGGTGGTCCGGGCCCAGGACCCGTTCGTGCTCGGCGAGCAGATGCACCAGCGTCTCGTTGGCCCCGGCCCAGTCCCCCGAGCTCTCCCACCAGGTCGCGAGCCGCCGCCGGGTGGCCAGCAGGTCCGGGTGGTCCGGCCCCAGCACCCGCCGCTTCTCGGCCAGCACCTCCTCCAGCATCTCCATCGCGCCGTCCCAGTCGCGGGACATGCCCACCCAGTGCGCCAGATGGAGGCGGGTCGTCCAGGTCTCGGGGTGGTCCTGGCCCAGCTCGGTGCGCTGTTCGGCGAGCACCTCGTGCAGCGTGCCGACCGCGCCCGCGATGTCCCCGGCCTGGCCCCGGCGGTCGGCGAGCCTGCGGCGGGTCGCCCAGGTATCCCGGTGCGCCGGGCCCAGCAGCCGCCGCTGGTCGGCCAGCAGCTCCTCGGTGACGGCGATGGCGCCCGCCCAGTCCCCGGCGTGGCCGCGGCGTTCGGCCATGGCGCTGCGGGTGGCCAGCGTGGCGGGGTGGCCGCGGCCCAGCACCCGCTCCTGCTCCACGAGGAGCGCCTCGGTCTCCGCCATCGCCCCGGCCCAGTCGCCGGCCTGCCCGCGCCGGGCGGCGAGCGTACGGCGCATCAGCAGCGTCTCGGGGTGGCCGGGCCCCCACAGCCGCGCCAGTTCCGTCAGCAGCTCCTCCGTCTCGGCGATGGCGCCCGCCCAGTCGCCCGCCTGCCCCCGCCGGTCGGCCAGCGCCCGGCGGGCCGCCAGCGTTTCGGGGTGGTCCCGGCCCAGCAGCCGTTCCAGGTCGCTCAGCAGCACCTCGGTCTCGGCGACCGCGCCCTGCCGGTCCCGTACGTGCACGAGCCGGTCGGCGAGGTGGCGGCGGGTGGCGAGGGTGTCCGGGTGGTCACGGCCCAGGACCCGTTCCTGCTCCTCCAGCAGTTCCCGGGTCTCGGCGGCCGCGCCGGCCGGGTCGCCCGCCTGCGCCCGCCACTGGGCGAGATGGAGCCGGGTGGCGAGGGTGCCGGGGTGCTCCCGGCCCAGCTCCCGCTCGCGCTCGCTCAGCAGCTCCTCCCAGACCGCGACCGCCCCGGCCCGGTCCCCCGCGGTCAGCCGCCACTCGGCGATCCGGTGGCAGGTCGGCAGGATGGAGGCGTCCGCGAGGCCCAGCAGCCGCTTCTGCGCGGCGAGTACGTCCGCGTTGTCGGCGGCCCCGCCCTCCCAGTCGCCGCTGTCGCGGCGCAGCTGGGCGAGGTTGCGGCGGGTGGCGAGGATGTCGGGGTGCTCGGGGCCCAGGGCGTCCTGCTGGGTGGCGAGCATCGCCTCGGTGACGGCGATGGCCCCGAGCCAGTCGCGGCCGTTGGCGAGCCAGTTGGCGAGATCGCGCTGGGTGAGGAGCGTCTCCGGGTGCGCGAGGCCCAGCGTCCGCTGCCGCTCGGCGAGGAGTTCCTCGGTCGCGGCGGCGGCCTTCGCCCAGTCCCCCGCGCGCCCCTGCCGCAGGGCCAGTTCGCCGCGGACGGCGAGGGTGTCGGGGTGCGCGGCGCCGAGGTGCAGCGCCGCCGCCTCGTAGAGGCGGCGGGTGGCGCCGATCGAGGCGACGACGGCCCCGGACTCCCAGAGGCTCTGCGCGGCTCGTACCAGCACGGGGTGGGCGCCGGCCGACCACAGCCGGGGGCCCGCGTGGGTGTCCAGGGCATCGGTGTTGGCCCGCAGCACCCGGTGTTCGGCGGCCGTCCCGGCCGTCGGCCACGCTTGGAGCACGGCGCGGGCGGCGGCCCGTACCGCCCGGTCGAGGGCGTCGGCGGTCAGCTCGTCGCGGGTGGCGCGCTGGATCAGGCCGTGTACGCGCAGGGAGCGGTGGGCGGCGTCGGCGTACGCGCGTACGGGCGCGGCGGGGGTTCCGGGGCCGGGCACCGCCGGGTCCGCGAGGTCGGCGAGGTTGAGCCGGTGCAGGCAGTGCAGGGCGTCGCTCGCGGCCTCCTCGTCCACGTCCCGGCCGCCGCCGCCCTGCCCCGGGTGCCCGGCGCCGCTCCGTCCCCGGTGCTCGGCGCCGTTCTCCCCTCGGTGCTCGGTGAGGTAGGTGAGGGCCGCGGGGCTGGTGAGGACGGCGGCGGGGATGCCGTTGGCGTCGAGGAGGCAGGCCAGTTGGAGCAGCGGCCGGGCCAGGCCGCGCGGTGCGAGCCGGTCGGCCAGCTCGATGGAGAGCGACCAGGTCGCGGCCACCGAGGTCCGCTGTTCGTCGGGGAGGGCGCCGTCCTCGGGAAGCACCTCGGCGAGGGCCCTCCGGCGGTCCGCGAACCGCTGGCGGTAGGCGGCGCAGTCCAGACCGCGGTCGATCAGGTACGCGGCGGCCTGGGCGAGGGCCAGCGGCAGATAGCCCAGGTCGGCCGCCAGCGCGCGGATCTGCTCCTCGTCGTCCGCCCGGCCGTGCGTGGCGAGGGTCGCGGTCAGATAGGCGGCGGCCTCCAGCGGGCTGAACAGGCCGACGCTGATCAGCCGCCGGCCGCTGCCGGTCAGCGCGGCGTCGCGGCGGCGGGTGGTGACGATCACCCGGCCGGCGCCGGCGCGCGGCGGCCACAGGCCGCGCAGCAGACCGGGGTCGGCGAGGTCGTCGAGCACCACCAGCCAGCGCGCCGCCGTGGTCTCCAGCCAGCTCAGGAAGGAACGGGCGGCCTGCTCCGGATCGGTGTCGCCGGGGTCGGCGACCTGGGCGGCGGCGTGCGCGTACGCGGAGACGACGGCGTCCCGGCCGCTCGCGGTGACCCACACCAGCAGGTCCACCCCGCCGCTGTCCCACTGGCGGCGGGCGTAGTGGGCGGCGAGCTGTGTCTTGCCGACGCCGCCGGTGCCGGAGATGACCTGGCAGAGCACGGCCGTGCCGCCGTCGGCCACCGCCGCGTCGAGGTCGTCGACGGCCAGCCGGTGCTGGAAGCAGTCGGCGCGGCCGGGGATGGCGCCGACCTGGTGCGGCCAGCGGACCGGCGGCCGGCCCGCGCCGTTGACCACGACCTGGCCGATGCGCAGCGCGGCGATCGAGCCGTCGCTCGCGGCGACGGCCCCCGCGGGCCGCGGCACAGGCCCCCCGTTCGCGGGGGCCGGGCCGGATTCCCTCAGTTCTGGGGCGAATCCGGCCCGGAGGGGTTTCCCAGGGTCACGCCCCCGTCGATGTTGACCACGCCGCCCGCGATCGAGCCCTGTTCGGCGCGTGCGGTGACGGAGCCGGCGGCGAGGCCGCGGTCGCCCGCGACCTGGGCGCCGCGCGCGTCGCCGATGCTGCGGTCGACGAGGGAGACGGCGGCGCGCAACTCCTCGGCCGCGGCGTCCCGTTCCGTGTCGTCGAGGTCCTCCAGGAGGTCGGCGATCCGGTTCTGCCAGCGGTCCCGCAGCCGGTCGCGCAGTTCGTCGTCGCGCGAGGCGTCCGGCGAGGCGCCCGGCGAACCGTCCGGCGTGCCGGCGGTCAGTTCCCCGGCCGTATGGTCCAGCCGCTCCAGCGTCGTGCGGGCGCTCCGTTCACCGCCCCGGCCGAAAACCGCCGCGAGCCGGTCCCGGAACGCGGTCCACGCGTCCGTACCGGCCGCCTGGACCACCGCCGTGCCGCCCGCCCCGGCCAGCGCGGCCAACGCCTCCGTCAGCATCCGGTTCTCCTTCGAGCTCGTTGCTGTACGGGCGAGTAGACGCTCCGCCCGGTCCGTCACTGCCCCGAAGAGTACCGGCGTCACTCCCCCGTCGTGCCGTCCGCCAGCTCACGCACCACGTCGAGCTGGCCGACGTGGCGGGCGTACTCCTGGAGCACGTGGAAGAGGATCCAGCCGAGTGTCGGCGCGTCCTCCTCGGTGGCGAACCGGCCGCCGGTGAGGGCGCGTTGGCCGCTCGGCACTCCGGAGGCGATCTCGCGGGAGCGCTCGCACTGGGCGGTGAAGGCGGCCCGTAGCGTGTCGGCCGTCTCCCGCTCGGGGACGTGCCAGCGACCGTCCGGCCCCCGGTCGCCCCACGCACGCTCCTCCACCATGGCTTCGCCCTCGAAACCCCAGCAGAACCAGCGCAGTTCGACCCAGGTCAGGTGTCTGACCAGCTCCAGCGGCGTCCACCCGGACGGCAGCCGGCTGGTGCGCAGCCCGGCGCCGTCGAGGCCGTCGAGCTTGCGGAGCAGCGCGCCGCGGTAGTAGTCGAGGTACTGGTCGGCGAGTTCGCGCGGGTCGCCGAGATGGAGCGGCGGTTCTCCGTCGGGCAGCGGTGGCATCGTCATGCGGAGATCGTACGGATCGTCGTACGTACGTCCCAGACCTCACCGGCCCCCTGTCGTACGGTCCGGTCGGCGCTCACCGTACGGGCGGCCGCGTCGGCCGCCGTACACACGTGGCGGCGGGTCGGCCCGTGCGCCGTACATCCCGTACGGCAGGCACCGTACAACCGCTATACGAACGGCCGTTGCCGCGCAACGGACGGTTTCCAGCCAATTCTTGACACGCTCCTGACATATGGCGGCTACCGGTGCCACTCTTCCCTCGGTTGACGCTCCGCTCCCCCATCCCCATCCGGCCCGGCGTCGCCGCTCTCCCCCCACGCCCGGCGCATCACGGCTGCCCCGACCCAATCGGTCCGGGCCGGCTCCGATGCGGCGGATGCTCCATCTGTTCTGCCTCGATCTGCCCGGGCGACCACCCCGCCGCCCGGCCTCCGTCGGCCGCGCCTCCCGTCGCGGCCACCGCAGAAGGAGTCAGCGTGAGACGCACCCCCCATCGGCGCGCCATGGCGACCGGCGCTCTCGTCGCCGCGGGAGCCATGCTCGCCGTCGGAGTACAGACCGGTTCTGCCTCGGCCCGCCCGGACGACTCGTCCGCGGCCGGCGGCAAGGTGATCGCCAAGGCCGATCCCGGCGCGCAGCCGGTCAAGCTCTCACCGTCGCAACGCGCCGAACTGCTCAAGGACGCGAACGCGACCAAGGCGGAGACAGCCAAGAGCCTGGGCCTCGGGGCCAAGGAGAAGCTCGTCGTCCGGGACGCCACGAAGGACGTCGACGGCACGGTGCACACCCGGTACGAGCGGACGTACGACGGACTGCCCGTGCTCGGCGGCGACCTGGTCGTCGACGAGTCCAAGAGCGGCAAACTCCGGTCGGTGGCCAAGGCCACGAAGGCGCGCGTGCGGGTGGCCACGACCAAGGCCGCCGTCGCCCCGTCCGCCGCCGAGAGGTCCGCGGTCGCCGCGGCGAAGGCGCAGGGTTCGGAGAAGACCACCGCGGACAAGGCGCCGCGCAAGGTGATCTGGGCGGCCAACGGCACCCCCACCCTCGCGTACGAGACCGTGGTCGGCGGCTTCCAGGACGACGGCACGCCCAACCAGCTGCACGTCATCACGGACGCCAAGACCGGCAAGAAGATCTTCGAGTACCAGGGCATCAAGAACGGCACGGGCAACAGCCAGTACAGCGGCAAGGTCACCATCGGCACATCCGGGTCGGGCAGTTCGTTCCAGATGACCGACGCGACGCGCGGCGGCCACAAGACGTACAACCTCAACCACGGCTCGTCCGGCACCGGCACGCTGTTCACCGACGCCGACGACGTCTGGGGCAACGGGGCGACGAACGACCCGGCGACGGCCGGCGTCGACGCGCACTACGGCGCGCAGCTCACCTGGGACTACTACAAGAACGTGCACGGGCGCTCCGGCATCCGGGGCGACGGCGTCGGCGCGTACAGCCGCACCCACTACGGCAACGCCTACGTCAACGCCTTCTGGGACGACAGCTGCTTCTGCATGACCTACGGCGACGGCTCCGGCAACTCCAAGCCGCTGACCTCGATCGACGTGGCCGCGCACGAGATGACGCACGGCGTCACCTCCGCCACCGCCAACCTCACCTACAGCGGTGAGTCCGGCGGCCTCAACGAGGCCACCTCGGACATCATGGCGACGGCCGTCGAGTTCTGGGCCAACAACACGAGCGACGTCGGCGACTACCTGATCGGCGAGAAGATCAACATCAACGGGAACGGCACCCCGTTGCGCTACATGGACAAGCCCAGCAAGGACGGGCCGTCCAAGGACAGCTGGTACTCCGGCCTCGGCGGCATCGACGTGCACTACTCGTCGGGCCCGGCCAACCACTGGTTCTACCTGGCGTCCGAGGGCAGCGGCCCGAAGGACATCAACGGCGTGCACTACGACAGCCCGACCTCCGACGGACTGCCGGTCACCGGCATCGGCCGGGACAACGCGGCGAAGATCTGGTTCAAGGCGCTGACCCAGCGGATGCGCTCCAACACCAACTACGCGGGCGCGCGTGAGGCGACGCTGTGGGCAGCGGGCGAGCTGTACGGCGTCGGCAGCGAGACCTACAACAACGCGGCGAACGCCTGGGCCGCCATCGCCGTCGGCAGCCGGGCCCCCTCAGGGGGCGTCTCGGTGACCGGCCCCGGTGACCAGACGAGCAAGCTCAACCAGCCCGTGAGCCTTCAGATCAAGGCGACGAGCACCAACCCGGGCGCGCTGAAGTACGCGGCGACCGGCCTGCCCGCCGGTCTCACGATCGACACCGCGACGGGCGTGGTCTCCGGCACTCCGACGGCCGTCGGCACGAGCAATGTGACCGTGACGGTGACGGACTCGGCCAACAAGACGGGCACGGCCGCCTTCAAGTGGACCGTGAACACCACCGAGGCCGGCGAGTTCGAGAACACCACCGACGTCGCGATCCCCGACTCGGGCGCGGCGGTCACCTCGCCGGTGACCGTGACCCGCAGCGGCAACGCCTCGGCCGCGCTGAAGGTGGACGTGAACATCAAGCACACCTACCGCGGCGACCTGGTCGTCGAACTGGTCTCGCCGAGCGGCAAGACCTACCGGCTGAAGAACGCCGACCCCTGGGACTCGGCGGAGAACGTGAACGCCACGTACACCGTCAACGCCTCCGCGGAATCGGCCAGCGGTGTCTGGAAACTGCGGGTCCAGGACGTATACGCAGGTGACACCGGGTTCATCGACAGCTGGAAGCTGACCTTCTGATCCCACCACGGTCTGCGGTGCACGGCTGACCGGCAGACGACCGAACGAGACGCCGTCCGGGGAGAGTTCGACTCCCCCGGGCGGCGTCTTACCCATTCCCGCGGTCCCCGCCATGTCCTGTTCGTTATCCGGATGTGAATCAACGGCGAACGAACGAATTCAAGCCAACCTGATGTTCGACCCGTGACATGTACGCGCCTCGGATGGGAGTCTCACACCGCACGTCACACCCACACCTCTTGTTTCGGTCCGGACAGTTCTTCCCCACAGTCCGGACCGAACCCCCACAGCAAGAAGGAGTTCGCGTGAGGACTCGCGCTACCCGTATATCCGCCGCCGCGGCCGTCGTCACCGCTGCCGCCCTGGTCACCACCGGCCTGACGACCGGCTCCGCGGGAGCCTCCCCCACGGCGAGAGAGCTGGGCGCGCAGTCCGTCAAGCTCTCCCCCTCGCAGCGGGTGGAGCTGATGCACAACGCCAACGCCACCACGGCGAACGCGGCGAAGACGCTCGGCCTCGGCTCGCAGGAGAAGCTGGTCGTCAAGGACGTCATCAAGGACGTCGACGGCACCGTGCACACCCGGTACGACCGTACGTACGCGGGCCTGCCCGTGCTCGGCGGCGACCTGGTCGTCCACCAGGCCAAGGGCGGCAAGGTCAAGGACGTCAGCAAGTCGACGAAGGCGTCCATCAAGGTCGCCTCGCTCACGCCGAAGGTGGCGCCGAAGGCCGCCCAGCAGAGCGCGCTGAAGGTCTCCAAGGCCGTGACCGGCGACAAGGCCGCCGCCGACAAGGCGCCGCGCAAGGTGATCTGGGCCGCCAAGGGCACCCCCACCCTCGCGTACGAGACCGTGGTCGGCGGCTTCCAGAAGGACGGCACGCCCAACCAGCTGCACGTCATCACGGACGCCGACACCGGCAAGAAGATCTTCGAGTACCAGGGCATCGAGAACGGCGCCGGCACCAGCGAGTACAGCGGCAAGGTCGAGCTCGGCACCTCCAAGGAGGGCAGCGGCTTCTCCCTGACGGACAAGGGCCGCGGCGGCCACAAGACGCTCAACCTGGACCACGGCCAGTCCGGTGAGGGCAAGCTCTTCACCAAGGACAAGGACGAGTGGGGCAACGGCAAGCCGGACAACCCGGAGACCGCCGCCGTGGACGCCGCGTACGGCGCCCAGGTCACCTGGGACTACTACAAGAACGTGCACGGCCGCGACGGCATCAAGGGCGACGGCAAGGGCGCGACCTCCCGCGTCCACTACGGCAACGGCTACGTCAACGCCTTCTGGGACGACAGCTGCTTCTGCATGACCTACGGCGACGGCGAGGGCGACAAGAAGCCCCTCACCGAGATCGACGTGGCGGCGCACGAGATGAGCCACGGGGTCACCTCGGCCACCGCCAACCTGGAGTACAGCGGCGAGTCCGGCGGCCTGAACGAGGGCACCTCCGACATCTTCGGCACGGCGGTCGAGTTCAACGCCAAGAACGCCGAGGACCCGGGCGACTACCTCATGGGCGAGAAGATCGACATCAACGGCGACGGCACCCCGCTGCGCTACATGGACAAGCCCAGCAAGGACGGCCAGTCCGCGGACTACTGGTCCTCGGACGTCGGCAACACGGACGTGCACTACTCGTCCGGCGTCGCCAACCACTGGTTCTACCTGGCGTCCGAGGGCAGCGGCGCCAAGGAGATCAACGGCGTCAAGTACGACAGCCCGACCAAGGACGGCAAGAAGGTCGAAGGCATCGGCCGCGACAAGGCCGAGAAGGTCTGGTTCAAGGCGCTGACGACCTACATGACGTCCAACACGGACTACAAGGGCGCCCGTGAGGCGTCGCTGAAGGCCGCGGGCGACCTGTACGGCAAGGACAGCAAGGAGTACAAGGGCGTGGACGCGGCCTGGGCCGGCGTCAACGTGAAGTGACCGACGGCGCGGCGGCCGGTTCGAACCGGCCTGATCGCTGAGGTACTTGGGGCGGTGTCCGGGCCGAGGCCCGGGCGCCGCCCCCGTCCGCTATCCGGAGTTGGTGAATTCTTTACCGTGCACCGCACGGCGGACCTGTCGATTCCCTCCCGATACGCACGCGAGTTCGATAAAACTGTGATCAGTCGGTCGCGATCTCCGGCGACCGGCACCACGGCCAGAGGAGTTCCGCGTGCGCACTTCTTCTCGCAATTCCCGTACCGACCGTCACAGATACCGCCGCACCGCCGTCGCCACCGGCGCGGCGACCGTAGCGGCGGCCCTGCTCGCCACCGCGTTCACCACCGGTTCCGCCGAGGCCGCCGACCCCGCGGCCGCCTCCGCCGCACACCTGGGCCTCGGCGCCAAGGAGAAGCTCATAGCCCGGGACGTCGTCAAGGATCCCGACGGCGCCGTCCACACCCGGTACGAGCGCACGTACGCCGGGCTCCCGGTGCTCGGCGGCGACCTGGTCGTCCACCAGGCCGAGGACGGCAAGGTCGAGGAGGTCACCAAGGCCACCGACGCCGCCATCGCGGTGCCGACCACCGCCGCGAAGCAGGCACCGGCCGCCGCCCGCACGTCGGCGCTGGCCGCCGCCCGCAAGGTGGCCGGCCTGAAGGCGGGCGTCGCGCCGACGGTGAACACCGCGCCGCGCAAGGTGATCTGGGCCGCCAAGGGCACCCCCACCCTCGCGTACGAGACCGTGCTCGGCGGCTTCCAGGACGACGGCACGCCCAGCAAGCTGCACGTCGTCACGGACGCGGCCACCGGCGCGAAGCTGTACGAGTACCAGGCCGTGGAGACCGGCACCGGAACCGGCCAGTACAGCGGCAAGGTTCCGGTCGGCTCGGTCAAGAGCGGCAAGTCCTACCTCATGAAGGACAACGCCCGCGGCGGCCACCAGACGTTCAACCTCCAGGGCTCCGAGACCGGCAAGGGCAAGACGTTCCTCGACGCCGACGACGTCTGGGGCAACGGCAAGCCCACGATCCAGCAGACGGCCGCCGTCGACGCGCAGTACGGCGCCGCCGCCACCTGGGACTTCTACAAGAAGGTGCTGGGCCGCAACGGCATCAAGAACAACGGCAAGGCCGCCTACTCCCGTGTCCACTTCGGCAAGAGCTATGTCAACGCCTTCTGGGACGACGACTGCTTCTGCATGACCTACGGCGACGGCGAGGGCGACAAGAAGCCCCTCACCTCCCTGGACGTCGCGGGCCACGAGATGAGCCACGGCGTCACCTCGGCCACCGCCAACCTGGAGTACACCGGCGAGTCCGGCGGCCTCAACGAGGCCACCTCCGACATCTTCGGCACCGCCGTGGAGTTCTACGCCAAGAACGCCAAGGAGCGCGGCGACTACCTCATCGGCAAGCAGATCGACATCAACGGCGACGGCACCCCGCTGCGCTACATGGACAAGCCCAGCAAGGACGGCATCTCGCCCGACTACTGGTCCTCGTCGCTCGGCGACCTCGATGTGCACTACTCCTCCGGCGTCGCCAACCACCTCTTCTTCCTGCTGTCGGAGGGCAGCGGCCCGAAGACGATCGACGGGGTGAAGTACGACAGCCCGACCTACGACGGCAAGAAGGTCACCGGCATCGGCCGGGACAAGGCCGTCAAGATCTGGTACAAGGCGCTCACCACCTATATGACTTCCACCACCGACTACAAGGCCGCCCGGGTCGCGACGCTGAAGGCGGCGGGCGCGCTGTACGGGCAGAACAGCACGGAATACAAGACCGTCGGCGCGGCTTGGACGGGCGTCAACGTAAAGTGACGACCCGCCTGATGGAGCGGCCGACGTAAAGTAGCGACCCGACCGATCGATTTCGATGTACGGGGGAGCCACTACCGTGATCCGAGTTCTGCTCGCGGATGACGAAGCGATGATCCGCGCGGGCGTACGGGCCGTACTGTCCGCATCCCCCGACATCGAAGTCGTCGCAGAGGCGGCGGACGGCCGCGAGGCCGTGGATCTGACGCTCAAGCACCGCCCGGACGTCACGCTCCTCGACATCCGGATGCCCCGCCTCGACGGGCTCCAGGCCGCGGCCGAGCTCCGGCGCACCGCGCCGGACTCGGCCGTGGTCATGCTCACCACGTTCTCCGAGGACGAGTACATCACCCAGGCGCTGAGCAGCGGAGTCAGCGGCTTCCTGCTCAAGTCCGGCGACCCTCGCGAACTGATCGCGGGGGTACAGGCCGTGGCCGGCGGCGCCGCGTTCCTCTCCCCGCGGATCGCCCAGCGCGTCATCGCCCGCCTCAGCGGCGGCCAGCTCTCCAAGGCGGCGGCGGCCCGCGGCCGCGTGGAGGAACTGACCACCCGCGAACGCGAAGTGCTGGCCCTGCTCGGCAGCGGCCTGTCGAACGCGGAGATCGCGGCACGGCTGTATCTGGTGGAGGGCACGGTGAAGGCGTATGTGAGCGCCATCCTGTCGCGGCTCTCGCTGAAGAACCGGGTGCAGGCGGCGATCCTGGCGTACGAGGCGGGGCTGGTCGAGTAGCCGGGGCGGCCCTCCCCAATGTCCGGTGCGCGATATCCGGTGCGCGGTGTCCGTACTCCTCCGCCCGGTGACAGGCTCGGCCCGGTCGGACGGTACGAGCCGCACGCCGCCGTAGACCTTGGCGCTCAGCGGGTACGGGAACCGCCCCCGCCATGCCCGCCGTGCTGACCGGCCGCGAGCCGACCGGAGCGCTCCACCGCTGAGCCCACCGGGAGCTTCCGCGCCGTGCGGCACGGGCGGGACTCCGTTCCACGGACGCGCGCTGGGCGAGGCCCTCGCGATGGCCCGCCCCTCTCCCTGGAGCCGGGCCGTGCTCGTATCAGCCTGCTTCGCCCGGTCCGGGGGAAAGCGGGCGGCGCCGGCCGTTCCCGAGGCATATTTGGCAGCGGGGGCCGGGAACGGGCGTCAGGGGGCGGGAAGATGACGTCAGACGAGCGGTTCGGCGACGCGCTGCGCAGCCGACGGGAGGCCGCGAATCTCTCACTCGGCGGCCTTGCCGCGCTGACGCACTACAGCAAGGACTGCCTCAGCCGCGTCGAGAACGGACACGGTCCGGCCGTACGCGAGCTGGCGCTCCGCTGCGACGTGGCGCTCGACGCGGAGGGCGAGTTGACCGGCCTCGTACCGCCGACCGGCGCGAAGTCCCCGTCCGCCGCGGGCGATACGCCCCCGGTGCGGCCGGTGCAGCCGGTGCAGCCGCAGCCCGGCCTGGCCGAGGCGGGCCGCACGCCGGAGTACGGGGCGGAGTTCGACCGCCTCATCCGCAGCGGCGACGCCCGCTACACGGCCGGGGAGATGCGGGAGGCCGGCCGGTGGTACCTGGCGGCGTACCGGACTGCGGCGGGCGATGCGCGGGCCCAGGCGTACGCCATCGTGCGCTACGCCCGCCGCTGGCCGGACCCGGGCCGGGCGGACCAGGAGCTGCCGCGTCTGCTGCGCGGCGGACTGGCCGCGCTGGACGGCGACGGGACCCCGGCCGCCGACGGGCTGCGGCTCCAGCTCAGCGCGCATCTGGCCAAGAGGCTGTCGACGGCGGTGGGCGAGGACACCGCCGTGCCGTGGGCCGGCCCGGAGCGGGGCGCGCAGCAGGCCGGCCGTACGCTGCGGGAGCTGCGCGGTCTGCCGCCCGGCCGCCGGCTCAGCCTCAGCGAGGAGGCGCGCTGCGAGGTGCTGGCGGAGTGCCGCTGGGGGCTGTACGACTTCGCCCCGGCGGGCGACCTGCTGACCGTGTCGGAGGAGCTTCAGGACGCGGCGTCGCGGGCGCGTTCGGCGCACTTCCACGGCGAGGCGCTGGTGGCGCTGGCCATCGACCAGCTCCGGGTCGGCCGGATCGACAGCGCCTTCGCCACGGTGGAACGGCACCGCGCGCACGCCGCACGCCGCCGCAGCGCGCTGACCACGTGGCAGCAGTCCACTCTGGACACGCTGCTGGACCTGTGGCGCGGCCGGTTCGAGGAGGCCGCGGACTGGATCTTCGGTGAGTCCCGGGGCATCGTCGAAGGGCTGGAGGCCGACCTGGTGGTGCCCGTCGGCACCCTGCGCCGGACCCGGCTGGGCCAGGCGTACTGGCTGCTGCGCGAACAGGGCCGGATGGCGGAGCTGTTCGACTCCGGGATGGCGGACGACGCGGAGGGCCACGGCTGCTTCCCGGTGTGGCGGGCGGGCCTGATCCTTGCCCTGTGCGAGACGGCCCGCTACGACCGCGCGCTGGACCATCTCGCGGCATTCGCGCAGGACACCCGGGGGTTCACGGCCCTGCCCCCGCACGGCTGGTCGGTACCGGCGACGGCGCTGCTGGCGGAGGCGTACGCGAGCCTGGACAAGGCCGGCCGGTACGGGTCCCAGTCGCGGGACGGTGCGAAGCGACTGCGGGAAATGCTGGCCGGTCACGCGTCGGAGGTGGCACTGGCCGGCCGGCCGACGGTGCTCCTGGGCCCCGCGGCCCGCGGGAGCGGCCTGCTCGCCCTGACCGAGAACGACCCCGCCCATGCCCTCCAGCACTTCTGGCACGCGGCCCGCCTGGCCCGCTCCTCACCCCCGCAGATGGCCAGACTCCGCCTGGACGAGGCCCGTGCCCAGCTACGGGCCGGGGGCCCGGGCGGCCGCCGCGCGGCGGTCGGCCTGCTGAGCGCGGCGCGGCGGGCGGCGTCGGAGTTGGGGATGGCGGGCGTGGCAGGGGAGTGCCGGGCGCTGCTGGCGGAGGTGGGGTGACGCGGGCCGGCGGGGCGCGACCGGCTTGAATGGCACCCATGCCCACGAACCCTCACCCGAACACGAGCGGTACGAGCGCTACGCCCGGCGGTGAACCGGCGAGGGGCCGCGGTCGGCGCCGGCTCGCGGCCATGGGCGCGGCCTTCTGCGTACTGGCGGCGGTGGCCGCCACGGGCCTGGCGCTCAAGCACCAGGAACGGACGCGCGCGGAGCTGCTGGCGCCGGGGGACGCCGGGGGCCGATGGACGGCTGACGCGGGTCGGGGGAACACGGTGGCTGATGAGGTACGCGCCGGCCTGGGGACGGAGGGGGCGGAAGGCACGAGCACGACGGCGCGGCCGGACCGTGGTCGCGCTACGGCGGGTACGGACCTGAAGGAGGCCCACTCGGACCACTCGCCGCCGCCCCCGCCGCCCCCGGCCTCCCCGCTGCCCGCGTCCAGTCCTCTCGCCGCCGCGCCGACGGACCCGCAGCCGACCGTGGGCCCGCTGTTCTACGCGGGCGGGCCGACGGGCCCGAGCCACCAGTGCACCGCGGCCGTCGTGCACTCCCCGCACGGCAACCTGCTGGTCACCGCCGCGCACTGCGTCTACCAGGACGGTTTCCGCACGGACCTCGCCTTCGTCCCCGGCTACCACGACGGGCTGATGCCGTACGGAGTGTGGGTGCCCACCCGCATCGACGTCGACCCGAGCTGGACCGCCGACCGCGACCCGGACCATGACGTGGCCTTCGTCCAGGTCCGCAGACCGGGCGCCGGCCAGGCCCGCATCGAGTCGGCGACGGCCGCCGAACAGATCCGCTTCGGCCCGCCGGTACGCCGACCGGCGCGCCTCATCGGCTACCCGTACGGCGAAGAACGCCCTATCAGCTGCCAGAACACCACCAAACCCGTCAGCCGCACCCAACTGAGCTTCTCCTGCCCCGGCTTCCTCAGCGGCACCAGTGGCGGCCCCATGCTCACCGCCATCGACCCGGCCACGGGCCGGGGGACGGTGACGGGCGTGGTGGGCGGACAGGACGAGGGCGGCGACGACGCCACGTCGTACAGCTCGTACTTCGGCGACGACGTGGCCCGGCTGTACCGCCGGGCGACGACGACGTGAGCCGCGCCTTGGGCAGGACGGCCAACCGTCACGCCTTTGGTATGACGGCCGACCGTCACCTCACGGCGCCCGCTCCTCCACCGCCCGCCGCGCGCCGACCTCACTCGGATACTCGCGCACCGTCACCACCGCGCACACCCACCCCAGCGCGAACGCCGCGAACGCCGGCGCCACCGGCGCCGCCAGGACCACGACGACCCGCCCGAGCACGGCCAGCCCCGGGGTCCGGCGCTTCTCCCCCGACTTGCGGTCCCACGCCCGCTCGGGCGTGGGCGGATCGGCCAGCTTCACCCGATGCCCCCGCCGCTGCACCAGCCACCCCCACACGAGCCCCGCACAGGCCGCGACCGCCTGCACGCCGTCCCACACCGTGCGGACACCGGACGGCAGTTGGTCCCGGAACCCCTGGTAGAGGCTCACGGCGAGAAAGCACAGGAACGCGGTGACGGCGACCCACAGAACGCCGGTGACGACGCGCCGCGCCCAGTAGCGCGCGCCGCGCTCGTACCAACTGGTGCCGAGACCGGGGAGGGCCGGTGGCGAGGCCGCAGACGCGGCGGTCATCGACGGCTCAGTGCCTGCTCCAGGGCGCGGCGGGCGCCGATTTCAGCGGGCAGCTCCCGAATGAACGAGCTGGCACATACAAAACCCAGCAGGTACGCGGTCATCGGCACCAGCAACGGCGCCAGGAAGATGACCCACCGGCTCCCGACCGCCTGCCCCCCGGCCCGGCTCTGCCTCTGGCGCTTCTCCCGCCACGCCTGTTCCGGAGTAGGGGGATTGAGCAGTTTCTCCTGGACCTTCTTGCGTGCTGTCCGCCAGCCCCACACCAGCCCCAGGCAAGAGCCGATCGCTTCCACAATGTCTGCCACCATGTGCGCCGTGGGCGAGAATCGGTGAGCGAATCCGCTGTATGCAGACACGGTGAGGAATCCCACGAACACCGTGAGCAGCAATTGCAGGCTGACGATGCGTATCCGCTCCATCCAGTACCCGATACCACGCTTGTGCCATGTAGTTCCGAGGCCCGGAATATCCGCCGGCTCCGGCACCTCAGAAGATGCTTGTGACACCGCTCCACACCTTCTTCGCCGCACCGGAGACCGCATCTGTGCTCTCGTCCCACAGGCGCTTGACGTCCTGGCCTGTCTCGGAGACAACGTGCCCGGCACCATACAGGGTCCCGCGGACTACCCCGAAGTCGTGGATATCCTCACTCCAGTGCTCGTGAAACGCCTCGTCGAGCAGATCCGTGGTACCTACGACCAGGACGCCGCCGACGCCCGCCACGAGGGCCACTGGCGCCGCTTCGGGGAGTACGGCCGCCGCGAGCACCGAGCCCGCCACAAGGCCGCCGACGTTGGCCGCCCCATTCACGAGAGCCGAGTGTTTCCACGACCAACCTTCATCATGGTCGTCCTTGGCCGCCAACACACCGCACGCGCTGGCCGCTACGACGTCGATAACAGGAAGTTCCCGCAGGAACGACGGGAGCTTTTCGATGCCTTCTCCCATCCGAAGCACCTTGGCCGCATCGGAGATCTTCACGTTCAGTTCACGGTCGTATGGCACTCGACTACTGCCGTGTTCAGCGGCGGCGATCCGTGTCCGCAACTCCTCGACCTGGGTGATCGCGTCGCGGTATGCGCCCTTCGCCGGAAGGTCCTTGGGCAGCTTCTTGCCTTCGGCCTGAAACGCCTTGCGCTCCTTGCGCAGCGCCTTCTTGGACTCCTCCTCCGCCTTCTTCGCATCGTCGAGCTCAGTGGCGGCTTCCTGTCCCCTCGCCCGCCTGGCTTCGCTGTCGACCGCGTACAGACCTCGCAGGTAGTCCGCGACGGTGATCTTATCGCCGGGCGCCACTGTGACATCGTCGAAAAGTTTGTTGAGGCGTTCAGCGGCGTCAAGGCGAGCCCGCTGGGCCGTGTGCAATACCTCCTTGCGGACTGTCAGATAGGTGCTCAGCGCGGACTTCGCCTTACTGTCCGCATCCGCCGGCAGATCATCCGGAATGCCCTTGGCCTTCATGGGAACGCCAGCCCTCACGGCCACGTCCTCGGCATTCTGCAAAGCGTGCTCAGCGGCCCTGAGGTGGCCGGAGAGCGCCGTCAGCGCCTCTCCGGTCTCGCTCACCAGAGTGGCCAGAGCACCCGCTGTCATCGCATCGGCACTCCATGCGGCGTGAAACTGGTCTGCCGCTTCGCCCTGCCATCCGGCGTCCTTGACCAGGGCGTCCACACACCGGCCGATGGGCTTGAGCGGTCCCTCAAGCTCCTTTTTAGCCCCGGCGTACTCCGATCCCATGTGCGCGAGACCGCCGATGTCCCCGCCGACCCAACTGTCCGCCACTGTCTCCCGATTCCCCGTCCACGTCCTGTGCCCGCTTCTGCCGGCCTACTCACCCACGAGACGCCTGTCGAACGTGTTGTCCTTGTGCTTGTCCATCAGGTCCTCGAACAAACCGTGCACGTCGATGTCGTGCCGCTGGAACGAGTTGTGGGCATATTTCACCTTGGAGCCGTGGTCCTCAATGCGATCAGCGAGCGCTCCGTGCAGCTCGGTAATGAGCTTCGATATCGCCTTGATCGAGGAATCCAGTGCTCCATCACCGGACGGGACGATCGGCGGAGACACTTTGTGAGCAAGCTTCCGGAAGTTTCCGCTCTCCCTGTGGAAGGTCCCACTCATCTCGTTGATGTCATCCAGCACAGCTTTGAAGTCCGCCATCAGCCCACCTCTCGGGCGTACGATTCGAGGTCTTCAGGACGCCAATTGCGGCGCCCCGGGGTGATCGCCGGATCCAAATGCACTTTGGGCAGGTTCGCCTCACGCATGGCCTCGACGAATGGCCCGATGGAAGGTGCTACCCACGGTTGGGCCGACCCCAGCGCATCGACCAGCTTCCGCAGGCTGGTGAAAGCCACCGGAATGGCGGGGCCAGACGGATGCCGCAACAGCTCGAACGCAATCGTCGGCGGACCTTCATCCGGGTACACCGGGTGGGCCGGCACGAAGACCGGCGTCGAATAGGCCGGCAGCTTCACCGGCTGCCCCGCTGCCGGATCGTCCCCCACGTAGTCGAGGATGCGGGACACCACCTGCTCCCCCATGCGGCTCACCCCTTCTCGCGCGCGGCTTCGCACGCCTAATCGCGCCTCAAGGTAGTACCGCCGGACTGCCCCGCATTCGGTGAATTCCTCCCATAGTTATACGACCACACCGAATTCATGCCGGTTCTTGGATGGCTTCTGGCTTGCCATTGACCCGGTGTTGACCAGGCCCTCACACCGCCCTGTCGCCACAGGAACACCCCCGCCACAACAGTTGTCACGGCGACACAGAGCCCCCGTCACGGCCGTCAGCTCCGGACCTCGTCGCGGATCGCGTTCACCCGACGGGCGAACGCGTCCAGATCGACGGCGTCGGCGGACGCGGCGGGGTGGCCGTAGTCGTTCTCGGCGACGGCTCCGACGGTGCTGGAATCCGCCCAGGCGCACATCGGAGAGTAGGCCGGCTTGCCGTTGCCGCCGGTCGACTTGGTGATCTCGCAGGTGACGGGCGCCGACGCCCCTGCGGAGGTGATCTCCTTCGGCGCCACGGCGACATCCCCCCAAGGCGTTCAAGCTCCACGGGGAGTGGCAGGCGGCCTCCGACCAGCTGGACTCCCTGGAGCGGTCATTGGCGCGGGCGGAGAACGGCAGTGCGCATCTGCCCTACGACCGGCAGTTGAACTACAAGCTCGCGGACGCTCTCGAAGGCAGCAGGCTCGTCAGGGGCGCACCGGATTTCCTGAAGGAGATTCCGGTCATCGACGTGGCCGCCACCGTGGCGGTGGCCGGGCTGGAGGCCAAGCAGGACCACGACAAGGGCTGGTCGTGGGGGCATTCCGCGCTCGTGGACGTAGGCGGCGGGCTGGTCGGGCTCGGCGCGGGGGTGGGCGCGGCCGCCCTGGCCACGGCGTCGCTGCCGGCGGACGCCGTCGTGGCGACGGCGGCGGTCGGCGGAGCCGTCGTTGTGGGCGTGAGCACCTTTACCGACAAGCTGTTCCACGAGCACTGGAGTGAGGACATCCATGAAAATGGGGTGTTCTTCGGGACGCTCTACGGAATCGGCCATTCGGAATCCGAGGCCTGGGACGCCTCAAAGGACATGGTGAGCGGAAGCGCGCACTGGGTAGGGGACAAGTCCAAAAAGTTGTGGCACGGCGTATCGAGCATTTTCTGAGACCTGAGATGAGCACAGCAATGCCAGTCACCCCGCAGGACGCGGTGGAACCGGAGCCGGTCCCCCTCTGGGGGACGACGTGGGTGGCCCGAGGTGCGGGCTACTGGCTGCGGCGGGTGTCCATCGGCCTCTTCCATCTGGTCCTCATGGCATTCGTGGCCGCCGTTGCGGGCGCCTTCTACGCGGGGTTCATATCGGCCTTCGAGTTCTCCGCGTCCTTCCGCCGGGGGCTCGACATCGCGCAGGCCGCTCTCGCCGTCGGCGGGCTCGTATACGGCTTCGTACGGCATCGGCGCAAGCCCTCCACGCCGCCCCCGACGCCCGAGGAGGCGTGGGCGGCGCGCCGTCGTGGTGGGCGCGGCAGCAGCGCCCTGAACAGCCGGTGGCTGATGGTCGTGGCCGTGCCGGTGCTGCCGGCCGTCGTCGCCTTCGGGGTCGGGGAGATGGCGTCCGCGACGTTCGTCCGTCGCACCCCGGCCGAGATCGGCGCCCGCCTGGACTACGAGCGCCGGGTGCGCGAGCAGGAAGCGGAGGAGGAGAGGCGGGCCGAGGCGGCCGCCGCGCTGGTTCCGCACAACCGGGCCGAGCGGCGGCAGGGGACGGCCGCCTACCGTCGCAGGTACGGACGGCCCCCGCGCGCCTGACCGCCCGTACAGCGCGAACGCTTCACGCTCGCCGCGCCTCTTCCAGCGCTCGTCGCGCGCCGATCTCGATGGGCAACTCGCGCACGAACACCCCCGCGCAGACCATTCCGACCAGGTATGCCACCGCCGCCGGCAGCACCGGCATCGCGACCAGCGCGACGACGCGTCCGGCGATGGCGAGCGACGCCCCCCGCCGGGCCTCCTCCCGCTGCCTCTGCCAAGCCTGCTTCGGCGTGGGCGGGTCCAGCCGCTTCCGCAGCACTTGCTCGCGCGCCGTCTTCCAGCCCCACACCAGGCACACGCAACAGACGAGCACCTGCGCGATGTCGCATATCAAGCGGACCGTCGGCGAAAAGTCAGCCACGACTTCGCGATAGACAGCCGTCATGAGTGCGCCCAGCAGCAGGAGGCCCAACAACAGGCCACAGGCCAGGGCGGCCCGGCGCGTCCAGTAGCCCGCCCCGCGCCGATACCAGCTTGTTCCGAGGAAGGGCAGCGCTGCGAGCTCAGTTGGGTCAGAAGGTGCTCGTGACGCCATGCCAGAGCCCCTTCGCCGCCCCTGTCCCGAGATTCTCCGGATACCTCGGGTGCGCCGGCACATAGATCGGCGTGGGGTCTGCGGGCACTTTCGACGGGGGCGTCGAGTGCGGTGCGTCGCCTACGTAGTCGAGATTGCGGGACACGACCCGATCCCCCATGCGGTTCCCCCATTGCGCGCCGACCCGCGTGCCCGGATATCGCACACGGAATCAGGCCCCAAGGTAGCTCCGCCGTCGTGCCCCGCGTTCGTCAAATTCCGCCCATAGCCGTACATGCATGCTCAATACATGACGGTCTTTGGGTGCTTTCTAGCCTCATATTGACCTGGCATTGACCGGGTGCTGACGGCTTCTTATCGCCGCGCCACGGCCCCCGCCCCTCACCGCAGCAGCACCCCCGCCGCCTCCCCCGTGGCCTCCGCCGGTGCCGCGACCAGGCCCAGTTCGGCGGAGCTCGCCAGCAGCCAGTGGGCCGGGAGGATGCGGACCGTGTAGCCGTAGGGGCCCGTGCGGTTCAGGGTGAGGGGGCCCTCGTAGAGCCAGCCCGCGTCGAGGTCGGGGCCGGCGGTGGCTTTGAGGGGGACGGTGGTGGGGTCGGTGATGCGGTCGGACTCGTCCACGCGGCCGGCCACCGCTTGGACCTCGACGTCGGTGGGGCCGAGGCCGCCGAGGGCGACGCGGACCCGCAGGGCGACCGTCGAGCCGAGTTCGGCCGTGCCGTTGACGCCGCCGGCCGTCGCCGAGGTCTCCACGTGGTCGACGGCCACCCCTGCCCACGCGTCGCGCACGCGCGCCTTCCAGTCGGCCAGTTCCCGCGCGGTGGCCGGGTCCAGGGAGCGGTGGGCGCGGGCGGCCGGTGCGTACAGCCGCTGTACGTACTCCCGCACCATGCGCCCCGCCAGCACCTTCGGGCCGAGGGTGACCAGCGTCCGGCGGACCATGTCGATCCAGCGCTCCGGCAGGCCGCCCGCGCCCCGGTCGTAGAAGCGCGGCGCGATCCGCTCCTCCAGCAGCTCGTACAGGGCCGCCGCCTCCAGGTCGTCGCGGCGGTCGTCGTCGACGGCCGCGCCGTCCGCCGTGGGGATGGACCAGCCGAAGTCGGGGTCGTACCACTCGTCCCACCAGCCGTCCAGGACGGACAGGTTGAGGCAGCCGTTGAGCGCCGCCTTCATTCCGCTGGTGCCGCACGCCTCCAGCGGGCGGAGCGGGTTGTTGAGCCAGATGTCGCAGCCGGGGTAGAGCTTCTGAGCCATCGACATGCCGTAGTCGGGCAGGAAGACGATGCGGTGGCGCACGCGCGGGTCGTCGGCGAAGCGCACCAGTTCCTGTACGAGCCGCTTGCCGCCGTCGTCCGCCGGGTGGGCCTTGCCCGCGACGACGATCTGGATGGGCCGCTCGGGGTGGAGCAGCAGCTCCATCAGGCGGTCGCGGTCGCGGAGCATCAGGGTCAGCCGCTTGTACGAGGGGACGCGGCGCGCGAAGCCGATGGTGAGGACGTCCGGGTCCAGCACCCCGTCGATCCAGCCCAGTTCGGCGGCGCCCGCGCCGCGCTCCCGCCAGGACGCGGCGAGGCGTTCGCGGGCCTCGGTCACGAGCTGTTCGCGCAGCGAGCGGCGCAGTTCCCAGATGTCGCCGTCGGGGATGTCGGCCACGGCGTCCCAGCGTTCGGAGCCGCCGACCGCCAGGGCGTCCTCGGTGCGGCCGGCGCCGATCTGCCGGGCGCCGAGCCGGAAGACCTCCGGGGCGACCCAGGTGGGGGCGTGCACGCCGTTGGTCACGGAGGTGATCGGCACCTCCGCCGGGTCGAACCCCGGCCACAGCCCCGCGAACATCCGGCGGCTCACCTCGCCGTGCAGCGTGGAGACGCCGTTGGCGCGCTGGGCGAGGCGCAGGCCCATGACGGCCATGTTGAAGCAGTTCGGCTCGCCGCCGGGGTAGGTCTCCAGGCCGAGCGCGAGAACGCGTTCGATGTCGATGTCCGGGAGTTCGGCTCCGGCACCGAAGTGGCGGGCCACCAGTTCCCGGTCGAAGCGGTCGATGCCCGCCGGTACGGGCGTGTGCGTGGTGAAGACGGTGCCGCCCCGTACGGACTCCAGCGCGGGCTCGAACTCCAGCCCGCCATCGGCGAGTTCGCGGATGCGCTCCAAGCCCTGGAAGCCCGCGTGGCCCTCGTTGGTGTGGAAGACCTCGGGGCCCGGGTGGCCGGTGAGGCGGCAGTACGTCCGTACCGCGCGCACTCCGCCGATGCCCAGCAGCATCTCCTGGAGCAGCCGGTGCTCGCTGCCGCCGCCGTACAGCCGGTCGGTGACGTCGCGCTCGCGCGGGTCGTTCTCCTCCACGTCCGAGTCGAGGAGCAGCAGCGGCACCCGGCCGACCTTGGCCTGCCAGACGTACGCGCGCAGCGAGCGCCCGCCGGGCAGGGCGAGGGCGACGTGGGCGGGGTGGCCGTCGGCCTCGCGGAGCAGGGACAGCGGGAGCTCGTTGGGGTCGAGCAGCGGGTAGTGCTCCTGCTGCCAGCCCTCGCGGGAGAGGGACTGGCGGAAGTAGCCGTGCCGGTAGAGGAGGCCGACGCCGATGAGCGGAACGCCCAGGTCGCTGGCGGACTTGAGGTGGTCCCCGGCGAGGATGCCCAGCCCCCCGCTGTACTGGGGCAGGGCCCCGGTCACGCCGAACTCGGGTGAGAAGTAGGCGACGGCCGCGGGCAGGTCCGGGCTCTGCTCCTGGTACCAGCGACGGCCGCCCAGATAGTCGTGCAGGTCGTCGGCGGCGGCCGACAGGCGGCGCAGGAAGCGCCGGTCCCCGGCCAGTTGAGCCAGCCGGCCGGCGGAGACCGTGCCCAGCAGCCGCAGTGGATCGCAGTCGGCGGCGCGGTGGCCCTCGGGGGCGACGGAGCGGAAGAGGTCGCGGGTCTCGGGATGCCAGGACCAGCGCAGATTGCGCGCCAGTTCGCTGAGCGGTCGTAGGGGTTCGGGAAGGACGGGGCGCACGCTGAATCGACGAATGGCCTTCACGCTTCGACGTTAGCGGCGCGGGGGCCGGGGGTCTCGACAACCGACCACGGGTGTCGGCGGACGGCGACGGCCCCTCGCGCAAGACAGCCGGTCCCGCGCCGCGTCAGCCGCCGCCGGACGCCTCGCGCCCTCAGGCGATTTGGCCGATTCCACCCCCATGGGCGGCCTTGTACCGGTCCGTGGCCCAGGGAAGGGTGTGAGGCACGTGCCGCCGAGTCGCGCAGCGGTGGAGAAGGGGGCTCAGGGCATGTCCTTGTCGCGCACCAGCCGCCGACGGCTGGCCGAAGGGGTGACCGCCTGCGCCCTGGTGGCGGTCCTCTCGGCCATCGCGTCCCCGGCGCACGCCGCTCCGCCGTCGGGCCACGTCCTCGCGGCCGGCTCGCCAACCGCCGTGAGCCGCAGCTACATCGTCACGCTGAAGAGCGGCCCGGGCGGCGCGCTGGACCTGTTCGCGCCCGGCGCCGCCATCACCTCGGCGTGGCACACGAGCGACACGGCGAGCGCCACGCTCTCCGGCACCTCGATGGCCGCGCCGCACGCCGCGGGCGCCGCGGCGCTCTATCTGGCCGGTCATCCGTCGGCGAGCCCGGCGGAGGTGAGCGGCGCCCTGGTGCGGGCGTCCACGCCGGGCAGAGTCGCCGGTGCGGGCCCGCTGTCGCCCAACAAACTCCTGCACGTCGGATTCTGATGGCGAACCCGCTGAATCCGAAGCACGGCCGAGAAGGCCCCGCCCCTGCGGCGGGGCCTTCTCGCGCCGTTGCCGCGGGGCGCGGAGGGAACCACGCACCAGTAGGCGTCGCGTTCTGGGAATGCTCGACTGGAATGCGCGGTAAGGCTCACTCGGTACGTAGCCGCGCGCGCCCGTATGCCGCCACCATGGCCCATCCCTCTTCCGCCCAACCGAGTGAACGCGGACAGGAGCCGTCATGCCCACAGCCCGCCCGGCGCCCGTGGAGCAGATAGAAAGAACAGACCCTGCCGAACCAGCCCGACCTCCAGGTGAGCCCATGATCGGTCGCATCCCCGTCCTGGACATCAGCCCGCTGATCGACTGCGGACGCCGTCCCGCGAAGGCGGTGGCCGGGGAGACATTCCAGGTCAGCGCCACGGTCTTCCGCGAGGGCCAGGACGCGGTGGGTGCCAATGTGGTGCTGCGCGACCCGGCCGGCCGGTGCGGACCGTGGACGCCGATGCGCGAGCTGGCTCCGGGCACGGACCGGTGGGGCGCCGAGGTCACCCCGGCCGCGGAGGGCCGCTGGACGTACGCGGTGGAGGCGTGGAGCGATCCGCTGGCCACCTGGCGGCACCACGCGGGCATCAAGATCCCCGCCGGGATCGACTGCGCGCTGGTCCTGGATGAGGGTGCGCGGCTGTACGAGCGGGCCGCGGCCGGGGTGCCCAAGGACGACGGGCGGGAGGCGGTGCTGGCCGCGGCCGACGCGTTGCGCGACGCGTCGCGGCCGGCCGCCGACCGGCTCGCCGCGGCCCTCGCCCCCGCGGCCGGCGCTCCGCTGTCCCGCTATCCGCTGCGCGAACTGCTCACCGCCTCCCGCCCGTTGCCCCTGCTGGTCGAGCGGGAGCGCGCGCTCTTCGGGTCCTGGTACGAGCTGTTCCCCCGTTCGGAGGGGGCGGTGGTGGAGGCGGGCGGGCCACCCCGCAGCGGAACGTTTCTCTCGGCGGCCCGGCGGCTGCCCGCCGTGGCCGCGATGGGCTTCGACGTCGTCTACCTCCCGCCCATCCACCCCATCGGCGCCGCCTACCGCAAGGGCCCCAACAACGCGCTCAGCGCGGGCCCGTACGACGTGGGCAGCCCCTGGGCGATCGGCTCCGCGGACGGCGGCCACGACGCGGTCCACCCCGACCTCGGCACCCTGGAGGACTTCGAGCACTTCGTCGCGCGCGCCCGCGAGCTGCGCCTGGAGGTCGCCCTCGACTTCGCGCTCCAGTGCTCCCCGGACCACCCCTGGGTTCAGAAGCACCCGGAGTGGTTCCACCACCGCGCGGACGGCACCATCGCCCACGCCGAGAACCCGCCCAAGAAGTACCAGGACATCTACCCCGTGGCGTTCGACGAGGACTGGGCAGGCATCGTCCGGGAGACCCGCCGGGTGCTGCGGTTCTGGATGGCGCGCGGGGTGCGGATCTTCCGCGTCGACAACCCGCACACCAAGCCGGTCGCGTTCTGGGAGAAGGTCATCGGGGACATCAACCGCACCGATCCGGACGTCGTCTTCCTCGCCGAGGCGTTCACCAGGCCGGCGGTGATGCGCACGCTCGCCGCGTTCGGGTTCCAGCAGTCGTACACCTACTTCACCTGGCGCAACGGCAAGCAGGAGATCACCGACTATCTGACGGAGCTGGCCGGCGAGAGCGCCGCCTACATGCGGCCGAACTTCTTCGTCAACACCCCGGACATCCTGCACGCGTATCTCCAGGACGGCGGCCGCCCCGCGTTCGAGGCGCGGGCCGTGCTCGCCGCGACCCTCTCCCCCTCCTGGGGCGTCTACGCCGGATTCGAGCTGTGCGAGAACACCGCCGTACGGGCGGGCAGCGAGGAGTATCTGAACTCGGAGAAGTATCAGCTGCGGCCCCGGGACTGGGCGGCGGCCGAGCGGGCCGGGCGCTCCATCGCCCCGCTGATCACCACGCTCAACCGGCTCCGGCGCCGCCATCCGGCCCTGCGGCAGCTGCGCAACATCCGCTTCCACCGCGCCGACAACGATGCCGTCATCGCCTACTCGAAGCGGTACGGCGCCTCGTGCGTCCTTACGGTCGTCAACCTCGACCCCCACCACACCCAGGAGGCCACGGTCTCGTTGGACATGCCGGAACTCGGCCTCGACTGGCACGAGTCCGTCCCGGTGCGCGACGAGCTCACCGGTGAGACCTACCACTGGGGCAGGGACAACTATGTGCGCCTTGAGCCGGGCCGTTCCCCGGCGCCCGCGCACGTGTTCTCGCTGCGACCGTCCTCACCGATCGGAGGGTCACCCACAACATGATCGTCAACGAGCCCGTGCCGGACACCTTCGAGGACACCCCGGCGAAGGACCGGGACCCCGACTGGTTCAAGCGCGCCGTCTTCTACGAGGTGCTCGTCCGCTCCTTCCAGGACAGCAACGGCGACGGCGTCGGTGACCTCAAGGGCATCACCGCCAAGCTCGACTACCTGCAATGGCTGGGCGTCGACTGCCTGTGGCTGCCGCCGTTCTTCCAGTCGCCGCTGCGCGACGGCGGTTATGACGTCTCCTGCTATACGGCGGTGCTGCCGGAATTCGGCGACCTCGCCGACTTCGTCGAGTTCGTGGACGCCGCGCACCAGCGCGGCATGCGCGTGATCATCGACTTCGTCATGAACCACACCAGCGATCAGCACGAGTGGTTCCAGCAGTCGCGCACCGACCCCGGGGGGCCGTACGGCGACTACTACGTATGGGCCGACGACGACAAGCAGTATCAGGACGCGCGGATCATTTTCGTCGACACGGAGTCCTCCAACTGGACCTTCGACCCGGTACGCAAGCAGTACTACTGGCACCGCTTCTTCTCGCACCAGCCGGACCTCAACTACGAGAACCCCAGCGTCCAGGAGGAGGTACTAGCCGCCCTGCGCTTCTGGCTGGACCTGGGCATCGACGGATTCCGGCTCGACGCGGTCCCGTATCTGTACGCGGAGGAGGGCACCAACTGCGAGAACCTCCCCCGTTCGCATGAATTCCTCAAGCGCGTACGGGCCGAGATCGACGCCCATTACCCGGATACCGTGCTCCTGGCCGAGGCCAACCAGTGGCCCGAGGACGTCGTCGACTACTTCGGCGACTTCCAGCAGGGCGGCGACGAGTGCCACATGGCCTTCCACTTCCCCGTCATGCCGCGCATCTTCATGGCCGTACGGCGCGAGTCCCGCTACCCGGTCTCCGAGATCCTCGCCAAGACCCCGGCCATCCCCTCCCGCTGCCAGTGGGGCGTCTTCCTGCGCAATCACGACGAACTGACGCTGGAAATGGTCACGGACGAAGAGCGCGACTACATGTACGCGGAGTACGCCAAGGACCCGCGGATGCGCGCCAACATCGGCATCCGGCGGCGGCTCGCCCCGCTCCTCGACAACGACCGCAACCAGATCGAGCTGTTCACGGCCCTGCTCCTCTCACTGCCCGGCTCGCCGATCCTCTACTACGGCGACGAGATCGGCATGGGCGACAACATCTGGCTCGGCGACCGGGACGCGGTGCGCACCCCGATGCAGTGGACCCCGGACCGCAACGCCGGGTTCTCCTCCTGCGACCCCGGCCGGCTCTCCCTGCCGACGATCATGGACCCGGTCTACGGATACCAGGTCACCAACGTGGAGGCGGCCATGTCCAGCCCCGCCTCGCTGCTGCACTGGACCCGCCGGATGATCGAGATCCGCAAGCAGAACCGGGCCTTCGGGCTCGGCTCGTACACCGAGCTGCCCTCCTCCAACCCGGCCGTGCTCGCCTTCCTCCGCGAGCACGGGGACGACCTCGTCCTGTGCGTGAACAATTTCTCCCGGTTCGCGCAACCCACCGAACTGGACCTGCAGTCCTTCAACGGCCGCCATCCGGTCGAGCTGATCGGCGGCGTCCGCTTCCCCGCCATCGGCGAGCTGCCGTATCTGCTCACCCTCGCGGGCCACGGGTTCTACTGGTTCCGGCTGCGCCATGGCGAGCTGCCCACCGTCCGCTGAGCGGACTCGCGCCCGCGCGTGCCCCACGGCGCGCACGGGCGTTTTCACCACTCGCCCCTGGGAAGTCTCCCTATTACCGCACGGGCCGGGCTCCCCGGATCGCATCCGCCCCACCTGCCGTACGGGCCGGACGTACGCCTCGGAGGTGCGACCCGGCCGTACGGGCTGACCGTATGGACGATCCTCGCCCGACACGTCCCGCACCGCCGCACAGACACTGCCGCAATCCGGGACACTTCGCCCTAACTGTCGTGTGCCCGGGGAAAGGACGCGACGCCATGCCGGAAGGATTCTCGGCCCGTGGCAAGGCGAGCAGCAGGAGTGCCACGGCCGCCGCTGCCGCCGCCGCTGCCGCCGCCGCCGGGCGACCGGCCCAGGCCGCCGCGGGTGACGCCGGGCTGCTCGCCTCGCTCGTGCCGCTGCTCACCGAGTGGCTGCCGCGGCAGCGCTGGTTCGCGGGCAAGGGCCGCCCCATCACGGGCTTCGCCCCCGTCGCCGTGACCGAGCTGCTGCCCAGCCCGCCGCACGGCACCTCTCCGGGCCTGCTCCATCTGCTCGTACGGGCCCAGCAGACCGGCGCGCAGCCGGAACCCCCCGACGCCGCCGACTGCTATCAGCTCCTCCTCGGCGTCCGCCAGACACTCCCGCCCCATCTCGCGCCCGCGCTCATCGGCCGCCCGGCGGAGGGGCCGCTGCACGGCCTGACCGTGTACGAGGCGCTCGCCGACTCACGCCTCTCCGCCGTGCTGCTGGAGCGGCTGCGCGCGCCGGGGCGGCTCGGTCCGCTGCGCTTCACCCACACGCCGGACACCGTCATCGACCCCGACCTCACCCCGCGTCTGGTGACGAGCGAGCAGTCCAACACCTCGGTGGTGTACGGCGAGACATACATCCTCAAGATCTTCCGGCGGGTCTGCCCCGGCGCCAACCCGGACCTCGAACTGCCCCTCGCGCTGGCCCGCGCCAAGTGCCCGCGGGTCCCCGCCCCGGTCGCCTGGTACGAGGCCCTGCCGCCCGACCCCGCCTCGGAACCGATGACGCTCGGCGTCCTCCAGCACTTCCTCGCCTCCTCCGCCGACGGCTGGCAGCTCGCCCTCAACTCCCTTTCCCTACAGGCAGACTTCGCCGCTTCCGCACGCGCGCTCGGCCACGCCACCGCCGAGGTGCATCTCGCGCTCGCCGACACGCTCCCCAGCGTCACGCTGCGCCGCCCCCAGCTCGAACACCTCGCGTTCTCGATGACCGAGCGGCTGGAGGCGACCGCCGCCGCCGTCCCCTCGCTGCGCCCGTACGGCCCGGCGCTGTACGCCGCGTACGAGAACCTGGCCGCCCTCGGCCGCGCGGGCCGCACCTGGCCCGCCCAGCGCGTCCACGGCGATCTGCACCTCGGCCAGACGCTGCGCACGGCCACCGACGGCCGCTGGTCCCTCATCGACTTCGAGGGCGAGCCCGCCCGCCCGCTCGCGGAGCGCCGCCGCCCCCAGCCCGTCGCCCGCGACCTCGCGGGCATGCTCCGCTCCTTCGACTACGCGGCGGCCGTCGGCCACGCCACGTCCAGCGTCTGGTCCGACCGCGCGCGCACCGCGTACTGCGACGGCTACGCCGCCGTCACCGGCTCCGACCCCCGCGAGGACCCGGCGCTGCTGCGCGCCTACGTGACCGACAAGGCCGTCTACGAGGTCCTGTACGAGGCGCGCCACCGCCCCGACTGGCTCCCGGTCCCCATGTCCGCGATCCGCCGCCTGGCGGCGGGGGCGCACGGGGGCGACGTGCCGGACGGCGGCGCGCGGTGAGACGGGCGAGGCGGGTGAGGCGGGGGCACGCCTTGGGCCGGGCCTCGGGCTCGCGGTGGGTGAGCTGGATGAGCTGGATGACGGTACTGGGCTCGGGCCGGGAGAGCCGGGGGCCTGTTCCGGGCTTGGGCCGGGGAAGCCGGGAACTCGTACGGGACACACGACAACGCACCACCCGCCCGCTCCCCGGCCACGGCGCCGGGGCCTTGAGGAGGACCAGACCGTGACCGCACGTCCGCCGACCAACCGCCCGCCCCACGCGGACGACCGCCCCGGCCCGCCAGCGCCTCCGGCGGTGCCCGCGACATTCCTCCCGGCCGCCACGGACCGGGGAACGGCAGCTCCGGCTGCCCCAGCCGCTCCGGCCGCTCCGGCAGCTCCGGCCATGCAGCCCCCGCCCGCCCCCGAACCGGGCGGCCTGCCGCCGCTCCCCGGCCGCACGCGCGCGCCGGTCGAGGACGTACTCCTTCCCGAAGTGGACGACGCGTCCGGGGAGGGCCGGCCCTCGCAGCAGCGCGGCGACGGACCCCAGGACAGCACGCCGCCGCAGCCCGGCGCCGCCGCGTCAGCGCAGCAGCGCCGTTCTTCGTACACCGCGCCGCCGACGCCGCGGGCCCCGCGGCCGGAGGCAGCGGGGCCCGGCCCCGCACCGGCGGCCCCCCTCCCGGCACAGACGCCGGCGGCTCCCGTCGCCTCCACCGGCAACGGCCGCGGAGTACGCACCGCTCCCCCGCTCGATCCCGTCGAGCGCGGGCGGCTGCTCGACGGCTCGCACTACGACCCGCACGCCCTGCTCGGCGCGCACCCCGCGCGCGGCGGCGTCGTCTTCCGGGTGCTGCGCCCGTACGCGCGCGATGTGGCCGTCATCGCCAGGGGCCTGCGGGCCGATCTGATCCCCGAGGGCGACGGGCTGTTCGCGGGGCTGCTGCCGCTGCGCGACGTCCCCGACTACCGGCTCCTGGTCACGTACGAGGACAACGAGCTGGAGGTCCACGACCCGTACCGCTTCCTGCCCGCGCTCGGCGACCTCGATCTGCATCTCCTCGCCGAGGGCCGCCACGAGGAGCTGTGGCGGGCGCTCGGCGCGCAGCCCATGACCTGGCAGGGCATCACCGGCACCCGGTTCACCGTATGGGCGCCGAACGCGCGCGGCGTGCGCGTCGTCGGCGACTTCAACTACTGGGACGGCACCGCCTCCCCCATGCGCTCGCTGGGCGGCACCGGCGTCTGGGAACTGTTCCTGCCGGGCGTCGGCGAGGGCGCGCTGTACAAGTTCGAGATCGCCCGCCCGGACGGTTCGCTCACGCTGCGCGCCGACCCTATGGCGCGCCGGACCGAGAACCCGCCCGCCAACGCGTCCATCGTGCACACCTCGCACCACACGTGGCGGGACGAGGCGTGGCTGACCCACCGCGCGGGCCACGCCGTGCATGCCTCGCCGCTCTCCGTGTACGAACTCCACCTGCCGTCCTGGCGACCGGGCTTGACGTACCGTCAACTAGCAGAACAACTCCCGGCCTACGTAAAGGACTTGGGCTTCACACACGTAGAACTGATGCCGGTGGCCGAGCACCCCTTCGGGGGCTCGTGGGGCTATCAGGTCACGGGCTTCTACGCGCCGACCGCCCGCCTCGGTACCCCCGACGACTTCAAGTTCCTGGTCGACGCCCTGCACCGGGCGGGGATCGGCGTCCTCGTGGACTGGGTGCCGGCGCACTTCCCCAAGGACGACTGGGCGCTCGCCGAGTTCGACGGCCGCACGCTGTACGAGCACGAGGACCCTTCCCGGGCCGCGCACCCCGACTGGGGAACCCTGGAGTTCGACTACGGCCGTAAGGAGGTCCGTAACTTCCTCGTCGCCAACGCCGTCTACTGGTGCGAGGAGTTCCACATCGACGGCCTCCGCGTGGACGCCGTCGCCTCGATGCTCTACCTCGACTACTCCCGCGAACCCGGCGAGTGGTCCCCCAACGCCCATGGCGGCCGGGAGAACCTGGACGCCGTCGCCTTCCTCCAGGAGATGAACGCGACCGTCTACCGGCGCTGCCCCGGCGTCGTCACCATCGCCGAGGAGTCCACCGCCTGGGACGGCGTCACACGCGCCACCCACCATGTGGGCCCCAGCGGTTTCGGGGGCCTCGGCTTCGGCCTGAAGTGGAACATGGGGTGGATGCACGACTCGCTGGAGTACATGTCGAAGGAGCCGGTGCACCGCAAGTACCACCACCACGAGATGACGTTCTCGATGGTCTACGCGTACAGCGAGAACTACGTCCTGCCGATCTCCCACGACGAGGTCGTGCACGGCAAGCGCTCCCTCGCGTCCAAGATGCCCGGCGACTGGTGGCAGCAGCGCGCCAACCACCGCGCGTACCTGGGCTTCATGTGGGCCCACCCCGGAAAGCAACTCCTCTTCATGGGCCAGGAGTTCGCGCAGGGAGCCGAGTGGTCCGAGAGCCACGGCCCCGACTGGTGGCTCCTGGACCCCTCGTACTCCGCCGAGCCCGACCACCGGGGCGTACGCGACCTGGTCCGCGACCTGAACCGCACGTACACGGCCACACCGGCTCTGTGGCAGTGCGACACCGACCCGGAGGGCTTCGCGTGGATCGACGGCGAGGCGAGCGAGGACAACGTCTTCGCCTTCCTGCGCCACGACGCGGACGGCGGACCGCTGCTGGCCGTCTCCAACTTCTCCCCGGTCGTCCGGTACGAGTACCGGCTGGGCGTGCCGAACGGATTCGCCGTCTGGCACGAGGTGCTGAACACCGATGCCGCCCGGTACGGCGGCAGCGGCGTGTCCAACCCGGACCCGCTCAAGGCCGAGTCGGTCGCCTCGCACGGCCGCCGCACCAGCATCCTGCCGGTGCTGCCGCCGCTGGCCACGGTGTGGCTGCGGCCGGTGTGACACAGCGCGGCGCTTTCGTACGCGGCCGGGCCCCGTACCGACGTGGAGTCGGTGCGGGGCCC
Organism: Streptomyces sp. NPDC044033; assembly: GCF_056434425.1. NCBI lineage: Bacteria > Bacillati > Actinomycetota > Actinomycetes > Kitasatosporales > Streptomycetaceae > Streptomyces > Streptomyces sp. NPDC044033. Next base: position 35,179 of record NZ_JBWKFF010000022.1, on the reverse strand, counting down.
CGGTTGGGCTCGGACGGCCGACGCGTATTTGCCTTTTCACCGGTACCGGTGCCTCCGCCGCCCGCCTGTACGGGGAGATCGTCAGCGGGCAGCACCGCCCGCGCGAACTCGCGGATCTCCTCGACGAACAGCTCCGGCTGCTCCAGAACGGCGAAACGGCCGCCCGCGGGGATGTCGTCGTTGAAGTAGCGCAGGTCGCGGTAGGCCCGCTCGGCCCGGACGCGCGGGGTGCGCGTCAGTTCGTCCGGGAAGACGCTGACGCCGACGGGAAGGTCCAGCTCGGTCGGAGCGGCCGGCTGCCGTGCGTTCTGCTCAGCCGCCCCCGAGGGAGGCCGACCGGACGGCCGCCGCTGTCCGCTTGCGCCGCCTGCGCAGCAGCACGACGACGAGCGCGAAGACCTGGAGTTCGAGCTCCAGGCCCGGCAGGTCGGCGGTCGCCTCCGAGTGGACATGTCCGGTGCGGCGGATCGTGCCGGCGGGCTCACCGTCGTCGCCGATCATGGTGTGCTCCCGGTCCGCCGCCGCGGTCTGCCGGAACGGGATGACCCGCCCGGAGCACGTCATGGTCCAGCTGCGGCGCACGCGGTCCGTGGTCGCGACGGCCTTCCCGTCGGCGTCGAGCAGTTCGCAGGCACCGCTGAAGCGGTGAGCGCGGACGAGGTAGCCGACCCCGTGCAGGGTGAACCGCGCGCCGGTGCCGCCCCTGCCCAACGGGAACGTCGTCAGCGCCCGGCCATCCTCGGTGAACGCGTACTCCTGGCTCGGCAGATGGACTCTCTTCGCGTGCAACATGGCCTCATTGCACCGTCGGCCCGCCGATCGGACCCATGCCATTTGTCATGGACGACTGGGGGACATCCCGAACGGGGGTGCCGGTCACGGGTGGGCGATGCTCGGCCGCATGACCCCCGCATCACTTCCCGGGCCACCGCTCGTACCTCCCGCAGCAGCCCCGGCCGTATCGTGACCGACATGGGCGCACGCGATCCGGACGAGTTCTCCGCAGGCCAGTGGCCGGACTGGAGTTTCTGGAAGGATCAGTCGGACGGTTCCAGGGGCCGGGGCCGCTCGGCCGTCGCCACGGCCGCGGCACTGGCCTCCCTCACCTTGATCGCACGGGCCGAGGACATCGCGCACGGCAGCAGACCTCTCGCGCTCACCTCGCTCGCGATCGGCTTCGTCGCCTGCTACGGCGTCATCTGCATACTGGCGCCCTGGTACGGGCCGATGGCGCTGCGCCGCGGGCGCGTCGCCATCGTGGCCGCGGCCTTCCTGCTCGGGGCGGCACCGGCCGTGCTCCTCACGACGCCCTCCTATCTGACCGATCTGACCTACGCCCTCTCGATCGGGCTCATGCTGCTGCCGCTGCGCCATGCGCTGCTGCTCGGCCTCGTCACAGTGCTGGGGCAGATCGTCTGGATGCGTCTCGACCGGGGTGAGGTGGCCTGGGTGCAGGTGGCCATCCTCGTCGGCGTGACCGCGGCACTCGGCACCGTCTTCGCGCTCAACTTCACGATCGGTCACCTGCGGGCCGCGCGCGAGCAGGTCAAGAGGCTGGCCGTGAACCAGGAACGGGAGCGGGTCGCCCGGGACATGCACGACCTCCTCGGCCACAGCCTCTCCACGATGACCGTCAAACTGGGTCTGACGCGTCGCATCCTGGAGTCCTCCGGAGACGTGGCCCTCGCCGTCGGCCAGGTCACCGAGTTGGAGAACATGGCCCGTACGGCGCTGTCCGACGTGCGGGCGACCGTTTCGGACTACCGCACCCTGTCGCTGGACAGCGAGCTCGCCGGCGCCCGTATGGCGCTGCGTGCCGCCGGGGTACGGGCCGATCTGCCCGCTGCGACCGACGCCGTGCGCCCCGAGCTGCGCGAGGTGTTCGGCTACGTCGTGCGGGAGGCGACCACCAACGTGCTGCGGCACTCCGATACCGAACTGTGCACCGTCCACGTCGGACCCGACTGGGTCGAGGTCACCGACAACGGCAGTTTCACCGGCGGGGCGAGCGCCGGGAACGGGCTCACGGGCCTCACCGAACGGCTGGCCGCGGTGTCTGGCACCTTCGAACACGGGCCCGCCCCCGGCGGCGGCTTCCGGGTCGTCGCCCGCGGGCCGGCCCCGGCGGCCTCCCCCACCCCTTCGCAGGAAGCCGAGCCGACATGATCCGTGCCCTGCTCGCCGACGACCAGGCACTCGTCCTCGGCGCCCTCGCAGCCGTGCTCCGACTCGAACCCGACATCGACGTGGTCGCCGAGGTCGGCACCGGCACCGAGGTGCTGGCCGCCGCGCAGCGGACCGCGCCCGACATCGCGCTGCTCGACGTACAGATGCCCGGCCGTGACGGCCTGGCCGTCGCCGCCGATCTCCAGCGGGCGCTGCCCGGCTGCCGCACCATCATCTGCACGACCTTCAGCCGGCCCGGCTACCTCTCGCGAGCGATGTCCGCCGGCGCGGCCGGGTACGTCGTGAAGGACTCCCCACCCGAACAGCTGGTCGACGCGATCCGCCGCGTCCATGCCGGCCTCCGCTTCGTGGATCCGGCGCTCGCCGCGGAAGCGCTGGCCGGCGGGGCGAGTCCATTGACCGGGCGCGAGGCGGACGTGCTGCGCATCGCCGCCGAGGGCGGCACCGTGGCCGACATCGCCAGGGCGCTTCGGCTGTCCCAGGGCACAGTGCGCAACCACCTGTCGTCGGCGATCGGCAAGACGCAGGCCCGCACCCGCGCCGAGGCGGCCCGGCTCGCGGAGGCGAACGGCTGGCTGTGACCGCGGTGCCGTCCGCCGCCGCAGCGGTCGGCCGCGGTGCTCCGGCCCGGTTCGGCGGCTCGGAAGGTGCGATGCGGGCTGACGCGGCGTAGCCCCAGCGGGACGAAGTCGCACGCCGCACGTGGCCGGCCGGGGTGGGGCCGGGGGGAACCGTTTCGGTGGGAACGGTCAGCTGCTACGTTTCCCGGATGAGGAAAGGACCTGCCACGCGAAGCGCCGGGGCAAACGAGCCACTCGGCTTCGTGATCGCTTCGACGGGCAGCGCGGCGGCCCTCGCGTTCGAGTCCGCCCTGGCCTCGGAGGATCTGCTTCCGCGGCACTTCGCCGTGCTGCGCGGGCTGCGTGACGGCGAGGAGCACACGCAGCAGCAGCTCGCCTCCTCGCTGGGCATCCCGGCCAGCCGGCTGGTGGCGCTGCTCGCGCTGCTGATCGAGAGGGGCCTGGTGGAGCGGCGCGAGTCGCCGGCCGACGCCCGGGTGAAACTGGTCCGCCTGCGGGAGGTGGGCCGGATGGAACTGGAGAAGCTGCTCCGGCTCGCGGGCGCCTCGGAAGAGCGGCTGACCGCGGGGCTGACGGCCGAGGACCGGTCCGAGCTGCGCCGGTTGCTCGGCATCGTCTACGCCAACGTCGCCGTGGAGCCCGAAGGGCGGCCCGTCCGGGCGTGGTGATCGGCCCTCCGGTCCGGTTGCTCGATTTGGTGACGGGCGGGGCTTGCGCAAATCGTTTCAGTTGAAATAGTTTCAGTGAGAATTGATTGAGGCGCCGCCGCGAGGCAACCGACCACAGGAGACGACGATGACGGTCACGAACCAGGACACGGTCGAGGGATTCCTCAAGCGGATCCGGGATGCCTGGGACGCGGGGGACGCGAGCGGCTACGCGGCGCAGTTCGCGGAGAACGCCTCGTATGTGATCTTCATGGGGGACGCCATGCTCGGGCGCGCCTCCATCGAGCAGACGCATCATGAGGTGTTCACCCGCTGGCAGAAGGGCACACGCATGGCGGTCAAGCCGATCGACGTGCGGATGCTGGACGAGTCAACGGCGGTGGTGACCACCGTCGGCGGCATCGGCAAGGGCAGCCGGATCGGCTTCGACAAGTTCCAGACCTTCACGCTGCACCGCCACGAGGGACGCTGGGAGTGCGTGGCCTTCCAGAACACGAAGATGAGCCGCCGGTCCAAGCGCGCCTACCGCTCCTGACGGTGTCCCGCCGACGGCCTACCGGACCTTCGCATGAGCACGCGACCGAGCGGTGCCGGCCAGTGTCCTGCGATCACAGTTGCGGGGTGTGGCCTCGGCATCCGGTGACTGTGGCGGGCGCGGGTCCGGCTGGGACGTCTCCACCGTGACCAGTGCGGGCGGGGGGGCCGGAGTGAGGTGTCGGGGGCGGAGGAGGAGTCCGATCAGGCGGCGGGTCTCCGCGACGCACCAATGTCGTGGTGCCGGGCGGCCGTGCTCGGCTACGTGCTCGGCGCGCCGCTCACCCGGCGGGCCCGCCAGAGCGCACGCCGTCCGCACCGGGTCCGAAACCGTGGGCATGGGCCCAGACGACGGCCTCCGCGCGGGTGCGGACCTGGAGCTTGGCGAACAGGTGGTTGATGTGGGTCTTGACGGTGGCCTCCCCCACCAGCAGGCGCCGGCCGATCGCGCCGTTCGACAACCCTTGGGCGAGCAGCCGCAGTACGTCGGACTCGCGCGGGGTCAGCAGGTCCTGCGACGATTCGGCCCGCCGCCGCTCGGACGTAGGGTCGGCGCCGCGCATGGCGGCGGCCAGCAGCCGTTCCTGGACGATCGGGTCCAAGGTGGTGTGCCGGGCGAGCGCGGCCTCGATCGCGCGGACGATCTCGGTCTTGCCGGCGTCCTTGGTCAGGTAGGCGCGGGCGCCGGCCTGCAGGGCGTCGAGAATCAGCTGATCGTCCGCCATGGTCGTCAGCACCACGACGGCCACGTCCGGGTGCGCCGTCACGATCCGGCGGGTGGCCTCCACGCCGCCCATCCCCGGCATGCTCAGGTCCATCAGCACCGCGTCCGGGTGCGTTTCGGCGACCTGGGCGACGGCCTCCTCGCCGTTCGCGCTCCCGGCGACGACGTCGATGCCGGGCATCATGTCCAGCAGGGTCATCAGACCTTCGCGGACCACCTGCTGGTCGTCGACGACCACGACCCGAGTACTCATGCGGGCACCTCCGCCCGCACGCGCCACCCCTCCGGGGTGGGGCCGACCGTCAGGTCGCCGCCGACCAGCAGCAGCCGCTCACGCATGCCGGCCAGACCGTAGCCGCCGTCCATCCCCGCCACTCGGGGCCGTGGGCCGGCCTCGCCGCCACCGGAGCCGGCGGGCCCGGACAGCACGGTCAGCCTCACCTGGTCCTCTCCGTAGTCCAAAGTGGCGGTCAGCTCCTGTCCGCGGGCGTGCTTGGCGGCGTTCGCCAGGGACTCCTGGGCGACTCTCAGCAACGCTAGCCCGACGTCCGGTTCGAGCGCGCGCGGGGTGCCGACCGGTGTGAAGGTCGCGGGCGCGCCGGAGGCGGTGCGGTGGTCGTGGACCAGCGCGGTGAGGGCCTCCGGCAGGGGCGGGGTGTCCGCACGCAGGGCCGCGATCGCGCGGCGGGTCTCGGTCAGTCCGTCGACGGCGATCCGGCGGGCGTTGTGGACCCGCTCCACCGCCTCTTCGGTGCGCGGCGGATCCGCGGTGAGCAGCGAGTCGGTCACGTCCAACTGCACCGCCAGGGCGCCCAGCGACTGCGCCAGGACGTCGTGGATCTCCCGGGCGACCCGGGTCCGCTCGGCCAGCGCCGCGGCCCGCTGCTCCTCCTCGTGCACACGCCGGGTCTGCAGCAGCAGCTCCTCCGCCTGCGCGTGCTGAGTCCCGATGCTGCGCCGGGTCGCGCCGGCGAGCTGACAAGCAAGCAGCGCGGCGATCCAGGCGGCGACGCGCGCCCATGCCTGCCCGGGGAAGCCGGCCACGATCCCGCCGATCGCCAGCGCCAGGACGCCGGCCGCCAGCACGGCCGCGCTGACCAGCGTGGACAGGATCGCTCCGGACGACACCGCCGCCATGCCGACGATTGCCGTGGCCAGCACGGCCTTGGGTTCGAGGGTGATCAGGAGGTTCCCGCTGATCATTACGACGCCCAGGATCGGCACTGCCAACGCCTCGGGCACCGGAGATCCCGCACGGAAGCCGGCCGCGCACCACAGCGCCCAGGCGCCGCACATCAGCACCACCAGCACCCAGGTGGTGGCGGACCAGACAAGCCCGTCCGAGAACGGCAGGCCGACCAGCACCAGAACCAACCCGAGCACCCGGGGCAGCGCATGCTGCCAGAGGTCAGCACGCGGCAGGGCCGGTCGCGGTGGCACGGGATGCGCCGACGACGGCTTGCCTTCGGTGGTAACGGCCATGGTCGCAGCTTGGCACGCACCTCTGCCCCGCGGCCGGGCCGGGGCCCGCCGGCAGGTGGAGGAGGGTGGAGAAGGGTGGAGGTATCCGCGCTCCACCCTCCTCGGCTCCTCGGCCGACGCCCGGGCCGTGGCACAGGTCCGACGCTGTGTGGACAAGAACCCCTTCACCTACCGGCGGAAACCATGTCCACCTTGCAGAGCGCTCTCCTCATCAACCTCGTCGTGCTGCTCACGACCCTGCACGCCGACCTCGGCACCAAGGCGGTGAGCCGCGGACGCCTGCTCCGCCCGCTGATCATCGCGGTGATCATCGTCCCCGTGTTCGTCCACACCTTCTTCGACAGCGGGATCGGCCTGGCCGTCGAAATCTGCGGCCTCGCGGCCGGCGTGCTGTTCGGACTGGTCGCCGTCAGCCAGGTCCAGGTCTTCCGGGAGCCGGACGGCCAGGTCGTCTCCCGGGCCGGCCACAGCTACGCGGCGCTGTGGATCGGCCTGATCGTCGCCCGCTCGGTGTTCTCCATCGGCGCCACCTACTGGTACAAGTCCGAGCTGGGCCGCTTCTTCTTCCGGCACGGCGCCCCGCCTCAGGACATCGCCTCGATCGTCGCCAACGGGCTGGTGTTCATGGCGCTCGCCGCGCTGCTCACCCGCTCGGGAGCGCTGAAGGTGCGCGCCTCCGGGCAGCCCTGAGCCCCGGCCTGCCCCGGGTCGCGGAGGGCGCGGCACGACGTGCGCCGCCCGTGGGCCTTCGTTCGACCCCGCGTCGGCAACGGCCGACGCCCGCCGCCAGTACCGCACTGCGGCCGGCACGACTGCATCCGGGCAGGCATCCGCACGGTAGCCGCCGCAGCCGGCAGACCCCGGCCCGATGGACCGGACAGAAGACCGATGGACCGGACAGAAGAAAGGTGCAACACGCATGAGTGCCAGCGACGCCGTCGACCAAACCGGCGCGGGAGGATACGACCCGGCCCAGCCGCCGGTTCCCGCACCGGGCAAGAGCGAAGGGGGTGCCGCGGGCGAACGGCTGGTGTTGTTCACCGACGCGGTGACCGCGATCTCGATCACTTTGCTGATCCTGCCGCTGATCGATCTCGTCCCGGAGGCCGTGTCCGCCCACCAGCGGGCCAGCGAGGTGTTCACCGGTCACCTCGACCAGATCTGGAGCTTCCTGCTCAGCTTCGCGGTCATCGCGAACATCTGGCGGGAGCACCACCGGACCTTCTCGTCGGTCACGAGGGTCACCCGCTCTTTGATGGTGTGGAACATGGGATGGCTGCTGTCCGTCGTCGTGCTCCCCCTGCCGACGGAGATGATCGGCGCCTTCGGCCGTAACCGGTTCGTGGCGGCGTTCTACTACGTGGTTCTCCTGGCGAGCATGGTGTGCCGGCTGGCGATGCTGAGGATCCTGAAAACCACCCCGGGGCTGCTCGACGAGGACGATCAGGAACCGGGCAAGCTCCAGGAGTTCTACACCGAGAGCTATCTCAACGTCCTCCTTGTGGTCCTGGCTCTTGTCATCGCCCTCGCCGTACCCGTGCTGCAGTACTACAGCCTGCTGCTGCTCGTCCTGCCCAGGCGGGCGTTCCTTCGGGGCCGGCGCGCCCGCTGACCCGCGGTCAAGGGGGCAATCGCGTTCGGACCGGTTCCGGTGCCGGTGCCGATCCGGCTGGAGCCGGGTGCCGCCTCGCAGCAGGACGTGCCCCGTCGGATCCACCGCCGCGTTGCCCGCTTCGGCGGTCTCCGTCTGGTTCGACGGAGCGGGTCTGATCGCCGACGCATGGCCGTTGCCGCTGATCCGGCCGGCGGGTTGGGCCCGGCCGCCGTGGTGCATCAGGCCGGTACGGTGCGGGAGTGATCTCATCTGACCGTAGAGCAGCCGAACGTGAGGCGTCGGAGGCCATCACCTATCGCGTGGCGGAGAGCGAGAGGGACAAGTCCACTGTCATCAAGGGCGAGTTCAGCTCGGATACCGTCTTCGAAGTGGTCGGCTCCGAAGGCGGGTTCACCATTCGGCCCGCCCGGCTGGACCCGCCGGTTCACAAGGTCTTCCCCGACGACGAGCCCGAGGCCGACGACGAGCCCGAGGCCGATGAGGCATCGGAGGGCAAGCGGCGGTTCGTCGCGCTGGATGGCGAACTCGCGTGCGGCTATGTCGACACGGAGTATGAGCCCTGGAACCGGCGGCTGATCATCGCCGATATCGAGGTGGCCGGGCCGTACCAAGGCCGGGGAATCGGGCGGACACTGATGAGTTACGCCATCGGCTGGGCCCAGGAACGCGGTGCCGGGCACGTGTGGCTGGAAGTGACGAACATCAACGCTCCGGCCATCCGCGCCTACCAGCGGATGGGGTTCACCTTCTGCGGCCTGGACACTTCCCTCTACAGCGGCACCGAGTCCGAGGGGGAGACGGCGCTGTATATGAGCCTCTTCCTCGACTGATCCGCCGGCCGGTCCAGTGCTTGGACATGGATGTCCCCGCTACCTCCAGGCAGCCGATCACGCGCGCGGCGCCGTCATCAGAGGGCTTCGGCCACTCCTGCAATGGACTCCGAGAACCGACACCGGCGGCTCATCGGCGGCTCACCTGCGGCGATCGTGTTCATGAGTTGGTGCGAATGGGCGGACGTTCAGGGTGCGGGCGGCGGCGGCCCGAGTCAGCGGCGCAGGGCCAGCACCGTGCCCCTCGTGACGGCCTCCTTGAAGCGGGCCGAGGCGCGGCCGGTGAGGACGGCGGCGACCGGGCTGTCGTCGGCGCGGGTGAACTGGGTGAGGCCGTCGTGGCGGCCGAGGCTGATGTTCTGCCAGACGTAGCGGAGGCGCAGCGGCTTGGGGGTGCGGCCGGTGAGCGAGGCGGCGACGCTGCCCGCGACGTACGCGCCCATCGGCAGCCCGGTCTGGCAGGACATGCGGGACGCGGCGCCGTCGGGCCCGTACGCCGCTACGGCGTCGCCCGCCGCGAAGACCTCCGGGTGGGAGGTCGAGCGCAGCGTCGGATCGACCGTGAGCAGGCCGCGGTCATCGACCGCGAACCCGGCCTCGCGGGCCAGGTCGGGAACGCGGAATCCGGCCGTCCACAGGACGGTGCCGGCCGGGATCTCACCGCCGTCGGCGAGGACCAGGCCGTGTGCGGTGACTTCGCGGACGCGGGCGTGTTCTCGGAGTTCGACGCCGTGCCGGTCCAGGGCGCTGCGGAGGTGGCGGCGGCCGCGCTCCGAGAGCCCGGCGCCGAGTTCGCCCTCGGTGACGAGCCGCACCTTGAGCCCCGGGTGGGCCTCGGCCAGCTCGGTGGCCGCCTCGATGCCGGTCAGCCCTCCCCCGGCCACGGCCAGCGAACCCTGGGCGTCCGCCGTACGTTCGCGCAGGCGCACCGCGTCCTGGTAGGTGGCCACGGCCGACGCGTGGGCGGCGACCCCGGGGACGGCGGCGGTGTCGGCCGCGCTGCCCAGAGCGTAGACGAGGGTGTCGTACGCAACGGCGTACGGAGCGGAGTCGAGCTGGACCGTACGGGCGGCGGCGTCGACGGAGGTCACGCGGGCGACGACCAGCTCGATGCCCGTACCGGCGAGGAGACCGCTCAGGGGCAGGTCCTTGAGCTGCTGACCGGCGGCGAGCTGGTGCAGCCGTACCCGCTCCACGAAATGGCCGACGGCGTTGACCAGCGTGACGCGTACGTCGCCGCGGCGCAGCTTGCGGGCCGCGCCCTTCGCCGCGGACAGTCCGGCGTACCCGGCTCCCAGAACCACGATGTGATGTGTCATGCCTCCTGAACCGGCGGGCGGGCTGATCCGTGACGGCTCACGGTGTGAAGTGGATCATGCGAGCTGGCGGGCGGCGAATGCGAGTTTGCCGGGGTTGATGACCGTACGGACCGCGCTGACCCGGCCCTCGCGGATCTCCGGTACGACGATGGCAAGCAGCTCCTGGCCCGCGAAGACGACGGTCGCCGGCTCGCCGTTCACCTCGGCGATCTCGGCTCTGACCCCCGCCGCCTCGGGCCGGGCGCCGAGGCCCAGCAGATAGCGGAGCACCTTCTCGCGCCCGATGATCGGCCGGCGTGCCGCGGTCACCTCGCCGCCGCCGTCGGCCCAGGCGGCCACGTCGTCGGCGAGCAGTCGCTCAAGACCGGCCACATCGCCTTCGACGGTGGCGGCGAAGAAGCGCTCGACGATCTTCCTGCGCTGTCCGTCGTCCACGTCGAAGTGCCGTCGCGGGTGGCCGAGTTGGGCGCGGGCCCGGCGGTGCAGCTGACGCGAGTGGGCCTCCTCGATACCGACGGCTTCGGCGATTTCCCGGTGACTGTGCCCGAACGCCTCGCGCAGCACGAAGACCGCGCGTTCGGCCGGGGTGAGCCGCTCCATCAGGGTGAGCAGCGCGAACGACACGGACTCGCGCTGTTCGGCGCTCTCCAGCGGTCCGAGCCGGTCGGCCGTGGTGTGTGTGAAGACCGGTTCGGGGAGCCAGGGCCCGGCGTACAGCTCCCGCCGGGCACGGGCGGAGGTGAGCTGGTTGATGCAGAGGTTCGTCATGACCTTGGTCAGCCAGGCGGCCGGGGTACGGATGGCGGAGGGGTCGGCCGCGCTCCACCGCAGATACGTGTCCTGCACGATGTCCTCGGCCTCGCTCGCCGAACCGAGCATCCGGTAGGCGAGCGCGAACAGCCGAGGCCGGTGTGATTCGAACTCAGCGACAGCTTCCGTGGTCATGTGCGCAGCATGCCAGGCTGGGCGGCGGGGCCGGCCGGCTCACAGCGCGTTGCCGGTTCCGGGCTGCCGCAGCGCGTACGGAAGGTCTCGCGAACGGGCGGGGCTCCCGGTCGTGGTGGGCGCCCACGGGATCGGCGCCCGTGGACACCCGGATCGCCGAGGCCCGTCACTCCAGGAGCGCACGCCAGCGGTCGGCCGACTCCATCATGTCCAGGATGACGCGCTCCAGGAACGTCCCTTCCCTGGTCAGCCGTTGCCCCACGGGCGTATCGGGCCCGAGCGTCTTTGCCGCGGCCATCGCGGCCCGTGCCACCTCAAGCGTCTGCCGCGCGCTGATCACGACCGAGTTGTACGCGGCCTCGTCGTCGACCACGTAGATGTCACGGCGCCGCCGCGGATCGCGCTCGCGCCGGACGTACCCCTGCTCGACCAGGAACTTCACGGCCACGGAGACGGAGGCCGGGCTGACGTTCAGCCTGCGGGCCAGTTCGGCCGCGGTGCGCCTGCCGTCCTCGGACAGCAGCAGGTCGACATGGACGCGCGCGGTGATCCTCGGCAGCCCCGATCTGACCGCCAGTTCGGTGATCTCCTCTTCCACCGCGCCGCTCGGCGCACCGGTCGCGCGCTGGGGTGGCGGTGTGCCGCGCCGCGCCCGCTGGGCCGTCGCCCGGTGCGCCTGCTGGGGCCGGTAGCCGCGGGCACCGCCGTTACGTGCGACCTCGCGGCTGATCGTCGACGTCGGCCGGTCGAGCCTCCTGGCGATCTCGGCATAGGAGAGCCCGCCCGCGAGTTGGGTCGCGATGCGCTGGCGGTCCTGCTGGGTCAACCGTCCTCCTGGCATGCCGTCAGTATTGCTTTCGCCGCCCCCCATTGCAACGCACCATTGCGTTCGAGCTCAGCGTCATTGCATCAAATAACCGCCACACACCTGGGCTTATGCATTTCCGGCGATTGACCAAATTCTGAATGCAACGTAGCTTTCGAGTTATCCCAAACGCGTACTATCGCGAGATGAGGAAATGGCCATGGGTGAATCCGTCCACACCGTCATGACGCTCCCGACGGCACGTCGGGCCGGCTGCCCCTTCGACCCGCCGGCAGAGCTGATCGACGCCCGCCGGCAAGGTCCCATCAGCCGCTATACCCACCCCGGTGGCGTACCCGGCTGGCTGATCACCGGATACGACCTGGTCAGGTCGGTCCTGGCCGACTCGCGGTTCAGTTCCCGCAAGGAACTCATGAACGTGGTCGACTACGAGCTTCCGCCGGCGTCACCGGGCGAGTTCCTCCTCACGGACGAACCACTGCACGGGCGCTACCGGAAGCCGCTGGTGGGCAAGTTCACCGTGCGGCGCATGCGGCTGCTCACCGAGCGCATCGAGCAGATCACCGCCGACTGCCTGGACGCCATGGAGAAGGCCGGGCCGCCCGCGGACCTGGTGACCGCGTTCGCCAAGCCCATCCCCGCCATCGTGATCTGCGAGTTGCTGGGGGTGCCGTACGAGGAACGGGCCTCCTTCCAGCGGCAGGTCGAGTCGTTCATGGACGGGGAGAGCAGCGACGAGGAGCTGATAGCGGCCTACACCGGGACCCAGGACTACCTCGCGGAGCTGGTGGCCGCCAAGCGCGCGAACCCCACCGACGACGTGCTCAGCGAACTCACCGGCAGCGATCTGACCGATGAGGAGTTGCGGGGCGTCAGCCTGATTCTGCTGGCGGCCGGGCTCGACACCACCGCGAACATGCTGGCGCTGGGCACCTTCGCGCTGCTGCGGAACCCGGCACAACTCGCCGCGCTGCGCGCCGATCCCGCGCTCACCGGCCAGGCTGTGGAGGAGTTGCTGCGGTATCTGAGCGTCGCCAAGTCGTTCATGAGGACGGCGCTGGTGGACGTCGAGCTGGGCGGCCGGACCATCGAGGCCGGCACGACCGTCGTCCTCTCGTACAACACGGCCAACCGCGACCCCGAGCGCTTCGCCGACCCCCACGCGCTCGACCTCGGCAGGCGGTACAGCGGGCACCTGGCCTTCGGCCACGGCATCCACCAGTGCCTGGGGCAGCAGTTGGCCCGCGTCGAGATGGGCGTCGCGTTCACCGCGCTGATCGGCCGCTTCCCCACGCTGCGCCTGGCCGTACCGGCCGAGGAGGTCGGCCTGCGGCCGGAGACGGCTGACGTCTACGGGGTGAAGAGCCTCCCGGTCACCTGGGACGTATGACCGGGAGGCGGTGACGGCGGCGGGCTCGCGCCTCTCCGAGACCGCGGCCCCGGCCGGGGCCCGCGCGCCTTCCGCGCCCCTTCCACGCCCCTTCCGCGATCCGGATGCCACGCTCTACGCGATGCCGTACCGACCTCGCGGGCGCCCCGCTCCTCCAGCAGCGGGGCGGCGGACTCGCGGTACGGGGTTCAGCGCCGCCGCTCCGGGAGACTGCGGACGAAATCCATCAGCAGGGCGCAGAACGCGGCGGGCTGTTCCAGCGGCGCGAGGTGCCCTGCGGCGGGGATGACCACCGTCTCGCCCGCGTCGAGATCGCGGGCCAGTCCCTCGCCGCCCTCGAAGAAGTCGGGCATGTCGTGTTCACCGACGCCGACCAGGGCGGGAAGGACCAGCGTGCGCAGCGCCGCCGTTCCCTCGCCGAGCGGGTCCGCCGCCGACGACGGCTCGCCGTGGGCGAGTTGTTCGGTCAGTTGGCCGCGGAGCATACGGGCCGCGTGCGCGCGTACGTCGCCGGTCGCGCCGGCCGAGGTCCACGCCTCGACGCCGGCTGTCACGGCCGCGTCCACATCGCCGGCGGCGAGCGCCGTCCTCTCGGCGTCCCAGGCGGCCCGCAGACGTGCGGAGGGCGGCTGGTCGTGGGGCCGGTACCCGACGAGCACCAGGCCCTCGACCCGCTCGGGCGCCGTGACGGCGGCCTGGAGCGCCACCAGGGCGCCGAGGGAGTTCCCGGCCAGGACGAAGCGGTCGGCCCCGAGGTGGTCGAGGGTGTCGAGTACGTCCGTCCAGGGGGCCGTCTCGCGGCCGTCCGGTACGAGTGCGTCGCCGTGGCCGGGCAGGTCCAGGGCGATGGCCCGCACGCCCGCGTCGGCGAGCAGGGGGAGATGGGCTTCCCACATGGTGCGGTCGGTGGGGCGGGCGTGCAGCAGGACGACGGGGCGCCCTCGGCCCGCCTCATCGGAAGGAAGCAGCATGGCAGAACGTCATTTCTTCGGTGGCGACAGCAGGTGGCGACAGCGGGTGGGAGGCGGCAGGTGGGGGCGGAGACGGGAAGGCAGCGGGCTCGCGCGCGAAGGAGCGGGGCGCGCCGTCCCGGGACGGACTCTCACACCGCGGCGGTCAGTTCGTCCGTTTCCTCGTCGCTCAGCCGCAGGGTCGCCGCCGCCAGGTTCTCCTCCAGGTGCGCGACCTTTGACGTACCGGGGATGGGCAGGACGACCCCGGAGCGGGCCAGCAGCCAGGCCAGCGCCACCTGCGACGGAGCGGCGTGATGGGCGGTCGCGATCCGGTCGACGGGGCCACCCGGGCGGGCCAGCTCACCCGCGGCCACCGGCGCCCAGGGAATGAAGCCGATGCCGTGGTCGGCGCAGTACTCCAGAACGTCGGCGGAGCTGCGGTCGGTGAGGTTGTAGCGGTTCTGGACGGTGGCGATCTCCACGATCTCGCGGGCCTGCTCGATCTGGCCGACGGTGACTTGGGAGAGCCCGATCGAGACGACCTTGCCCTCGTCCTGGAGCATCTTCAACTCGCCGACCTGCTCCTCCAGCGGGACCTTCGGATCGACGCGGTGCAACTGGAACAGGTCGATGTGATCCACGCCGAGCCGGCGCAGGCTCGTCAGGGCCTGCTGGCGCAGGTACTCCGGACGCCCGACCGGCGGCCACGCCGCCGGACCGACGCCCACCAGCCCCTCGTCGGTCCTGATGACGTCGGGCCCGTTGCGGGTCAGCCCGGCCTTGGTCGCGATCAGCACCTCGTCGCGGTACGGATGGATCGCCTCCCGGATGATCTCCTCGCTCACATACGGGCCGTAGGAGTCCGCGGTGTCGATCAGCTGCACGCCGAGTTCGACGGCGCGGCGCACCACCCGGACGCACTCCGCGCGGTCGTCGGGCTCACCCCACACCCCGAGTCCGGTCAGGCGCATCGCGCCGAAACCGAGACGGGCGACCTTCTTGCCGGCGATCTCGAAGGTGCCGACGGCGTCGGACAGCGACGTGGTCATGATAGGAATTCTCCTTTTTGTGCAGTATTGGTCTGGTCCGTCAGGGCCACTTCCCGCTCGGACAGCCGGCCGAGCAGGACCAGGGCGTCGGCTCCGGCACTGCCGGGCTCCGCGCTGTAGACGGACAGGTGCTGTCCGGGGGCGCTGGTGACGGCGAGCGCCTCGAAGTGCAGACGCACCTCCCCCACCCGTGGATGCCGGAAGTGCTTGTCCTCGTGGGTACGGGGCCGGACCTCATAGCGCGCCCACAGGCCCGCGAAGGCGGGGCTGCGCACGCTCAGCTCGCCGACGACCCGCTCGATCCGCTCGTCCTGCGGGAACTGCGAGGAGGACGCCCGCAGGTTGCCCACCGCGATCCGCGCCGCGCGGTCCCAGTCGGCGTAGAACTTCCGCGCGAAGGGATCGAGGAAGATCATCCGCAGCAGGTTGTCGTACCGGACGAATCCGCTGTACAGCTCGCGCGCCATCGCGTTGGCCGCCAGTACGTCCTGCGCCGTCCCGACCACGAAGGCCGGCACGTCACGCATGCCGTCCATCAGCCGCAGCAGCTCCGGAGCGACGGTCGTCGTGGCGGCCGCCGTCCCGAAGACGGGCAGGCCCAACCGGAAGAGATGGGCGGCCGCCGCGTCGTCCAGCCGCAGCGCCCCGGCGATCGCCCGCAGCACCTGATCGGACGGACGCCGCTCACGGCCCTGCTCCAGCCGGATGTAGTAGTCCGTGCTCACCCCGGCCAGCAGCGCCACCTCATCACGCCGCAGCCCCGGCACCCGCCGGGGCCCGTCGTCGGGCAGGCCGACATCCGCCGGCACGACCGCCGTGCGGCGGGCGCGCAGGTAGTCACCGAGTGCGTTCTCGCTTTCCATGACCGCCACGCTAATCGCGGACGGGCGCCGGGGCGTGGGTGCGCTGCACCCACCCGGGCGGGGCGGCCGGGCCCACGCCCCGGGTAGCCGCAGCGCACCCTCCCGCGCCTGCGGCCGCGCTCGTAACGTCGGCGCCATGACGCCATGACCGGCCACCGTGCCGCCGACCGCGCACCGGTGCCCCTGGCGTCCCCCTCCCGGGCAGGCCGGGAAAGCCGTGCAGGCCGGGGAAGCCGTCACGGCGGCCGTCCGCCGGCCCCCTCCCCCTCAGATCCCCCTCAGAATCGGAGTCCTTTCATGCCCGACGCCTTCGCCAGCGCTGTCATCCCGGCCCGGATCGCCACGGTGTGGCGCGTGGTCCGCGACTTCGGCGGCCTGGCCGCCTGGCAACCGGCCGTCGCGGGCTGCGTCCTGGCGGACGCGGACGCACCCGACCGCGTCGGTTGCGTCCGCACGCTGTCCATGGCCGACGGGGGGACCGTGGTGGAGTCCCTCCTGGCACTGGACGACCACACGCGGTCCCTGACCTACGGCATCGTCAGCTCTCCGTACCCGGTGCGGTCCTACCGAGCCACCATGCGGGTCCTGCCGCTTACCGCCACCGATGAGACGTTCGTCGGCTGGTCGGTGAATTTCGACTGCGACCGAGCCGACACCGACGAGCTGACGGAAGTCTTCCGCACCGGCGTCTTCGCAGCCGGACTGCGCGGCCTGGCCGATCACTGCTCCACACCGTGATCGCCTGCCTGGCCTTTCTCGCGCGGCGCTATAGGCCGAACCACCCGTCACCTGTGGGCCGCCGGCCGAGGATCGCGGTGAACGGGAACTCGCCGCCGAAGCCCCGACCGGGCTCGTGAACGGTTCCGTACCCACCCGGAGGCCCCGGAGGCCCCGGAGGCCAGCGCGCCAGAGAGACGGCGACGGTGGGTCTGCGGACGCTGCCCCTGCCCCTCGCCATGCCGCCGGTCCCCCTGCACCTGTGCACCTGATCCGGCATCAGCGTCACGACAACGACCGCACCCACGCGTGGCCGCGCGGTCAGGCCCCTCCGACCGTGCAGGCCGTGCAGACCGCGCAGACCGTGTTCGGCTGACGGTGTCGTCGCGCCGGTGAAGTCGTCGCGCCGGGCCCGAGGCCGGTGACCACGCGGCCGGTACGTACGCCGACGGGCCCGGCACGCGTCAGCCGATCGGCCTGCGGCCGCCGAGCCCCCACCGGTACGTATGTACCGCACGCCCGTACGCGACCGTCCGTACATACGCCCACGGGCCCCCGCCCCGACGTGGAAGTCGGTGCGGGGGCCCGTAGAGCCGGAGGCGGTGGCGTCAGACGCGCTCGGACTCGCGGTCCTCGCCCGTCGCGCCCTCGCCCGTCGAGGTCGCGGCCGCCGCGTCCGCCGCGGCCTTCTTGCGGCCCGGCAGGAGGAAGGCGACGATCACCGTGCCGACGCCCAGCACGACCGCGCCGACGACGCTGGTGTGGGCGACCGAGTCGGAGAACGCGGAGCGCACGGCGTCGGCGAAGGACGCGCCCTGCTGCGGGCCGAGCTTGGCGCCGAGCTGCTGGGAGACGGCCAGACCCGCGCCGACCGAGTCCTGTGCGACGGAGAGCACCTTCTCCGGGATCTGCGCCCCGGCCGTGGCCGACTTGGCCGCCGCGTCGGCGAGGTTGTCGGAGTAGGTGTTGGCCAGCACCGTGCCGAGCACGGCGATGCCGAGCGAGCCGCCCAGCTCGATCGAGGTGCTGTTGACCGCGCCGCCGATGCCGAGCTGGTCCTCCGGGAAGGAGCCCATGATGGCGTTGGTGCACGGCGACAGGGACAGGCCGATGGCGAGGCCGAGGACGATGAGGGGGATCACGAAGTCCCCGTACGTCGAGTGCGCGTCGACCCGCGTGAGCAGGGCGATGGCGACGGTGCCGACCGCCATGCCCAGCGCGACCGTGACCTTCATGCCGAACTTCGGCGTGAGCAGGGCCGTCAGCACACCGCCGACGAACACCGCTCCGGCCAGCGGCAGCATCCGCACACCGGTGTCCAGCGGCGAGTAGCCGAGGACGAACTGGAGGTGCTGGGTGAGGTAGTAGAACGCGCCGAAGACGGCCAGGAAGAAGAGCGCGACGGCGAGCGTGGACCCGGCGAAGGCGCGGCGCGCGAAGCGCCGTACGTCCAGGACGGGGCGCGGGTGGCGCAGCTCCCAGAGGATGAAGCAGACGAGGCCGACACCGGCGACGACGGCGGCGGTGATCGCGGCGGCGCCCCAGCCGAAGTGCGGGCCCTCGATGATCATGTAGATGAGCGAGCCGACCCAGATGACGGAGAGCAGCCCGCCGACGTAGTCGAGCCGGTCGCTGTGGCCCGCCTTGGACGGCGGCACGAGGAACAGCGCGCCGACGATGCCGAGTACGGCGATCGGCACATTGATGAGGAAGCTGGAGTTCCAGCTGTACTTCTCCAGCAGCGCGCCCGCGACCAGGGGGCCGGCGGCGATGCCGAGGCCCGCGGTGGCCGTCCAGATGGTGATGGCCTTGGCCCGCTCGGCGCGCGGGAAGGTCGCGGCGAGCAGCGAGAGCGTGGCCGGCATGACGAAGGCCGCCCCTATGCCCATCAGCGCGCGCGAGGCGATGACCGTGTCGGAACTGTCGGCGAGCGCCCCGGCGACGGAGGCGACGCCGAAGACGACGAGGCCGAGTACGAGCGCGCCGCGGCGGCTGTACTTGTCGCCGATCGCGCCGAGCAGCAGCATCAGCGCGGCGTACGGGACGGTGTAACCGTCGATGACCCATTGCAGGTCGGCGCTGCTCAGGTTCAGATCGATGGTCATGTCGGGGGCGGCCACGGTCAGGGTGGTGTTCGCCATGACGATGATCAGCAGGCTGAGGCAGAGCACCCCCAGCGCCGCCCAGCGCTTTCCGTACGGCCGGTCCATCTTCTCGACCGGCGTCGACATGACGACGCGCATCCGGACACCTCTCACGATCTCGGTCTGGGCCTTGGCCCGAGCCTGGAAACCCGGCCCCGGACCCGACCTCAGTTGATTGATCTTGCACAGCGTTGTGCAATTACACAGCAGTGCGCAATTTACTCGGATGCACAGCCGTGTGCAAAATGGAGTGGTCGGCACGCTCGGGGCAACCAGCGGCACGCCCCCGGAGAATGGCGGCCACACGCGTGCCCCGCGCCGCACGGGGACGAGGACGCCGACCGAGGAGCCGCATCCACCATGACCACACTCAGCAGCCGGGCCTCCGTCAACCGCCGCCACATCATGGACATCGCGCTCGCCGAACTGGTGCGCAACCCGGACGCGTCCATGGACCACATCGCCCGCGCCGCCGGGGTCGTGCGCCGCACCGTGTACGGCCACTTCCCCAACCGCGAGGCGCTGATCACCGCGTTGACGGACGCCGCCGTCGAGGACGTCTCGCGCGCCTTCGCGGCCGGCATGGCGGATATCAAGGACACCCAGGGCACCCAGGGCACCGAGGACACGACCGCCGGCCCGGCCCCCGCTCCCCCGGCCGATCAGGCGCTCGCCCGCGCCACCCTCGCCGTCTGGGAGTCCGCCGACCGCTACCGGCTCCTCGTCGCCCTCGCCCAGCGCAGCGTCACCGACGCCGGCATCCGGGCCCGCCTGGAGCCCGTACGCCTCAAGGCCGCCGGCCTCATCCAGCGCGGCCTGGACGACGGCGCGTTCGGCTCCCCGCTCACCTCGCGCGCCCTCGCGCACGTCTACGAGCACACGCTCTTCGGGCTGATGCAGGCGGTCAACGAAGGCGCGCTGCCCGCCGAGACGGCGGGCGTCGCCGCCGCCACGACGGTGCTGGCCACCGCGGGCGTCGCCCCGGCCCGCGCCGCCGAGGCCGTGACCGAGGCCGTACGGGAGGCGACGGCGGCGGCAGCGCGGATGGGGCCGGCGGCGGGCTCGGGGGCGGACATAGGCCCGGGTTCGGGCGCGGGTACGAGCACGGAGGCGCGTACGGATGCGGAGGCGCGTACAGCAGCGGGCACGGACGGCCCGGACGCAGCGAAGCCCCGCTGAACGGGGGCGTCAGCGGAGCTTCGCGATCAGGGGGTGCGAGGCGGAATTCCTGCCGTCCCGCACCGGCCGGGTATCCAGCGGCCGGCACTTCACACACGGGCCAAGGCCGGATATTCACCGGCCGCGCCCAACGTCACACAGCGGCGGGCTCCTTCTCGGCACCCCCAGATTCGCCCTCCGGCGCCTGCCTCGCCCCGCTGTGCCCGTCGTCCACCAGCGTCGTCTCGTCGAACGGCAGCCGTCCGGCGAGCACTTCGTCCACCCGCGCCTTGTCGATCTCCTTGGTCCAGGTGCCGACGAGTACGGTCGCGACCGCGTTCCCCGCGAAGTTGGTGAGGGCCCGCGCCTCGCTCATGAAGCGGTCGATGCCGACGATCAGGCCCACGCCGTCGACCAGTTCGGGGCGGTGGGACTGGAGGCCGCCCGCGAGGGTGGCGAGGCCGGCGCCGGTGACGCCCGCCGCGCCCTTCGACGCGATGATCATGAAGAGGAGCAGCGAGACCTGCTGGCCGATGGCGAGCGGCTCGCCCATCGCCTCCGCCACGAAGATCGAGGACATCGTCAGATAGATGGCGGTGCCATCGAGGTTGAAGGAGTAGCCGGTGGGGACCGTGATGCCGACGACCGGCTTGCTGACGCCCAGGTGCTCCATCTTCGCGATCAGCCGCGGCAGCGCCGACTCCGAGGACGAGGTGGAGAGGATCAGCAGGAACTCCCGCGCCAGATACTTCAACAGCGCGAAGATGCTGACCCCGGCGACCAGCCGCAGGATCGTGCCGAGCACGATGATCACGAAGAGCAGGCAGGTGACGTAGAAGCCGACCATGATGACGGCGAGCGACTTGAGCGCGTCCACGCCCGTCTCGCCGACCACCGCCGCCATCGCGCCGAACGCGCCGATCGGGGCCGCCCACATGATCATGGCCAGCACGCGGAAGACCAGCCGCTGGATGTGGCCGATGCCGCGCAGGATCGGTTCGCCGCCCGCGCCGAGCGCCTGGAGGCCGAAGCCCACGAGGAGCGCGACCAGCAGCGTCTGGAGCACCTCGCCGCCCGTGAAGGCGGAGACCATGGTGGTGGGGATGATGCCGAGGAGGAAGTCGACGGTGGAGTCGCCGCCCTTGGCCTGCGCCTCGCCCGCGTGCCGCACCGACTCCGTCAGGTGCATCCCGCTGCCGGGCTCCAGGATGTTGCCGACGATGAGGCCGATGGCGAGCGCGACCGTCGACATGAGCATGAAGTAGCCCAGCGCCAGGCCGCCGACCGCGCCGACCTTCGCCGCCTTGCGGACCGATCCGACGCCGATCACGATCGTGCAGAAGATGATCGGCGAGATCATCATCTTGATCAGGTTCACGAACCCGGTGCCGAGCGGCTTCAGCTCCACGGCCACACCGGGGGCGGTGAACCCCACGAGGATGCCGAACAGCACGGCCACGATGACCGCGATGTAGAGGAAGTGGGTCCGGTCCTTCTTCGGACGGGCCTGCTCGGGCCCGTCCGGTGACGGTGTCTGCGCTGACACGGTGGTGCTCCTCGGGGTACGGCGTGCGGCTCCTGCGGCCCGCGCTCTTCCGACGAGTGGGGCCCCGCAGACTATGCACCCGTCTGTGACCGCGGTCACCCTTACGTGCATTACGTTCACGGCCGGGGCGGGAGGCAGACTGTCGGCCATGCGCGCACCCCGCATACCCCGCCCCCGCAGCCTGGCCGGCCAGCTCTTCGCGATGCAGATCGTGCTGGTCGCCGCTGTGGTGGCCGGGTGCGCGTTCTTCGCGTACGCCACCGGGCGCGGGCAGGCCGAGGACGCGGCGCGCCGTCAGGTGACCGCGACGGCCGCCGCGGTCGCCGGGGCGCCGTCCGTACGGGCCGCCGTCGACGCCCCCGACCCCAGCGCGGCGCTCCAGCCGTACGCGGAACGGGTGCGGCGCGACGCCGGGGTCACCTTCGTGACGATCATGGACCCGCACGGCACGCGCTGGACGCACCCGGACGCGGCCCGCATCGGCCAGGAGTTCCTCGGCCACACCGGGCCCGCGCTGCGCGGCCGGGCGTTCTCCGAGACGTACACCGGGACGCTCGGGCCGTCCGTACGGGCGGTGGCGCCGATCCGCGCCGGGGACCGCGTCACGGGGCTGGTCAGCGTGGGCATCACGGTCGACGAGATCAGCGCCCAGGTGCGGCGGCAGGTCATCGCGCTGCTGGGGGTGGCGCTGGGGGCGCTGGCGCTCGGCGGCGTCGGTACGTACATCGTCAACGCGCGGCTGCGCCGGCATACCCACGGCATGAACGCCGCCGAGCTGAGCCGGATGCACGACTACCACCAGGCCGCGCTGCACGCGGTGCGCGAGGGGCTGGTGATGCTGGACGGGGAGCGCCGGATCGCGCTGATCAACGACGGGGCGCGCGACCTGCTGGGGCTCACCCCCGACGCCGTGGGGCTGCGCGTCACCGCCCTCGGCCTGCCGGCGCAGCTCACCGAGACACTGCTGGCGGCGGGGCCGTGCGTGGACGAGGTGCATCTGACGGCGGACCGGATCGTGGTCGTCAACACGTCGCCGGTCAGCGGCGGGGAGCGGAGCGGCACGGTCGTCACGCTGCGGGACCACACCGAACTCCAGGCGCTGTCGGGCGAGCTGGACTCCGTACGCGGCTTCGCCGAGGCGCTGCGCTCGCAGGCCCACGAGGCGGCCAACCGGCTGCACGCCGTGGTGTCGCTGATCGAACTCGGCCGCGCGGACGAGGCCGTGGACTTCGCCACGGCGGAGCTGGAACTGGCCCAGGCCCTCACCGACCAGGTCGTGGCGGCCGTCGCCGAACCCGTCCTGGCCGCCCTCCTGCTGGGCAAGGCGGCCCAGGCCAACGAGCACGGCGTCGAGCTCACCCTCACCCCCGAGAGCCACATCGACGACGGCGTCCTGCCGGCCGCGCTGCCGGCCCGCGACTTGGTCACGATCTTGGGGAACCTCATCGACAACGCCGTGGACGCCAGTGCGGCCGCGCCGCAGCTGGCGTCCTTGACGGCGCCGCCGCCCCCGCCCGGCCTTCGGCCGGACCGGGGCGCGGCACCGGCCGGTGCCGACGCGGACGCGCCGCGAGGCCGCGACCGCGCGGGCGCGGCGGACCCGGAGCGGCGGTACGCACCGGCGGCCGGCCCGGAGGCGCGGGACGCACCAGCGGCGGCAGCCGCAGAGCGGTGGGGCCCGTCAGCGGCGGACCTGGAGCGGCAGGGCGCAGCGGCGGACGCCGCAGAACAGCAGGACGCACCAGCCACAGCCCCGGAGCGGCCCGACGATCCGGCGGCTGCCGTAGGGCAGCAGGACGCACCGGCCACAGCCCCGAAGCGGCCGGACGATCCGGCGGGCGGGTCGGCGCGGCCGGACAGCCCGGCGGCCGCGACCCCGGAGGGGCGGTACGTGACCGTGACCGTACGCGCCGACGGCGGGGAGCTGCTGTTGCGGGTGGCGGACACCGGTCCCGGTATCGATCCGGCGGCCGTCGACGAGGTCTTCCGGCGGGGCTGGAGCACCAAGGCCCCCGGCCGGGGGCTCGGTCTCGCCCTGGTGCAGCAGGCCGCCCGTCGCAACGGCGGTGCCGTGACCGTGGCGGAATCGGCCGCGGGCGGCGCGCAGTTCACGGTCCTGCTGCCGCTGCGCGGCGAGGTTCCGGTATGACGCCGGGCCACCCCTTCGCGCCCGCTCCCCGCGGGCGCCCCTCTCCGGTTGGAGCACCCCTATGAGCACGCCGCCGGCCAACGCCGACCCGATCCGGGTTCTCGTCGTCGAGGACGAACCGCTCGCGGCCGACGCACACGCCCTGTACGTGCGGCGCGTGCCGGGGTTCGCCGTGGCCGGGGTGGTGCATTCGCGGGCCGACGCGTCGCAGTTCCTCAAGCGGACGGCGGTCGACCTGCTGTTGCTGGACCTCTTCCTCCCCGACGGGCACGGGCTCCAGCTCGTACGGTCACTGCGGGCCGCCGGGCACACCACCGACGTGATCGCGGTGACGTCGGCCCGCGACCTGGCGGTCGTGCGCGAGGGCGTGTCCCTCGGCGTGGTGCAGTACGTACTGAAGCCGTTCACCTTCGCCACCCTCCGCGACCGGCTCGTGCGGTACGCGGACTTCCGCGCCGCGGCCGGAGAGGCCAGCGGCCAGGACGAGGTGGACCGGGCCCTGTCGGCGCTCCGCGCGCCGCAACCCGCCTCCCTGCCCAAGGGGCTGAGCCTGGACACGCTCCAGACCATCACCGAGGCGCTGCGCGCGGCAGCCGCCGACGGGCTCTCGGCGGGCACGGCCGCGACCACCGTCGGCATCTCGCGGATCACGGCGCGCCGCTACCTGGAACACCTGGTCCATACGGGCCGCGCCGCCCGGACACCGCAGTACGGCCACGTCGGCCGCCCCGAACTCCGCTACCGCTGGCTGACGCAGCGCTGAGGCGGCGACGCGCCGAGACTCCGATACGCCGAGACGCCGAAGCGAGTGGTGGGGGGGGGGGGGGGGGGGGGGGGGGGGCCGGGAGGGGGGGGGGGGGGGGGGGGGGGGGGTGAGGAGGGGGGGAAGGGGGGGCGTGGGGTATGGGCGGGGTGGCGGGGATTG
>NZ_JBWKFF010000022.1:0-10564 GCF_056434425.1 Streptomyces sp. NPDC044033 | reverse complement strand
ACCCTCTCCTCCCCCCCCCCCCCCCCCCCCCCCCCCCCCCCCCCCCCCCCCCTTCCCCCTCCCCCCCCCCCCCCCCCCCCCCCCACCACCGGCTCATTCGTCAATGCCTACTAGAACTTGACCGACCTGATGACGTAATTGCCCGCCAAATTCGTCCGGTTGCCGGGCGTTTCCGATCCGATGCGGTTCTGGTATCTCTCGCTGGTGTAGTAATTCACCCGGACCGTCGTGTTGTTGTACGCCGACAGGACGTTGTCGTTTCTGGCGCTGAAACCGCAGGATCTGCCGGCCGAGGGGTCGCTGCCATAGAAGTCGCAGCGCTCACCGCTGCCGTTCCATCCGTTGTAGATGCAGAAAGCACCTTGCGGGCAGTCGTAGTTGCCGGCCACTCGCGGGGTGGCGGCTCGGGCGGCGCCACTGTCGGCCATCGCGGCCGGGGCGGCGAACGCCGCGGCCCCGGCGGCCAATACGGCCGCTGCCAGTGCGGTGGCGGCCCTGCGGTGTGTTGAATGCACGAAACGCATTACGACTCCGTTTCTCTGCGCATGGGAGCCGCCCCGAAAAGGCCACGCCAAGGGCCTGTCTTGGAGCGGCCATAGTCGCCTGTGCACACGTAGTTGCCCGTGAAACATCGGCGCCCCAAGAGAAGACCAGGGGGTACGGTCGCGCAACCGTCATTCAGGCCACGGCGACTTCGAGCCATGGGTCTACGGGCGGGCACCGCAGCGCGACCGCGCCCGCCCGGCACGGATACCCTGACCGTTTCAAGCCCGCTGACGGGCAGGCGCCCCCGCCGACCGGGGTTTCAGGGAAGGGCGTGGCCGGGATCGCCGAGCCACGCGGTCTGCCCGCCCTCCGTCACGGTCAGGCCGAAGTCGAACAGCGAGGGCCGGCCGGCTTCGTCGCGCCACCAGTCGGCCGCGGCCCGGGTCTCGTCGTAGAGGTCGCGCGGCCCCCACTGGTACACGGCCGTGCCGGTGCTGTACGCCCAGGAGTCCGGGCCACACCACCAGTGGCCGTCGCCCTGCTCCCAGTGGGAGACGCCGGGCAGCAGCAGGCCGATGGCGAAGGCAGCGTGCGGGTCGGTGAGGGCGAGGCGGTCCAGGCCCCCGTCGGGGGTGGATTCGCGCGCCTCCCGCCAGGTCTCGTCGGTGAACAACTCGCCGATCGGGGAGCGCGGGCGCTGTCCGCGTACGGTCATGAAGTTCATGGCCCCGGCGAAGCGCCCCGACGCCTGCCCGTCGTCGCCGACGGTGAGGCGGGCGAGGCCGTGGGAACAGAACGCGGTGCGGTAGGGCGTGAGGATCAAGCCGCCGGCGCGGGTCTGCTCGACCCACGCGTAGGGGACGGTCAGCACCGCGGCGGTGGACAGCACCCTGTCGTAGGGGGCGCGCGGCGGATAGCCGGCCTCTCCGTCCGCGTGCACGGCGGTGATGTCCTCGTAGCCGGCGGCGGTGAGCGCGGCGCGGGCCCCGGCGTGGAGCGCCGCGTCGATCTCGACGGTGACCAGGCGGTCGCCGCCGACGCGTTGGGCGATGAGGGCGGCGTTGTAGCCGGTGCCCGTGCCGATCTCCAAGACGGTGTCCGAGGCCCGCAGCCCGGCTTCGGCGAGCATGTTCAGCACGGCGTCCGGGGCGCTGATGGAGCAGGTCGGCAGGGTGCCGACGCCGCCCGCGGGGGTGCGGCCGTCGTCGACCTGGGTGACCAGCCCGTCGCACGGGGCGTAGGCCATCGCGGCCCACCGCCGCGGGTCGTCCGTACGGCCGAAGGACCGGTAGCCGTCCCGGTCCTCGGCCCACACGGTGTGCGGTATGAACGCGTGGCGGGGCACGTCCTCGAAGGCGCGGCGCGACCAGGGCTGAGCGAAGGCGCCGAGGCCGCCGAGGACCTCGGCGGCCTCGGCGCGCAGCGCGGTGAAGTCCGGTCCCATGCCCGCTACTTCGGCTTGCGGTGGTCGCCGCTGCCGGGCCGGGAGACGTCGGGGTGCCGGCTGTCCTTGTCGCGCGGGGAGGGCTCCTTCGGCGGCGGGACGGGGGCGGGCTTCTCGCCGTGACGTGCCATGCGCTTTCTCCTTGCTGATGGTTCCGGGCGTTGCTGATGGTTCCGGGCGCGGAACAGGGCGACCCTCGGGGGCAGTACGGAGGTGACCGGGAGGCGGCAAGGCCACCTGGATTAACCCTGTGTCATATGACAGTCACGTACGGTACACATCGCCACAGCGCCCTCGCAACTCCATGCGTCAGGAAGCATTTCTAACCACACCTTGTCGCGAGCATGACCTCTCGCTAGCGTTCAGCACGCTCAACCCACCCCCCATGGAGGTTCGACGTGCATCGCAGGAGAATCGTCTCCGCACTCGCCGCCGGCGTCGTCGTCAGCGGTTGCGTCACCGCCGGCGCCTACGCCACCCCAAGCGCGCACACCCCCCGGGCGACGTCCCCCGCCGCCGCGCCCAGCGGGCTCAACGGCCCGTATCTCTACCTCGGCTGGGGCAGTCCGCCGAAGGCCACGTCCGTCATGTCGGCCACCGGCATCAAGCAGTTCACCATGGCCTTCATGCTCTCCGACGGCGGCTGCAACCCGAAGTGGGACGGCACCCGCGCCCTCACCGGCGGCGCCGACCAGACCACGATCAACTCCATCCGGTCGGCGGGCGGTGACATCACCGTCTCCTTCGGCGGCTGGAGCGGCAACAAGCTGGGCGAGAAGTGCTCGTCCGCCGGCGCGCTCGCCGGGGCCTATCAGAAGGTCATCGACGCCTACAAGTTGAAGTCCATCGACATCGACATCGAGGCCACCGAGGTCTCGAACGCCACCGTGCGCCAGCGCGTCGTCGACGCCCTGAAGACGACCAAGACGAAGAACCCCGGCCTCAAGGTCTACGTCACCTTCGGCACGACCACCACCGGCCCGACCGCCGACGGCAAGGACCTCGTCAAGCGCGGCGCGGCCAAGGGGCTCGACGCGGACTGGGCCGTGATGCCGTTCGACTTCGGCCAGGGGAGCGTCGACATGGCCGCCGCCACGAAGTCGGCGGTGGACGGGCTCAAGAACACCGTCGCGAGCGAGTACAAGCTCTCCTCCGACGCCGCCTACCGCAAGGTCGGCTTCTCCTCGATGAACGGCCATACCGACCAGGCCGGCGAGGTCGTCTCGGTCGCGAACTTCACGTCGATGGTGTCGTACGCGACGAGCCACCACCTCTCCCGCGTCTCCTTCTGGGCGCTCAACCGCGACCGCAAGTGCGGATCCGGCGGTGGCGGGGACGCGTGCAGCGGCATCGACCAGGGAACGTACGACTTCACCAAGGTGCTGGCCGGCTACAACGGTTGACGGTCGCGGGGATGACGCCCCGCCGGCGACGGCCGTACGGTCACCGGGCAGCCCACCGAGGCCAGTTGGAGGTCGAGCCCGTGCGCCCCACCGTCCCAGTGATCCTCGTCGCCACCCTCGCCGCAGGCACGCTCACCGCCTGCGGCGCGGGGTCCGCGCCCCATCCGGACACCGTGAAAGTCGCCTATCAGCGGAACACGAACAGCAAGGTCCGGTACACCGACGACTATCTGGCCATGGTGAAGAAGGAGTTCGAGAAGGCGCACCGGGGCAAGAAGATCGACCTGATCCCGATCCAGTCGTCGGAGAACGACTACTACGCCAAGATCCAGCAGATGATGCGGTCCCCGAAGACCTCGCCGGATCTCGTGTACGAGGACACGTTCCTCATCAACTCCGATATCAAGAGCGGCTATTTGCGTCCGCTCGACGACAAACTGAGAACCTGGGCCGACTGGAAGCAGTTCGCGCCGGCCGCGAAGGCCGCCACCAAGGCCGAGGACGGCAAGACCTACGGCGTGCAGGACGGCACCGACACCCGCGCCCTCTGGTACAACAAGGAGATCTTCGCCAAGGCCGGGCTGCCCACGAAGTGGCGGCCGAAGACCTGGCAGGACGTCCTGGACACGGCTCGTACGATCAAGCGCAAGGTCCCGGACGTCACCCCGCTCAACGTCTATACGGGCAAGGGCGCGGGCGAGGCGTCCGTGATGCAGACCTTCGAGATGCTGCTGTACGGCACCGGCAAGGACCCGCTCTACGACCCGGCGGCGAAGAAGTGGGTGACGGGCAGCAAGGGGTTCCGGGACTCGCTGGACTTCGTGCGGCGCGTCTACGCGGAGAAGCTCGGCCCCGAGGTCTCCGACGCCCTCGACCCGAACGTCGCCGTGCGCAACGTCAGCGAATGGCTGCCGGCCGGGAAGGTCGCCATCGACCTCGACGGCTCCTGGCTCGGGGAGTACTGGCTCCCCACCGGCGGCAAACCGTGGCCGCGGTGGTCGAAGGTGATGGCCCAGACGCCGTTCCCGACGCAGCACGGGCAGGCCCCGGGCAAGGTCAGCCTCTCCGGCGGCTGGGCCTGGTCGATCCCCGCCAAGTCCCGCAACGCCGACCTGGCCTGGCAGTTCATCGAGACGCTCCAGTCGAGGCGGAACGCGGCGGAGTGGGATATCCGGGGCGCGCAGATCGCGGTCCGCGACGACGTCGCGGCCGACGCGAAGTACCTCAAGTCCATGCCCGGCATCGACTTCTTCACCTCGCTGGTGAAGTACAGCCACTTCCGCCCCGCGCTGCCCGTCTACCCCAGGGTCTCCGCCGCGATCGGGGAGCAGATGGAGAACGTGACCACCGGGGACTCGTCGGTCGGTGAGGCCGCGAAGGCGTACGACGAGCAAGTCGCGTCGATCACCGACGGCGCGGTGGTGAGCAGGAACGGATGACCGCGCTCCCGACGGTGCGGGCCCGCGGGCCCCGCCACCGCCTCCGCTGGCTGCCCGTCGCCCCCGCCACCCTCCTCCTGCTGCTCTTCCTCGGCGGGCCCATCGCGTACTGCGTCTACATCTCCTTCACCGATATGCAGCTCACCGGCGCCTCGTCCACCCACTTCGTGGGCCTGGACAACTTCCGGCGGGCGTTCGGCGACGACAAGTTCCGCAACGCGGTCGTCCTGACCCTCGTCTTCACCGTGCTCTCCTCGATCCTCGGCCAGAACACCCTGGGCCTGGGGCTCGCCGCCCTGATGCGGCGCGCTTCGCGGCCCGTACGGACACTCACCGGGGCGATCGTCATCTCCGCCTGGGTGCTGCCGGAAATCGTCGCGGGCTTTCTGCTCTACGCCTTCTTCAACCAGCGCGGCACCCTGAACGACATTCTGGAATGGCTCCATCTGCCCTCCCAGAACTGGCTGTTCACGCTGCCCATCCTCGCCGTCTCGTTCGCCAACGTCTGGCGCGGCACCGCGTTCTCGATGCTCGTCTACTCCGCCGCGCTCTCCGAGATCCCGCAGGAGATCACCGAGGCGGCGGAGGTGGACGGCGCGAGCGGCTGGCAGCGGATGTGGCGCGTCACGCTGCCGATGATCCGGCGCTCCATCGCCACCAATCTGATGCTCAACACGCTCCAGACGCTGTCGGTGTTCGGCCTGATCTGGGCGATGACGCGCGGCGGGCCCGGTACGCGCAGCCAGACGCTGCCGGTCTTCATGTACGACCAGGCGTTCCTGAAGGCGCTCATCGGCTACGGCACGGCGGTGGCGCTGCTGCTGCTCCTGGTGGGGGCGCTGTTCTCGATGGTCTATCTGCGACTGCTGCGCGAGGAGGTCTGAGATGCGCCGGACACCGACGGCCCCCGCACGGCGCGGGTCCCCTCAAGCGCACCACGGGCCCCTTCGAGCCCGCCGCCGGACGCCCAAGCTGCGGCGCGCGGCGCGGCAGCGGCTGGCGGCCGACGCGGCGCTCCTGGTCGCGGCCCTGGCCTTCGCCGTGCCGCTGGCGTGGCTGGTGCTGTCCTCGCTCGACGAACACGCCACGCTCAGCGTCTCCGTGCCGTCCAAACCCACGCTGGCCAACTTCGACGCCCTCATGGACCCGGAGATCACCTACCGGCCCATGCTCAACAGCCTGCTCCTGTGCGGCGGCGCCACGGCCCTGACCATCGTCTGCGCCATCCTCGCCGCCTATCCCCTCTCACGGTTCCGCTCCCGCTTCAAACGCCCGTACCTCATGGCGGTGCTGTTCACCACCTGTCTGCCGATCACCGCGATCATGGTCCCGGTGTACGGCCTCTTCGTGCAGATCAACCTCATCGACACACTGTCCGGCACGGCCCTCTTCCTCGCGGCGACCCAGCTGCCGTTCGCCATCTGGCTGATGAAGAACTTCATGGACGGCATCCCCGTCAGCCTCGAAGAGGCCGCCTGGACCGACGGCGCGAACCATATGCAGGCCCTGGCCCGCGTCATCCTGCCGCTCGTGGGGCCGGGCGTGGCGGTCGTGACCATCTACAGCTTCATCATGATGTGGGGCAACTTCTTCGTCCCCTTCATGCTGCTGCTCACGCCGGACCAACTCCCGGCGTCCGTCAGCATCTTCACCTTCTTCGGCTACCACGGCGAGGTCGCCTACGGGCAGCTCGCCGCCTTCTCCATCCTCTATTCGACGCCCGTGATCCTGCTGTACGTCCTGATCGCCCGGCGGCTGGGCGGCGGGTTCGCGCTGGGCGGCGCGGTGAAGGGGTGAGCGCCGGACGCCCGGTCGCCCGTAAGTCGGACGGGCGTCCATCTTGAGTACGACGTACGGACCCGGCATCGGCCATTTGGCCGGTGCCCAGGTCGGGCCGTGCGGCTGAGGTGGGGAGGGGGCCCGGTGATCGAGGATGGGAGCGCACCCCGTTCCCCGCTCTCCCAGGAGACCTTGTGTCCCATTCCGCCCCCTTCCCCACGTCGACCGCCGTCCCCGGCGCCGCCCCCAACGCCGTCGCCGCGCGGGCGACCGGGCTGAGCAAGGTGTACGGACAGGGCGAGACCCAGGTGGTCGCGCTGGACGCGGTGTCCGTGGAGTTCCGGCGCGCGGAGTTCACCGCGATCATGGGACCGTCCGGGTCGGGCAAGTCCACGCTCATGCACTGCATGGCGGGGCTCGACTCCCTCTCCTCGGGGTCCGCCCGGATCGGCGATGTCGAGCTGGCGTCGCTCAGCGACCGGCAGTTGACGCGGCTGCGCCGGGACCGGGTCGGCTTCGTCTTCCAGGCGTTCAACCTGCTGCCGACGCTGAACGCGATCGAGAACATCACCCTGCCGATGGACATCGCGGGCCGCCGGCCCGACCGGGCCTGGCTGGAGCAGATCGTCTCGACCATGGGCCTCTCCGCGCGGCTTTCGCACCGGCCGGCGCAGCTCTCCGGCGGTCAGCAGCAGCGGGTCGCCGTGGCCCGCGCGCTCGCCTCCCAGCCGGAGATCATCTTCGCGGACGAGCCGACCGGCAACCTCGACTCCCGTTCGGGCGCGGAACTCCTCGGATTCCTCCAGGAGTCGGTGCCGGCCCTCCAGCAGACGGTCGTGATGGTGACGCACGACCCGGTCGCCGCCGCGTACGCGGACCGGGTGGTCTTCCTGGCCGACGGCCGGGTCGTGGACGAGCTGCGCGCGCCGACGGCGGACGCGGTCCTCGACCGGATGAAGGCGTTCGACGCCAAGGGCCGTACGACCTGAGGGGCCGTACGCGTTGAGCCCCGTACGCACTGAGGGCCCGTACGGCGTCGAGGGGCCCCGTACGCACTGAGGGTCCGTACGCGTCAAGAGGCCGTACGCGCTCAGAAGCCGTACGAGCCGAGCGGCCCGTACGGCCCCGGATGCCCCTCTCCCCTAGCGACCCATCCGCCGCTCACCACCCGCCGCTCGCCGCCGGAATCCGGCGCTCCCCATCTCAGCACCCCCCAGGACTGACACACGTGCTTCGCACCGCCCTGCGCAACGTACTCGCGCACAAAGCCCGGCTGGTGATGACCGCTCTGGCGATCATCCTCGGCACCGCCTTCGTCTCCGGCACGCTGATATTCGGCGACACCACCGCCGAGGCCTACAGCAACGTCTCGGCCAAGAACTACAAGGGCGTCGCCGTCCTGGTGACCGCCAACGACGGGATGCCCTCCCCCGGCGATCAGCACAAGACAGCGCTCGACGAGCGGCTGGCCAAGAAGGTCCGGGCGCTGCCGGGCGTCGCCTCGCTGCGGCCGAGCGCCACGGGTTACGCCACCGTCGCCGACAAGAAGCAGCGGCCCCTGGGCAGCGACTGGGGTTCGCTCGGCGCCGACTACGCGCCGGGGAAGGACGGCAAGGACGCCCGCTACCCGCTCACCAAGGGCCGCGCGCCCGCCTCCTCCGACGAGATCGCGCTGAATTCGAGGGCCGTCTCCGACGCCGGGTTCAAGCTCGGCGACAAGATCCGGTTCGCGGTGGACGGTCCGGTGATGACCAAGAAGCTGGTCGGCGTCGTGGAGACGCACGATCCGCGGGTGACGACGGGCGGCACGCTGGCGCTGTTCGACATCGCCACCGCGCAGCGCCTGTTCGCCGCCCCGGGTTCCTACAGCGAGTTCGAGGTGAGGGCGGAGCCGGGCGCCGACGACGGCGAGCTGACCGAGCGGATCCAGCGGCTGCTGCCGGAGGAGACGGCCTTCGCGAAGAGCGGTTCGGAGCTGGCCGAGATCCAGGCCAGTGAGATCACCATGAGCAACCGGTCGCTGACCAAGTCGCTGATGGTCTTCGCGGGCATCGCGCTGTTCGTCGGGGCGTTCATCGTCGCCAACACCTTCACCATGCTGATCTCGCAGCGCCGCCGGGAGACCGCGTTGCTGCGGGCGGTGGGCGCGTCCCGCCGCCAGGTGGTGCGCTCGGTGCTGGCCGAGGCGGCGGTGCTGGGGCTGCTGGCCTCGGTGGCCGGGTTCGTGCTGGGCATCGGCGTCGCGCTCGGGCTGCGACCGCTGCTCAACTCGACGGGCTCGCACCTTCCCGACGGCCCGCTGATCGTCGAACCGTCCTCGGCCGGCTACGCGCTCGTGATCGGCGTGGTCGTGACCGTACTGTCCGCGTGGCTGCCGGCGCGGCGTGCGGCGCGGGTCGCCCCGGTGGAGGCGCTGTCCGAGATCGACCAGGCGCCCGCGCAGCGGAGCCTGGTGGTCCGCGGTGCGATCGGCGCGGTGCTCGCCGGTGCGGGCGTGGCGACCATGCTGTACGTGACCACCCTGTCGGACAGCGGGGGCATCAACGCCGGCATGGTGGGCTCGGCGCTCGTCCTGGCGGGCGTCACCGTGCTCGCCCCGCTGCTGTCGCGCCCGCTGATCACGTTCGCCGGCAAGGCGTTGGTCCGGATGTTCCCGTCCAGCGGACGGCTCGCGACGCGCAACGCCCTGCGCAACCCGCGCCGCACCGCGGCGACGGCCTCCGCGCTGATGATCGGCCTCACGCTGATCACCGGTCTGACGGTGCTGGGCCACTCGGCCACCCTGGGCGTCGACCGGATGATGGAGAAGCAGGGTCTGACGGCCGACTACCAGGTGTCCTCGGACGGCGTCCGCGGCCTCGGGAAGGACGCCGCGCACCGGCTGGCCGGCGTGCCGGGCGCCGCCGCGGCCGTACCGCTGCGCACCGTCGGCGCCGATGTGGACGGGGACAGCCTGGGCGCGCTGGTCGGCACGGATGTCGCGGCCTTCCCGAAGGTGGCCAACCTGCGCTTCGTCAGCGGGTCGGCGCAGGCCGTACAGGCCAAGGGCGCCATCGCCGTCTCGTCGAAGGCCGCGAGCGAGCACGGCCTGCGGGTCGGCCAGCGCGTCAAGCTCTCCTTCCCCGGCGCGGAGGCCGAGGCGGAGGAGAAGCAGGCCGAGGACCGGAAGAAGGGGAAGGGCCGGAAGAAGGAGGGCAGGGAGAAGGCCCAGAAGGACGTCCCGTACACGATCGCCGGCATCTACGCCGACAACGACGTGGCCCCCAACGCGCTCACCTCGCTGTCGGCGATCGACGGCCACACGGACCAGCAGACCCTCGCCAACGAGCGGATCCTCGTCCAGGCGGAGCCGGGCAGGACGTCCGGGCTCGACGACAAGCTCCGCGCGGCCCTGGGCGGCAACCCGCTGGTGAAGGTGAAGGACCAGTCCGTCCTGCGCGAGGAGCGCAGCGGTTCGATCGGCGACATCTTGAACATGACGTACGGGCTGCTGGGCATGGCCCTGGTGATCGCGGTGGTCGGCGTCGTCAACACGCTCGCCATGTCGGTCTTCGAGCGCACCCGGGAGATCGGCATGCTCCGGGCGATCGGCCTGGCCCGCCGGGACGTCAAGCAGATGGTGCGGCTGGAGTCGGTGATGATCTGCCTGTTCGGCGCGGTGCTGGGGGTCGTGGTCGGCGTGTTCCTGGCCTGGTCGGGCGGGCACCTGGTGCGGTCCTCGTTCCCGGCGTACGAGTTCGGCCTGCCGTGGGCGCGGATCGGCCTGTTCCTGCTGATCGCCCTGGTCGTGGGCGTGCTGGCGGCCGTGTGGCCGGCCCGTCGGGCGGCCCGGCTGAACCCGCTGGAGTCGATCGGCGCGCAGTAGGGCGGGCGGAAGCGGAAAACGGCGGTGGGGGGGGGGGGGGGGGGGGGGGGGGGAGGAAGAGAAAACCCCCCCCCCCCCCACCCCCCCCTGTCCCTCGATGGTGGGCCCAGAACACACGTTGTGTGGCGGGTGGGGGAGGGGGGGGGAA
>NZ_JBWKFF010000021.1:96776-158941 GCF_056434425.1 Streptomyces sp. NPDC044033 | reverse complement strand
GGCGGGGGGGAGGGGGGTGTGGCGGCGAACTCGGAGGGGGGGGGGGTGGGTTGTGGGGGCCGGGACTTTTTTCTTTCCCCTTTTTTTTTTGGGGTGGGGGGGGAGGGGGGGGGGCCCCCCCCCCCCCCCCCCGGGACGCAGCGTAGAGAGCGGTGGCGGCGCGGCGGGCGGAGTTCTCGATCTCTTTGTGCGGACGGCGGCCGGCGGACGGCGGCCGCTTCCGCGGGCAGGCGTACGGGCGGGTCGCGACCTTGGCCTGCCGCGGCACCGGCCTTCCCGCGATACCGGGGCCTACCGCGGCACCGGCTCCTCGCGCGACGCCGGTTCCTCACACGGCACCGGCTCCTCGCACGGCACCGATTCCTCCCGCGACGCCGGTTCCTCGTGCGCCACGGCAGCCACGCCGAAACGGAGCCGGTCGCGTACGGGCTCCGTGGCGAGCCGGGGCAGGAGCAGGGACCAGAAGGCCGTGAGGGACGGGGCCGAGAGCCATCTGCGGTCGTACCGCCCCAGGAGTTCGAAGCCGGTGGTGGCCGCCACGATCGCCTGGACCGCCTCGCGGGTGGTGACCGCGCGGGTGAGGGAGCCCTCCGCGTCGGCGCGTTCGAGCATCCGGGCGACGAACCGCTCCCACCGCGCGTACGGGCCCTCGGCCGGGGGCCGGCTCCGCTCGCAGCCGAGGCGGAAACCCGCCCGTACGACCACGTCCTCGCGTAGCAGGGCGGCGAGCGTGTGGGTGGCGTCCACCAGGCGCTGGAGCGTGGGCGGTGTGCCGGTCAGGGCCGTGTCGGTGATCGCGCACAGGGCCGCCCCGGCCTCCTTCTCCACGGCCTGCGCCAGGCCCGCCTTGTTGGTGAAGTGGAAGTGCAGCGCGCCCTTGCTGACCCCCGCGCGGTCGCTGATCCCCGTGAGCCCCGACGGGATGAACCCCTCCTGGTCGAACGTTTCGGCGGCCGCCCGGAGCAGCGCCCGCCGTGTGCGCACCGCCCGTTCCTGCTGGACCATCTCATCTCCTGACGTCGGCCCCGTGGACGGAACATTAGCAAGAAACAAACCGCCTACCAGGTTTCTTTTGAGTCGTAGCCCGGAACGTATCAATGGTCGGCGGTCGCGAGGAGGGCTGTAGATCAAACCCCAAGAATGGTGCATACATGGGCATTCCATCCCC
The DNA here is from genome assembly GCF_056434425.1 of Streptomyces sp. NPDC044033. NCBI lineage: Bacteria > Bacillati > Actinomycetota > Actinomycetes > Kitasatosporales > Streptomycetaceae > Streptomyces > Streptomyces sp. NPDC044033. The sequence goes on along the minus strand of NZ_JBWKFF010000021.1, from coordinate 157,773 downwards.
ACCTGGCGACCCACGCGCCCCACCCGCAACGGCAAACACCCGTTAAAAACAAACCGGGCAGTTTGATTGTTACTGAAGTCGGCACTACCGTCACAGACCTGACCGCCGCAGCGGTGGCCGTGCGGTGGCCTTACCGAAGGCGAAGGTAGGAGCTGCGATGCTGTACGTAGACGACAGTCCACACACGCAAGACCGGCGCACCCTGGCACGCGAAGTGCACGACCGCATCGGCAGCGGCCTGTGCCTGGCCCTGCGTCAGCTGGAGCTGCTGGAGGCCGACTCCGCGCCGATGGGCGAACGCCCGGCCCGCCGCCTCGACGCGGCCCGGACCGCGTTGCTGACCACGCTCACCACCACCCGCGCGCTCGCCAGCGGCCTGCGCGGCCCGGCCCTCGCCGACGGCTCGCTGGAATGCGCCCTGCGCTCCTTCGTACGGTCCATGCACTCCCCCGGCCCCTTCAGCCCCCACGTCCGCGTACAGGTGCTCGGCGACGCCTCCCGGCTGCCGGACGCCACCGTCGACGAACTCTTCGTCATCGTCCGGGAGTCGCTGCGCAACGCGCTCTCCCACGCGCACGCCCGCCAGGTGACGGCCGTCCTGCGGCTCACCCCGTACGCGGCCCACGCCACCGTCGCCGACGACGGCCGGGGGTTCGACCTCGCCGCCACGCTCGACGGCGGCCGGACCAACGGGCTGCTCGCCATGGCCGAACGCGCCCAGGCGCTGGGCGGTTCGGCCGAGGTCGCCACCGCGCCCGGCGAGGGCACCACCGTGTCCGTCCGCGTCCCCATCCGAGAGCGGAGCACCCGTCATGACCACTCCTGAGCCCACGGCCGGCCGGCCGGTCCGCATCCTCGTCGCCGACGACCACGTGCTGCTGCGCGAGGCACTGTGCGATCTGCTGCGCGCCGAGGCCGACTTCGAGGTCTGCGCCGAGGCCGGTGACGGCGAGGAAGTTCTGCGGCTGGCCGCCCGGCACCGGCCCGACGCCGTCCTCCTCGACATCGAGATGCCCCGCAACGAGGACCCCGCCGCCACCGTCCGCAAGCTGCTCCGGCACCAGCCGGACCTGCGCGTCGTCGTGCTGTCCATGCACGACGACGCACGGCTGATCCAGGACCTGCTCGCCGAGGGGGCCTGCGGCTATCTGCACAAGGGCTCCGACCGCGAGACGCTCACCGCCGCGCTCCGCTCCCGCTCCGACGTCGGCCGCCGCGTGGTGACGATCTCGGTCTCCGACCGCACCCTGTACGCGGGCGAGGCGGCGGACGCGGGCCCGGCCACGCGGCTGTCGCCCCGGGAACGCGAGGTGCTCGACCTGGTGGCCGCCGCGCTGAGCAACCGGCAGATCGGCGCGCGCCTCGGCATCACCGAAGGCACCATCAAGCGCCACCTGCGCAACATCTTCGACAAACTCGACGCCGTCTCCCGCCTGGACGCTGTCAACAAGGCGCTGGGCGGCGCCGGGGCCCGGCCGTGGGCCGCATCGGGGACCGCGCCCGACGCCTTGCCGGGAACCGCGCCCGGCGCTGTTCCCCGCCCGGCTCCGGTCCTCATCCGGCGCCCTGCCCGGTCCCCCGCCCAGCCCGCGGCGCACGGCGCGGCCGTATCCGCGTGCCGTACGGACCCGTCCGCCCACTCCCCTTCGCGCTTCCCCACGAACACCGGCGCCACCACGACTCCGCGAGGTACGGCGGCTCGGCGCGGCGGCGAGCCGCGGCACCAGTACGCCGAGAGAGAGCGGTGACGGGCCGTGGACATCGGGCTCCGGCACCTGCGGGGGTTCCTCGCGGTCGCCGAGGCGCTCAGTTTCACGCACGCGGCCAAGGCGCTCGGCACCAACCAGCCCACCCTGACGCGCACCATCGACCGCCTTGAACAGACGCTGAACGTACGGCTCTTCGAACGCACCACCCGGTACGTCTCCCTCAGCGAGGCGGGCCGTCGATTACAGATCGAACTCCAGTGCCTGGTGCCGCGGCTGGAGGGGGTGCTGAGACCGCGCGGCGACGAGAGCACGCTGCGGCTGGGTTTCACCTGGCTGCTGCCCGACGGGTGGCCGCACGACGCGATCACCCGTCTGGAGGAAGAGACCGGGGCGACCGTCGAACTGCTGCGGCGGGACGAGCCGCTGGCCGGCGCGGACCGGGGCGCGGTGGACGTCGCGCTGGTCCGCGGCCGGGTGGCCGCGAACGGCCTGCGCTCCGTGGCGCTCGGCGAGGAGCGGCAGGTCGCGGCCGTCACCGCGGCCTCGCCGCTGGCCCGCCGGGCCCGGCTGGAGTGGACGGAACTGGCGGACCGGCCGCTGGTGCTGAACACCGTCACCGGCGCGGTGCTGTTGGAGGACTGGCCGCGGCACCACCGTCCGGCCGCGGTCGTCTCCTGCGGCAACTTCGACGAATGGCTGGAGCTGGTCGCCGCCGGGCGGGGCATCGGGATCGCCCCCGCGCTCGTACTCCGCCGTCAACTGCACCCCGCCGTACGGTTCGTACCGCTGACGGGCGCGCCGACCGTGCCCGTATCGCTGCTGCGTCCGGCGCAGGGCGCACACCCGCTCGCCAAGCGCTTCGTCACGCTGGCCGCGGAGGCGTTCGCCGAACTGCGCGGGCGGCAACCGCCCGCGCAACCGGCCGCGGCTTGAGAGCCTGTGTCGTCTGCCTGGTCGGGCGCGCGTCGCGCGGGGCCGTACCACCGCTGGGGCCCGGTCCGGCCGCACGCCCGGCCGGGCCTGGCCACGGGCCCGTACGGGCTGCCGGACCACGGGCCGGTATGGGGCGCGCCGCCTCGGGGGCGGCGGCGAGCGAGGGCGGCGGCGCCCCGGCGCGACCCCGGCCCGAGCCGTCGCGCCGCGGGCCGCGGGCCCGAAGGCCGCCGGGGCGCCCCCGCCGCGCGGCAGCGCCCCGGTGTGCGTCGCGTCGCGTCGTGTCGCGCCTCGGGCGGACTCGCGAGTCAGCCGCAGATCTCGACGGTGACCGTGCACTCGAAGACCGTCTCGCCGTTCTGCTCCGCGCGGACCCGTACCTGCGCGTCCTTGCCGCGGCGGACCGGCGTACGCGTCGCGGTGATCCAGCAGGGCTCCGCCAGTTCCACGTACTTGTAGTACTTGCTGGCGACCGCTACCGGCAGCACCCGGGCCGGCGCTGACAGGGCCTGCGCCGCCTGCCGGGCGGCCTCCAGCAGGGCCATGCCGGGCACGTGGTCCACCGGGTGGTCGAAGAGGACCGGATGGCCGCGGTCGATCCGCAACTGCCAACTGCCGTACACCCATGTGCCATTGGGGCCTTCGGCCCCGACCGGTCTCTCCTCGCCGGGCATCCCGAGGACCACGTCGCGCTGGTCGAGCCGTTCGACGGTGGCGGCCGACACCCCGGCGGGCTGCGGCGGGAGCTCGACGGGCGGCGTCGCGTACGGGCCGCGCAGCCGTCGGTAGACGGCCGGCGACATGATCTGGAGCGGCATCCGGCCGGACCCCATGAGCTTCCCGTCCCGCAACAGGGTCGCGTCCAGGCTCATGGCGGCCAGCTGCCTGCCGCGGCGCTGGACGTCACGGCAACTGATCCGCAGCTCGATGTCGGCGGGGCCCGGGCCCACCACCAGCGGCCCCGGAGCCGTCTCGAAGTCGAGCGCGCTCATCAGGGAGGGGTGGTCGGCCGGGACACCGTAGAACTCGTGCCCCAGGAGCACGGACGCCTGCCGCACGGTCTCGGCGATGAGCAGCGGATCGTGCCAGACGCGGCCTATCGGACCGTAGAAACTGTGCCCTCGGGGCCACTGGGCCGCGAGGTGGAACGTGTCCTCGCCCAGCTGCCGCCAGTCGGTGAGCAGCACCTCGGCGACCGCTGTGCGGTGCACGAGGTGGCGGGGAGCGGTACGGGTGTAGCTCAGCGCACCGGGTTCGGTCCGCTGCTGCGGCACGGTCACGGGAAGTACATCGATCAGAGTCACTCGCCGTCGCCCTTCGTAGGGGTTGGTCGTAGCTTCCGACATGAGTAAAATACGGACCACCCGGTTTTATTCTCAAGCAAGATCACCACTTTTACCCCGCTCTTTACCTTGCACCCCAGGGGATACGGGCATCGAACGGGACGAACCGAGTTGGAGGACCCCTTGGCGAAGCAGGAGCGGGCGGTACGGACGCGGCGCAAGGTGCTGGAGGCCGCCGCCACGGTCTTCGACGAGCACGGGTACGCCGCGGCCAACATCGCGGAGATCCTCAAAGCGGCCGGCGTGACGAAGGGCGCCCTCTACTTCCACTTCTCCTCGAAGGAGGAGCTCGCCCGCGGGGTGATGGGCTCCCAGATGGAGGAGACCGACATCCCGGACTCGGGCTCCCCGCTCCAGGACATCATCGACCTCACCCAGCAACTGGCCGTCCGGCTGCGGCTGGGCCACGACCCGCTGCTGCGCGCGAGCATCCGGCTCACCATCGAGCACGGCTCCTTCGACGCCAAGGACACCGCCCCCTACGACTGGTGGCTGGAGATCTTCACCCGGCGCTTCATCCTCGCCAAGGGCGCCGACGAACTGCGCGCGGGAACCGTCCCGGAGGACGCCGCCACCACGGTCGTCGGCTCCTTCACCGGCCTCCAGCTCCTCTCCCACGTCACCACCGACCGCGAGGACATCTCCCGCCGGATCACCACCTGGTGGCAGCAGCTGCTGCCGGGCCTGGCCGCCCCCGAGGTCCTGCCCCGGCTGCGCCCGGAGGGCACCGCGCCGCACGCACAGGAGTGACCGCGGGCTCCGCGGGGCGGGCGATGGGCTCCCGAAAGTGACAGCCCGGGAGCGCCGTCCGACACATACGCCCACCTCGTACGGGCGGCTAGGGTCCCCCGAAGAGCGCCCTCAGGGCGCCCGGAAGGCCGGTGAGCCGGCGGACGCGTGACAGGGCGCGGCGTGGCACGACGCCGCCCGTGCCGTATGCACGTACGCACGTACGTACGCACCCGTCACCGCGCGGCACACAGCGCGGGAGCGCCACCGAGCCATTCATCCACTGTCTGTTGGGGGTAGCGGCAGAAGATGGCCAGTCACATACATTTCTCGGTACTCGGCACACTGCGGATGACCGTGAACGGCACCGTCCACATCCCGCGCGGCCCGAAGGTCAGCAAGCTGCTGGCCCTCCTTCTGCTGCGGTCCGGGCAAGTCGTCGAAACCGGCGCGCTGGTCGACGAGTTGTGGGCGGAGAAGCCGCCGCGCTGGGCGGTCGGCACGGTGCGTACGCACATCTACCACCTGCGGCGCCAACTGGAGGAGTGCCTCGGCGCACCGGTCGGCCCGCTGCTGGCCACCCGCCCGCCCGGCTATCTGATGCAGCTCGAACCCGACCAGCTGGACGCCACCCGGTTCGCCCGGCTCACCGCCGAGGGGCGCGCCCTGCTGGCCCGGGGCCTGCCCGCCGAGGCGGCCGCGGCGTGCCGCGCGGGGCTCCAGCTGTGGGAGGGCCGCGCGCTGTCCGGTGTGCACGCCGGACAGCATCTGGAGGTCCACCTCCAGCGCCTCGACGAACTGCGCATCCAGGCGGTGGGCGCGCGCGTCGAGGCCGAGATGCGGCTGGGCATGCATGACGAACTCATGCCGGAGCTACGGTCGTTGGTGGCCGCCTACCCGTACCACGAGCGGTTCCACGCCTGCCTCATCGAGGCGCTGCGCCGGTCGGGCAGGCGCCGGGAGGCGCTCGACGCGTACGACGACCTGCGCAGGGTCCTCACCGACGAGTTGGGGCTGGGGCCGTCGGCGCATCCGCACGCCCTGCTGCGGAGCATCCTCACCGATACGCCGCCGGAAACGGGCCCGGCCCCCGCCCCGGCCCGTACGCCGGCCCTCGCCGGGGCGGCGGCCGCGGCGGCTCACATGCCCATGCCGATGCCGCCGCCGACCGGCAGCACCGTCCCGGTGATGTAACCCGCCTCCTCGCTCGCCAGGAAGCGGACCGCCGCGGCGACTTCGGTGACGGTCCCCGGCCGGCCGAGCGGCGTCATCTTCATGGTGTCCCGCATCCGGCGGTCCGACAGCCGCTTGGTCATGTCGGTGTCGATGATGCCGGGGGCCACCAGGTTGACGGTGATGTCCCGGGCGCCCAGTTCCCAGGCCAGCGACCGGGCCAGGCCGACCAGCGCCGTCTTGGTGGCGGCGTAGTTGGTCTGCCCCGGCGCGCCGAGGAACGCCAGCGCGGAGGAGAGCAGGACGATGCGGCCGCGGCGGGCGGCCAGCATCGGCCCGGCCGCCGCCCGTACGGTCCGGAACACCCCGCGCAGATTGGTGTCCAGCACCTCGTCGAACGCCTCCTCCGACATGCGCGGCAGGAGGGTGTCACGGGTGATCCCGGCGTTGGCGATCAGCACCTCGGCGGGCCCCTGCTCCCGCGCGACGGTCTCGAAGGCCGCCTCGACCGAGGCCATGTCGGTCACCTCGCAGCAGACTCCGAGCAGCCCCTCGGGCGGCTCGCCGGACCGGTACCCGACCGCCACGCGGTCGCCGTCGGCGGCCAGCGCGCGGGCGACGGCCAGGCCGATGCCCCGGTTTCCTCCGGTGATGAACACGGATCTCGACATCTCATGCCTTCCTTTCACTTGTCTTCGGGCTTCGGGCTTCGGGCTTCGGGTTTCTGGGTTCCGGCTTCCGGGGTTCCGGGGTTCCGGCTTCCGGGGTACGAGTTACGGCTCGTTCAGCGATCCGTGCCGGGCGCCTGCACCAGCAGGCAGGACCAGGTGAACCCCGCCCCCGCGCTGAACACCAGGGCCGCCTCGCCGGGCGCGAGTGCGCGCCGCCGCAGCAGGTCCGCCAGGCCGGCCGCGGCGTCTCCCGCACCCAAGTGGCCCGTCGTACGGCCGTAGTCCACGGGCTCCGCGCCGGTGTGCCCGGCGAGCTCCGCGACCCAGGACTCGGCGAGGGTCTTGGCGCCGAAACGGGGCAGCACCGCGTAGCGCAGACGCGGGTCCCACGGGTCCAGTCCGGTGCCGTCCAGCGCCTCGGCCACGACCGCGCCGATGGCGTGCCGATTGGCCCGCACGAACGGCTCGTTCCCGTGTTCGTGCAGGTAGGCGCGTTTGGTGGCGCGCATGTCCACGCAGGGCCGGTGGCCGCGCGGTACGAGCGCGAACGGGTCGGCGCCGCGGTGCATGGCCTCCAGTTCCGGGGCGGCGACGCTCGCCACCGACCGGAGCAGCAGGGCGTCCGAGGGGCCGGCGGGCAGGCGCAGCAGTACGGCCGTACCGGCGTCCGCGTAGGCGACGCCGTAGTCGCTCGCCCACCGGTCGAAGCCCGGCTCGGCGAAGCGGTCGGCCGTGGTCACCAGGGCCCAGTCGGGGGCGGGGGCGTCAGGGGCGAGGGCGTGGCGGGCCGGTCCCGCCGGAGCGTCGCCGGCCGTTTCCGCCGGAGCGTCGCGGACTGGTCCCGCCGGAGCGTCGCCGGCCGTTTCCGCCGGGACGTCGCGGGCCACTCTCGCGGCAGCGCCGGCGGCGAGCCGGGCCGCCGCCAGTTCGACGGCGGCGCTGCCGCCGTTGCACACCTGCTGGACGCCGACCGGCACGGCCCGCAGCGCGCCGAGCCGGTGGGCGATGTAGTGGGCGGGCGACCACAGGTCGTGCCCCTGGTAGTACATCCACGCGTGGCAGGTCAGGCCGAGGTCGGCGGCCCCGACGCCGGCCGCCGCGAGAGCCGTGCGGGCAGCCCGTACCGCCATGTCCGGCGGCGCGACGTCCTCCGCGACCGGGATCTCCTCGTGGCCGAGGTCCGCGGCCTGCCGCACGCGCAACCGCCCCTCTCGTACCGCGTCCTTCGCCCGGGACCGGCCCCGGGGCAGCCACAGCGCGGCGGCCGCGATCCCCGCTGGCTCCACCAGCCTCATATCCGAACCGCCTCCCATGAGTTATCGGAAAGCACAGTGCGGGGGCCCGATAAAAGCTGGATGAAAGCCGGTTGAAAGGCGAATGAAAGGCGCACCGAAGGAGATTGAAAGGGCGCCGGAAAACTCCGATCAAGGCTCAGCACAACCATCTCCACCTGCGGTGATGCCGACTATGCCGAATTATGAGTAGCCGTCACTGCCCCTTTGGAGAGAGTTGCCGGGGGCATCGAAATCGGTGTTCCATTCATCTCGCAAGCCGAAAATCGGCCGCAAATAATTCCTGAACCGGGCCTTCCGTATTCGCGGCGGATCCGTACCCGTGTCATACCGAGGAGAACCGATGAACCACGACAACGTTTCCGAAGAGCTCCAGCAGCGGATCCGCGAGATCGTCGCCGACGTCCTGGAGGCCGAGATCGGCGATCTCACGGACGGCAGCAGCTTCGTCGACGACTTCGACGCCGACTCCCTGCTCGTCATCGAGATCTACTCGCGCTTCGAGCGCGACCTCGGCATCCGCATCCCGCAGGAGGACCTGACGGAGCTGGACGACCTGCCCGCCGCGTACGCCCTCGTGGCACGCCATCACACCCCGGCGGCCGTCAGTGCCTGAGCCGGGGGAACGCAGGGTCGTCGTCACCGGCATGGGCGCGGTGAGCGGTCTGGGCATCGGCGTCCGGCCGTTCATCGAGGGCATCCGGGCGGGGCGCAGCGGCATCGGCCCCGCCGCGGAGTTCGACACCGCGGGGTTCGAGCACACCCGTGCCGGGGAGGTGCCGGACTTCGACCCCGGCCCCCTGCTGCGGCGCACCGGCCCGCAGCGGTGGGGGCGCAGCGGCCTGTTCGCGGCCCTCGCGGCGCGGCTGGCCGTCCAGGACGCGGCCGTCGCCCCCGGCGCGCTGGACCTGGAGCGCACCGCGGCGTGCTTCGGCACGACCAACGGCGAGTCCCAGGTGATGGAGCGGCTCGTGTCCCAGTGGGTCACGGACGGCCTCGACGCCCTGTCGCCCGGGCTCATCGGACAGGCGGACGCCGGGCGCATCGCCGCCGCCGTCGCCTGCGAACTCGGCCTGGGCGGGGAGGTACTGACCTTCGGCACGGCGTGCGCGGCCGGCAACTACGCCATCGGGTACGCCTACGACCTCATCCGGGGCGGCGCGGCGGACGCCGCCCTGTGCGGCGGGGCCGACGCCTCCAACCGGGCCACGCACGCCGGCTTCCACCGGCTCGGCGCCCTCGCCGAGGGGGAGCCCCTGCCGTTCGACGCCCACCGCGACGGCATCGTCACCGCGGAGGGCGGCGCGGCCCTGCTCCTCGAACCGCTCGACGCGGCGCTCGCCCGCGGCGCCCGCGTCTACGCCGAGGTGCTCGGCTACGGCGTCACCTGCGACGCGCGGCACATGACCAACCCCGACCCGTCCTCCATCGCCGCGTGCATCCGCGCCGCCCACTCCGACGCCGGGGTGAAGCCCGGCGACGTCGGCTACATCTGCGCCCACGGCACGGGGACCCGGGCCAACGACATCGCCGAAGTGAAGGCGGTGCGGGAGGTGTTCGCCGATCGCGTGCCACCGATCAGCTCCATCAAGTCGATGCTCGGCCACACGATGGGCGCCGCCTCGGCGTTCGGCGCGATCGTCTCCTGCGCGGCCCTGTACGAGGGGTTCCTGCCGCCGAGCGCGACGCTGCGCGAGGTCGATCCGGAGCTGGGCCCCGGGCTGGACTGCGTGCCGGGCCGGGCCAGGGCCGCCCGGCCGGGCGTGGTGGAGAACCACGGATTCGCCTTCGGCGGCAACAACGCCATCACGCTCTTCGGGGAGGTCTCCCAGTGAACGCCACAGCCGTTCAGCCGCCGGACGCCCGGACCGTACCGGCGCGGCGGGGGGCGCCACCGGTGGTGGTGCCGGTGGACATCGTCGGCTGCTCGGTGCTCAGCCCGGCCGGGGCCGGCCTGGCCGCGCTCGCCGGCGCCCTGGCGAGCGTCCGGGCTCCGATCGGGGACGCGGCGGCGACCGGCATCGGCCCGGCCCCCGCCGATGGGGCCGACTGGGCCGGCGATGGGGCCACCGACGGGGCCGGAGACGGCCGCCCGCCCCTGGCCGTACGCCCCGTGGCGGATTTCGACCCCGCCGCGGTCATCGGCGCCAAGGGCCTGAGCCGCCTCACTCGTACCGACCAACTGGCCATGTCCGCCTGCACGATGGCGCTCACCGAGGCGGGCCCGGGCCCCGGCCCCGAACGCACCGGCGTGGTGCTCGGCACCGCCGTGGGAAGTTCCGGCGCACAGTCGGCCTTCCTGCGCGATACCTTCGTGCAGGACCTCCCGTACCTGGTCAACCCCTCGGCCTTCCCGGGCACCCTGATGAACTCGGCGGCCGGGAGGACCGCCATCAAGCACGGGCTCACGGGCGTCAACGCGACCGTATCCGGCGGGCCGCCGGCCGCGCTGCACGCCCTGCGGTACGCCCGTACCGCCCTCGTGGACGGCCGCGCGGCACGGCTGCTCGCGGGCGGCGTGGAAGAGGTGTCGCCGCAGAGCGCCTGGGCCTGGCACCTCAGCGGCGCGCTGCGGCCCGGAACTCCGCTCGCCGAGGGGTGCGCGGTCTTCGCCCTGCAACTGGCGGACGCCGGTGAGCGAGAAGCGGCCGGCGTGGAGACGGCCGGTGGGGAAACGGCCGGTGGGGAGACGGCCGGTCGTCGTCCCCTCGGGAGGCTGCTGGCCTGCGAGACGGGCTACGCCGACCCGGTACAGGACGTCCTGGGCGTCGGCCGCCGCCTCGCCGCCTGCGTACGCACCTCCCTGGCACGCAGCGGCGTCACCCCCGGAGACGTGGCGATCATCGCCGCCGGGGCGGGCGGACGGCGCGGCTGGGCGGCCGTCGAGGAACGCGCCCTGCGCCACGTCTTCCCCGCCCCCGCCGCGCCCCGGCGGCTCCGCGTGGATCTGGCCCTGGGCGAGACGTACGGCGCGAGCGCCGCACTGCAACTCGCGGCCGTACTGGCCCACTGGCAGGACCCGGCGACCCCCGCCGACGGCGAACGCGTCGCGGTGGTGACCTCCGTCGGCCCGGACGGGTGCGTCGGCTGCCTCGTCGTGGCCCGCCCCTGACCCGTTCCGGCGACTCTCCGCCGTGGCACCCCTTATCGATGCCTGCCCGCCACCACCTCCCACTACCACCCCCCACCTACCCCTACCGACCGGAGAAATCATGCAGTCCGCCGCCTCCCCCACCACTGACACCCCGGACACCGGCCCGCTGTCCAGCCTGCCCCCCGCCGCACCGGACGAGCTCTCACGCGAACGGACCGTGCCCCGCGGCCTGGTGCACCGGTGGTCGCTGTCCGAGGTGTTCCTGACCGACTCCCGGGCGACGGACGGCCGCGCCTTCGTCGCAGCGGCTCAACTCCCGCTGTCCCACGCCTATTTCAGGGATCATCCGGGCCGCCGCGCCTTCCATGACCCCCTTCTCGTACTGGAGGCGTGCCGCCAGTCCGTGACCTACGCCGCCCACTGCCATCAGGGCGTACCCGAGGCCACCACCTTCATGGTCACCTCCTGGGCGCTGGAGGTGACCGGCCCGGCCGCCCTCGACTGCGGCGAACGCCCCGGCGAACTCACCGTGCACGGCGCGGTCACCGACCGCGTCGAACGCGGCGGCCGACTGCGCCGCCTGGTCTTCGCGATGCGGCTCACCCTCGACGGGCAGCCGTTGGGCACCCTCTCGATGGACGTCAGCTGCACCCCTACGGAGCAGTACCACGCGCTGCGCCGGATGCAGCGCGGCAGCGAGGTGCCGACCGCCTTCCTGCTCCCCGCCGAACCGCACGGCGAACCGGCCGACGCCGCGCGGGCGGGCCGCCTCGACCCGATGAACGTCGTGCTCGACGACGCCCGGCACGCCTCCGGCGCCCTGGAATCGGTCCTCAGCGCCCGTACGTTCCGCAACCGCAGCATGTACGACCACCCGTACGACCACGTGCCCGCGATGGTGTTCAGCGAGGCGGCACGGCAGGGCGCGCTGCTACTGAGCTCGGGGGGCGGCGCCGACCGCGACGGGGCGGGAATCGGCGCGGGCCGCGTGCTGCGCCTGCGCGGCTCCTTCGAGAAGTTCGCCGAACTCGACGACACCGTACGCCTGACCACCCGGCCCGACCCGGAGCACGGCCCCGGCTCGTACCTCACGGCCGCGGTCCAGAGCGGCGCGACGGTCGCCGAAGTCGCCATCACCCTCGGCTGAGCACCCGCGCCCCGCGCCTCCGCGCCCGCCCGTCACCCAACCCGCCCAACTCACCCGCCAGGAGACCTCGGATGGAACCGCGCCCCGCCGGCATCGCCTTCTTCGACGCCGACGAGACCCTCATCACCGTCAAGAGCATGTTCGACTTCTACGACTTCTTCCTTGAGGCCGTCGGACACACCCCGCAGGAACAGGCGCGCCTGCACCAGGAGGCCCGCGATCTGCTGCGCCCGGGGCTCCCCCGCGCCCAGGGGAACCGCCTCTTCTACCGGCGCTTCGCCGGGTACCGGGCGGCGGAGGTCGCGCGGGTCGGCCGCTCCTGGTTCGACCGGCGGCTGGCCCGGGGCGGCTTCTTCCACCAGGACGTACTCGCCGCGCTGCGCGCACACCGGGCCGAGGGCCGTACGACCGTGGTGCTCTCCGGCTCCTTCCCGGCCCCCCTCGACCCGGTGGTCGCGCACGCCGGAGCCGACCTCCTCATCAGCACCCACCTGGAGGTGCGGGACGGCGTCTACACGGGCGAGGTGCTGCGCACGATGATCGGCGACGCGAAGGCCGCGGCCGCGCGGCAGTTGATCGCCGACGCGGGGGTCGCCGCGGCGGACTGCCACGCGTACGGCGACCACGGCTCCGACCTGGGCCTGCTCAGCCTCGTCGGCCACCCCGTCGTCGTGGGCGCCAACCCGGAGCTGACGGCCGCGGCCGACGCGCACGGCTGGCACCGGCTGGCCGGTGTCGCGGCCGCCTGACCGAAGCCCCGGTGACCGGCCTCTGCCCCCGGTCCACCAGAAGGCCGCCGAGCCACCGGGCCCGGCGGCCTTCTGCCACGCCGCCCTGGGCCCCGTCGTCTCCCGACCGCCCCCCTTCTTCCTTCTCCTCCTTTCTTCTCCTCCTTTCTTCCTTCTGACTTCTGACTTCTGACTTCTGACTTCTGACTTACCGAAAGGCACATTCATGAATGAGCAGGTGGTGATCGTCGGAGCCGGTCCGGTCGGCATGCTGTTGGCCTGCGAGCTGCTCCAACAGCACATCCCCGTCCGGCTGGTCGACGCCGCGCGCGAGCACTCGGCCCACTCCCGGGCCACGATCGTGTGGCCCAGGCTCCTCGAACTCATGCGCCGTACCGATATGACCGAGCGCCTGGTGGCGAGCGGCCACCGCATCGACGGCGTCGCGTACTTCTCCAGCGGCCGCAGGCTCGGCACCGCGTGGATGAACCGGCTGACCGACACGCCGTACCCCTTCGCGGTGGCCATCGCCCAGAGCGAGACGGAGCGGCTCCTCCAGGACCGGCTCGCGGAACTGGGCGGGAAGATCGAGCGCGGGGTACGCCTCACCGACGTCAGGAACCCGCACGGCCCCCGCCCGGTAGCCGTCCTGGCGACGGCGGACGGCATGGTGGAGGAGGTCGAGACCTCCTGGCTGGTCGGCGCCGACGGGGCGCACAGCGCGCTGCGCGGCCTGCTCGACGCGGGCTTCGAGGGCGAGCAGTTCGACGTCAGCTTCGCCATCACCGACGCCGAGGTCCACGGCGACGCGCCCATGAACGTCGTGAGCTACTGCTACACCCGCGACGGCAGCCTCGCCCTCGGGCCGCTGGGGAGCGATGTGACACGGGTGGCGGTCAGCGTGCCGCACCCCGAGGACGACACCCCGCCCTCCCGCGAGTTCTTCCAGCGCGTTCTCGACGAGCGCGGCCCGGGGCGCAACGCGATGGGTGAGCTGCGCTTCAGTACGACCTTCCGCGTCCACGCCCGCACCGCCGGGCGGTTCCGCTCCGGGCACTGCCTGCTGGCCGGGGACGCGGCCCACATCATGAGCCCGGCGGGCGCCCAGGGCATGAACACCGGCCTCCAGGACGCGGTCAACCTCGGCTGGCGGCTCGGCGGGATCATCAACGGCCTGCTGCCCGAGTCCGCTGTCACGGGCTACGACCGCGAGCGGCGGTCGGCCGCCCACGCGGTCGCCCGGAACACCTCCCGGCAGACCCGTTGGGGCCTGCTCCGGAAGAGCCCTCAGATCGCCGTCCGGGATGCCGCCCTGCGCACCGCGTCCGCCACCGGTCTCCTCCAGCGCACCATCGCCCCGCTGGTCGCCCAGACGGCGGTGCGCTACCCGTCCGCCTCCGACGGGACGGCCGAACGGCGACTCCCCGGTACCCGGACCCGTACGGGCGACCGCCTGCCCGTACTCCCCACCGGAACCACCAGTCCCTCCGACACCGGCTCCACGGTCCGCGTCAACGGCCGGGAGTGGACCCGTACCGCCGACGACACCCTGACCGTCCTGCTGTGGCCCGGCAGGCGTCCCGGCGCCGGGTGGTCCGAGACCGTACGGCGGGCGACGGCCGCCGCGGCCCCGCACGCCGCGGTCGTGACGCCCGCCACCGCGCCGGGGCCGCTGGCCGACGCGCTGGGCCCCCGGGCCGCGATCGCGGTCGTACGGCCGGACGGCCATCTGCTCACCACCCTCGCCCCCGACCGTGTCGCCGAGCTGCCGGCCGTACTGGCAGCCGCCCACGCGCACCCCGACCCGACCCCGAACCCCTCGCCGCCACAGCACCGTTGAACCGCCCGCCCACGCGCGGCGCTTCGCCCCGCCGGACCTTGCCCGGCGGGGCGAAGCGCTGTGTGCGTCCGCTCGTACGGGCAACGGCGTACGGGCAACGGCGTACGGACAACTGCGTACGGACAGCCGCGTACGGACAGCCGCGTACGGTCCCGCGAAGGGGCCGCGCGCGACCGCCCGTGCGGAGGCGGAGCCGAGGCGGTACGAACCGTCGCACCGCCGACTCCGCCAACAACGCCTGGGGCGGAGCACGGTTGTCCGTGCTCCGCCCCAGGCCCGGCGCTCAGCGCGCCCGTCGTGCCCGTCGCGCTCCTCGCGACCGCTGACGACCCGTCACGAGGTCCGTACGGGGACCGGCTCGGCGTCGGCATCACAGCCAGAAGCAGCAGCGGTACCGTCCTCAACCGTCACCTCACGCACACCAGGCGCATCGGGTGCACCGGATCCATCAAGCGCACCGTCCCCCGCCCCCCGCCGCTCCCGTAGCAGCAGCGCGATCAGCACCGCCGCGATCAGCCCCACCGCCGCGAGCACCCACAGCATCGTGTGCAGCGCCCCGGTGTACGCCGAGGACGCCGTCGCCGCGAAGGCGTCGTGCGCCGCCTTCGGCCGCACCGTGTCCGCGGCGGTCGCCAGGTCACCCTGGTTGAGCAGGTCCGCGACCTGGTCGGGCCGGTGTGCGTACGGCGTGTCGTACGAGCCGAGCTTGCCCGCCAGACCGCTCTGGGTGAACGTCACCAGCAGCGACCCGACCACGGCAATCGCGGCGGCCTCCCCCGCCAGCCGCATGGTATTGAACATCCCCGCGGCCATCCCGGCGCGCTCCGATTCCACGCTGCCGACCGCGGCGCCGTCCAGCAGGCCGAAGGAGATGCCCACCGCCGCGCCGATCAGCAGCAGCGGGCCGAGGATGGCCAGGGCGCCGCCGCCGGGTTCGATGACCGTCAGCCACGCGTAGCCCACCGCGGCGAACAGCACGGCGGCCACGAGCTGGACCCGGGCCGGCACCCATCGCGTGAGCGCCGCGGCGATCGCCGGGAAGATGAGCGTCGGACCGGTGAGCATCATGATCGTCAGACCGGCCTGCTGGGCGCTGAGGCCGTCGACGGCGGAGAAGTACGACGGCAGGTAGACGACCAGGGGGCTGAAGCCGAGCACGATGACGACCACGGTCAGGCAGAGGCCGAGGAACTTCGGGCGGGCCAGCAGCCCCAGGTCGAACATCGGCTGCTCCTGCCGCCGCTCCACCCGGACGAACAGGGCCAGCAGCGCCACGGACCCGGCCAGCGAGCCGAGCGTGGCCGGGGCCGTCCAGCCGGCCTGCGGCGCCTCGACGAGGCCGAGGACGAGCAGGACCAGCGACCCCGTGAACGTCACGGTGCCGGCCTTGTCGATGCGGCCCGCCCGCTCGTTGCGCGACTCCGGCACGAACGGGATCAGCGGCAGCACGGCGAAGGCCAGGGCCGCGGGGACGAGGAAGACGGACCGCCAGCCGAAGGAGGTCACCAGGACGCCCGAGACGCTCGGGCCGAGGGCCAGGCCGAGCCCGACCGTCGTGCCGAACAGCCCGAACGCCCGCGCCCGCGCCTTCCCCTCGAAGACCTGGGCGAGCAGGGCGCTGCCGCTCGGGAGAGCGGCGGCGGCCCCGACCCCGGCGACGGCGCGCGCGAGGTCCAGCACCAGGGCGTTCCCGGCCAGCGCGGCGACCAGCGCCCCGGCGCCGAAGAGCGCCGTGCCCGAGAAGAACACACGCTTGCGCCCCACCAGGTCGGCCAGCGAACCGGCGGCGAGGATGAAGCCCGCGAAGGTGAGGTTGTAGCCGTTCACCGCCCATTGCATGGCGGACAGGCCGCTGTGCAGGTCGCTGCCGATGCTGGGCAGGGCGACCGAGGTGCCGGTGATGGAGAGCGGGAACAGCACCGACGCCAGGCACACCGCGATGAGCGTGAGCACCGGCGGCCGGGGCCGGCCGGATCGCGGCACGGCAACGGAACGGGACATAGGAATACTTCCTCCAGGAAGTGGCCGATTCCCATGGGAAAACCGCCGGATGGAACCGGACGGAGCCGGACGGCACCAGACGGAAAACGCGCACCGCAGGAATCGAACAGTGCACGGCGAGTTCGTTCGTCCGGCACGCTAGGCGCCCGCCTGACGCCGCCTCAACTCTCCTACCGCGCAGGGCACAAGGGAATGCCTCCTAAGTGGCACACACCCGCTTCCGCCGGGGAATACCGGGCCGTCGGCGGGCCGGTTAGCGTTCCCGGCGGAAGCGCCCGGGGCCGCCAAGGGCACCCGGCGCACCGGCCAGGGATATGGCACAGGCTCTTTAAGGAGAATTCCGTGCAGCTGCGCATTCATACCGAACCCTCCGAGCGCGGCGCCCCGTACGCGACGGTGCTGCGCGCCGCGCAGGCCGCCGAGGAGCTGGGTTTCGACGCGTTCTTCCGCTCCGACCACTACCTCCAGGTGGGCGAGGACGCCGGGGAGCCCGGGCCCAGCGACGCCTGGCTCACCCTGGCCGGGCTGGCCCGCGACACGCACCGGGTGAAGCTGGGCACCCTGGTCAGCCCCGCCACCTTCCGCTCGCCCGGGCAGCTGGCCATCCAGGTCGCCCAGGTGGACGGCATGTCCGGCGGGCGGGCCGAACTCGGCCTGGGCGCCGGGTGGTTCGAGGCCGAGCACGAGGCGTACGCGATCCCGTACCCCGGCAAGCGGTTCGCGCGCCTGGAAGAACAACTGCGGATCGTACGCGGGCTGTGGGGCACCGGCCGCGCCGAACGCTTCGACTTCGACGGCGAGCACTTCCGGCTCGTCGGGGCCCAGCCCACGCTGCCGACGGTCCAGCGCCCGCATCCGCCGATCATCGTCGGCGGCACCGGCGCGGTGCGCACCCCGGCGCTGGCCGCCGCCTACGCGGATGAGTACAACGCCGCGTTCGTCTCGCCGGAACAGGCCGGAATCCAGTACGACCGGATACGCAAGGCGCTGGCCGAGAACGGCCGGGGCCCGGACTCGATGCGCTTCTCGGTGATCCAGACCGTGTGCTGCGGCCGTACGGACGCCGAGCAGCGGCGGCGCGCGCAGGCGCTGCGGGAGCCGCTGCCCGAGCACGCGTTCCACGGCACCCCGGACCGGATCGCGGACCTCATCGGACAGTACGAGCGGGCCGGGGCGGACCGCGTCTATCTGCGCACCCTCGACCTCACGGACCTGGACCACCTGGAACTGGTCGCGGACCGGGTGCTGCCGCAGTGCGCCGCGTCCTGAGCCGGCCGCGGGCCGTGTGAGCCGCCGTGCGCGCTGGACCGCCGCGCGGCGGTACGGGCGGAGGGGGAGACACCCCCTCGCGGCGCCCTTCGAGCCACCCCGCCGGGCTCGTCCCGCACGGCTCGGCCCGCCCGGGCCATACCGTACAACCCAGCCCGCCCGGCTCATCCTGTACGGGCCGCCGCCCGACTCGGCCCGTACGGCTCGGCCCGTCTGGGGCATCCCGTACGGGCCGCCGCGCGACTCATTCCGTACGGGCCGCCGCCCGCTCGTCGGCTCGTACGCCGTCCGCGGTGACCAGCACCGTGGTCCATACGTACGGGCCGTCGAAGTGCACCTGGCCCGATATCCGGTGCTCGGGCGGGAGCAGCTCCCGCGCCGCTTCCATGCGGAGCCGGGCGCCCAGGACGCGCACCTCCACGCTGTGGAACACCAGGTCGCGTTCGGCGGCCAGCCCGCAGAGGGCCTTGTAAGCCGCTTCCTTCGCCGAGAAGGCCACGGTGAGCAGCGCGGCGTCGGCGGGTTCGCGCAGCAGGCCGGCGCGCTCCCGGCGGGTCAGCACCAGCCGGGCCGTACGGCGGTCCAGCCGCCCCAGCCGCTCCACGTCCACCCCGACGCCGACGATCTCCGGCCCGACGCCCGCCACGGCGGCCGCGGCCCCGCCCTGGCAGTGGCTGACCGATCCGCGCACCCCCGGCGGGAAACGCGGCCGGGCGCCGTCGCGCAGCACCGGGCCCGAGCGCCCGAGCAGCCGCATCGCGTCGGCGGCGGCGTGCCGGCCGGCAACGAAGTCCCGGCGGCGGCCCGCGCCCAGCGCGTCGGCCAGCTCCCGTTCCGCCGGATGCAGCTCGGCGGCGGCCCGCCGGTCCGCCCTTCGCAGCACTCCGGCGACCCCGGGAGCCGGTCGGACGACGGACACGCTGGGCACTCCGTACACGCTCGCCATGACGGCCCCGTTCTCGCTCGGATCGCTGGGGCCACCATCGTCCGCCGTCGCCCGCGGTCACGACGAGAAGTGCCACGGAAGAACGGACGCGCTTCTCCTTAAGACCCCCTTGAGGCCCCTCTACGACGGCCCCGGGTCTACAGCGGTCTCAGCGAGCCGCGCGGGCTCAGCGCATCGCGAAAGGCTGATCCGTCGGGACGATCTCCCTGCCCAGCGGCATCAGGGAGATCGGGATGAGCTTGAAGTTGGCGATGCCCAGCGGGATGCCGATGATCGTGACGCACAGCGCGACGCCGGTGATCACATGGCCGAGCGCCAGCCACCACCCCGCGAAGACCAGCCATATGACGTTGCCGACGCAGGACGCGGCCCCCGCGTCGCGGCGCTCCACGGTCGTCCGGCCGAACGGCCACAGGGCGTATCCCGCTATCCGCATCGACGCGATGCCGAAGGGGATGGTCACGATCAGCACGAAGCAGATCAAAGCCGCCACGGCGTATCCGACGGCCATCCAGAAGCCGCAGAGGACCAGCCAGACGATATTCAGGATGAACCTCATGATGCGACAGTCTCCTCCGTGTGAACCCTCTTCCAGCAGGCAAGACGCTCACATGCCGAGGAGTGGTTGCGATCCGCCGGAGCGGAAGGGGGCCGGACTGGCCGGGGCGGCGTCATGGGCGGTACCCCGCCTGCTGTTCGAGGCGGCTGATGCGCTCCGCCATCGGCGGGTGGGTGGAGAAGAGCTTCGACATGCCCTCGCCGGGCCGGAAAGGATTGGCGATCATCAGGTGGCTCGCGGTCTCCAGCCGGGGCTCGGGCGGGAGCGGGAGCTGTTTGGTGCCCGCGTCGAGCTTGCGCAGGGCGGCGGCGAGGGCGAGCGGGTCGCCGGTGAGCTTGGCGCCGGAGGCGTCGGCCTCGTACTCGCGGGAGCGGCTGACGGCGAGCTGGATCAGCGAGGCGGCGATGGGGCCGAGCAGCATGATCATGATCATGCCGATGAAGCCGGGGCCCTCGTCGTCGTCGGACCGGCCGATGGGAATCAGCCAGGCGAAGTTCACCAGGAACATCACGATGGAGGCGAGCGCCCCGGCCACCGAGGAGATCAGGATGTCCCGGTTGTAGACGTGGCTGAGCTCGTGGCCGATGACGCCGCGCAGCTCGCGCTCGTCGAGGAGGCGCATGATGCCGTCGGTGCAGCAGACGGCGGCGTTGCGCGGGTTGCGGCCGGTGGCGAAGGCGTTGGGCGCGTCGGTGGGCGAGATGTAGAGGCGGGGCATGGGCTGGCGCGCGGCCGTCGAGAGTTCGCGGACCATGCGGTACAGCTGCGGGGCCTCGAACTCGCTGACCGGGCGGGCGCGCATCGCGCGCAGCGCCAGTTTGTCGCTGTTCCAGTAGGCGTACGCGTTGGTGCCGAGCGCCACGAGGACGGCCACGATCAGGCCAGTACGCCCGAAGAGGCTGCCGATGACGATGATGAGGGCCGAGAGTCCGCCGAGGAGTACGGCGGTCTTGAGCCCGTTGTGCCGGCGGTGCACGGTACGCCCTCCAAATGATGCGGCAGGGGAACCCTTTGCTTGGCGCTTCCACTCTTCAGTGGACCCTTCCGAACTGGTCAACGCCAGATGAAGGCCGCTAGTTCCCTTGTGCACCAGGGCGGCCGTACGTCCGTACGGGTGAGTTACAGGAGCACGCCGGAGGCGAAGCGCAGTACGAGCTGCGGCGCGCCGGACAGGACGATGCCCAGGGCGGCGGCGAGGCCGATGGCCGCGGTGAGCGTGGCCGGGATCTTCGGGTTGGCCGGTTCGGGCTCTTGCCCGGCCGCCGCCGCTCCGTTCGCCGCGCCCTCCGGCACCGCCTCCCCGGCCGGCACCGCCTCGCCGGCCGGCACCGCCTCGCCCTCCGGCACCGCCTTACCCTCCGGCGCCCGGAAGAGGGCCGCCGTCCATTGGAGGTAGTAGTAGAGCGCGATCACCACATTGACGGCCATGACGGCGGCCAGCCAGCCCAGCCCGGCGTTCACCGCCGCGGAGAAGACCGTGACCTTGGCGAACAGGCCGATGATCCCCGGCGGCAGCCCGGCCAGGCAGAGCAGGAAGAAGCCCAGCGCGAGGGCGGCGAGCGGGCGGCGCGCGTAGAGGCCCCGGTAGTCGGCGACGCGGTTGGCCGGGCTCGTACGGGCGACGAGGGCGGCCACGGCGAAGGCGCCGAGGTTCACGGCGGCGTACATCAGGGCGTAGGCGACGGTGGAGCCGATCGCGTGGGCCGCGCCGCCGGCGGAGTCGGTGTACGCGGCGGCCGCGATCGGGACCAGCAGATAGCCCGCCTGCGCCACGGAGGACCAGGCGAGCAGGCGTACGGCGCTGTGCGTGCGGTCCTGGCGCTGGCGCAGGGCGGCGACGTTGCCCGCCGTCATCGTGAGCGCGGCGAGCACGGCCAGCGCCGGGCCCCACACCCGCCCGTACGACGGGAAGGCGACGACGGTCACCAGGATGAGCCCGGAGAAGCCGACCGCCTTTCCGACCACCGAGAGATAGGCGGCCACCGGCAGCGGCGCGCCCACATAGGTGTCGGGCACCCAGAAGTGGAAGGGGGCGGCCGCGGTCTTGAAGGCGAAGCCCACCAGGGTCAGGGCCACGCCCGCCTGGGCGAGCACGTCGAGGCGCGGGTCCACGTGTGTGAGCCCCTCGGCGATTCGCGTCAGGTGCAGGCTGCCGGTGGCCGCGTACACGAAGCTGACGCCGAGCAGCATGACGGCGGTCGCGGTGACCGAGGAGAGGAAGAACTTCAGGGCGGCCTCGGAGGAGAGCCGGTCGCCGCGGCGCAGGCCCACCAGGGCGAAGGCGGGCAGCGAGGCCACTTCGAGGGCGATCACCAGGGTCGCGAGGTCGCGGGCGGCGGGCAGCAGCGCGGCGCCGGCCGCGGAGGACAGCAGCAGGAACCAGAACTCGCCCGCGGGGAGTTTGAGATCGACGATCGAGTTAATGGACAGCAGCGCCGTCAGCAGGGCGCCGCCGATCACCAGGAACTGGATGACGAGGGCGAAATGGTCCGCCGTATAGCTGCACGCCTCGGCGCCCGAGGTGAGGCAGAAGGTGGACTGGTCGCCGTCCAGGAGCGGCAGCAGCGACAGCCCGGCCAGGACCAGGCCGCCGATCGCGATCCAGCCGAGCGCCCCCTTCTTCCCTTCGGGAAGGAAGAGGTCGGCGACCAGGACGGCGAGCGCCACCACGGCGGTGATGACGGGCGGGGCGATGGCGAGCCAGTCGACGGACTGGACCAGGGAGGTCATCAGGCGCCTCCGCGCAGGAGCTGCTGAACGGCCGGGTCGGTGAGGCCGAGGAGGGCCGCGGGCCAGAGCCCGGCGAGGACGGTGAGGGCGACGAGCGGGGTCCAGGCCGCGAACTCGTACGTCTGGACGTCGGGTACGGCGAGGAGCGGCGGCGCGCCCCCGGGGCCGCCCACGGGGTCCGGCCGCCGCTCGCCCATGCACACGCGGCGCACGACGATCAGCATGTACGCGGCGGTCAGCAGGGTGCCGACGCAGGCGATGGCCATGAAGGCGAGGAAGGCGGGGCGGCTGAGGCCGTCGGCGGGCCGGAACGCGCCGAACATCGCGAGCATCTCGCCCCAGAACCCGGCGAGGCCGGGCAGCCCGAGCGAGGCGACCGCGCCGAACGCGAGCAGCCCGCCGAGCCGGGGGGCCCGCCCGTACAGCGCCGCGCCGCCCTTGCCCGCCAGTTGGTCGAGGTCGCTGGTGCCGTACCGGTCCTTGACCGCGCCGACCAGGAAGAAGAGCAGGCCGGTGATGAGTCCGTGGGCGATGTTGGCGAAGAGCGCGCCGTTCACGCCGGTCGGGCTGAGAGTGGCGATGCCCAGCAGCACGAAGCCCATGTGCCCGACCGAGGAGTAGGCGATCAGCCGCTTGAGGTCGCCGCCCGCCCCCGTACGGGCCAGGGCCAGGCAGGCCAGCGATCCGTAGATGATGCCGACGACCGCGAAGGCGGCGAGGTAGGGCGCGAAGGTGCGCGCCCCGTCGGGGGCGATGGGCAGCACGATGCGTACGAATCCGTACGTGCCCATCTTCAGCAGCACCCCGGCCAGCAGCACGGAGCCCGCGGTCGGGGCGGCGGTGTGCGCGTCCGGCAGCCAGCTGTGCAGCGGCCACATCGGGGCCTTCACGGCCAGTCCGACGCCGATGGCGAGGACCGCCAGGAGCTGCGTGGTGTGACCGAGCTTCGAGCCGTTGTCAGTGGCGAGTGCCACCATGTCGAAAGTGCCGCCCTTGACCCCGATGAGGAGGAGGCCGAGCAGCATCACGACGGAGCCGAGCAGCGTGTAGAGGATGAACTTCCAGGCGGCGCGCTCGCGCTGGCCGCTGCCCCAGCGGGCGATGAGGAAGTACATCGGGATGAGCACCATCTCGAACGCCAGGAAGAACAGCACCAGGTCGAGCACGGCGAAGGTCGCCAGGGTGCCGGACTCCAGGACGAGGATCAGCGCGACGAACGCCTTCGGCGACGGGCCGGCGGGCATGTGCGCGTAGCTGTAGAGGGCGCAGAGGAAGGTCAGCAGCGCGGTCAGTACGAGAAGGGGGAGCGAGACGCCGTCCACGCCGAGGTGGAGGCGGATGCCGAGGGCCGGGATCCAGCCGACGTCGGTGGTCGCCTGCATCCGCGCGGGGTGGTCGTGGTCGAAGCCGACGGCCAGGGCGATGGACAGCGCGAGGATCAGGCCGCTGACGGTGACGCCGTGGCGGAGCACGGCCTGGTCGGGGCTCTTGCCCTTGAGCCCGGGCGGGGCCGGGAGCAGGGCGGCGACGGCTCCGAGGAGGGGGACGACGACGATCGCGGCGAGGAGGACCTGCATGACGGTGTGGCTCACGGTCAGCCTCCGGTGGCTGCGAGTACGGCGGCGACGGCCAGGATGACGGAGCCGGCGAGCAGGGCGCTGAGGTAGGTCTGCACATTGCCGGTCTGGGCGCGGCGGACGGCCGCGCCGAGCAGGCGGGGCACGCCGGACGCGCCGCTGACGTAGGCGTCGACGACCTCGCGGTCGAGGAAGCGCACGAGCCGTGCGGCGGCGCGCACGGGGCGGACGAACACGCCGGAGTACAGGGCGTCGAGGTGGAACCCGGCGGCGGCGTGGCGGTGCAGGGGGCCGAGGAGGAGGCGGCCGGGGTCGGCGGGGTCGGGTGCGCTCGCGATGTCCCCGTACGCGCTCTCGTGCGTGGCGATGGCCTCTTCCTCGGAGACCGCGGGGTCGGCGCCCGGGTCGGCCGCGACGGCGCCCAGCGGTACGCGGGCGGCCAGGGTGGAGGTGTGGCGCCAGGCGGCGTAGGTGACGAGGACGCCGACGAGGGCGAAACCGGTGCCGATGATGGAGGTGGACAGGGTCGGCTTGAGGGGGTGGCCGTCGAACCAGTCGGGGAGGGCGCCGACGGCGAGGCCGAGCGCCGCGGTGGGGATGAACAGCACCCACAGGACGGCGTTCATGACGACGGGGGTCCGGGCGGGGTGGCCCCCGGCGGCGGGGTCGGCGGCGTTCGCGACGGCCGGCGCCGGTCCGGGGCGCACCTGGTCGGCGGCGGAGAGCGCGGGGCCCTTGCTGCCGCCGCGCAGCAGCGGGGGCGAGCCGGCGAGCAGCCACAGCCGGGTGGCGTAGCCGGCGGTGAGGAGGGCGGTGAGCAGTCCGGCGACCAGTACGGTCCAGCCGGCCGCGGTGGGGATTCCGTCGGCGTTCCCGGTGGCGGCGTGCTCGGCCGCGCCGAGTACGGCTTCCTTGGAGAAGAAGCCGCTGAACGGCGGGATGGCGGCGAGGGCGAGCAGGGCCACGGTCATGGTCCAGAAGGCGTCGGGGGCCCGTCCCCACAGGCCCTTCATCCGGGCCATCGCGGCCAGCGAGTTGGTGCCGGCGACATGGATGATCACGCCGGCGCCGAGGAAGAGGAGCGCCTTGAACGCGCCGTGGGAGAGGAGGTGGAAGACGGCCGCGCCGCGGTCGCCGACGGCGAGGGCGCCGGTCATATAGCCGAGCTGTCCGATGGTCGAGTACGCGAGCACCCGTTTGATGTCGTCCTGGGCGAACGCGGCGAGCCCCGAGCCGACCATGGTGATCGCGGCCATCGCGGCGAGCACCACCATGGCCGCGGCGGAGGCGGCGAAGACGGGCAGCAGCCGGGCGACGAAGTAGACGCCCGCCGCGACCATCGTGGCGGCGTGGATCAGCGCCGATACGGGCGTGGGGCCCGCCATCGCGTCGGGCAGCCAGGTGTGCAGCGGGAACTGCGCGGACTTGCCGGCGACCCCGGCGATCAGGAGCAGCGCGATGAGGGTGGGGTGGTCGAGGCCGCCGGAGGCGGCGGCGCTGACGATGCCGCTGATCCGGAACGTACCGGCGTCGGCGGCGAGCGCGAAGATGCCGATCAGGAAGGGGACGTCACCGGCCTTGGTGACCAGGAACGCCTTGAGGGACGCGGAGCGGGCGGCCTCGGTCTCCCAGTAGTGGCCGACGAGGAAGTACGAGCAGATGCCCATGATCTCCCAGCCGACCAGCAGCACCATCAGATCGCCGGAGTAGACGACCAGCAGCATCGCGGCGGTGAAGAGGGAGACGAGGGCGGCGTAGGAGGGGTAGCGGGGGTCGTCGCGCAGATAGCCCGTGGAGTAGAGCTGCACACAGGACGCGACGACGGTGACGAGGACCGCGACGAGGGCCGCGAAGCCGTCGAGGTGCAGGGCGAGATCGATGGGGACGGAGCCGGTGGGGGTGAGCCGGGTGGCCGCGTCGACGGCGTCCCCGCCGCCCTGCCGCCAGGCCACGACGGCGGCGAGCACGGCCGCGGCCACGGACGGCAGCACGGCCAGCGGCCGTACGAAGCCGGGGGCGCGGCGGCCGAGCAGCAGCCCCGCCAGGGCGCCGAGGAAGGGCAGGAGGGGGACGAGGACGGCGGTGGTCGTGATCGTCACGCGGCGGCCTCGGCCTTCTCCTCGCGGTCTGCCGGTTCCTCGGGGCCGTCCGCCCGCTCGGTGAGGTCGCGCAGCTTGTCGACGTCGGCGGTGCCGCCGTTGCGGTACACGAGCAGGACGATGGCCAGGCCGATGCCGATCTCGGCGGCGGCCACGGCGATGGTGAAGAGGGTGAGCGCCTGGCCGGCGTGCAGTTCGTCGCGGAGCCATACGTCGAAGGCGACGAGGTTGAGGTTGACCGCGTTGAGCATCAGCTCGACGGAGATCAGGACCAGGATCGCGTTGCGCCGGGCGAGCACGCCGTAGATGCCCACGCAGAAGAGGAGGACGGCGAGCACGGCGGGATAGGCGAGATGCATCAGCGTGCCCCGTTCTGTCGGCCGGCGGGGTCGGCGGGGATGCTGGGACCGGCGGGGCCGGCAGCGCTCTCGTCGTGCTCCCGGTCCTTGTGCCGGGAGAGGACGATCGCGCCGACGAGGGCGGCGAGCAGCAGGACGGAGAGCGCTTCGAACGGCAGCACCCAGTGCCGGAAGAGGAACTCTCCGGAGACCTTGGTGGAGCCCTGTACGACGCCGTCGAGGTCGATCCAGGTCGTACGGAAGGCGTCCACGACGACCCAGACGAGGGCGGCGGCGGAAGCGATGGCCACGGCGAGCGCGGCCCACCGGTTGCCGGAGTCCGCGTCCGGGGAGCGGCCGATGGGCGCCTTGGTGAGCATCAGCCCGAAGAGGAGGAGGACCACGACGGAACCGACGTAGATCAGGACCTGAACCCAGGCGATGAACTCGGCGGTCAGGAGGAGGTACTCCACGGCGAGCCCGCCGAGCGCCACGACCAGCCACAGCGCGGCGTGCACGAGCTGCTTGGTGGTGACGGCGACGAGGGCCGCGCCGAGCGTCGCGATGCCGACCAGGAGGAAGGCGATCTCGACGCCGGTCGGTGACAGGAAGCCGTGTCCGGCGGCGGCGAGCGTCACGCGTCCCCCTCCCGGGTCCGGTCTCCGTCGGCGGCGGGCGGCTCCGCCGCCGGGGCTTCGGCGTCGGCGTCGGCGTCCGCAGCTCCGGCGGCCTGGGCTTCATTGGCCTCGGCTTCGGCTGCCTCGGCTCCGGCGGCCTCGGCTTCGGCCTGTGCCGCCTGGGCGGCTTCCGCCTCGGCCTTGGCCGCCTGGGCCGCGAGCTTCTCGGCCGCCTTACGGGCCGCCGCGATCTCCTTCGGCTCCTCGGCCGCGGGGTCCAGCGCGGGCGGCGCCGGAACCGTCCACATCCACTCGCGGAGCTTGTCCCGCTCATGCGTCAGCTCGTGGATGTCGGTCTCCGCGTACTCGAACTCCGGGGACCAGAAGAGCGCGTCGAACGGGCACACCTCGATGCAGATACCGCAGTACATGCACAGCGAGAAGTCGATGGCGAAGCGGTCCAGGACGTTACGGCTGCGCTCGCGCCCGCCGGGGGCCGCGGGCGGCACCGTCTCCTTGTGGGAGTCGATGTAGATGCACCAGTCCGGGCATTCGCGCGCGCACAGCATGCAGACCGTGCAGTTCTCCTCGAACAGGCCGATCACGCCGCGGGTGCGGGGCGGCAGGTCGGGCTGCGCGTCGGGGTACTGCGCGGTGACCGTGCGCCGGGTCATCGTGCGGAGGGTGACGGCGAGGCCCTTGGCGAGGCCGCTGCCCGGGATGCGCGACCGGGCCGGCTGCACGGAGGCCCCCGACGGTACGGGCGGCTGGGGCTCGGCCATTACTGGATCACCACCTTGACGATGCCGGTGAGCGCGATCTGCGCGAGGGCGAGCGGGATGAGCACGGTCCAGGCGAGCTTCTGCAACTGGTCCTCGCGCAGCCGCGGATAGCTGACGCGCAGCCAGATGACGACGAAGGCGAGGACGGCCGTCTTGAGCAGCGTCCACAGCCAGCCGAGGCCGTCGCCGCCGAACGGGCCGTGCCAGCCGCCGAGGAAGAGCACGGTGGTCAGACCGCAGAGCACGACGATCCCGGCGTACTCGGAGAGCAGGAAGAGCGCGAAGCGCAGACCCGTGTACTCGGTGTACGCGCCGAAGATGATCTCGGAGTCGGCGACCGGCATGTCGAACGGCGGCCGTTGCAGCTCCGCGAGCCCGGCCGTGAAGAAGACGAGCCCGCCGACGATCTGCCACGGCACCCACCACCAGTGGAAGGCGTCGAGGACGCCGGGCAGCGAGACCGTGCCCGCCGCCATCGCCACGGAGGCGGCGGCGAGAACCATCGGGAGCTCGTACGCCAGCAGCTGCGCGGCGGTGCGCAGGCCGCCGAGCAGGGAGAACTTGTTGGCGGACGCCCAGCCCGCCATCATCGAGCCGAGGACGCCGACGCCCATCACGGCCAGCACGAAGAAGATGCCCGCGTCGATGGACTGGCCGACCTGGTTCCCCGGGCCGATCGGGATCGCGACGAGCACGAGCAGATACGGGAGCAGGGCCACGGCCGGGGCGAGCTGGAAGATCCGCCGGTCCGCACCCGTCGGGACGATGTCCTCCTTCTGCGCGAACTTCACGCCGTCCGCGACGAGCTGCGCCCAGCCGTGGAAGCCGCCGGCGTACATCGGGCCGAGGCGGCCCTGCATGTGCGCCATCACCTTGTGCTCGGTCTGGCCGACGACGAGCGGGAGGACGAGGAAGGCGACGAAGACGGCGAGCAGGCGTACGACCACGTCGAGGGTGTCGTTCACGGCTTCTCACCTCCTGTGTCCGGCTCCGTCGGCGGTTGGGTCGGGTCCTGCGGGTCGTCGCGTTTCCCGCTGTCGCGTTTCTCGCGCGCGGGCTCCTCGAATGCCGGGCGGGCGTTGTGCCACGGCGCGTCGGAGGAGCCTTCGGAGGAACCTTCCGGCGCGGCGGGCTGTACGGGCGTCGCCGACTGCTCCGGCGACTCCGAAGGCGGCTCGGACGGCCGCTCCGATGGCGACTCCGAAGGCTGCTGACTGGCCGAACCCTCGGACGCGGACCGCGAGCGCCGTACGGGCCGCGCGGGCCGCTCGGCGGGCGGGCTCGCGGGGGTCTCCGACGCCTCCGGCGTCCCTGGCGTCTCGGTCTGCTGGCTCGCCGAACCCGCGCTCACGCTGCGGGTGCGCCGGGCCGGACGCTCAGCACCGGCACCAGCGGCACCGGCACTGGCACCAGCGGCACCGCCCCGCGCCCCGGCACCGGCCGCGCGGGCGCCGCGTGCCGGGCGGGCGGGAGCGGGCGGCAACTGCCCCTTGAGGGGGCCCCACTCGTTGGGGTCGGGCACGCCGGGCGGCAGCATCTGCCGACGCTTCGGCCCCCCGTGCTCCGACTCCCCCGGCTCCTTGGCCCCGGGCCACGCCTTCGCGACCCGCGCCGCGAGCACGAAGTCCTTGCGCAGCGGGTGCCCCTCGAAGCCGTCGGGCAGCAGCAGGGGGACGAGGTGGGGGTGGTCGGTGAAGTCCACGCCGAACATCTCGTGCGTCTCGCGCTCGTGCCACTCCGCTCCGGCGTACACACCGACAGCGGTGGGCAGCGCGGGAGCCTCATGCGGGACGGTGGTCCGTACGAGCAACCGCCGCAACGAGCCGCCACCGGCACCGGGCGCCGTCGCGCGGGAGGCCGGTGCGTCCGAACCGCCCGAGGGGACATCGCCGGACGCGGCCCCGCCGGAGCCGGTCGCACCGGACGCGGCCCCGAGCGCCACCACATGGGCGCAGACGCGGAAGCCCGTGCCCGGTTCGTCGACCGCGCTGAGCCAGTCGAAGTACGTACAGCCGAGGGCGGACCGCGCCGTTTCGAGGGCGGTGAGCCAGGCGGCGGACGGCACGTCGACGGTCAGCAGCCCGTACGCCTCCTCGGCGGTGGCGCCCTCGCCGAACAGTTCCTCCGCCGGCCTCGGCAGCCAGCCGACGGGCGGCAGCGCCTCGGGCACCGACTCGGGCACCGCCTCACCCGTCACAGGGGCCCCGGAGCCGCCGGAAGCGACAGCCCCGGAGCCGGCGTCGCCGGAAGCGCCGGGCGCGACAGCCCCGGGAGCGGTCTCGTCGTCCGGGCCGGCCGGCCCTTGGCCGTCGGGGGTGTTCTCGGGCTCGGGGGCTGTCATCTCTCGGCTTCCCCGGTCGGTGGGGTGGCTTCCGGGTCGGCGGAGGCCGGGGGCGGCGGTGGCGTGACGAGGCCGCTGCGGAGCGCGGCCCCGGAGGGGCCGTCCGTGGCGTAGCGCTCGGCCAGCGACTCGCGGGCGATCTTCTCCTGGAGCTTGAGGATGCCCTGGAGCAGCGCCTCCGGCCGGGGCGGGCAGCCCGGTACGTACACGTCGACCGGGATGATCTGGTCGACGCCCTTGGTGACGGAGTACGAGTCCCAGTACGGGCCGCCGCAGTTGGAGCAGGCGCCGAAGGAGATGACGTACTTGGGCTCGGGCATCTGCTCGTACAGGCGCTTGACGGCCGGGGCCATCTTGTCCGTGACCGTGCCCGAGACGATCATGAGGTCGGCCTGCCGCGGTCCGGGCGCGAAGGGGATCACGCCCAGCCGGATGAAGTCGTGGCGCGCCATGGAGGCGGCGATGAACTCGATCGCGCAGCAGGCCAGCCCGAAGTTGAAGACCCACAGGCTGTAGCGGCGGCCCCAGTTGAGGACCACCTTCATGGGCTCGGGGGCGAGGCGGGCCAGCGTCCCGAGCCTGCGCGGCTCGGGGAGGTCCACCGGTGCGGGTGTCACGTCCATTCGAGGACGCCCTTCTTCCATGCGTACATCAGGCCGACGGCGAGGAAGCCGAGGAAGATGAACATCTCCACGAGCGTGGTGCCGCCGTATCCGGGCGCGGCGAAGACCGTCGCCCACGGGAACAGGAAGATCGAGTCGACGGCGAAGATCACATACAGGAAGGCGTAGACGTAGTAGCGGACCTGGGTGTGCGCCCAGCCCTCGCCGACCGGGTCCACGCCGCACTCGTACGTCAGCATCTTCTCGCGCGTCGGCACGACCGGCCGCAGCAGCCGCCCGGACGCGAAGGCCACCGCGACGAAGAGCACGCCGACCACGGCCAGCAGACCGACGACCGAGTAGCTGTGGAAGTAGCCGGCCGCGAGCCGGACCCCGGCGTCGGCGGTGCGTACGGTCGTCTCCGGCACGTCCGCCCCTCGCTCCCTTTGCTGCTGCGCATCCGCATTCGACGATCTGTACGCACGGGATTCTAGGCCCTGGCCGCTATCCCGTGAGCCGCCCTGTCACCGTGAAGGTGGGGTTATCCCTACTTCCGCCCGCCAACGAACCCCATGGCGCGGGGCCGGACGGCCCGGCAGGCTTATCGGTATGACCGCCAGCAGTAGAGACGCTCGTGCCGTTGATGACAGCGCCACCGACGACAGCGCTATCGGCGAGGACCGGCTGCCCCCCGCCTTTCTCGCCTTCAACCGGCAGACGTGGCGGGAAGTCGCGCATCTGCTCGTCAATCTGCCCATGGCCCTCGTCGGTTTCGTGTATGTGTCCATGTGGCTGTACGCGGGCGTGGCGCTGTCCGTCACCGTGATCGGGCTGCCGCTGCTCGCGCTGGGGCTGTCGGGGGCCCGGGGGCTGGGCCGGACGGAGCGGTCCCGGGCGCGGGCGCTGCTGGGGCTGTGGGTCGAGGAGCCGAGCCCGCTGCGGCGGCAGCGCCCGGGCCGGGGGTTCTTCTCCTGGCTGTGGACGGCGCTGAAGGACCCGGTGGGCTGGCGGTCCACGCTGTATTTGTTCATACGATTGCCATGGGGCATCTTCACGTTCGTCGTCACGCTCCTGACGCTGATCGTCGGCTGGCCGGTGCTGGGCTTCGTGGCGCGCTGGCTGACCAACGCGGACCGGGTGATGGTCCGGGGGCTGCTCTCCCCCTCGAACGAGCTGGAGCAGCGGATCGAGGAGCTGGAGTCGGACCGCGGGGTGGTCTTCGACACCGCCGCCGCCGATCTGCGCCGCATCGAACGCGACCTGCACGACGGGGCCCAGGCCCGGCTCGTCGCCCTCGCCATGGACCTCGGCCTCGCCAAGGAGAAGCTGCTGGAGGACCCGGAGGCCGCGGCCCGCATGGTCGACGAGGCCCACGGCGAGGTGAAGGTCGCCCTCCAGGAGCTGCGCGACCTCGCCCGCGGCATCCACCCCGTGCTCCTCACCGACCGCGGCCTCGGCCCGGCGCTGTCGTCGGTCGCGGGGCGGTGCACGGTGCCGGTGGGCGTATCGGTGGATCTCGCGGCGCGCCCCGCGCCGGCCGTCGAGGGCATCGCCTACTTCACGGTCTCCGAGCTGCTCCAGAACATCAGCAAGCACAGCGGCGCCCGTACCGCGAACGTCGAGCTGTGGCGGTCGCGGAACCGGCTGATGCTCCAGGTCCGGGACGACGGCCGGGGCGGCGCCTCCACGGCGAAGGGCAGCGGCCTGGCGGGGCTCGCCGAGCGGCTCGGCTCGGTGGACGGGCTGTTCGTGGTGGACTCACCGGCCGGCGGGCCCACGGTCGTCACGGCCGAACTGCCGTGGCGGGAGCGCGCGGCGGGCTGATCGGAGGCGGCGGGCCTCCGGGCCCGTGGTAGGGCCAGCCCCACCCCCTGGACGCCGACACGCTCCATGGCCCTCCGCGCGGTGATCGGGGAGCGTAGAGCCTAGGTGAACCGGTACGGATATCCGGGGGCCGGCGGCGGCCGCGGCCACTCGCACAGCCGCGAACAGCTACGAACAGCAACAGCAACAGCAACGGTCACGAAGACCTTGGAGATCGGACAGACAGATGGCCATCGATCACGGCGCGTACGTCGGTCAGGGCGGTCGCGGCGGGTATCCCGACCACGGCGACGACGGCCACGGCGGCGGCTACGGGCCGCCTGCCCGCGCCCACCGGGTGCCCGCCGTGCTGCGCGCGCCGCTGGAGGGCCGCACCTGGCGCGAGTTCCTCTACCTTCAGCTGAGCTTCCCGATAGCCCTCGTCGGCTTCGTCTACGCGGTCGTGATGCTCAGCGTGGGCGCGGGTCTGCTGATCACCTTCATCGGCGTCCCGGTGCTCGCCGCCGGGCTCATCGGGTGCCGGGCGCTGGGCGCCGTCGAACGGACCCGTGCCCGCGCCCTGCTGCGGCTGGACGTCGGCTCCCCGGAGCCGCTGCGCCCGGCGGAGGGCCGCACCGGGCCGATGGCCTGGATCGGCGCGGTGCTCAAGAGCGGCGTCTCCTGGCGCCATCTGCTCTACGCGCTGCTGCACCTGCCGTGGGCGATGGCGTCGTCCGTCGCATCGCTGATCCTTTGGGCCCTCGGCTGGACGGTCTTCCTCTACCCGACGTACCAGTGGATGTACCCGCACTACTGGGGCCAGCCGGGCATCCAGCTGTACGGGGAGAGCGGCGGCACCCACTTCTACCTCGACAACCCCTTCGAGCTCGCCGTCACCAGCGCCATCGGGCTCGTCGTCGTCCTCGGCACCCCGTGGGTGATCCGCGGCCTGGCGCAGGTGGACCGGCTGCTGGTGCTGGGGCTGCTGGGCCCGTCCCGGATGGCGTCCCGCGTCACGGAGCTGGAGTCGGACCGCGTCGTGGTCTTCGACACCGCCGCCGCCGACCTGCGCCGCATCGAACGCGACCTGCACGACGGCGCGCAGGCCCGGCTCGTCGCCCTCGCCATGGACCTCGGCCTCGCCAAGGAGAAGCTGGAGGAGGACCCGGAGGCCGCCGCCCGCATGGTCGACGAGGCCCACGGCGAGGTGAAGATCGCCCTCCAGGAACTGCGCGATCTCGCCCGCGGCATCCACCCCGCGATCCTCACCGACCGCGGCCTCGGCCCGGCCCTGTCCGCGCTGGCCGCGCGGTGCACGGTGCCGGTGAGCGTCGACGTGGACCTGGCGTCCCGGCCCGCGGCGGCCATCGAGGGCAGCGCGTACTTCACCGTCTCCGAACTGCTCCAGAACATCAGCAAGCACAGCGGCGCCCGCACCGCGAACGTCGATGTGTGGCGGTCGGAGAGCCGGCTGATGCTCCAGGTCCGCGACGACGGCAGAGGCGGCGCGTCGACCGAGAAGGGCAGCGGCCTGGCGGGGCTCGCCGAACGGCTCGACGCCGTGGACGGCCTGCTGGTGGTGGTCTCCCCCGCCGGCGGCCCGACGGTCGTCACGGCCGAACTGCCCTGGCGCTGACCCCGGGCCCCGGCGCGGCCGGCCCCGGACCGCCCCGGCGCGGCCGGCCCCGAAACCGCCCCGGCGCGGCTTGTCGGACCGCCCTGGCGCGGCTGTCCCCGGACCGCCCGCCGCGGCCGGGCACGGCGGCCCCGCCGAGCGGAGGGCCCGCCCGGCGCCGCCGAGTGAATCGGCGCGTCCGTACGGAGAAGCCAACGCCTCTCCCGCCCCACTTCCTTGGATTCCGCCTCGGAGCGTCCCGTTCCGAGGCGGAATCCTGCGATGCTTGGGGGGACATGCCAAGCATGGGGGGACGTACATCGTGGAGGACAGCGTGCGGGTGGTCATCGCCGAGGATTCGGTGCTGCTTCGGGAGGGACTCACCCGGTTGCTGACCGACCGCGGACACGACGTGGTGGCGGGGGTGGGCGACGCGGAGGCGCTGCTCAAGGCCATCGAGGAGTTCGCGGCCGAGGGCGAGCTGCCGGATGTGGTGGTCGCCGACGTCCGCATGCCGCCCACCCACACCGACGAGGGCGTACGGGCCGCGGTGCGGCTGCGCCGGGACCATCCCGGCTTGGGCGTACTGGTGCTGTCGCAGTATGTCGAGGAGCAGTACGCGACGGAGTTGCTGGCCGGATCCAGCCGCGGCGTCGGCTACCTCCTCAAGGACCGGGTAGCCGAAGTGCGTGAGTTCGTGGACGCGGTGGTGCGGGTGGCGGAGGGCGGCACCGCGCTGGACCCGGAGGTCGTCGCGCAGTTGCTGGGCCGCAGCCGGAAGCAGGACGTGCTGGCCGGGCTCACGCCGCGGGAGCGCGAGGTGCTGGGTCTGATGGCCGAAGGACGTACGAACTCGGCCATAGCCCGGCAGTTGGTGGTCAGCGACGGCGCGGTGGAGAAGCACGTCTCCAACATCTTCCTGAAGCTGGGGCTGTCGCCGAGTGACGGGGATCACCGCCGCGTACTGGCGGTGCTGACCTACCTCAAGAACTGACGCCCCGGCCGCCGCACCGGTCGGCGGCCGATGGTGTGCGGGTCGAGCACCAAGGTCGTAGAACCAAAGACGGAGCGGGGGGCGTCTCCAGAGGAGGGCTCGGAGGGCGAGCAGAGCATGGCAAACCATGACAGAACGGCATCTGGTGCCTGCAATCGGCAGGTGATCCGCCCAGGGAAGGTCACCCTTACGCCCGTACGATGGCTGTGGGAACACCGGTCGACATCACCGCGTGCAGCCACCGCCTCTAGGGAGGTCCGTAGCAGTGACCAGCCAGGTCAGTAGCCCGGCCGAGCAGGCCGAACCAGCCGAACAGCAGAGCGAGTCCCAGTCCCTCACCGGGCAGCACAAACCCGGCGGGGCGGGCGGCAAAGAGGTGCGCCAACTCGACCGAGTGATCATCCGGTTCGCGGGGGACTCGGGTGACGGTATGCAGCTCACGGGTGACCGGTTCACCTCCGAGACCGCGTCGTTCGGCAACGACCTGTCCACGCTGCCGAACTTCCCCGCCGAGATCCGGGCGCCCGCCGGCACCCTGCCCGGCGTCTCCAGCTTCCAGCTGCACTTCGCGGACCACGACATCCTCACGCCGGGCGACGCGCCCAATGTGCTGGTGGCCATGAACCCGGCCGCCCTGAAGGCGAACATCGCGGACGTGCCGCGCGGCTCGGAGATCATCGTCAACACCGACGAGTTCACCAAGCGCCCGATGGCGAAGGTCGGCTACGCCACCAGCCCGCTGGAGGACGGCTCGCTGGAGGCGTACAACGTCCACCCGGTGCCGCTGACGACACTGACGATCGAGGCGCTCAAGGAGTTCGGGCTTCCCCGCAAGGAGGCGGAGCGCTCCAAGAACATGTTCGCGCTCGGCCTGCTGTCGTGGATGTACCACCGGCCGACCGAGGGCACCGAGTCCTTCCTGCGCAAGAAGTTCGCGAAGAAGCCGCAGATCGCGGAGGCCAACGTCGCCGCGTACCGGGCGGGCTGGAACTTCGGCGAGACCACCGAGGACTTCGCCGTCTCCTACGAGGTGGCCCCCGCCACCGCCGCCTTCCCGGCCGGCACCTACCGCAACATCTCCGGCAACCTGGCGCTCGCCTACGGGCTGATCGCCGCCTCCCGCCAGGCGGACCTGCCGCTCTACCTCGGCTCGTACCCGATCACCCCGGCCTCGGACATCCTGCACGAGCTGTCCCGGCACAAGAACTTCGGCGTGCGCACCTTCCAGGCCGAGGACGAGATCGCCGGCATCGGCGCGGCGCTCGGCGCGGCCTTCGGCGGCTCGCTGGCCGTCACCACCACCTCCGGCCCGGGCGTGGCGCTCAAGTCCGAGACCATCGGACTCGCCGTCTCCCTCGAACTGCCGCTGCTGGTCGTCGACATCCAGCGCGGCGGCCCCTCCACCGGGCTGCCCACCAAGACCGAACAGGCCGACCTGCTCCAGGCGATGTACGGGCGCAACGGCGAGGCCCCGGTGCCGATCGTGGCCCCGAAGACCCCGGCGGACTGCTTCGACGCGGCCATCGACGCGGCCCGTATCGCGCTCGCCTACCGCACCCCGGTCTTCCTGCTCTCCGACGGCTACCTCGCCAACGGCTCCGAGCCGTGGCGGGTGCCGGACGTCGGGGAACTGCCGGACCTGCGGGTGCGGTTCGCCCACGGGCCCAACCACCAACTGGCGGACGGCACCGAGGTCTTCTGGCCGTACAAGCGCGACCCCGAGACCCTCGCCCGGCCCTGGGCCGTGCCCGGCACGCCCGGCCTCGAACACCGCATCGGCGGCATCGAGAAGCAGGACGGCACCGGCAACATCTCCTACGACCCCGCCAACCACGACTTCATGGTCCGCACCCGGCAGGCCAAGATCGACGGCGTGGCGGTCGACGGCCTCGACGTGGACGACCCCACCGGCGAGGCCGACACCCTCGTGCTCGGCTGGGGCTCGACGTACGGGCCGATCACCGCGGCGGTCCGCCGGGTGCGGACCGAGGGCCACACCGTCGCCCAGGCCCACCTGCGCCACCTCAACCCCTTCCCGGCCAACCTCGGCGAGGTGCTGAAGCGCTACGACAAGGTCGTCGTGCCGGAGATGAACCTCGGCCAGCTCGCCACCCTGCTGCGGGCGAGGTTCCTGGTCGAAACCCGCTCTTACACCCAGGTCAGCGGGATGCCGTTCAAGGCCGAGCAACTCGCCGATGTGCTCAAGGAGGCCATCAATGACTGAGACGCTGTCGGAGGGCTCAGCGACGACGGAAGCGCTTTCCCTGGTGCCCAAGGCCGAGGCCAAGCAGTCCATGAAGGACTTCAAGTCCGATCAGGAAGTGCGCTGGTGCCCCGGCTGCGGCGACTACGCCATCCTCGCCGCCGTGCAGGGCTTCATGCCCGAACTCGGCCTGGCGAAGGAGAACATCGTCTTCGTCTCGGGCATCGGCTGCTCCTCCCGCTTCCCGTACTACATGAACACCTACGGGATGCACTCCATCCACGGCCGCGCCCCGGCCATCGCCACCGGCCTCGCCTCCTCCCGCCGCGACCTCTCCGTCTGGGTCGTCACCGGTGACGGA
Source organism: Streptomyces sp. NPDC044033 (assembly GCF_056434425.1). NCBI lineage: Bacteria > Bacillati > Actinomycetota > Actinomycetes > Kitasatosporales > Streptomycetaceae > Streptomyces > Streptomyces sp. NPDC044033. Next base: position 120,277 of record NZ_JBWKFF010000021.1, on the reverse strand, counting down.
GACGCCCTGTCCATCGGCGGCAACCACCTCATCCACGCGCTGCGGCGCAATGTGAACCTCAAGATCCTGCTCTTCAACAACCGGATCTACGGCCTCACCAAGGGCCAGTACAGCCCGACCTCCGAGGTCGGGAAGATCACCAAGTCGACGCCGATGGGCTCCCTCGACGCGCCGTTCAACCCGGTCTCGCTGGCGATCGGCGCCGAGGCTTCCTTCGTGGCCCGTACGGTCGACTCGGACCGCAAGCACCTCACCTCGGTGCTGCGCGAGGCGGCCGCCCACCCCGGTACCGCGCTGGTGGAGATCTACCAGAACTGCAACATCTTCAACGACGGCGCCTTCGAGGTCCTCAAGGACAAGCAGCAGGCCGAGGAGGCGGTGATCCGGCTGGAGCACGGGCAGCCGATCCGGTTCGGCGCCGACGGTGCCAAGGGCGTCGTCCGGGACCAGGCCACCGGCGATCTGAAGGTCGTCGAGGTCACGGCGGACAACGCCGAGCGGATCCTGGTCCACGACGCGCACGCCGAGTCCCCGACCACCGCGTTCGCCCTCTCCCGCCTCGCCGACCCCGACACCCTGCACCACACGCCGATCGGCGTGCTGCGCAGCGTCGACCGGCCGGTCTACGACACCCAGATGTCCGACCAGCTGGAAGCGGCCGTCGTGCAGAACGGCAAGGGCGACCTGGCGTCCCTCCTCGCCGGCAACGACACCTGGACGGTCGTCGGCTGACGGCTGATCCGTACGGGCTCTCACGGGTGCCGGTGCGGGGCGTCTACCGACGTCTCGCACCGGCACCCGCTGCCATGAGGGCATGGCCGACACCGACGACGCCGCGCTCCCCGCCCGCGACCGTCTCGCCTACCGCCCGCGAGAACTTCGGGCCGCGCGTCGCGCAGGTCGCCGTGCAGAGCGCCGCGGGCACCGACGCTCTGATCTCCCTGGCAGCTCGCCCACTGGACAACAGCGCCCCCTGTACGGCCTGAGCAAGGGCCGTACAGGGGGCGCCTTTCTGCGTCTTGTTCCGGTTGTCAGTGGTCCGGCGACAGATCGAACTCGCCGTCGCGCACGCCAAGGGTGAAGGCTTCCCACTCGGCTGCGGTATACCGCAGCACTGTTCCGGCCGGGTCCGCCGGGTTTCGCATAGCGACAGCTCCACCGGGAAGTTTGGCGATCTCGATGCGATCGCGCGCGTCACTGTCCGGCGCGCTGAGCCACGTCACGCTGGAAAGATCCAACGCGTACAGCTCGGCTTTCGCTCGCTCGCCTGTCATCAGCCTGCCAGCGTGTCGTCATCGACAGCAGCCACGAAGGAAGACCACGCCGCGCGGGAGACGCGCGCCGCTGGAATGTCCACGTTCTTGGAGTCGCGTACAGCGACACCGGGCATGGTGGGGATGCGGGCGACCTCGACGCAATTGCCGTTGTTCGCCGTGTAGGAACTCTTACGCCACGCGGCGCGCGCGAGGTCGACCGCGTACAGGTCGGCCGGCTCGTTCATCTCACCGTTCCTTCTCGATACGTTCGACCAGCTTCACAGTGTCCTGCTCCGACAGCGCGGCCCCAGCCAGGTTGCTGAACAGGCGGTTCAGGCGGCGTAGCCCGAGCGCATCATCCCGGAAGGTGGTCGCTTCCGTCGACTCCATAAAGGCTACGTCTGCATCACTCTCCTGCCCATCGCTGAAGAGCGTGAAAGCTCCCGTGCTTGCCCCGTTCTCCCCCGCCTCGAAGGGAATCACGCGGAATGTCACGTTCGGGAGTGATGCGACTTCGGCGAGGTGGCGAAGCTGAGCCCGCATAGTTTCCGCTCCGCCCACTTGCAGGCGCAGCGCGGCCTCGGTAACTACAGCGTCGAGCGTCAGCGTCTCATCATCGCGCAGGCGCTCCTGCCGACGCATCCGAACCTCGACAAGGCTGTCGACCTGGTCAGGGCCGAGAGCAGCGAAGCCCGGACCGGTGATCGCGCGGGCGTAGCTGTCCGTCTGCAACAGTCCCGGAATGAGTAGCGGTTGGTACTCAAGACAGCGGACCGCTTCCGACTCGTAGGCCAGAAATTCGGCGTAGTTCGCGGAGATCACATCCGCGTACGCCTGCCACCACGGCGGGATGCGCTGTTTGCCCCGGACCATCAACTCGGCGAGCTCCGCGCGCTTCTCCTCGTCAACCTCGTACAGCTCCATGAAGGCGTCAAAGTCCTTGCGCGTGCAGGCCCGCCTCGCGAGCTCAACACGGCTGATCTTGGAGTTATGACAGTTGAGCTGCGCCCCCACCCCCGCCCCTGCCGTGATGGCCCCGGTCGAGCTCCGCCTATGCGGCCCGACCGCCTGCGGTAGGGGCGCATGCCTCACCTCCCCAGCGAAGGGCTCCGTATGCCTGATCCACTCGTGCAGACCGTGACCATTGCCGCCGACAGTGTCCGGCCTCGCGACGTGATCGCCGTAGGCGGCATCCCGCACGCCGTCGCCGATGTGCGGGAGCTCGCCGGCAGGCGTAAGCGACTTGAGTTCGAGGACGGCAACGCCTACGTAGTCGGCCGCTCGGTCCACATCGAGGTCACCCGCGTATATGTGCCGGCGAACGCTGTCGTCCGCCGGCAGCCCGCGGTCGGCGTTCCCCGAAGAGAGCGGCGCATCGTCGTACCCGAGGAACAGCACGACCGTGCCACCGCAGCCCGTCAGTGGCTGCACTCTTCATCGGCCACCCGCCGACCGCCCGCCAGGTAGGCAGAGAGGGACAGAGCCATGCCCGACCCCACACCGACGCAGTATCCCGCCGTCGCCGACGAGTTGCTGCGCCGCATGGCCACCGACCAACACGCCCGCGGCGTACGCGAGAACTGTCCGAGCGTCGCTCCCGACGGCGACCTGATGCGCACCGTCGACACCGACAACACCGCCGCTCTTGCCCGTATCCTCGACGAGTACGGATGGCCCGGCCTCTCCCTCGTCGGCGAGCAGGCCACAACCGCGGCATGGCTCATCGCCCAGCACGCAGAACTCGACTTTCAGCTGAGAGCCTTGAACATGCTCCGCGACGCCGTCGCCCGCGGCGAGGCACCCGCATGGCACCTCGCGTACCTCACCGACCGGTGCCTCATGCACCAGCGAGAACCGCAACTGTTCGGCACGCAGTACCTCGACACCGGCGACGGTCACGGCACTCGCCTGTGGGACGTCGCCGACCCGGACCACCTCGACGCACGCCGCGCCGAGGTCGGGCTCGGACGGCACGCCGAGTACGAGGCCGCGTTCCGGACTCGACGGCAAAGCGCCCCGATGGAGTCGTAGCACCGGCCGCCGGGACAGAACGTCGCCAGCGACCGAGTCAAGAGGACGCGACTACACAATGCGCTACTCCATCGCCTGCCTTGACATCTGGTGAGGGCAACCGCTCCGCCGCGCCTCGGGCACCGCCGCCGCCCTGGCCACGGCTGGTATCGACTACGACCCCGCGATCGCCGTCGCCAACTGGTGACGACTCAGTCCCCGCCTCGGACAACTCGGCTTGTTCACAGGCTCGTTGTTCGGGGCGGTGCACCACCGCACACGCCAACCGATCCGCAAGACTGAGCGAAGGGAACACACGGCATGTCTGTACCCACTGAACGAGTTCCGACCCTGTCTCACGCGATCCGAACCGAGCCTGCCGGCCCGCTCGCTACCCGGCCGTTCGGGCTGGATGCGCTGACCTCCCTGGTTACCCCCGGCCGTCGCCCCGCGGTCGCCGTCGACCCGGTCTCGCAGCTCTCCCTCGCCGACGGGCAGGTTGCCCTCGATGTCGAGTGCATGGCCGGTACGGCATGCAACACCCCGTCGGACGGCAAGGACGCGATCGCCGTCGATCACGACGAGAACGACGACTGATGACTCACGCCTACGGGCAGAGCACGCGCGGCGCGGCGCCGCCGCGCGTGCTCGTCGTGACCTACGCCCTCGACCCGACCGCCGATTACGTCCTGCGCGAGCTCAACCGCCGCGGCGTACCGTTCTGGCGTACGGACCTTGCCGACTTCCCGACTGCCTCGGCCCTGTCCGCCGAACTGCGGCCCGATGGCCGATGGGGCGGGCAGATGCACGGCCGCACACACGGAATCGACCTGTCCGAGCTGTGCGCGGTGTGGTGGCGCAAGCCCACCCGCTTCGCCTTTCCCGACACCATGAGCGGCCCCGAGCAGGACTTCGCCGCCTCACAGGCCAAACGCGCCGTATCCGGTGTGCTCGGCTCGCTGCCCGACGTCCTATGGGTCAACCGGCCCGAGCGCAACGCGGACTGCACCAAACCCCGCCAGCTTGCCGCCGCCATCGAGGTCAGCCTCCATGTACCGGAGACACTGATCACCAACAACCCCGACGACGTCCCCCCGTTCGCCGAACGATGCGGCGGGCACATCGTGACCAAAGTCCTCGGCGGCATCGTGCACACCGAGGGCGGACAGCGTGGACAGCTCTACACCCGCCGCGTACCGCGCGAGCAGTGGAGCGACCCCCGAATCGCACTGACCACCCATCTGTTCCAACGGGAAATCACCGACAAGGCGTACGAGGTCCGCGTGACCGTCGTCGACGGCCAGTTGTTCCCCGTCGCCGTCCACGCACCCGATGGGCCCGCCCGCCTCGACTGGCGCCGCGACGCAGAGAGCCTCAGCTACGGCCCCGCCGAGCTGCCCGTCGCCGTCGCCGACGGCATGCGCACCCTGCTGGACCGTCTCGGCCTCGTCTTCGCCGCCCTCGACCTGATCGTCGACAGCAAGGGCACCCACCACCTCATCGACGTGAACGCCAACGGCCAGTGGGCATGGATCGACCGCACCCGCGAACCCATCACGCACGCGCTCGCCGACCTCTTCGAGAAAGGCACCACCGCATGACGAACCCCGCTCCCGACCCCGGACTCGACGAGCGGGCCGCCGCGCTGCGGGTCGAACTCGCCCAAGCCCTCAGCGACTCCGGCGACCTCGTCACCCCGGCATGGCGCGACGCGTTCGAGCACGTCCCCCGCCACGTCTTCGTACCCGCCTACTACGACAACAGCGGGCGCCGCGTCAGCGGAGACGACCCCGACACCCGCGAGGAATGGCTCGCCGGCGTCTACGCCGACCGCACCCTCATCACGCAACGCACCGACGGTGCCCCGACCTCGTCCAGCACTGTCCCCTCGCTCATGGCGGAAATGCTCGAAGCCCTCAACATCGCCGACAACGACACCACCGTGCTCGAAATCGGCACGGGCACCGGCTACAACTCGGCCCTGCTCGCGCACCGTCTCGGTGAGCAGCACGTGACGACCGTCGACCTGACGGATGAGCTGACCGAGCCCGCCCGCGAGCGCCTCGCCAAGGCCGGATACCGACCGCGCGTCATCACCGGCGACGGTGTGCACGGCCACGCCGCCGCGGCCCCGTACGGGTGCATCCTGGCAACGTGCGGCATCGAATCCGTGCCCCCGGCGTGGCTCGACCAGCTCGCCGACGGCGGGCTCATTCTGGCCCCGCTCGGTCTCGGACTCGCCCGCATCCATCGCACCGGCCCCCGCACCGCAGAGGGCCGGTTCATCGGCACCGCCGCATTCATGCCGCTACGCCACGGTGAAGAGACCGGCCCGCCCAAAGGCGACCTCGCCCAACTCTCCGACGCACCCGGGCGCCCCTCCACGCTGCCCACCGCGATGCTCTTCAACAACGCTTTCCGGTTCCTCGTCGGCATCGTCGAGCCCGGCCTTGTCTGGCAGTACGACCTCGACGACAACCCCGCCCCCAACGGCGCGCGCGTATGGTCCCCCGACGGCTCCATCGCCGGCCTTGACGCGGACGGCACCGCGACCGAGGCCGGCCCCCGCCGCCTTTGGACACACCTCGAAGAGACATACGCCGTCTTCCGCGGCAACGGCAAGCCCGCCTCCGACCGCTACGGCGTCAGCGTCAGCGGCACAGCACAGCGGGTCTGGCTCGACACTCCCGACGGCCCAAGCTGGCCACTGAGCGCCTGACCAGCACCGACTGTCACACGCCCCCGAGCACAGCGGGCGTTTGCATGTCTGCCGTGCCGATCCCCCAGCGCACGTACTCCCCGCTGTTGGGCCGGCCGCTGCACGCGGCACGGGCGACCAGTCGGCCAGGTCCGTGGAGCACTTGCGGGACACGGTGACGATCCTGCCCTTCGACGTGGAACGGGCGGTGAAACGGCTGCGTGCGAGAACGGGGCCGGAGCCAAAGCCAGGCCGGGCGGGCCGCCTACCCCAGGTAACGACCGTCATACAGAACGCACCTGACAGGCGGTCTCCGCGGCGCTACCGTCAACGGGCCACCACGTCCCCCGGGGAGGACCTCTTGACGTCGCGATCCGACACCAGCACCGGCCTCGTATACGGCCTCATCGCCTACGGCATATGGGGACTGCTGCCGCTCTACTGGCATCTGCTCCAGTCCTCCGGCGCGATCGAGATCCTCGCCCACCGCATGGCCTGGTCGATGGCGGCCGTCGGGCTCGCCCTGCTCGTGCTGCGCCGCTGGTCCTGGGTGCGCCCGCTGCTGCGCCGGCCGAAGAAGCTCGCGCTCGTCGCGGTCGCGGCGGCCGTCATCTCCGTGAACTGGGGGATGTACATCTGGAGCGTCAACAGCGGCCATGTCGTCGAGGCGGCCCTGGGCTACTTCATCAACCCGCTGGTCTCCATCGCCTTCGGCGTGCTCGTGCTGCGCGAGCGGCTGCGGCGCGTGCAGTGGGCGGCCGTCGGCGTCGGCGTGATCTCCGTCGTCGTGCTGACCGTCGGCTACGGCAAGCTGCCCTGGATCGCGCTCACGCTGGCGTTCTCCTTCGGCACGTACAGCCTGGTCAAGAAGCAGATCGGGCTGGACGGACTGGAGTCGCTGGCCGCCGAGTCCACCCTCCAGTTCCTGCCCGCCCTCGGCTTCCTGATCTTCCTGGGGGCGCGCGGCCAGTCCACCTTCACCTCCGACGGGGCCGGGCACGCGCTGCTCCTGGCGGGGTGCGGCATCGCGACCGCGCTGCCGCTGATCCTCTTCGGGGCGTCGGCGGTGCGGCTGCCGCTCTCCACGCTCGGGATGCTCCAGTACCTGGCGCCGACGCTCCAGTTCCTGCTCGGGCTCCTCGTCTTCCACGAGGCGATGCCGCCCGAGCGGTGGGCGGGGTTCGCGCTGGTCTGGCTGGCGCTGGCGCTGCTGAGCTGGGACGCGCTGCGTACGGTCCGCAAGGGGCGGGCGGAGCTGGCGGCGGCGAGGGCCGGGCACGCCGCCACCGCGCGCGCCAACGGCCCCGAAGGGCCCGCCGAGGGGCCCGATATCCGGGAATCACTGTCCGAATCCCGCCCTTGACGGTGGCATGGGGCGCCCTCAGCATCATGCCCACGTCAACAGAGTTGGGAGCCCCCCATGCCTCACAGCACCGGACAGCCCCTGCACCGAAGATCCCGCGGTCTCGCCCTGTTCACCGTCGGCGCCGCGGCGACCGCGGCCCTCCTCGGCACCGCCCCCGCATCGGCCGCGGGCCCGGCGCCCACCACACCCACCGTCGCGGCACCCACCGTCGCCGCCCCCGACATCCCGGTCGCCAACGTCAAGGCGCACCTGGCCCAGTTGCAGTCGATAGCGAACTCCAACGGCGGCAACCGCGCCCATGGCCGGGCCGGATACCGGGCGTCCCTCGACTATGTGAAGGGCAAGCTGGACGCCGCCGGATTCACCACCACCGTGCAGCAGTTCACCTCCAGCGGCGCCACCGGCTACAACCTCGTCGCCGACTGGCCCGGCGGCGACCTCAACCACGTGATCTTCGCGGGGTCGCACCTCGACTCCGTCACCGCGGGCCCGGGCATCAACGACAACGGCTCCGGCTCGGCGGCCATACTCGAAGTCGCCCTCGCCGCCGCCCGCGAGGGCTACAAGCCCGACAAGCACCTGCGGTTCGCCTGGTGGGGCGCCGAGGAGCTGGGCATGGTCGGCTCCCGGTATTACGTCAACAACCTGCCGGGCGCCGAGCGCTCCAAGATCGACGGCTATCTGAACTTCGACATGATCGGCTCGCCCAACCCCGGCTACTTCGTCTACGACGACGACGCGCAGCTGGAGAAGGTCTTCAAGGACTACTACGCCACCAAGAACATCCCCACCGAGATCGAGACCGAGGGCGACGGCCGCTCCGACCACGCGCCCTTCAAGAGCGCGGGCGTCCGCGTCGGCGGCCTCTTCAGCGGCGCCGACTACATCAAGACCGCGGCCCAGGCCCAGAAGTGGGGCGGCACCTCCGGCCGCGCCTTCGACCGCTGCTACCACGGCTCCTGCGACACCTCGGCGAACATCAACGACACCGCCCTGGACGTCAACAGCGACGCCATCGCGAGCGCCGTCTGGTCGCTGAGCGGCGGCTCCACCAACCCGCCCGGCAAGACCTTCGAGAACACCGCCGACGTCCAGATCCCCGACGCCGGAGCGCCCGTCGACTCGCCCGTCACCGTCACGGGCATCCCGGGCAACGCACCCGCCACCCTCAAGGTGGGCGTCGACATCAAGCACACCTGGCGCGGCGACCTCACCGTCGCCCTGGTCGGCCCGAGCGGCCGCACCTTCAGCCTCAAGGCCGCCAGCGGCAATGACTCGGCCGACAACGTCATCGCCACGTACACCGTCGACGCGTCGTCCGAGACCGCGAACGGCACCTGGAACCTCCGCGTGCAGGACACCGGCCCGCAGGACACCGGTTACATCGACAGCTGGAAGCTGACCTTCTGAACCACCCGCACCGGGGCCGGCGGCCACTCGCCCCCGGCCCCCTCGCGCCGTCCCGCCGGCGCCCGCGTCACACCGTGATGTCGCGGGTGGTGAAGCGCGCCCAGGCCGCCGACCCGAAGACCGCCGCGTACAGGGCCTGGAGGCCCAGGTTCTTCAGGAGCTCGTCCCAGTAGACGGGGTCCCGCAGGAGGTCGGCGAAGGAGAGCCAGTAGTGCGAGAAGAGATAGGGCCGTACGGCGTCCAGCTGGGGGAACTGGTCGAGGATCTGGACGGTGATCAGCAGCCCCACGGTCGCCGCCATCGCGGCGATGCCGCTGTTGGTGAGCGTGGAGATGAACAGGCCGACGGCCGCGACGCCCACCAGTGACGCGGCGACGGCGACCGCGATCGCCCCGGCCCGCAGCAGGCCGTCCGCGAAGGAGACCGTCGTCCCGGAGATCAGGGTGACGTCGCCCAGCGGGAAGAGCAGCGCCCCCACCGCCAGCGCCGAGACGGCGACCACCAGGGTCGCGGCCAGGCAGAAGGCGATCACGGTCGCGTACTTGGCGAGCAGCAGGCGCGTCCGGCCCGCGGGGGCGACCAGCAGATAGCGGAGCGTTCCGGAGCTCGCCTCGCCCGCGATCGCGTCGCCCGCCACCACCCCGATCGCCATCGGCAGGAAGAACGGGAGCGTCGCGGCGAGCGAGGTGAAGACCAGGAAGAGCCCGTTGTTGGTGACCTGCGCGATGAACGCGGGCCCGCCGGCGCCGCCCCCGCCCGACGAACCGCCGTCGTCCGTCTGGATCTTCACGGCGATGCCGACCAGGACCGGTACGGCCGCGAGCACGGCCAGCAGCGCCAGCGTCCGCCAGCGGCGGAAGGTCGTACCGATCTCGCTGCGGACCAGCCCCAGGCGCCACAGCGGACTGGGCGCGCGCACGGCCCCGGCCCGTGCCCCGGCGTCAACCCGCGACATCGAAGCCCTCCCCGGTGAGCGCGACGAAGGCGTCCTCCAGCGAGGCCCGTTCCGTGCCGAACCCGCGCACCCGCACCCCACCCCGTACCAGGGCGGCGTTGAGGTCGGCGAGGTCGAGGGGGCCGCCGCCGGGCTCCGCCGTCGGCAGTTCGCCGGTGATCCGGTCGTCGGCGACGACGAGGTCGCTCACTCCGTGCTCCTTGAGGACGCGCACCGCGTCCGCCGTGTCGGGGGTGGTGACGGCCAGCCTGCCGCGGGCGGCCCCGGCCAGCTCGCCGACCGTGCCCTGGGTGAGCAGCCGGCCCTGCGCCATGACCGCGGTGTGCGTGCAGACCTGCTCGATCTCGTCGAGGAGGTGGGAGGAGAGGAAGACGGTGGTGCCCTCGGCGGCCAGCTCGCGCACCAGGGTGCGGATCTCGCGCATGCCCTGCGGGTCGAGGCCGTTGGTCGGCTCGTCGAGTACGAGCAGTTCGCGCGGCTGGAGCAGGGCCGCGGCCAGCCCGAGCCGCTGCTTCATGCCGAGCGAGTACGCGCGCGCCTTCTTGCCCGCGGCGGCGGCCAGGCCGACGCGGTCCAGGGCGGCGGAGACCCGGGCGGCCCGGGTACGGGGGTCGGCGGTCGGGTCGGCGGCGTCGTACCGGGCGAGGTTGTCGCGGCCGTTCAGGAACGCGTAGAGAGCGGGGCCCTCGATGAGCGCCCCCACCCTCGGCAGCACCCGCCGCCCCCCGCGCGGCATCGCCTCGCCCAGGACGCGCGCGACGCCGGACGTCGGCTCGATCAGCCCGACGAGCATCCGGATCGTGGTCGTCTTCCCGGAACCGTTGGGCCCGAGGAACCCGAAGACGCTGCCGCGCGGCACGGTGAGGTCCAGCCCGTCGACGGCCAGCTGCCCGCCGCGATAGCGCTTGCTGAGCCCGCGCGTCGCGATCACGGCTTCGGCATCCGGCGGCACCGGAGCCGGGGCGGCGGGCCGGCGCGCGGGCGGCGGCGCCAGGTGCGGTCGGGACGCGTCGTTCACGGGCTCCACCTTCGTCTCCCGGCTGTCCAGCCGACTTGCCGTTCCGCCGGCCTGCCGTTCCGCCGGCCTGCCCGCGCCCCGCCCCGCCCCGCCCCGCCCCGAGCACTCTGCCCCGGCCGACGGGCGGCCGGGGCAGAGTGGTGCGGAACGGCGGGCGCCTGCCTACTTGGCGTTGTTCGCCGCGTTGACCAGCGCGTCCTTGTCGACCGCGCCGACGTAGAGCTTGCCGTCGTCCGTCAGCAGGGCGTTGACCAGCCGGGTGCTGAAGACATGGCCGGAGCCGAACTTCCCGGACACCTTCGTGCCGAAGGAGTCCATCAGGCCCGACGCGTCACCGCTGCCCTTGCCGCCCTTGCTGTCCGTGCCGCTCTTGCCGGGGACGCTGCCCTTGGGCATCGAGATCTCGGCGACCGAGGCCCAGCCCTTGCCGGTGACGTTGACCTCGGAGTCGCCCTTCGCGCCGCCGAAGTTCTTGGCCCAGTCCTCGGCCTTGTCCGCGCCCTTGCCGGTGAAGGGGCCGGAGCCGCCCTTGCGCCCGGCGTCGGCCTTGGCGTCCTTCGCCTCCGTGACCTTCGCGCCCTTCGGCGGCGTGAAGTCGAACGTACTGGCGGCCGGCTTGCCGAAGTCGACCTTCGTGAAGCCCGCGTCGACGACCGGCTTGCCGCCGCTCTTCGGGTTGACCGTGACCTTCAGCGGCACGCCGTTCTTCGCGTCGACCGCGATCCGGATCGACTCGATCGTCGAACCGCTCTGCTTGGGCTTGATCGACAGCTGGTACGCGTCCCGCCCGGCGACCTTGGCCGTGCCGTCGACGGACACCGAGGTGGAGTCGTCCACGGCGGCCAGCGCCTGCTTGGCGAGCTCCTGCGGGGAGGCGCCGCGCAGCCCCTTCGACGCGTCGGAGGAGCCCTTGCCCTTACCGGAGGCATCCTTCGGAACGGTCGCGTGGTAGGCGGAGTTGCTGCCGCTGTCGTAGCCCCAGAGCTGGTCGCCGTTGTGGATCAGGCTGTACTCGGCGGCCTTCTCCACGATCGACAGGCGCTGCTTGTCGGGTCCGTCGGCGGCCACCCGCAGCGTGTGCGTACCGGCGGCGAGCTCGGTGAGCTTGGACGTCGGGGAGGCGTCGGAGCCGCCGCCCTTGCCGGCGCTGTCCCCGCCGAGCGACATGCCGGACGGCAGCGAGGGCAGGCCCAGGTCGGTCGAGATCTTCACCGAACCGGACAGCTGCTGGGTGTCGGAGGCCGCGACCTTGGCTATCAGGTCCTGGGCGGTGATCTTCGGAAGGCTGGGGTCGCCGCTGCTGGCGAGCGCCGGGACCAGCCCGATCGTCGCCGCCGCCACCCCCGCGACCGCGACCGGTACTCCGTACCGGATCGCCTTGCGACGCCCCGCGCGAGGCTCCTGGGCCTCGCCCGCGCCGTCGGTCTCGTGTGTCGGTCGGATCAGTGGCATCTGCTCTACCTCCGTCGTCGGCGGCGGTCTCTCGCGTCCTGCACTCGTCCACCCTCGGGCCATTGTCGCCCGACCGCCCTGTGGTGACGCTACCAATCCCATCAAAACGGCCGGTAAGAAACGTCAGCCCCGGGGATCAGCTCCGTGTACGCCTCCGGTATGACGTCCACTCGTCATCAGGGAGACGGGGTACCCCAGTTGGCTCACTGCTCGCCCCCGATCCCTTAGGGGGAGCCCCCGGCTCCGCCACGGTTCGTACGCCCGTGGAATCCGGCTCCGCCACGGCCCGTACGGCTGTGGGAGAGGCGCGGCCCCGTACGGCCGCGGACGAGGAGCGGCCCCGCCCGCCCGGGGGCCAGGTCTGGCCCGTACGCCCACCGACGACGTCTGGCCCGTACATCTACGGGCGACGGGCGGCCCGTACGACCGCGGGCGGTGTGCGGCCCGTACGGCCGATCAGCCGATCAGCCGAGCAGCAGCGGGCCGTGCCCGCACAGGGCCTCAGCCCGCGCGGTGCACCACCGCGTCGCACAGTTCCTCAAGGGCCGACTTCGCGAACCCGTCCGGCAGCGGGGCCAGGCACGTACGGGCGTCCTGGGCGTAGCGGACCGTGTCGCGGCGGGCCTGCTCCAGGGCCGGGTGCACCCGGAGGCGGCCGAGTACGTGCGCCAGCCGGGCGTCGTCCGTGAGGTCGCCCCTCAGCAGCTCGACCAGCTCGCGGTCGTCCGCCGAACCGCTCGCCGCGGCCTGTTCGCGCAGCCGCAGCACCGGCAGCGTGGGGATGCCCTCGCGCAGGTCCGTACCCGGGGTCTTGCCCGACTCGTGGCCCTCGCTCGCGATGTCGAGGACGTCGTCGGCGAGCTGGAAGGCGATGCCGAGCCGTTCGCAGTACTGGGTGAGGATGTCGACCGTGCCCTCGTCGGCCCCGGCCATCATCGCGCCGTACCGCCCGGCGACGGCGATCAGCGAGCCGGTCTTGCCCGCCAGGACGTCGAGGTAGTGCTCGACCTCGTCCCGGCCGTCGCTCGGGCCGGCCGTCTCCAGGATCTGGCCGGTGACCAGGCGCTCGAACGCCTCGGCCTGGATGCGCACCGCCTCCGGGCCCAGGTCGGCCAGTATGTGCGAGGCGCGTGCGAAGAGGAAGTCGCCGGTCAGGACGGCGACGGAGTTGCCCCAGCGGGCGTTGGCGCTGTCCACGCCGCGCCGCACCTCGGCCTCGTCCATCACGTCGTCGTGGTAGAGCGTCGCGAGGTGGGTGAGTTCCACGACGACGGCCGAGGGCACGACGCCCGGCGCGTACGGGTCGCCGAACTGGGCGGCGAGCATCACCAGCAGCGGCCGGAACCGCTTGCCGCCCGCCCGCACGAGATGCTGCGCGGCCTCGGTGATGAATGGCACTTCGCTTTTGGTGGCCTCCAGGAGGCCCTCCTCGACGGCGGCCAGCCCGGCCTGGACATCGGCTTCAAGAGCCTGGTCCCGCACGCTCAGCCCGAAGGGCCCTACGACGGTCACGAGGGTTACTCCTGTCTGCCTGCGATCACGAGGTTTGTCGATGTATCGCTGTCTCCACCGAAAGTCAGCGTATCCGGTCCCGTATGGATCACCGTGGCCGCCTGCCCGGCAAAGTGCCCGGTCGGCCGCTCCGCGCGGCGTCCGGTCGGCGTCCGCCGCCGCGCAGCCCGCTTTTCCACCCGGTATGTTCTTGATCACCCAAAGCATCGGGTTTTGCCCGGAAAGGAAGGGGCAGCAACGGCAGTCGGAACACTGATGACCTTGGAGCCAGCGCCTTGTCCGAGACCGCACCGGCCGACGAGAGACCGCCGACCGCAGCCGACCACTCCTTCTTCGGGCACCCCCGCGGCCTGCTCACCCTCTTCGGCCTGGAGATGTGGGAGCGGTTCTCCTTCCTCGGCATGCAGGCCATCCTGGTCCTGTATTTCGCGGACACCCTGGCCCACGGCGGCCTCGGGATGGCCTCGAACACCGCCGCCTCCGTCACCGCCGCCTACGGCACCCTGGTCTACCTCGTCTCGGTCGCGGGCGGCTGGCTCGCCGACCGAATCCTCGGCACCTACCGCGCCGTCCTGTGGGGCGGCGTGCTCATCGCCTGCGGGCACTATGCGATGGCCGTGCCCGCCGGCGCCATGACCTGGGTCGGCCTAGGGTTGATCATCGCCGGTACGGGCCTGCTCAAACCCAATGTCTCCACCATGGTCGGAAAGCTGTACGCGACCGACGACGCGCGGCGCGACGCCGGGTTCGCGCTGTACTACATGGGGATCAACATCGGGGCGTTCCTCGGCCCGCTGATCACCGGCTGGCTCGGCCAGAAGGTCGGCTGGCACTGGGGGTTCTCCGCCGCCGCGATCGGCATGACCTTCGGCATCGCCCAGTACGTGCTCGGCCGCCGCGGCCTGGCCGGCCGCAAGCACAGCGCCGAGTTCGCGCTGCCGCCCGCCGCCATGCGCCGCGCCGCCCTGCTGATCGCCGGGGGCGTGGTCGCGCTCGCCGCCGTCGCACTCGCGCTGCACGCCGCGGGGTGGCTGACCATGGACCGCACCGTCGACGCCATCACCGTCATCTCCGTGATCGCGCCGGTCGTCTACTTCACCGTCATGTTCCGCAGCCCGCGGGTGAGCGCGCCCGAACGCGGCAGGCTGCGCCCGTACATGGTGCTGTTCGCCGCGTCCGTGGTCTTCAATTTCATCCTCTTCCAGTCGTATTCGACGATGACGCTGCTGGCCGCCGATCACGCGCGGACCTCCGTCTTCGGCTTCGACTTCCCCTCCACCTGGTACAACTCCGTGCTCGGCGTGGTGGAGGTGGTACTCGCCCCGTTCGTCGCCGCGCTCTGGGTCCGGATGGGCCGCCGGCAGCCGCACGCCTCCCACAAGATCGCCTACGGAGTGATCCTCGGCGGCCTGTCCTTCCTCGTCATGGTGCCCGCCACCACCGGCCGCGCCGGCGACTGGAAGATGGCCGCCTGGTGGCTGGTCGTCTCGTACGTACTCCTCGGGCTCGGCGACATCCTGCTGGAGACCACCGGCATGTCCGCGACCACCAAGCTCGCCCCGGCCGCCTTCGCCAGCCAGACGATGGCCCTGTGGTTCCTCTCACTGGCCCTCGCCAACGGCATCCAGGCGCAGACCGTGAAGCTCTTCGGCGAGATCTCGAACGCGCTGTACTTCGGCGCCAACGGGGCCATCGCCGTCATCGCGGGCATCGCGGTGATCGCCGTCGGCCCCTGGCTGCGCCGCACCATGCACCCCGTCCACTGAGGCTGTTGGGACCACGCCATGCAGAACACCCCGCATATCCGCACCGACTTCCCGCACCGCACCTTCCGCGAGGACGTCCGCATCCCCATGGCGGACGGCACCGAGCTGTACGCGCGGATCTGGCGCCCGTACGGCTCCGAGCCCGTACCGGCCCTCCTCGAATACCTGCCCTACCGGCTCGGCGACTGGACCGCGCCCCGCGACGAGCAGAGACATCCCTGGTACGCGGGCCACGGCTACGCGTCCGTACGCGTCGACGTGCGCGGCCACGGCAACTCCCATGGGATGCCCGGCGACGAGTACGACGAGCGGGAGCTCGCCGACGGCGTCGCGGTGGTGGAGTGGCTCGCCGCCCAGCCCTGGTGCAGCGGGCGGGTCGGGATGTTCGGCATCTCCTGGGGCGGCTTCAACAGCCTCCAGATCGCCGCCCGCGCCCCCGAGGCGCTCAAGGCGGTCATCACGGTCTGCTCGGCGGACGACCGCTACGACAACGACGTGCACTACATGGGCGGCTCCGTGCTCGCCGTGGACATGCACGCGTGGGCCGCCACCATGCTGGCCTTCGTCTCCCGGCCGCCGGACCCCACCCAGGTCGGCGACGCCTGGCGGCAGATGTGGCTGGACCGGCTGGAGACCGTCGACCCCTTCATCCACACCTGGCTGGCCCACCAGTCGCGCGACGCCTACTGGCGGCACGGCAGCGTCAGCGAGGACTACTCCGCGATCAACGCGGCCGTGCTCGCGGTGGGCGGCTGGCACGACCCGTACCGGGACACCGTGCTGCGCCTCGTCGAGAACCTCTCCCGGGACGGCGGCGCGCCCGTACGCGGCCTGCTCGGCCCCTGGTCGCACCAGTACCCGGACCGCGGCCTGCCGCCCGGCCCGGCCATCGGCTTCCTCCAGGAGACCCTGCGCTGGTGGGACCACTGGCTGAAAGACGCCGACACCGGCGTCATGGGCGACCCCCTGCTACGGGCCTGGATCAGCGAGTCCCACCCGCCGGCCACGGTCTACACCGAGCTGCCCGGCCGCTGGGTCGGCGAGGACACCTGGCCCTCCCCCGCGATCCGTACGACCGCCTACGCGCTGCCCGGCGACGCGCCGGTCGAGGTCGCCTCGCCGCAGCACACCGGCGTCGACGCGGGCCGCTTCTTCCCGTTCGGCAACGACGCGGACCTGCCGCCGGACCAGCGGGAGGAGGACGGCCGCTCGGTCTCCTTCGACTCCGCCGCCCTCACCGACCGGGTGGAGATCCTCGGCCGCCCCCGGGTCCGGCTCCGCCTCACCTCGCAGGCAAGGCGCGGCCAGGTCATCGCCCGCGTCTGCGACGTGGCCCCGGACGGCTCCTCCACCCTGGTGACCCGGGGCGTCCTCAACCTGGCCGCGCGGCACGGCCGCGACCGCAGCGTCGAGTGGGAACCGGGCGCGACCGAGGACGTGGCCTTCGACCTCAACGGCATCGGCCACGCCTTCCCGCCCGGCCACCGCATCCGGCTCTCCCTCTCCTCCGCCTACTGGCCGTGGATCTGGCCGCAGCCCGACGCCGCGGGCTGGACAGTGCACCCGTCGCACAGCGCCATGGACCTGCCGGTCAGGGACCCCGCCTCGGACGCGGCCCGGCCGCCCATCGTCTTCGAACCCCCGGAGCAGTCCGAGCCGCTGGGCGTCGAATACCCCGAGGCGGCGTCTGCCCGCCCGGAGCGCCGCGTCATCCGCGACGTGGCCACCGCCGACTGGACCCTGGAGGTCGACCCCCGCTACGGCGGCACGCGCGTCTACCCCGACGGCCTCCAGTTCACCGAGGACGCCCTGGAGACGTACCGCATCCGCACCTACGACCCCCTCAGCGCCCGGACCCGCTCGGACTGGCACATCCGCCTGCACCGCCCGGACATCGGCTGGGACGTACGGGTGGACACGGAGTCGGAGATCACGGCGGACGCGGCCGACTTCGTGACGTACAACAAGGTGACGTGCCGGGAGGGCGAGGAGATCGTCTTCGAACGCGAATGGCGCAACCGCCTGCCGCGCACGGCGGGCTGACGCCGCTCAGACGCCCCAGGCGCCATCCGGCCGGTCCAGCCAGACGGCGGCCCGCCCCTCCGAGCGGACAGTGAGCCCGAACCGCTCGGGGCCGGGCCGCCCGTGCCCGTCCCACCAGCGGTAAGCGCCCTCCACCTCGCCCCAGAGCCGCCGGGCCCCGGCCTGGTACACCTTGGCCCGCGCGCGGTCGCCCCGGAAGACCACAACGGCCCAGGACCGGTCCGTCAGCCCGTAGAACCAGACGGCCCGCCGGCCGCCGCGCTCGCGGTCGGCGTTGTGGGCGACGTCCCGCACCCGGAGCCCGATCACGAACCCGGCCCCCCGGAAAGCGGCTTCCGGCACCTCGGTGAACGAGACCTCCGCGGCGTCCATGGCCTCCGGCCCCGGCACGTACGCGTCATGCCGGGGCCATACGGAACGCTGGGAGCGCATCCGCATGAACGCCACGGAGCGGGTGAAGGGCCCGGAGGCACTCAGCCCATCGCTGTCGACGACAAGCCGGGCGGTGGCTTCTTCGGCCCCGTAATAGGTCCCCCAGGGCAGCAGGATCACCCCACCGGGCCGTGTCTGCTGAATCCACGCACCCGGAACGCTCCGCACCCCGCACGTCACGATGACCCGATCGAACGGAGCCCGCCCGGCACACCCCAGGGCCCCGTCCCCATGCACCACGTGAACCGGCAGCCCGAACCGCTCCAGAGCGGCCCGCCCCCGAGCGGCCACCGCGCCGTCCACCTCCACCGTGACGACGTTCGCCGCGCCGAGCCGATGGGCGAGCAGCGCGGCGTTCCACCCCGTGCCCGTACCGACCTCCAACACGCGCTGCCCCGGCCGCACATCGAGGTCCCCGAGCATCGAGAACACCAGGCTCGGCATGGACGACGACGAACTGAACGACTTGCCGGGGCCGTCGCCGTCGTGGGCTCCGTCATCCCACTGCGTGACGATGGGCTCATCCGCCTCCGCCCGCCGCTGCCAGCCCTCCGGGTCCAGCTCTCTGCTGACGGCGGCGCTCTGCCCGGTGCCCATATCGTGGGGCCACATCAGGTCGGGCAGGAACGACGCCCGGGGCACGGCAGCGCAGGCCGAAACCCAATCGGGCGCAAGCGCCCCGACCGACATGCCCACCGGCTTCCCCCTCCAAGAGACCAGGGCTCCATCGTGGTCTCAACCACGCATCAGGGGAACACGATTACTACCGAACAACTCGAACGAGTGATCCGTTCCACCCAGCCGCGAAACCCACAAACGCGGCCCACGCGGCCGGGCCGAGAGTGAGCGCCGACCCATGCGGAACGTTGCTGTCCCGTACGGGCACGACTCCTCAACCAGGCCCCAACCAGTGGCCCCTACCTCCCCGCCACCGCCCTCGCCACCCGCGGCGACGCGTACTCCGTGCCGCATACGAAGCGCATCACCGGGCCGAAGCTCGCCGCCGCCGGGAGGCCCGTGAAGTGCAGGCCCGGTATCGATGAGCCGTAGCCGGCGTCCAGGCGCGGGCCGCCCGCGCCCACCGCGAGGCGGGCGCGGAGGCCGTGGCCGAGGAAGCCCAGGGCGGCCAGGTCCACGCGGTAGCCCGTCGCGGCCAGGACATGGTCGGCGGGCAGTTCGCTCGCGGGGCCGTCGGACCCGGTCAGGGTGAGTACCGGGCGGCCGTCCGCAACGCGTGCCCGTACGATTCGCTTCCCCTCGGTGACCTGTACCCGGCCGACGAAGCGGTCCCGCAGCCACCACGCGCCGAGCGGCCCGAGCACCCGCTTGACGAGGAACTTCCGGGTCGGCGGCGGGAGATGGCGGAAGCCTTCGGCGTAGTACGTCAGGGCGTACAGCGACCAGGCGCGGCCGAACGGCGTCTCCGGGCGGAGCGCCGACTGGCCGTCCGGGGCCGAGCCGAACCGCACCGCGCCCCGGCCGCGCGCCACCACCCGGACCGAGGCGGCGCCGGCGTCGGCGAGCAGTACCGCGCTCTCCAGCGCCGACTGGCCGGCCCCGACCACGACGACGTGGGCCCCGGCGAAGCGCGACAGGTCGCGGTGTTGCGAGCTGTGCGACACCGGGCCGGCGGCCGAGGGCCCGTCGGGCGCGGCGGGGGCCAGTTCGGGCGGCAGGTGGGCGAGCCCGGACAGCCCGGTGGCGACGACCACGGCGCGCGCCGTGAACTGCTCCCCCGAGTCGAGCTTCAACTCGAAGCCGGCCCCTCCCTTGGCGGGCCGGTCGACGGAGACCACCCGCACCTGTTCCAGCTCCGGTACCAGCCGCTGCTGGAACCACTCCCCGTACCGGGCGAAGGTCTCGACGGGGATGATGTCCCAGTCCGACTCGTACCGCCGCTCCCCCGCCTCGTGGCAGAAGTCGAGCAGCGTGTGGCCGGGCTGCGGGGCGTCGATGCTGGAGGCGGCCGGCGTCGATTTGAGCAGCATCCCGGCGGGCATGTGCTCGCGCCAGCTCACCATCGGCGCGCCGAACACGCGGGTGGGCACCCCTCGGGCCCGTAGGTGGGCGGCCGTCGAGAGACCGTACGGACCGGCCCCGATGACTGCTACCGGATGTGTCACGAGTCCCCTCCCCAGGGCGTTACTTGGCAGTGGCGCGACGGCGCGAGCGACGTGAGCGCCACAGTTGCAGCAGGTGCAGAGCGCCCGGCCGGACGAACCGGACGAGCATCGTGAAGAACGGCTTCAGGTCGTCGCGGGCGAGCCAGGCCAGTTCCGTGGAGCTCGCGCGCGCGGGCGCGTGCGGCGTGGTGTAGCCGCTGCGGCGGTACGCGGCGAACGCGGGCAGGTCGATGTTCTCGACGATGAAGCGCCGCCCCGCGAGCTGCTCGCCCTCGGGGACCTTGCGGCCGGTGAGGTCGAGGTGCTGGGCGCGTACGACGTCGATGCCGTGCTCGTTCTCGAAGAGCCGGAACTGGGCGCCCATGCGGGGGTTGAAGTCCAGCAGCTTGTACAGGCCGTCGCGCCGGTCGTACCGCCAGTCGAGGTCGACGATCCCGGAGAAGCCGATCCGCTTGATGAACTGCGCCGTCATCTCGGCCAGTTCGGGGTTGTCGACCACGTACGCGTTGGCCGTCATCCCGGCGTGCGGCGGCCAGGAGCGGACCTTGACCCCCGTGAACATCGACAGCGCCGTGCTCTCCGCGTCGAAGTAGGCGTGGGCGATCCAGTCCTCGGCCTCCTCGCGCGGCAGGTACTCCTGGAGTATCACGCCGGGCCGCGGGCCCCATTCCCGCGCCAGTTCCAGCAGCTCCCGGGGGTCGCCGATGCGCGTCGTGCCGTGCACGGCGGGCTTGCGGCGCCGCTCGTACGCCTCGCGGTTCTTGGCGACGACGGGGAAGCGCGCGACGGCCGCGTACCGCGCGATCTCGTCATACGAATCGGGGAACACGGCGGCCGGGGAGGGCACTCCGTGCTCCACGCAGAGCTGGTGCAGGCCCTGCTTGCTGGCGAGGCGGCGGGGTAACTCCGGCTCCACCCGGGGGAAGAGGAAGCGCCCGCGGAGCGCGTCCGCCTGCTCGGCGATCAGCACCGCCGCCTCCTCGTCGGTGGGGATCAGCAGCGTCGGCCGGCCGATCCGGCGGCCTATCCCCAGCAGCCCCTCGACCAGCCGCTCGGCGCGCTCGGTGCCGGTCGTCGGCCAGACGAAGCCGCGGTTGAGGTAGCGGGAGACGGCGGCGGGGGTCCAGCGGTCCTCGGTGACGGCGAACATGGGGACGCCCAGGCGGCCCAGGCTGCGGATGGCGCCCACTCCGCCGTGGTGCAGCGGGTAGTCGCCGAACTTGACGATCAGTGCGGGAACGGACCGGTCCGCCGCTACGGGCGTGCTTCTGCTCGCCACCAGCTCCCCCTCGGCCACCGCAGCGCAGTGGCCCCCCACTGTGCGTGCCCCGACATGGAACGCTACTTCGGAATCGTCCGCTCCAGCAAGGCGTTTCGGGACATTGCACGCGCTTTAAGGATCGCGGCGCGGATCGGCCGGAACGTCTCCTACCGGGGCGGCTGCGACCGGTTGCCCAGCGGGCGACAGGCCGTAATCTGGTCCGAGCCAATCGGCGACGAGGAAGGCGAGGCAGCACCCCATGCCCCAGCAAGACCCCTTCGGCCCGCACACCCTCCCGTACGGCGTGTTCACCACCGCCGACGCCCCCGAGCGGCGGCGGATCGGCGTCCGTTACGGCGAGCGCGTACTGGACGCCGGCGCGGTCGCCGCCGTCCGCGGCTCCGTCCACGCCGAGCTGCTGGCCGCTCCCGACCTGGGACCGCTGCTGGCCGCGGGGCGCCCCGCCTGGCAGGCGGTACGGGCCGAGGTGCGCGACTGGATCAGCGAGGAACCGTTTCTCCTCCCGCTGGCCGACGTCACCCTCCACCTCCCCTTCGAGGTGGCCGACTACGTCGACTTCTACGCGAGCGAGCACCACGCCACCAACGTCGGCCGGATCTTCCGCCCCGACGGCGACGCGCTCACCCCGAACTGGAAGCACCTCCCCATCGGCTACCACGGCCGCGCGGGCACCGTCGTCGTCACCGGCACCGAGGTCGTACGCCCCAGCGGCCAGCGCAAGGCCCCCGCCGACGACGCCCCGACCTTCGGACCCTCCCGCCGCCTGGACATCGAGGCCGAGGTCGGCTTCGTCGTCGGAACCCCCTCCTCCACTCCGGTGCCGCTGGACGGCTTCCGCGACCACGTCTTCGGCGTGTGCCTCGTCAACGACTGGTCGGCGCGCGACCTCCAGGCATGGGAGTACGTGCCGCTCGGCCCGTTCCTCGGGAAGTCCTTCGCGACCTCCGTCTCCGCCTGGATCACCCCGCTCGACGCCTTCGACGACGCCCGTACGGCCCCGCCGGAGCGCACCTACCCGCTGCTCCCCTACCTCGACGACTCGGCCGCCGAGCCCGCCGGGCTCGACATCCGCATCGAGGTCGCCCTCAACGGCGAGCCGCTGACGTCCCCGCCCTTCTCCACCATGTACTGGACGGCCGCACAGCAGCTCGCGCACCTGACGGTCAACGGCGCGACCCTGCGCACCGGCGACCTCTTCGCCTCCGGCACGGTCAGCGGCCCCGAGGAGCACCAGTTGGGGTGCCTCCTCGAACTCACCAAGGGGAAGGGCCCGTTCCTCCAGGACGGGGACGAGGTCACCATCACCGCCTGGGCCCCGGGCCCCGACGGCTCCCGCATCGGCCTCGGCGAGGTCACCGGCCGGATCGCGCCCGCTCGCACCGAAGCCACCGCCACGGACGCCGGCGCACCATGACGTTCGCCGCGCCCCACCTCACGCTCCCCGAAGAGCTGCTGCTCCTCGCCCACCACCCCACCGCGGGGCGGCGGCTGTGCAGGGCGCGGTTCCTCCAGTACGGCGTGGCCGGCGCCGTACTCGCGGAGCTCCAGCTCTCCGGGCACATCGTGGAGCAGGGCGGCCGCATCACGGTGGTCAATCCGCTGCCGCCGCGGGAGCCGCTGCTGGCCGCCGCGATGGCCACCCTGCCCGCGCCGGGCAAGGGCCGCGGCGACCGGGGGCCCCGCCCCCGCGGCTGGGTACGGCGCTCGGGGCGGCACTTGCAGGGGCCGTGGCTGGAGCGGCTGGTGGAGCGCGGCGCGCTACGGGCGGAGGACCGGCGCTTCCTCGGCCTGATCCGCTACCGCCTCTACCCCGCGGGCAGCGTCGACTGGACCACCCCGGCCCGGCAGCGCTTCGAGGCGGCGATGCGCGCGGGCTTCCCCGACCAGCGCGGCCGCGCCCTGGGCTCGCTGGCCACCGCCACGGGCATGACGAGCCATCTCGTACCGGGCTTCGGCGCCCGCCATCTGCGCCGCTCCACGCGCCGCCTGGTACGGGAGGAGTGGCCGGCCCTGGCCGTGCACCGCAACGTGCAGCGCGACAAGTCGGCGGAGTCCGGCAACTGACCGGGCCCGCCCTGCCGCTCGTACGGGCAGCGCGGGGGGGGGGGGGGGGGGGGAGAGGGGGGGGGGGGGGGGGGGGGGGGGGGGGGGGGGGGGGTGTGTGGGGTTATCTATACC
>NZ_JBWKFF010000021.1:0-96766 GCF_056434425.1 Streptomyces sp. NPDC044033 | reverse complement strand
GAGAGAGCCGAAGGTGTATGGGGCTGCAACACGCTATGGCCCCACCTGTCCTGTCTGGGGGTCCCCCCCCCCCCCCCCCCCCCCCGGGGGGGGGGGGGGGGGGCGGCGGTGGCGGGCCGGTGCTCCGGCGCTACCTGATGAACGTTCCCGCCTGTCCCGCCAGGTCCAGGAAGTACTGCGGGAAGACGCCCAGCCCGATGGTGACGATCACACCCACCGCGATCGCCGTCGAGGTCAGCGCGCTCGGCACGGCCACGGTGGGCCCCTCCGGCGTCGGCTCGCTGAAGAACATCAGCACGATCACCCTGATGTAGAAGAACGCCGCGATCGCCGAGGACAGCACACCGACGACGACCAGCGCGCCCGCGCCGCCCTCCGCCGCCGCCTTGAAGACCGCGAACTTCCCCGCGAAACCGCTGGTCAGCGGGATGCCCGCGAACGCCAGCAGGAAGATCGCGAACACCGCTGCGACCAGCGGCGAACGCCGTCCCAGCCCGGCCCACTTGGCCAGCGCCGTCGCCTCGCCGCCCGCGTCCCGCACCAGGGTGACGACCGCGAAGGCCCCGAGCGTCACAAAGGAGTACGCGGCCAGGTAGAAGAGGACGGAGGAGATTCCGTCCGGGGTGACGGCGATGACGCCCGCGAGGATGAAGCCGGCGTGCGCGATGGACGAGTAGGCCAGCAGCCGCTTCACATCGGTCTGGGTGACGGCGACGATCGCGCCGATCAGCATCGTGATGATCGCGACGCCCCACATCACCGGCCGCCAGTCCCAGCGCAGCCCCGGCAGCACCACGTACAGCAGCCGCAGCAGCGCGCCGAAGCCCGCGACCTTGGTGGCCGCCGCCATGAACCCGGTGACCGGCGTCGGCGCGCCCTGGTACACGTCCGGGGTCCACATATGGAACGGCACCGCGCCCACCTTGAACAGCAGCCCCATCAGCACCATCGCGCCGCCGATCAGCAGCAGCGCGTCATTGCCCATGGTCCCGGCGAGCGCGGGGTCCACCGTCTTGACCGTGCCGTCGACGACATCGGCGATGCCGGAGTACGTGACCGTGCCCGCGTACCCGTACAGCAGGGCCACCCCGAAGAGCAGGAACGCCGACGAGAACGCCCCCAGCAGGAAGTACTTGACCGCCGACTCCTGCGAGAGCAGCCGCTGGCGGCGGGCCAGCGCGCACAGCACGTACAGCGGGAGGGAGAAGACCTCCAGCGCGATGAAGAGGGTCAGCAGATCGTTGGCGGCGGGGAAGACGAGCATGCCCGCCACCGCGAAGAGCACGATCGGGAAGACCTCGGTGGTGGTGAACCCGGCCTTCACGGCCGCCTGCTCGGACTCGCTGCCCGGCACGGACGCGGCCTGCGCGGCGAAGGAGTCCACCCGGTTGCCGTGTGCCGCCGGGTCGAGCCGCCGCTCCGCGAAGGTGAAGACGGCGACCAGCGAGACCAGCAGGATCGTGCCCTGGAGGAAGAGCGCGGGGCCGTCGACGGCGATGGCGCCCATCGCCGCGATGTGCGCCTTGTCGGTGCCGTACCCCCCGGCGGCGAGGCCGATGACGGCGGCGAAGGCGGCGGCCAGCCCCACTACGGTGAGCAGGAGTTGGGCGTAGTAGCGGCTGCGGCGCGGCAGGAACGCCTCGACCAGCACGCCCAGCACCGCCGTGCCGAGCACGATCAGCGTCGGTGACAGCTGTCCGTACTCGATATGGGGCGCGGGGATCTTGTCCTCCACGCCGGCCGCCATTGTCCACAGGCTGTGGACAGTTGCCACGTCAGTCACTTCGCGGCCTCCGCCTCTTCATGGGGCGCGTCCTTGTCGGTCGCGGCCCGGACCGGCACATCGGGCTTGGGATCGGTCTTGTCCACCTGGCTCATCGTGTGCTTCACCGCCGGATTCACGATCTCGGTCAGCGGCTTCGGGTAGACCCCGAGGAAGACCAGCAGCGCGATCAGCGGGGCGACGACGACCAGTTCACGGACCTTGAGGTCGGGCATGGACCGCACCTCGGCCTTCACCGGCCCCGTCATCGTGCGCTGATAGAGCACCAGGACGTACAGCGCGGCGAGCACGATGCCCACCGTCGCGATGATCCCGAGCGCCGGATACCTGCTGAACGTGCCGACCAGGACCAGGAATTCGCTGACGAACGGCGCCAGCCCCGGCAGCGACAGCGTGGCGAGCCCGCCGATCAGGAAGGTGCCCGCGAGCACCGGGGCAACCTTCTGCACCCCGCCGTAGTCGGCGATGAGCCGCGACCCGCGCCGCGAGATCAGGAACCCGGCCACCAGCATCAGCGCCGCCGTGGAGATGCCGTGGTTGACCATGTAGAGCGTCGCGCCGCTCTGGCCCTGGGTCGTCATCGCGAAGATGCCCAGGACGATGAAGCCGAAGTGCGAGATCGAGGCGTACGCGACCAGCCGCTTGATGTCCCGCTGGCCGACGGCGAGCAGCGCCCCGTAGAGGATGCTGATCACCGCCAGCACCATGATCACCGGGGTCGCCCACTTCGACGCCTCCGGGAAGAGCTGGATGCAGAAGCGGAGCATCGCGAAGGTGCCGACCTTGTCGACGACCGCGGTGATCAGCACGGCGACGGGCGCGGTGGCCTCGCCCATCGCGTTCGGCAGCCAGGTGTGCAGCGGCCACAGCGGGGCCTTGACCGCGAAGGCGAAGAAGAACCCCAGGAACAGCAGGCGCTCCGTGCTCGTCGCCATGTCCAGCCGGCCGTCCGCCCTGGCCTGGACGATCTCCTGGAGGGAGAACGTGCCGGTGCCCGTCTGGTGCGCGGTGACCACATACAGCCCGATCACCGCGGCCAGCATGATCAGCCCGCCGGCCAGGTTGTAGAGCAGGAACTTCACCGCCGCGTAACTGCGCTGGGTGGCCGTCCGCTCCTCCCCGTGCTCCCCGGCCCGGTCGCCGAAGCCGCCGATGAGGAAGTACATCGGGATCAGCATGGCTTCGAAGAAGATGTAGAAGAGGAAGACGTCGGTGGCCTCGAAGGAGATCACCACCATCGCCTCGACCATCAGGATCAGCGCGAAGAACCCCTGGGTGGGCCGCCAGCGGCGGTTGGGCCGCTCGTCCTCCAGGGGGTCCGCGTCATGCCATCCGGCCAGGATGACGAAGGGGATCAGCAGGGCGGTCAGCGCGATGAGCACCACCGCGATGCCGTCCACGCCGAGCTCGTACCGGACCCCGAAGTCCTTGATCCAGGCGTGCGACTCGGTGAGCTGGAACGGGCCCGACGCCCCCGGGTCGAAGCGCACCAGTTGGAAGGCGGCGAGCACCAGCGTGGCGAGCGAGAAGAGCAGGGCGAGCCACTTCGCGACCGTGCGCTTGGCGGCCGGGACCGCGGCGGTCGCCACCGCGCCGAGCGCGGGCAGCGCGGCCGTGACTGTCAGCAGGGGAAATGACATCGATCAGACCGCCCTCATCAGCAGGGTCGCGGCGATGAGGACCGCCGCGCCGCCGAACATCGAGACCGCGTACGAGCGGGCGTAGCCGTTCTGGAGCTTGCGCAGCCGCCCGGAGAGGCCGCCGACCGAGGCGGCCGTGCCGTTCACCGCCCCGTCGACCACGGTGTGGTCGACGTAGACGAGGCTGCGGGTCAGGTGTTCGCCGCCCCGGACCAGCACGACGTGGTTGAAGTCGTCCTGGAGGAGGTCGCGCCGGGCCGCCCGGGTCAGCAGGGAGCCGCGCGGCGCGGCGGCGGGCACGGGCCGGCGTCCGTACTGCGACCAGGCGATCGCGACGCCGATGACCAGCACCACCATCGTGGCGAGAGTGACGGTCAGCGCGCTGACGGGCGAGTGGCCCTCGGCGTGCCCGGTGACCGGCTCCAGCCACTTCACGAACGTCTCGTTGACACTGAACAGCCCGCCCGCGAAGACCGATCCGAAGGCGAGGATCACCATCGGGATGGTCATCGACTTGGGCGACTCGTGCGGGTGCGGCTCATTGCCGTCCGCGTCGGGGACCCAGCGCTTCTCGCCGAAGAAGGTCATCAGCATCACGCGCGTCATGTAGTACGCGGTGATGGCCGCGCCCAGCAGGGCCGCGCCGCCCAGGATCCAGCCCTCGGTGCCGCCCTTGGCGAAGGCAGCCTCGATGATCTTGTCCTTGGAGAAGAAGCCGGAGAGCCCGGGGAAGCCGATGATCGCCAGATAGCCGAGCCCGAAGGTGACGAAGGTGACCGGCATGTACTTCCGCAGGCCGCCGTACTTCCTCATGTCCACCTCGTCGTTCATGCCGTGCATGACCGAACCGGCCCCGAGGAAGAGCCCGGCCTTGAAGAAACCGTGCGTCACCAGGTGCATGATCGCGAAGACATAGCCGATCGGGCCGAGCCCGGCCGCCAGGATCATGTAGCCGATCTGGGACATCGTCGACCCGGCGAGGGCCTTCTTGATGTCGTCCTTCGCGCAACCGACGATGGCGCCGAAGAGCAGCGTCACCGCGCCGACCGTCACCACCGCCGTCTGCGCGTCGGTCGCGGCGTCGAAGATCGCGCCGGACCGGGTGATCAGATACACGCCGGCCGTCACCATCGTCGCCGCGTGGATCAGGGCCGAGACCGGGGTCGGGCCCTCCATCGCGTCGCCGAGCCAGCTCTGTAGCGGCACCTGTGCGGACTTGCCGCACGCGGCGAGCAGCAGCATCAGCCCGATCGCCGTCAGCTTTCCCTCGCCGGCCTCCCCGGCCGAGGAGAGCACCGGCCCGAAGGCGAACGTGCCGAACGTCGTGAACATCAGCATGATCGCGATCGACAGCCCCATGTCGCCGACGCGGTTGACGATGAACGCCTTCTTCGCGGCCGTGGCGGCGCTGGGCTTGTGCTGCCAGAACCCGATCAGGAGGTACGAGGCGAGGCCCACGCCCTCCCAGCCCACGTACAGCAGCAGGTAGTTGTCGGCGATCACCAGCAGCACCATCGCCGCCAGGAACAGGTTCAGATATCCGAAGAAGCGCCGCCGCCGCTCGTCGTGCTCCATATAGCCGACCGAGTAGAGGTGGATCAGCGTGCCGACGCCCGTGATCAGCAGGACGAAGGTCATCGACAGCTGGTCGAGCTGGAAGGCCACGTCGGCGCGGAAGCCGCCGACCGGCACCCAGCTGAACAGGTGGGCGTGCAGGGCGCGGTGCTCCCCGCTCCTGCCGAGCATGTCGGCGAAGAGCACCGCGCCGATGACGAAGGACGACGCGGCCAGGAGCGTGCCGAGCCAGTGCCCGATACGGTCCAGCCGCTTGCCGCCGCACAGCAGCACGGCGGCGCCCAGCAGCGGGGCCGCGACGAGCAATCCGATGAGGTTCTCCACGTCAGCGTCCCCTTACAGCTTCAGCAGGCTGGCGTCGTCGACCGAGGCCGAGTGGCGGGAGCGGAAGATCGTCACGATGATGGCGAGGCCCACCACGACCTCGGCGGCGGCCACCACCATCGTGAAGAAGGCGATGATCTGGCCGTCGAGGTTGCCGTGCAGCCGGGAGAAGGCGACGAACGCCAGGTTGCAGGCGTTCAGCATCAGCTCGACGCACATGAAGACGACGATCGCGTTCCGCCGGATGAGCACTCCGGCGGCGCCGATGGTGAACAACAGGGCGGCCAGGTAGAGGTAGTTGACGGGGTTCATTTCTTGGCCTCCTCCTCGGTGCGCTCCAGCCACTCCTGCGAGCGCTGCTCCAGCGCCTTCAGCTCGCCCAGCGCCTCGCTGGAGACGTCCCGGATCTGGCCGCGGGCCCGCAGCGTCGGGTTGACGGTCAGCTCGGACGGCGTGCCGTCCGGCAGCAGCCCCGGCACGTCGACCGCGTTGTGCCGGGCGTAGACGCCGGGGGCGGGCAGCGGCGGGAGCTGCTTGCCGCCGCGCACCCGGGCCTCGGCCAGCTCGCGCTGGGTGGCCGGCCGCTCGGTGCGCTCGCGGTGCGTGAGCACCATCGCGCCGACCGCCGCAGTGATCAGCAGCGCGCCGGTGATCTCGAAGGCGAAGACGTACTTGGTGAAGATGAGCGCCGCCAGCCCCTGCACATTGCCGCCGGAGTTGGCCTTGCCGAGCCCGTTGAAGTGCTTCAGGGAGGCGTTGCCGATGCCGGCGACGAGCAGGATGCCGAAGCCGAGGCCGCAGGAGGCCGCGAGCCAGCGCTGGCCCTTGAGCGTCTCCTTCAGGGAGTCGGCCGCGGTGACGCCGACCAGCATGACGACGAAGAGGAAGAGCATCATGATCGCGCCGGTGTAGACGACGACCTGGACGATGCCGAGGAAGTACGCGCCGTTGGCGAGGTAGAAGACCGCCAGGATGATCATCGTGCCCGCCAGGCACAGCGCGCTGTGCACGGCCCTGCGCATCAGGACCGTGCCCAGCGCGCCGAGCAGGGCGACCGTGCCGAGCACCCAGAACTGGAACGCCTCGCCCGTGGAGGTGGCGGACGCGGCGGCGGCGAGCTGGCTCATGTCCGCGCCCCCTCGTCGGCCGCCGCGCGCTCGGGGCTCTCCGCCTCCGGCGATTCGCCCTTGGAGAGCGCCACCTGACGCACCGTGCCGGGCGCGGCCTCGGTCACCAGCCCCCGGTAGTAGTCCTGCTCGTCCGTGCCCGGGAAGATCGAGTGCGGCGAGTCGACCATGCCCTCGTCCAGGCCCGCGAGCAGCTCCTCCTTGGTGTAAATGAGCGAGGCGCGGCTGGTGTTGGCCAGCTCGTACTCATTGGTCATGGTCAGCGCCCGGGTCGGGCACGCCTCGACGCAGAGCCCGCACAGGATGCAGCGCAGATAGTTGATCTGGTAGACGCGGCCGTACCGCTCGCCCGGGGAGTACCGCTCCTCCTCGGTGTTCTCCGCGCCCTCCACATAGATGGCGTCCGCCGGGCAGGCCCACGCGCACAGCTCGCAGCCGATGCACTTCTCCAGCCCGTCCGGGTGCCGGTTGAGCTGGTGACGGCCGTGGAAGCGGGGGGCCGTGGGCTTCTTCTGCTCGGGATACTGCTCGGTCAGCCGCTTCTTGAACATGGCCTTGAAGGTCACGCCGAAGCCGGCCACGGGGTTCTGGAACTCAGACACCACCAGCCTCCTTTCCGTCACTGTCAGTATCGGCCCCACCACTGACAATCAGCTCGCGCTCACGGCGCGACCGTCGCCGGGGCACGGGTGGCAGGCTCTGTCCGGGCAGCGGCGGCACGGGGAAACCGCCCGCCATCGGGTCGAAGGCCACCTCGCTGACCTCGTCCTTCACACCGCGCCGGTCCCGGAAGATGTCCACGACGAACGACAGCAGCAGGATCACCAGGACCGCGCCGCCGACGTAGAGCACGATGTCCTGGAAGCCGTAGTTCTCGTTCCGCAGCGCCCTTACGGTCGCGACCAGCATCAGCCAGACCATCGAGACCGGGATGAGGACCTTCCACCCCAGCTTCATGAACTGGTCGTAGCGCAGCCGCGGCAGCGTGCCGCGCAGCCAGATGAAGAAGAAGAGCAGCAGCTGGAGCTTGATGACGAACCAGAGCATCGGCCACCAGCCGTGGTTCGCGCCCTCCCAGAACGCCGAGACCGGGTACGGGGCCCGCCAGCCGCCCAGGAAGAGGGTGACCGCGACCGCCGAGACCGTGACCATGTTGACGTACTCGGCCAGCATGAACATCGCGAACTTGATGGAGGAGTACTCGGTGTTGAAGCCGCCGACCAGGTCGCCCTCGGACTCCGGGAGGTCGAACGGCGCCCGGTTGGTCTCGCCGACCATCGCCACGATGTAGATGAGGAAGGAGACCGGCAGCAGCAGCGCGAACCACCGGTCGTGCTGCGACTCGACGATCGCGGAGGTCGACATCGACCCCGAGTAGAGGAAGACGGCGGCGAAGGAGAGGCCCATCGCGATCTCGTACGAGATCATCTGCGCGCACGAGCGCAACCCGCCCAGCAGCGGATACGTCGACCCGGACGACCAGCCGGCCAGCACGATGCCGTAGATGCCGACCGAGGCGGTGGCCAGGATGTAGAGGACGCCGATCGGCAGGTCGGTGAGTTGCATCGTGGTGCGCTGGCCGAAGATCGAGACCTCGTTGCCGGACGGGCCGAAGGGGATCACCGCGATCGCCATGAAGGCCGGTACGGCCGCGACGATCGGCGCGAGGATGTACACCACCTTGTCCGCGCGCTTGACGACCAGGTCCTCCTTCAGCATCAGCTTGATGCCGTCGGCGAGGGACTGGAGCATCCCCCAGGGGCCGTGCCGGTTGGGGCCGATGCGCAGCTGCATCCACGCGACGACCTTGCGCTCCCAGACGATCGAGAACAGCACGGTGAGCATCACGAAGGCGAAGCAGAAGACCGCCTTGACGACGACCAGCCACCATGTGTCGCGGCCGAACACGGAGAGGTTCTCCGCGGCGAGCGAGTCGGCGAGGTAGTTCATGCCGTCACCTCCGCTTCAGGGGCGCCCGGGGCGGGCGCGCCGACCTTCACCAACTGGCCGGGCACCGCACCCAGATCACCGTGGACGCCGCCGCCGACGGAGTTCAGCGGCAGCCATACGACCCGGTCCGGCATCGCGGTGACGCGCAGCGGCAGCCGCACCGTCCCGGCCGGGCCGGACACCGCCAGCTCCGCGCCGTCCGCGACCCCCGCCTCCGCGGCGGTGGCCGCCGACAGCAGCGCCACGGCCGCGTGCCGGGTGCCGGCCAGCGCCTCGTCGCCGTCCTGGAGCCGCCCCTGGTCGAGCAGCAGCCGGTGGCCCGCGAGGACCGCCTCGCCCGCCTCCGGCCGGGGCAGCGGCAGCGCCGCCTCCCGCGGGTCCGCCGCGTGCGGCCCCTCCCACGGCCCGAGCCGGTCCAGCTCGGCGCGTACGGCCCGTACGTCCGGCAGCGCGAGGTGTACGTCCAGGGCGTCGGCCAGCATGTGCAGCACCCGTGCGTCCGGCAGCAGATGACGGTGCGTCATCTGATCCGGCTTGAGCGCGGCCTCGAAGGGGCGGGCCCGGCCCTCCCAGTCGAGGAAGGTCCCGGACTTCTCGGGCACCGCCGCGACCGGCAGCACCACGTCCGCCCGCTCGGTCACCGCCGAGGGCCGCTGCTCCAGGCTCACCAGGAACCCGATCTCCTCCAGCGCCCGCTCGGCCCGCGCCGGGTCGGGCAGGTCGCGCACCTCGACCCCGGCGACGAGCAGCGCGCCCAGTTCGCCGGTGGCCGCGGCCGCGGCCTCGATGATCTGCCCGGCATCGCGCCCCGGGCCGTGCGGCAGCCGGGCCACGCCCCACACGGCGGCGGTCTCCTCACGGGCCCGCGGGTCGGCGGCCGGCCGCCCGCCGGGCAGCAGCCCCGGCAGCGCCCCGGCCTCGACGGCGCCCCGCTCCCCGGCCCGGCGCGGAATCCACACCAGGTGCGCGCCGGTCGCGGCGGCGGTCCGTACGGCCGCGGTGAGCGCGCCCGGCACCGCGGCCAGCCGCTCGCCGACGATGATCACCGAGCCCTCGGCGCGCAGCGCGTCGTACGCCTCGCGGCCGACGCCGCTCAGCTCCGTGCCGGACGTCAGCGCGTTCAGCCACTCCGTCTCGGTGCCGGGCGCCGCCGGCAGCAGCGTGCCGCCCGCCTTCGTCAGACCCCTGCTCGCGTGCGTGGCCAGCGCGAACGTCCGTTGGCCGCCCTTGCGGTGCGCCTTGCGCAGCCGCAGGAAGACGCCGGGCGCCTCCTCCTCCGCCTCGAATCCGGCGAGCAGCACCGCCGGCGCCTTCTCCAGCGCCGCGTAGCTGACGCCGCCGCCGTCCAGGTCCCGGCCGCGGCCCGCGACGCGCGCCGCGAGGAACTCGGCCTCCTCGGCGCTGTGCACCCGGGCCCGGAAGTCGATGTCGTTGGTGTCCAGGGCGATGCGCGCGAACTTGGCGTAGGCGTACGCGTCCTCGACGGTGAGCCGCCCGCCGGTCAGCACGCCCGTACGGCCGCGGGCCGCCGCCAGTCCGCTCGCCGCCGCCGCCAGCGCCTCGGGCCAGCTCGCCGCCACCAGCTCGCCGGTGGCCGCGTCCCGTACCAGCGGGGTGGTGAGCCGGTCCGGCCGCTGCGCGTAGCGGAAGCCGAACCGCCCCTTGTCGCAGATCCACTCCTCGTTGACCTCGGGGTCGTCCGCCGCCAGCCGCCGCATGACCTTGCCGCGCCGGTGGTCGGTGCGGGTCGCGCAGCCGCCGGCGCAGTGCTCGCACACGGACGGCGAGGAGACCAGGTCGAAGGGGCGGGAGCGGAATCGGTACGCCGCCGAGGTCAGCGCGCCCACCGGGCAGATCTGGATGGTGTTGCCGGAGAAGTACGACTCGAAGGGGTCGCCCTCACCCGTGCCGACCTGCTGGAGCGCGCCGCGCTCGATCAGCTCGATCATCGGGTCGCCCGCGATCTGGTTCGAGAAGCGGGTGCAGCGGGCGCACAGCACGCACCGCTCGCGGTCCAGCAGCACCTGGGCGGAGATCGGTACGGGCTTCGCGTACGTCCGCTTCCGCCCCTCGAAGCGGGTGTCGGGGTCGCCGACCTGCATGGCCTGGTTCTGCAACGGGCACTCGCCGCCCTTGTCGCAGACCGGGCAGTCCAGCGGGTGGTTGATGAGCAGCAGCTCCATCACACCGCGCTGGGCCTTCTCGGCGACCGGCGAGGTGAGCTGGGACTTGACGACCATGCCGTCGGTGCAGGTGATGGTGCAGGACGCCATCGGCTTGCGCTGGCCCTCGACCTCGACGATGCACTGCCGGCAGGCGCCGGCCGGGTCGAGGAGCGGGTGGTCGCAGAACCGCGGGATCTCGATGCCGAGCAGTTCGGCGGCCCGGATGACCAGCGTGCCCTTGGGCACGGAGATCTCGATGCCGTCGATGGTCAGCGAGACGAGGTCTTCCGGCGGCACCGCCGCCGCTCCACCGCCGCTGGGGCCGGTAGTTGTGACGGTCACGCGTTCACCCCCAGGTGAGCGGTCTTCGGGCCGTCGGCCCATACGGTCGACTTGGCCGGGTCGAAGGGGCAGCCCCGCCCGGTGATGTGCTGCTCGTACTCCGCGCGGAAGTATTTGAGCGAGGAGAAGATCGGGCTGGCCGCGCCGTCCCCGAGCGCGCAGAAGGACTTGCCGTTGATGTTGTCGGCGATGTCGTTCAGCTTCTCCAGGTCCGTCATCCGGCCCTTGCCCGCCTCGATGTCCCGGAGCAACTGGACGAGCCAGTAGGTGCCTTCGCGGCAGGGGGTGCACTTGCCGCAGGACTCGTGGGCGTAGAACTCGGTCCAGCGGGTGACGGCCCGCACCACGCAGGTCGTCTCGTCGAAGCACTGGAGCGCCTTGGTGCCGAGCATCGAACCGGCCGCGCCCACGCCCTCGTAGTCGAGGGGCACGTCGAGGTGTTCCTCCGTGAACATCGGCGTCGAAGAGCCGCCCGGCGTCC
Source organism: Streptomyces sp. NPDC044033 (assembly GCF_056434425.1). Lineage (NCBI taxonomy): Bacteria > Bacillati > Actinomycetota > Actinomycetes > Kitasatosporales > Streptomycetaceae > Streptomyces > Streptomyces sp. NPDC044033. The sequence continues at coordinate 85,379 of NZ_JBWKFF010000021.1, read as the reverse complement.
AGAACTTGAGCCGGTGGCCGGGGCGCATGCCGCCGCTCATGTCGAGGAGCTGGCGCAGCGTGATGCCGAGCGGTGCCTCGTACTGGCCGGGGCCCACGACATGGCCGCTCAGCGAGTACAGCGTGAAGCCCGGGGACTTCTCGCTGCCCATCGAGCGGAACCAGTCCTTGCCCTTGTTCAGGATCGCGGGAACCGAGGCGATGGACTCGACGTTGTTCACCACAGTGGGGCAGGCGTACAGGCCCGCGACGGCGGGGAACGGAGGCCGCAGCCGGGGCTGGCCGCGGCGCCCTTCGAGCGAGTCGAGCAGCGCGGTCTCCTCACCGCAGATGTACGCGCCGGCCCCCGCGTGCACGGTGATGTCGAGGTCGAGGCCGCTGCCCAGGATGTTCTCGCCGAGGTAGCCCGCCGCGTACGCCTCGCGCACGGCCTCGTGCAGCCGACGCAGCACGGGGACGGCTTCGCCGCGCAGATAGATGAAGGCGTGGCTGGAGCGGATCGCGTGACAGGCGATCAGCATGCCCTCGATGAGCACGTGCGGATTGGCGAAGAGGAGGGGGATGTCCTTGCAGGTGCCGGGCTCGGACTCGTCGGCGTTGACGACGAGGTAGTGCGGCTTGCCGTCGCCCTGCGGAATGAACTGCCACTTCATCCCGGTGGGGAAGCCCGCCCCGCCGCGGCCGCGCAGCCCCGAGTCCTTGACGTACGCGATGACGTCGTCCGGGGCCATCGCGAGGGCCTTGCGCGCGCCCTCGTACCCCTCGTGCCGGTGGTAGGTGTCCAGCGTCCAGGAACCGGGCTGGTCCCAGAAGGCGGACAGCACCGGTGCCAGTACCTTCTCGGGGCTGGTCTCGTCGACTTCTTCTGCTGCCAAGGTCATCACTCCCCCTCCTCGGCGACCGGTCCGGCCGGGTTGCTGGGGTCGGAGGCCGAGGTCTGCTGCGGCGCGTCATGCGAACTCGGGTGGGTCGCGGGCGCCTCGTCGGTGGTGGGACGGCCGCCGGCCGCGGGGCGCGCGGCGGCGCGCGGGGCCACGACGCGGCCGGGCGCGCTCTCGCCCTTGGCCAGCCGCAGCCCGGCGAGCGAGGCCGGTCCGGCCCCGCCGGTGGCCTCGACGGCGCCGGGGCGCTCGTCGGGGAACCCGGCGAGGATGCGGGCCGTCTCCTTGTATGTGCACAGGGGCGCGCCGCGCGTCGGCTCCACGGTGCGGCCGGCCCGCAGGTCGTCGACGAGCGCGGTGGCGCTCTCGACGGTCTGGTTGTCGAAGAACTCCCAGTTGACCATCAGTACGGGCGCGAAGTCGCAGGCGGCGTTGCACTCGATGTGTTCGAGGGTGACCTTGCCGTCGGGCGTCGTCTCGTCGTTGCCGACGTCCAGGTGCTCCTTGAGGGCGTCGAAGATCGCGTCGCCGCCCATCACCGCGCACAGCGTGTTGGTGCAGACCCCGACCTGGTAGTCGCCGGAGGGTTTGCGCCGGTACATGGTGTAGAAGGTGGACACCGCGGTCACCTCGGCGGTGGTCAGGCCGAGCTGTTCGGCGCAGAACCGGACGCCGGTGCGGGTGACGTGCCCCTCCTCCGCCTGTACGAGGTGGAGCAGCGGCAGCAGCGCGGAGCGCGAGTCGGGGTAGCGGGAGATCACCTCCCGCGCATCGGCGTCGAGCCGCTGCCGTACGTCGGCGGGGTAGTCGGGCGCGGGGAGCCGGGGCATGCCCAGCTGGACGTCGCTCACCGGTCGACGCCTCCCATCACGGGGTCGATGGACGCGACGGCGACGATGACGTCGGCGACCTGGCCGCCCTCGCACATCGCCGCCATGGCCTGGAGGTTGGTGAAGGACGGGTCCCGGAAGTGGACCCGGTAGGGGCGGGTGCCCCCGTCGCTGACGAGATGCACGCCGAGTTCGCCCTTGGGCGACTCCACGGCCGCGTACGCCTGGCCGGGCGGCACCCGGAACCCCTCGGTCACCAGCTTGAAGTGGTGGATCAGGGCCTCCATCGAGGTGCCCATGATCTTCTTGATGTGGTCGAGGGAGTTGCCGAGGCCGTCCGGTCCGAGCGCCAGCTGCGCGGGCCAGGCGATCTTCTTGTCGGCGACCATGACCGGGCCGGGCTCCAGCCGGTCCAGGCACTGCTCGACGATGCGCAGCGACTGCCGCATCTCCTCCAGCCGGATCAGGAAGCGGCCGTAGCTGTCGCAGGTCTCGGCGGTCGGGATGTCGAAGTCGTAGTTCTCGTAGCCGCAGTAGGGCTGCGCCTTGCGCAGGTCGTGCGGGAGTCCGGCGGAGCGCAGCACGGGGCCGGTCGCGCCGAGCGCCATGCAGCCGGCCAGGTCCAGATAGCCGACGTCCTGCATGCGGCCCTTGAAGATCGGGTTGCCGGAGGCGAGCTTGTCGTACTCGGGCAGGTTCTTGCGCATCTTCTTCACGTACGCGCGGACCTGGTCGACGGCGCCGGGCGGCAGGTCCTGGGCGAGCCCGCCGGGGCGTACGTACGCGTGGTTCATCCGGAGCCCGGTGATCAGCTCGAAGAGGTCCAGGACCAGTTCGCGGTCGCGGAATCCGTAGATCATGATCGTGGTGGCGCCGAGCTCCATGCCGCCGGTGGCGATGGCCACCAGGTGCGAGGAGATGCGGTTCAGCTCCATCAGCATCACGCGGATGACGGAGGCGCGGTCCGGGATGTGCTCCTCGATGCCGAGCAGCTTCTCGACGCCCAGGCAGTACGCCGTCTCGTTGAAGAACGGCGTCAGGTAGTCCATGCGCGTCACGAACGTGGTGCCCTGGGTCCACGTCCGGAATTCGAGGTTCTTCTCGATCCCCGTGTGCAGATAGCCGATGCCGCAGCGGGCCTCGGTGACCGTCTCGCCGTCGATCTCCAGGATCAGCCGGAGCACGCCGTGGGTGGACGGGTGCTGGGGGCCCATGTTGACGATGATCCGCTCGTCGTCGGCCCGCTTGGCGGCCTCGGCGATCTCGTCCCAGTCGCCGCCCGTGACGGTGTAGACGGTGCCTTCGGTGGTCTCGCGCGCTGCGCTCGCATGCGATGTGCTCATCAGGTGTACGACCTCCGCTGGTCCGGAGCCGGGATCTGGGCGCCCTTGTACTCGACGGGGATGCCGCCGAGCGGGTAGTCCTTGCGCTGCGGGAAGCCCTGCCAGTCGTCCGGCATCATGATTCGGGTGAGCGCCGGGTGGCCGTCGAAGATCAGGCCGAAGAAGTCGTACGTCTCGCGCTCGTGCCAGTCGTTGGTCGGATAGACGTCCACGAGGGAGGGCACGTGGGGGTCGCTGTCGGGGGCCGAGACCTCCAGCCGGATCAGCCGGTTGTGGGTGATCGAGCGCAGGTGGTAGACCGCGTGCAGCTCGCGCCCCTTGTCCTCCTCGAAGTGCACGCCGCTGACGCCGGTGCACAGCTCGAAGCGGAGCGCCGGGTCGTCGCGGAGCGTCCGGGCGACCCGCGGCAGGTACTCCCGCTCGATGTGGAAGGTCAGCTCGTCGCGGTCGACGACGGTCTTCTCGATGACGTTCTCCGGGACCAGGCCCTGTTCGTCGAGGGCCCCCTCCAGCTCGTCGGCGACCTCGTCGAACCAGCCGCCGTACGGGCGCGACGACGCGCCGGGCAGCCGTACGGTCCGTACGAGACCGCCGTAGCCGGAGGTGTCGGAGCCGTTCGCCGCGCCGAACATGCCGCGGCGGGTGGCGATCGCCTCGCCTTCGTCGCCGCGCTGGCCGGGCAGGTTGGCGGCGTCGATGTCGCGGTCGGGGTTGGCCCCGCCCGCCTGGGCGTCGCTCATCGCAGCAGCCCCTTCATCTCGATCAGCGGGAGCGCGCCGAGCGCCGCCTCCTCCGCCTCGCGGGCCGCTTCCTCGCGATTGACCCCGAGCTTCTCGTTCTGGATCTTGTGGTGCAGCTTGAGGATCGCGTCGAGCAGCATCTCGGGACGCGGCGGGCAGCCGGGCAAATAGATATCTACCGGGACAATGTGGTCAACGCCCTGCACAATCGCGTAGTTGTTGAACATCCCGCCCGAGGACGCGCAGACACCCATGGAGATGACCCACTTCGGGTTCGGCATCTGGTCGTAGACCTGCCGCAGCACCGGGGCCATCTTCTGGCTCACCCGGCCCGCCACGATCATCAGGTCCGCCTGCCGGGGCGAGCCGCGGAAGACCTCCATCCCGAAGCGGGCGAGGTCGTAGCGGCCCGCGCCGGTCGTCATCATCTCGATGGCGCAGCAGGCGAGGCCGAAGGTGGCCGGGAAGACGGACGATTTACGGACCCAGCCCGCGGCCTGCTCGACGGTGGTGAGCAGAAATCCGCTCGGCAGCTTCTCTTCAAGTCCCATTGGTTGGCCCCTAGTCCCATTCCAGGCCGCCACGACGCCATACATAGGCGTAGGCGACGAAGACGGTCAGCACGAAGAGGAGCATCTCGACGAGCCCGAACAGCCCCAGGGAGTCGAAGGTGACCGCCCAGGGATAGAGGAAGACGATCTCGATATCGAAGACGATGAAGAGCATCGCCGTGAGGTAGTACTTAATGGGGAATCGCCCGCCGCCGGCCGGCTGCGGGGTCGGCTCGATGCCGCACTCATACGCTTCGAGCTTGGCGCGGTTGTAGCGCTTGGGGCCGATGATCGAGGCCATGACCACGGAGAAGATCGCGAAGCCTGCCCCGAGGGCTCCCAGTACGAGGATGGGCGCGTAAGCGTTCACCGCTCCTCGCTCCTTCCAGTCGACGATGACTGCTGGCAGACGGGACCGGGTGTGTGAACCACCCCGCGAAATCCCCCACGAATCCCGTGCGAGTTCCGCGCGACCCCAGGAAGATCGCGCGTATGTGAGGCAGTTCACAAGCCCGAGTCGCCTGCATCTTATGCCCGTCGGTCTGTGATCTGCGACACGGGGTGCGACAACGCCTTTGTGATCTCCACCACCTGACGAAGGATCATGAAGTCGGATGAGCGGTGATCTTCGTACGCGAAGCGGCCGAGTGATCACCAGAGGTGACATTCGGGGGCTGCGTTGCTGGTGAGAGGCGTGCGGCTCTATCAAGAGATGGCCGATGCAAGCAAATTGGCGCTGGACGGTTTCAACTGCTAGCGCTCGGCCACCCGGAGGGGTGGCCGGGTCGCTCACCCTCGGTCGCCCGCCCTCGATCGCCGATCGGCGCTCCGCTTCACGAGCCCGCCTCCGCTCCGCTTCACGAGCCCACCTCCGCTCCCCTCCGAACGCCCGGTTCGCGCCATACCGGGCGTGAGCTATCCCACGCGGTTTCACGTTCAAGGACCACTTTTTCCGGGCACCCTCGACTCAGGAGCTACGGAAGTGATAGGCGGCCCCAGGGGCCTCATCCGACATCAAATGCCATGCGTATCCGCATGATCGCGCAAATCGGACACCCCTCGTCCGGGCCACTCGAAGATCGACAAGGCTCAATTCTCGTCGTGTACACGGCAGGTGTGTCGCATGCCACTTTTGTTGATCTCGGGCATGGCACTTGATAGCCGTTAGTGCCATGTCCCCTGTCGCTCACATACCCAGCCGCCGGAAGCCCCGCCGTACCGCCTCTTCGTGGGCGCTGCGCACGGGAGTTGCCGGCGGCGTTCTCAGCACCCTCGCGGTGACCGGCGCGGCCGCCCCGGCGAGCGCCGCAGAGAAGCCCGCGGAGTCCACTCTGGAGATGCCGACGGTCGACGCGACCCTCGCGGCCTCCATCACGCAGAGCGCGGACGCCACCCAGCAGACCGCCCACGACTACCAGACCCGGGCCCAGCAGGAAACGGCCGCGCACAAGGCCAAGGTCCAGGCCAAGAAGGTCAAGGACGAGGCCAACCGCAAGGCCGAGGCCGAGAAGAAGGCCGAGGAGGCCAAGAAGGCGAAGGCCGCCAAGGCCGCCGACGAGGCCGCCCGCGCCTCCCGGTCCGCCGAGCGCACGCAGCTCTCCACCACCTCCGCCTCGTCGTCCTCGTCGGCCCCGTCGTCCTCGTCGTCGTCCGCCCCCTCGACGTCCCACGCCACGGGCAGCGCCGCGACGCTGATCTCGTTCCTCCAGGCGCAGATCGGCAAGCCGTACGTGATGGGCGCGACGGGCTCCTCCTCGTACGACTGCTCCGGCCTCACCCAGGCCGCGTACCGGCAGATCGGCATCGACCTGCCGCGCGTCTCCCAGGACCAGTCGACGGCCGGCACCTCGGTCTCCCTGGACAACCTCCAGCCCGGCGACCTCCTCTACTGGGGCAGCGCGGGCAGCGCGTACCACGTGGGTGTCTACATCGGCGGCGGCAAGTTCATCGGCGCCCAGAACCCCAGCACGGGCATCGTCGAGCGCTCCCTGAGCTACGACCAGCCGACGGGCGCCGTCCGCGTCATGTGACGTCGGCCCCTCGCACCACGCCAAGACCCCTGGTCCCGCCGCTCGGGACCAGGGGTCCTCGCGTGTGTGGGGCACGTCATCGGGGCGCGGGATTGAGTACCGGGTCCGCTTCGGGGCAAGATCGCCGCATGAAGGCTTTCGGAAAACGCCAGGACCCGGAGATGATCGTCCTGCGCGACGCGGACACGATCACCGCAGCCCTCCGCCAGGCCCTCGGCACCGCCACCCCGGAGGAACGGCCCGGCCTCGAACTGGCCCTGACCCTCGCCTCCGAAGCCGCGAGCGCCCCGGAATCGGAGCTGCGCGCCCGCTGGGTACGGGACCGCCTCGCGGCGGCCGGCTACGACGGCCCCGTCGACGACTCCGTCGCGGCCGTCAAAGCCCTGCGCCAGGCCGAGACCGGCCTGAGCCTCCTGCAAGCGGCGACCCTGACGAAGGAGGCCGCCGCCACGACCGGCGAAGGGGCTCCCGCGCAGCGCTGACGCGGCCCGCGCCGACGGCTTCCGCTTCTGTTCCGCACGTCCGCGACGACCCGCGGAACGTCGCGGCCGACGGTGTACGGGCAGCGCTTGCCCCACCGCGACCGAACACGGTCCGGCCGGATGAACCCGGCGGCGTCCACCACGGGATGCGCGGGACCGCGCCGGGAAGGTTCGGCCTCACTTCCCGGGCGCGCGCGACGGCCCGGCCTGATCCGGCTTCCCCCGCGCCGCCGTGCCGTGCTCGTCCAGCGTGAACCACACCCGCTTGTGCGCACGATCCGGCTCGCCGGGCCATGTGACGCCCCACCTGGTGGCCATCTCCTGGACCAGCAGCAAGCCTCGTCCGCGTTCTTCGTCATCGCGTGCGTCCTGCGCGGCGCGTGCGTGAAGCCGGGGGCACGGGGCGTCGTCCCATACGGCCACGTACACACGGCCTGGTCCTACGGTCACGTCCACGTGCACGACGGGAGTCGACGTGTGCACATGGACGTTCGTGACGATCTCGCTCACGAGCAGCTTGGCCACGTCGGCGACGTCCGCGTGACGGGTCAGGCTCAGCAGCAGCGCCACCTGCTCGCGAGCGATCCTCGGAGTTATGGCGTCGTTCGGCGCGCTGACGCGGAACGACTGGCGTTGTGGGGGTACGGCGAAACGTGCATCGCTCATGCTCATCTCCCGGTGGGGTTGGCAGCCCGCGCTGCTGCGCCATCCGTGGCCTGGCCCCCGGGCCCGCCCTCAACGGGCATGCCGGTGGCCGCACTTCGGCTGTTCCAGGCGTGCCGCGTGGTGCTGCACCGAAGAGTAGGGCACAACAGTGGGACGTAACAACAGTGGGACGGGTATCGCGTCCTGGCTGGTGGACCCGTGACACAGTTGGGCGACAGACTCATAGCCACCGCAGAGGGGGTGCCATGCCGCCGAGGAGCTATCCGACGGCCCGACAGAAGCGCTTGGGCGCGGAGCTGCGCAAGATGCGCGAGCGCGCCGGACTGTCCGGGAGCCAAGTGGGGGCGTTCCTGGGCGGGGAGCGCGCACAGGTCAGCCACCTGGAATCGGGGCGATACGGCGTAAGCGCCGAACGCGTGCGCCGACTCGCCGCCCACTACTCCGCGACGGACGAGCACCTTGTCGGCGCGCTCGCGAGCATGGCCGAGGAACGCGGCAAAGGCTGGTGGGAAGAGTACCGGGGCATACTCTCGCCGGGATTCCTGGACCTGGCCGAACTGGAACACCACGCGACACATATGCGTGCGATTCACATGCTGCACACACCCGGCATCCTCCAGACGGAGTCGTACGCGCGTCAGTTGTTCCAGAGCAGCATTTCCGGGTCGTCGGCCACAGAGCTCGACATGCGGGTGGAATACCGCATGAGACGCCGCGCGATCTTCGACCGGCCGCAGCCACCGAAATTCGACGTGCTCATTCATGAAGCCGCGCTCCGCATGAGGTACTGCACGTCGGATGCCATGCGTGCGCAGCTGGACTTTCTGCTCGAAGCCTCCCAGTGGCCGACCGTGACTGTCCGCGTCATCCCGTTCGACGCCCAGGTCACGGGATCGGCCCACTCCGTGCTCTATGCCGGCGCATCGGTTCCTGCCCTGGACACCGTTCATATCGACAGCGCCTTCGACGGTGGATTCCTGGACGCGGAAGCCCAACTGGCGAAATACCGCACCCTGCTGGCCACAGTCGAAAGAATCACGCTCGGGTTGGACGAGTCCAGAAAGTTCATCCACCGCATCGCACAGGAATTGTGAGCCAAGGGCATGACCGACCCCATCGCATGGCAGAAGTCCTCGTTCTCGGGGGCCGACAACAATCAGAACTGTGTCGAACTGGCCGACCACGACGGCGTAATAAAGATGCGCGAGAGCGACACCCCGGACACCGTCCTCTCGACGACCCCCGAAAAGCTGCGCGGGCTCATCCTCGGCGTCAAGGCAGACGCCTTCGGCCGCCTGACCTGACTGCCGCGAACCGGGCCCGCCGTCTGTCATGGCAGGCGGAGGACGCGTGGTAGCCGCTGCCACACTCGACGGGCGGTGGGCGTCCGTCGACGCCCCCGCTCGACGGGCAGTTCGTGAAGACGGCCCCGGCCGGGGCGTCCCCGTCTGCTTCAGCCACCGGCCGGGCTCACGACGCGCCCCGCCTGACAGGACCATCTCGACACCTCGGGACTTTGAGACTAATAGTCATGACGACGCAGCGGCTGGAAGCGAACTTCTCCGAGCTGATCAACAAGCCGAAGGCGACACTGGCCGGGCCGGCCGGGGCGAAACGCATACTGCTGCGGCGGCGGGACGCGGAAGACCTGGTGATCACCACGGCCGCGCGGGACGAGCAGGACGCCCAGATCATGTCCGCCGGCGCGCGGATGTTCCTCGCGCTGGTGAAGCACGACACGGCCGCGCGATCGCTCCTCCTGGAGATCATTCCCGACGCGTTTCCCTGGGTCCGCTTCCTCCCGGAGGAGAGCGTCCGCGCCTTCGCGGCCGAATTGGCCGAGGTGCTGCCCGCCGCGGAGAGCCTGGGCAACATGTCGGCGGTGGCCACGACGATCGCCGCGTGGCAGCACACCGCCGAGGTCCACTCGGACCCGGAGCTCCTCGCCGCGCTGACCACGGACAGCGGCGAGGATTACGGCCCCGTACCGGAACCGGGCGTAACCGGATGACGCCCAAGCGCGGCGACCACGTGGCACCGCCCGCCATGCTCGGGCCGGATGCGGCCGGTGCCGCCCCGCGGCAGGCGCGCGGCAGGCGGGCGGCAGGCGGGCGGCACCGGCTCGGGCCCGTCAGGCCGTGAGCACTCCGGCGCCGAGTTGGCCGGACCAGTGTCGCTGGTGCGGGTCCAGGTTCAGCGGGGTGCGGCCCCACAGGTCGAGGTACAGCGCCTCGGCGGTGGCCGCGATGCGGGTGTCGCTCGGTTCGCCCGGGGCCGCCGCCCTGGTGTGCGCGGTCGCCGGGGTGAGCTCCACCAGCCAGCGGTGGCCCGTGTCGGTGCTGTGCACTTCGATCCGGCCGGTGCGGGTGAAGCGCCTGCCGTCGCGGACCCCGGCGGCCAGGTGGACCGCGAGGACCTCGTCCACGCCGTCGGCGGCGACGTCCGCGGGGATCGGCAGCGACTCCCCCGCGGCGTCCGCGATGTCCCAGCCGTGGACGAACGCCTCGTGGGTGAGGCACCGCGGCCAGAACGAGACGACGTGCGGCTGAGTGGACCAGTTCCACGCGGCGGCGTGGGGGTCGGCCGCGGCGAGGCGGTCCAGGGTCCGGTCCCACTCCTCGGCGGCCCACTGGATCACCCGGTCGTCGGGAGGCATCTCGGCGTCGGTGAACTCGGGTTCGCCGGCCCCCTGCTCGACGCAGGCATGGACGTAGGAGGCGACGTTGCCCAGATGGTGGACGACATCGCGGACCCGCCACTCCGGGCAGGCGGGCACGGGAGCGCCGAGCCGGTTCTCCGCCATGCGCCACGCTTGCGCGCCCATCGCCCTCGTCGCCTCGACATGGCGGGCGGTGTCCATCAGGTTCATCGGGTCGAGCCCTTCGGGAGTGGGTGTTCGGAGGCTGATCCGGACGAGTCCTCCGGGAGCAGGTGCTCGGAGGCTGGTAGAGGTGGGCCGTCCGGGAGCGGGGTCCGGCGGCGGACGCGTCGGGCGATGGCCCTGCCGCCGACGATGAGCACCACCGCGCTGACGATGACGGCCCCGCCGAGCAGCAGGTTCGGGCTGAGCGCTTCCTGGGCGATCAGGCTCCCCAGCACGACGGCGACCACCGGGTTGACGTAGGCGTAGGTGGCCATCGTGTCGTTGGGCAGGTTGGCGTTGGCGTAGCCGTACGCGGTGAAGGCGATCATGGAGCCGCCGATGATCAGCCACAGGAGCCCGGCGATCGAACCGGCGGAGACCGCCGCGGGGTCGAAGCGGCCGAACTCGCCCGTCACGGCGGCGGCGATGAGCAGCAGCAGCCCGCCGGCGATCATCTCCAACGACGCCACGACGAGCGGGTGCGAGGGCAGCGGGGCGCGGCGGGCGTAGACCGTACCGATCGCCCAGCTGAGCGACCCGATCAGCACGATGACCGCGCCACCGGCATCGACGTCGGCGCCGGGCCCGCCCACGAGCACGCCGACCCCGACCGTCCCCAGGGCGAGCGCCACCATCATCGTGGCCGTGACGCGCGTCCTCGTCACCACCGCGTTGATCAGGACCATCCAGACCGGCACGGTCGCCACGATGAGGGCGGCCGATCCGGAGTCGACGCTCGTCTCGCCGACGCTGACCAAGCCGTTGCCGCCGACCAGCAGCAGGGCGGCGACGATCAGTGTGGAGCGCAGGTGCCGCACCGTCGGGCGCCGGTCCCCGCGGGCATGGCGCGGTCCGACGAGCGCGAACATCACCGTGCCGGCCGTGAGGTACCGGACGCCGGCCATGAGCAGCGGCGGAATCGTGTCGACCGCCGACCGGATGCCCAGGTACGTAGATCCCCAGAAGATCCATACGGTGATCAGCGCCAGCCAGGGAAGCGGAAGGCGACGCATGAGTGTCAGTTTAGGCTCGACTAGCATCTAGCCTCATTTAGAAAGGTGAATCAGGTAGGATGCCTCACAGAGATTAGGTTGATCTGTCATGAAGGGCAAGTACTCGCTATGACGCGGCAGCTGGACGACATCGACCGGACGATCCTGCGGATGGTGACGGCGGACGGCCGGCAGACCGTCCGGGCGCTCGCCCGGGCAGTCGGGCTGTCCGAACCCTCGGCACGGGACCGATTGCAGCGGCTGGAGCGCGACGGAGTGATCACCGGCTACCACGCGGGCCTCGACCCGGCGAGCGTGGACGCGGGGACGGCGGCGTTCATCGCGCTCCGCTTCGAACCCGGCGCGGCCGCCAGGGCGGTGGTCAACGAACGGCTCGAAAGCGAAACCTGCGTGCTCGAAGTGCACGAGGTGGCGGGCGAGGACTGCTACTGGCTGAAGGTGCGCGTGGCCGGTACGGACGCGCTCGCCGACGCGCTCGACCGCATCCGCTCGATCCCACCGGTGCGCAGCACCAGCACGACCATCGTGCTGCGCACCGTTCTCGAACGGCCGCTGGGCACGGACACCACGCCCCCTCAGTGAGAGCCCGCGCCACCTCCCTGGTCGGGCGGCGGCAGTACACCACCGAGGTCCGCTCGGCCCCCGGCAACTCACGCCCGTGCCCTCCGGCTGCCGGAGGGCACGGGCGGCAGACGCCGTCGGCACCCGCTGGACCACGGACACCGCACGGCGTGGACCGGCTCCGCGGTCAGACGGTCGGGCGGTCGCCCACGCGGAAGAACGCGAAAGACCGCCGGTCCCCCATGGGGGGCCGGCGGTCCGTGACGTGGACTCGCGGGCTGGCAGGCTCGCGGGATGGCGCGCCCCGCCCGTTACGACCTCGGGGCGACCTTGCTCAGTCCGTTGATGATGCGGTCCATGGCGTCGCCGCCCGTCGGGTCCGTCAGGTTGGCGAGCATCTTGAGGGTGAACCTCATCAGCAGCGGGTGGGTGAGGCCGCGTTGGGTGGCCATCTTCATGACCTTCGGGTTGCCGATGAGCTTCACGAAGGCGCGGCCGAGGGTGTAGTAGCCGCCGTAGGTCTCCTTGAGGACCTTCGGGTAGTTCTGCAGGGCCAGTTCGCGCTGCGCGTACGTGGCGCGGGCGTGGGCCTGGACGATGACGTCGGCGGCGATCTGGCCGGACTCCATGGCGTAGGCGATGCCCTCGCCGTTGAACGGGTTGACCAGGCCGCCCGCGTCGCCGACGAGCAGCAGGCCGCGCGTGTAGTGCGGCTGGCGGTTGAAGGCCATCGGGAGGGCGGCGCCGCGGATCGGGCCCGTCATGTTCTCGGGGGTGTAGCCCCAGTCCGCCGGCATCGAGGCGCACCACGCCTTGAGGATCTCGCGCCAGTCCAGCTCCCGGAAGGCGGAGCTGCTGTTGAGGATGCCGAGGCCGACGTTGCTGGTGCCGTCGCCCATGCCGAAGATCCAGCCGTAACCGGGCAGCAGCCGGTCCTGCTCGCCGCGGCGGTCCCACAGCTCCAGCCAGGACTCCAGGTAGTCGTCATCGTGGCGGGGCGAGGTGAAGTACGTGCGGACGGCCACGCCCATCGGGCGGTCCTCGCGCCGGTGCAGGCCCATGGCCAGGGACAGCCGGGTGGAGTTGCCGTCCGCGGCGACCACGAGCGGCGCGTGGAAGGTGACCGGGGTCTTCTCCTCGCCGAGCTTGGCGTGGACGCCCGTGATCCGGCCCGTACGGTCGTCGATGACCGGAGCGCCGACGTTGCAGCGCTCGTACAGCCGCGCGCCCGCCTTCTGGGCCTGGCGCGCCAGCTGCTCGTCGAAGTCGTCGCGCTTGCGGACCAGGCCGTAGTCCGGGTACGAGGCCAGGTCCGGCCAGTCGAGTTGCAGGCGGACGCCGCCGCCGATGATGCGCAGGCCCTTGTTGCGCAGCCAGCCCGCCTCTTCGGAGATGTCGATCCCCATGGACACGAGCTGCTTGGTGGCGCGCGGGGTCAGCCCGTCGCCGCAGACCTTCTCGCGCGGGAACGCCGTCTTCTCCAGCAGGAGCACGTCCAGGCCCGATTTGGCCAGGTGGTAGGCGGTCGCGGAACCGGCCGGGCCGGCCCCGACGACGATCACGTCTGCGCTGTGCTCGGCAGGGGACTCGGTCACGGCGGGATCTCCCCAAAGCTCGGAACATGCGTGCCGGACGTCGGGCGGGTCACGCACTGGACAAGAGCAGTCTATGGGGGCGCAATCCGGCGCTCGTGAAGGGTCACCGTCGTACGCTCCGCTCCCGGTCGGAGCGGGTGAGCGCACGGCCCCGAGCGGGTGAGCGCACGACAGGCGGCCCCGGGCCCGGCCCCTCAGCCCCCGCTCTTCCTGCCCCGGTGCAGCGCCACGATGCCGCCCGTCAGATTCCGCCACGCCACCTTCGACCAGCCCGCCCCTTGCAGCCGTGCGGCCAGCGCCGGCTGGTCGGGCCAGGCGCGGATCGACTCGGCGAGGTAGACGTACGCGTCCGGGTTGCTGCTGACCGCCGTCGCGACCGGCGGCAGCGCGCGCATCAGGTACTCGGTGTAGACCGTGCGGAACGGCGCCCACGTGGGGTGGCTGAACTCGCAGATGACGACCCGGCCGCCGGGCTTCGTCACCCGCAGCAGCTCGCGCAGCGCGGTGTCGGTCTCCTGCACGTTGCGCAGCCCGAAGGAGATCGTGACGGCGTCGAACACCCCGTCCGCGAAGGGCAGCCGGGTCGCGTCCCCGGCCGTGAGCGGCAGGTGCGGGTGGCGCTTCTTGCCCTCCCGCAGCATGCCGGTCGAGAAGTCGCACGGGACGACGTACGCGCCGGTGGCCGCGAAGGGCAGCGACGAGGTGCCCGTGCCCGCCGCGAGGTCCAGCACCTTCTCCCCCGGCCGCGCGGCCACCGCCTGCGCCACCGCCTTGCGCCAGAGCCGGGCCTGGCCCAGCGACAGCACGTCGTTGGTCAGGTCGTACTTCGCCGCCACGTCGTCGAACATCGCGGCGACTTCGTGCGGCTGCTTCTCCAGGGATGCTCGGGTCACGCGCCCATTCTTCCCCGCCCGCGCCGTTGTGCCGCGCACGGGGGGGCGTTTCGAGCCGCGCGGCGGGGCCGGGATCCGGACCAAAGGCCCTGTCCCGGGCCGGATCGGCGCGCGGCGTCCGGTGCGTGCGATCGCACGGCGCCGGAAGAGACTCGCGGCGGAGCTGCCGGGGCGTCTCGGCGACGCCACGAACGTACGGGCCGGTCCCCACCCGCCCGGCCGGGGAGATGCCCAGGCTCTCAGCGGCGGCGGTGCACCAGCCGGCCGCCCAGGACGGTGACGAGCGCACTCCCGTCCTCGGCGAAGACCGCGAAGTCGGCGGGCCCGCCCACCGTCAGCGTCCCGGGGCGGGCCGCGGTCGCCGCGGGCAGCACCCGGAGGCCGGAGCGTTCGACGGCGGTACGGACCGGGGGCCGCTCGAACGGGCCGGTCAGCGCGGTCGTGCCCGCCGCCAGCAGCCGCTGGAGCCCGCGCCGGGCGCTCGCGCCCCACCGGACGTCGGTCATGGCGAGCGCCGCGAGCGCCGCACCGGTGACCGGCTCCGTACCCAGCTCGTCGGCCTCGCGCGGATCGGGGTGGTAGGCGGCCTCCAGGAGCGCCGCCGCACCCGGTTCGTACCGGCCGGGGGCCAGCACGCCGTCCCACTCGCGCACCCGGGCGCGCTCACCGTGCTCGGTGCGCAGCCGCTCGTACGGGCCGATGTCCTCGATGTGGTCGCCGGACACCAGGACAGCGTCCGCCTCGGCGGCAGGCCCGTCACCCTCGGCGAGCCGCACCCCGCGCACCTGATGGATCGTCAACACCCAGACCACCGCCGTCTCTACGCTCCGGCCCCACGCGCCGCCCATTGCCTGCCGGCCTGCCGGCCTGCCGGCCTGCCGGCCTGCCGCGTAAGAGTCGCCCCTAGCGCCCCACCCGGCAAGCTCTGCCCCGTCGCGCCGCCCGGCACGCACGCTTCTTCCGGGCAGGCATCGCCCGTCACGGCACTGGCATCCGCGTCCCCGCGCACCGCGTCGGCCCCGCGCGGCGGCTCCGTGCCCGGTCGGCGCGGGCCGCCCCCGCAGGCGCCGGCCGACCGCGGGTCAGCTGGTCTCGACGAGCTTCAACTCGGGGTGCGCCGTGCCGCCCTCGATGGCCGTGGAGGACAGGTGCGAGACGACCTTGTCGTCGACCGGGTCGTTCGCCGGATCGTCGTGCACGACCAGGTGCTCGTACGTCGTGGCGCGCTGCGCCGGTACGCGGCCGGCCTTGCGGATGAGGTCGATGATCTCCATCCGGTTCGAGCGGTGCTTCGCGCCGGCGGAGGAGACCACGTTCTCCTCCAGCATGATGGAGCCGAGGTCGTCCGCGCCGTAGTGCAGGGAGAGCTGGCCGACCTCCTTGCCCGTGGTCAGCCAGGAGCCCTGGATGTGGGCGACGTTGTCGAGGAAGAGCCGCGCGATGGAGATCATGCGCAGGTACTCGAAGAGGGTGGCCTGCGTCTGGCCCTTCAAGTGGTTGTTCTCGGCCTGGTAGGTGTACGGGATGAAGGCGCGGAAGCCGCCCGTACGGTCCTGGACGTCGCGGATCATCCGCAGGTGCTCGATGCGCTCGGCGTTGGTCTCGCCGGTGCCCATCAGCATCGTGGACGTCGACTCGACGCCCAGCCCGTGCGCGATCTCCATGATCTCCAGCCAGCGCTCGCCGGACTCCTTGAGCGGCGCGATGGCGGTACGCGGCCGGGCGGGGAGCAGCTCCGCGCCCGCGCCCGCGAAGGAGTCGAGGCCGGCGGCGTGGATGCGGCTGATGGCCTCCTCGGCGGTGACGCCGGAGATGCGGGCCATGTGCTCGATCTCGGAGGCGCCGAGGGAGTGGATGACGAGCTCGGGGTACGCCTTCTTGATGGCGGCGAAGTGCTCTTCGTAGTACTCGACGCCGTAGTCCGGGTGGTGGCCGCCCTGGAACATGATCTGCGTGCCGCCGAGCCGGACGGTCTCCTCGCAGCGGCGCAGGATGTCGTCGAGGTCGCGGGTCCAGACCTTGTCGCTCTTCGGCGGGGCGTAGAAGGCGCAGAACTTGCACGCGGTGACGCATGAGTTCGTGTAGTTGATGTTGCGCTCGATGATGTACGTGGCGATGTGCTCGGTGCCCGCGTACCGCTTGCGGCGCGCGGCGTCGGCCGCCGAGCCCAGCGCGTGCAGCGGCGCCGACCGGTACAGGTCGAGCGCCTCCTCCGGGGTGATCCGGCCGCCGGTCGCGGCGCGGTCGAGGACGGACGAGAGGTCGGCGTTCTCGGTCACCGGGGCGTCCCTTCGGAGGGTGCTGACAAGACTGATCCAGCCTACGCCAGCGCTCTGACAGAACCGGTGGGGGCCGGGCTACGGAGGCGGCGGGTCCGGTCCGGTGGCCGCCGGGCCCGGCCGGCAGGGCCGGTGGGACCGATCGGCGGGACCGGTCGGATCCGGTCGGCTGCCCCCGCGCCCACATTGCCTTCCTGTGAGAATCAGCTGATCAGCTTATGACTCAATTCACCGGGCGAAGGGGAACCCTGGGCCCGGCTTTCCCCATCAAACAGGCCGGAACAACCCGTCATGTCCTTCGGGGCAGCAGGATCATCCGGAGCGCCACGAATGAGTCATTCTTCCAGGGGGACCTACCGTTCCCGGGGTCACCGCCGGGCCTCCAAGGCCAAGGGGTGGTTCCTGGGGGCCGTGGCCGTGCTGGTGCTCGGCGGGATCGCGTGGCCGGTCATGGATTACCTCGGCGTCTTCTCGGACCAGGGCGATCCGGTCAGTTTCGGGCAGCCGAAGCCGGGCGAGGGCGGCCAGGCGGGCGGTGACAGCGGCAAGCAGCCGAGCAAGGACTCCAAGGTCCTGATGCCGACCGGGCCGGCGGCCGACTTCCGGGTGCAGAGCCATCTGAGCGACGGCACCACCATCGGCGTCGTGAAGCTCCACGGCAAGAAGTCGGGCTTCACCGGCAAGGTGTGGGTGTGGGCGCCGAAGCAGTACTCGGACCCCAAGTACGCGAAGAGCGGCTTCCCCGTGATGATCGCGCTGCCGGGCGGAAACGGGTACCCGAACAACTACTGGATGGGCACCGACCTCAAGCTCCAGTCGACCATCGCCAAGGAGTCGCTGGCGGGCAAGAGCCTGCCCTTCGTGCTCGCCATGCCGGTGCTGAACCCGGACGCGAAGAACTACTACGACGGCAGCGACATACCCGGCCAGCCCAAGATGGGCACCTGGCTGACCGAGGACGTCCCCGATCTAATGAAGGCGAACTTCCGCACGATCAAGTCGCGCGACGGCTGGGCCTTCATGGGCTCCTCCTCAGGCGGCTTCTCGGGGCTGAAGGCCGTACTGAAGGACCCGGGCAAGTTCAAGGCCGTGATCGCCTCCGGCCCGGACATCGTGCCGGACTCGCCGCTGTGGGCGGGCCACGCGACGGAGGAAGCGGCCAACAACCCGGAGAAGCTGGCCGCGAAGCTGATAGCCGCCAAGCATCCGGACGTCTATCTGAACTTCCAGGTCGGCACCAAGGAACTCACCGTGATGCCGAAGGTGAAGAAATTCCTCGCCCGGTACGGCAACAAGGGGCCGGTCAAGACCCGCCTCCAGGTGATCCAGGGCGGCGAGCACAACGGCAAGACCTATGTGGAGGGCATGGCCAACGGAAGCCTCCAGTGGATAAGCGAGCATATGGAGGGGCCGACGCCGGCCTCGTGACCCGGGGCCCCGGCCACCGGGCTCCGCCCCCTCGGAGCCCCGCCGGCCCCCTCAGAGCCCCGGCCGCCCCCCCTCGGAGCCCCGGCCGGCCCCCTCGGTCCGCCGGGCGGCGGTCAGCCCTCCAGCAGGCTCACCTTCACATCGGCCGGGAACCCGGTCGTCGGGCCCGTACGCCGCGCGAACTCGGTGACGCCGGCCAGCTGCTCCGCCCCGAAGCGGAAGTCCAGGGTCGTGAAGTAGCGCTCCAGCAGCGGCGCGTCGAACGTCTCCCAGCGCGCCGCCTGTTCGGCGACCTTCCCGACCTCCTCCAGGGACACGTCCCGGGAGGCGAGGAACGCCTCGTGCACCTTGCGCACGATGCGCGGCTCGCGCTCCAGGTAGTCGCGGCGCACGGCCCACACCGCGAAGACGAACGGCAGCCCCGTCCAGTCCTTCCACATCTGCCCGAGGTCGTGGACGTCGAGGCCGAGCTTCGGCCCGTAATGCATCTTGGCCCGCAGCGCGGCGTCACCGATCAGAACGGCGGCGTCCGCCTCCTGCATCATCTGGCCGAGGTCCGGCGGGCAGGTGTAGTAGTCGGGCTCGACCTTGTACTGCTCTTCGAGCAGCAGCTGGGCCAGCCGTACGGAGGTGCGCGAGGTCGAACCGAGCGCGACCCGGCCGCGGTCGAGCTGCTCCAGCGGCACCTGCGAGGCGATCACGCAGGACATCACCGGACCGTCGCAGCCGACGGCGATGTCGGGCAGGGCGACGAGGTCGTCGGCGTTCTTCAGGAATTCGACGAGCGTGATGGGCCCGATGTCGAGTTCCCCGCTGACCAGCTGCTCGCTGAGCTTCTCCGGGGTGTCCTTGGTGAGCTCAAGATCGAGCAGCGTGCCCGTACGGGCGAGGCCCCAGTAAAGGGGCAGGCAGTTGAGGAACTGAATGTGGCCGACCCGCGGCCGGCTCCGACGGTGGTCGGGGAGGGCGGCGGCGGCAGAGGCTGAATTGTCCACATCCGGAGGCTAGACCCGGGTCGCACACGCGAGCGGAGCGGGGTCCGGCGATCCGCGCTCGACCTGCGATCTTTTCCGCCCAGAGGCGGCTGAAAACCCCGCCAACAGGTGATCTTCGACTCTTTCCCAGCCCCTGCGGAGCGTGCTAGGCTCACCGCAAGTTGCAGTTTGGTTTCCCTTGCAGTACAGAGCCTGCGGAGCATGTGACCCCGCAGGCTTTTGTAGTTTTCAGACTTCTCGCAGGTTCTGGAGCAGGGCAACCCTTTGGCCCAAGGAGGGCTTATGGCTACCGGAACCGTGAAGTGGTTCAACGCTGAAAAGGGCTTCGGCTTCATCGCCCAGGACGGCGGCGGCCCGGATGTCTTCGTTCACTACTCCGCGATCAACGCCTCTGGCTTCCGTTCCCTGGAAGAGAACCAGCAGGTGAACTTCGACGTCACGCAGGGTCCGAAGGGCCCGCAGGCGGAGAACGTCACCCCCGCCTAGTCCTCACGGACCGGATGGGGTCGACCGATCGCGGTCGACGTGCAACACCTAAGGAGCCCCGCTCCTCCGCTTCGGCGGGGAGCGGGGCTCCTGCCTTGTATACGGACCTTGCGCACGATGTTCCTTGTGTACGCACTCCCACAGCGACCGCGCGCCCGCTCCGCTGCCACGGGACGCCCGGGGAGAAGAGAGCCCCGCGCCACCTTCCCCCACAGAAGGCGGCACGGGGCCGTTCATGGCGGCGCCGGTGGAACCCCGCAATCCGCACGCGGCGGCGGCCCGGCGGCGAAGTCCCGCGCGATGGCGGCCCGCTGGAGTCCCGGCGGCGGTGCCGAAGAACCCGCTGGCCCCGGCGGGTCCCGCCGGGGGCGTGGTGGATCGGTGGATCGGCGCGGTGCGGGCACGAGCGGGTGCGCGTCGTCGGCCGCCTGCCGGATCGCTGTGAGCAGCTTCTCATCCCATGCCGGCCGCCGCTGCGGCACCTCCCGTTTCCCCGGCCACCGCGGCCAGTTCAGGACACCGGCCGTACGCGCGTAACGCCCGTACCCGCCCATACGCGCGTACGGCCCTCCGAGCGCCGGGGAGCGCGGAGGGCCGTACGGGGAGCGGGGTGGTGCGGGGGTGCGGTCAGACGGTCGCGGGCTCCGGCTTGGGCTGCGCCGGGGCCGGGGCGGGGGTCGAAGCCGGGGTCTCGTCGTCCAACGGGGAGGAGCCGG
This sequence comes from Streptomyces sp. NPDC044033, assembly GCF_056434425.1. Lineage (NCBI taxonomy): Bacteria > Bacillati > Actinomycetota > Actinomycetes > Kitasatosporales > Streptomycetaceae > Streptomyces > Streptomyces sp. NPDC044033. The sequence goes on along the minus strand of NZ_JBWKFF010000021.1, from coordinate 65,028 downwards.
CCGCGTCGTACACCGCGCGGTCCAGGACCTTCTCCCGTGCCGAGACGATGATCGGGACGACGACCTGCCCGGCGACGTTGGTCGCGGTGCGCATCATGTCGAGGATCGGGTCGATCGCCAGCAGCAGGCCCACGCCCGCCAGCGGCAGGCCCAGCGTCGAGAGGGTCAGCGTCAGCATCACGGTCGCGCCGGTCAGTCCGGCCGTGGCGGCCGAGCCGATGACCGAGACGAAGGCGATCAGCAGGTAGTCGCCGACGCCGAGGTGCATGTGGAAGATCTCCGCGACGAAGATCGCGGCGATGGCCGGGTAGATCGAGGCGCAGCCGTCCATCTTGGTCGTGGAGCCGAAGGGCACCGCGAAGGACGCGTACTCCTTCGGCACGCCGAGCCGCTCGGTGACCTTCTGCGTCAACGGCATGGTGCCGACCGAGGAGCGGGAGACGAAGGCCAGCTGGATGGCGGGCCAGGCGCCCTTGAAGAACTGGATCGGGTTGACCTTGGCGACCAGGCCGAGGAGCAGCGGGTAGACGCCGAAGAGGACGAGGGCGCAGCCGACGTAGATGTCGGCGGTGAACGTCGCGTACTGGCCGATCAGGTCCCAGCCGTACTGGTAGATGGCCTTGCCGATCAGACCGACGGTGCCGATGGGGGCGAGCCGGATGACCCACCACAGGGCCTTCTGGAGCAGTTCCAGGACGGAGCGGCTGAGGACGAGGATCGGCTCGGCCTTCTCGCCGAGCTTGAGGGCGGCGATGCCCGCGACGGCGGCCATGAAGACGATCTGCATGACCTGGAGTTCGGTGAACGGCGTGATGACGTCGGTCGGGACGATCCCGGTGAGGAAGTCCAGCCAGGAGCCCGAGTGCTGGGGCTTGGCGCCGTCGGCGGCGGTCAGGCCGGTGCCCGAGCCGGGGTTGGTGAGCAGGCCGATGGCGAGGCCGATGACGACCGCGATCAGCGAGGTCACCATGAACCAGATCAGGGTCCGGGTGGCGAGGCGGGCGGCGTTGTTCACGTTCCGCAGGTTGGTGATGGACACCAGGATGGCGAAGAAGACGAGCGGGGCGACGGCCAGCTTCAGCAGCTGGATGAAGATGCCGCCGATCTTGTCCAGGGTCGTCTGGAGCCAGGCGATGTCGCCGCTCTTGGCGGCCCAGCCGAGGAGGGCGCCGAGGACGAGACCCAGCAGGATCTGGGCCCAGAACGGCACCTTGGGTATGCGCCGGCTCGACGATGACGTGTTCGTTGACGATGACAACGGAATCTCCGGGGACAGACGGGTGTCAGAGAGGAAGGGCGTGAATGCGCCAGGAGGTCCGTACGGGATCTCCGGCCGCTGCGGCGTGCCGGGCGGGGCCCGGTCAGCGGCGGTGACAGGCCGCGGACATGCGGCGGCAAAGATCGATGTGCAGGCGCGCCACGAGCACGACGCTCGTGGGGGATCGGTGCGCAGCTGCTGTCTTCATGACGATTACGTTAACACTCGAACTTTGAGGTTCCCAAAGAATATCTTTGGTATCTCGCGTAACGGACGGTCCCAGCACGGGACAACACGGGGCGACGGGTGACAGCGGGGGGCAAAAACGACAGCGCCCCGCAGGGGAGCGGCTGCTCCCCTGCGGGGCGTGCGTAGTGAGTGCGGGGCGCTTACACGACGTGGTCCTCTTGGGCGGCGTTGGCCGCCAGCGCCTCCTTGGCGCGGTCCACGCGCCCGACGATCTGCTCGGACATGGCGTCGCGCTGCTTGCGCAGCAGCACATAGCTCAGCGGCGCGGAGATGATGAGCGCGACCAGCACCATCCAGACCAGGTTGGAGCCGCGCACCGCGAGTGGAATGGCGTGTACGGAGCAGAGCACCCAGACCAGCGCGAAGCAGGCGATGAGGAGGCCGATTCGCATACCGGTGTAGCGGAGCGAGGCGAACTTCTGGCTACTCACGGAGAGACCTTCTTCTCAACGACATCCGAAAGGGGCACCCTCCAGTCAAGCACGCCCCCGATTCGTTCAGAGAAGGGGGAGCCACATCGTGATGTCGTCGCGGTGGTCGCCCTCCGCGACCTTGATCGCGTCGGGCACCCGGCCGACCTCCTTGAAGCCGCAGCCGATGGAGAAGCCGTCCAGCCCGGTGCCGCCTCGGTCGCTGCGGCGCAGCGCGTCGAATCCCAGGTCACGGGCCATCTTTATGGATTCGGGCAGCATCCGCCGGCCGTGTCCGCCGCCCTGGAGCACCGGGTCGACCATGACCGCGACCACGGTGCACCGGTGGTCCAGCGGCCGGTCCGGGTTGAGCTTGAGGAGGACCGTTCCGACGGCGCGAAGCGCTCCGGAGAGCGGCGCGGACTCGCGGGCCTCGCCGGAAACCGAAGAGACCCCGGCCGGCGGCCGGGGTCTCAACGGGTGCGTGCGGTGCTGCGGCCTCAGACGCGCATCGCCTGCGGCGACTCGCGCCGCGCCGGGTCCGGACCGTCGTACTCGCGGATGATCTCGTAGCGCGTGTTGCGCTCGACGGGGCGGAAGCCCGCGTCCCGGATCAGGTCCAGCAGGTCGTCGCGGGTCAGCTTGTTCGGCGTCCCGTAGTTGTCCGCGTCGTGCGTGATCTTGTACTCGACGACCGAGCCGTCCATGTCGTCCGCGCCGTGCTGGAGCGCGAGCTGGGTGGTCTGCACGCCGTGCATCACCCAGAAGCACTTGACGTGCGGGACGTTGTCGAAGAGCAGCCGGGAGACCGCGAAGGTCTTCAGCGCCTCGGCGCCGGTCGCCATCGTCGTACGGGCCTGGAGCCGGTTGCGTACCTTGCCGTCCTTCATGTCCACGAAGTCGTGCTGGTAGCGCAGCGGGATGAAGACCTGGAAGCCGTTCGTCTCGTCCTGGAGCTCGCGCAGCCGCAGTACGTGGTCCACCCGGTGACGGGGCTCCTCGATGTGCCCGTACAGCATCGTGGCCGGCGTCTTGAGCCCCTTCTCGTGGGCGAGCCGGTGGATGCGCGACCAGTCCTCCCAGTGGGTGTCGTGGTCGACGATGTGCTGCCGGACCTCCCAGTCGAAGATCTCCGCGCCGCCGCCGGTCAGCGACTCCAGGCCGGCGTCGATCAGCTCGTCGAGGATCTCGCTCGCGGTCAGCCCGGAGATCTTCTCGAAGTGGTGGATCTCGGTGGCCGTGAACGCCTTCAGGCCGACGTGCGGCAGCGCTTCCTTGAGGGCCCTGAGGGACCTCGGGTAGTAGCGCCACGGCAGCGTGGGGTGCAGGCCGTTGACGATGTGCAGCTCGGTGAGGTTCTCGTTCTCCATGGCCTTGGCCAGGCGGACGGCCTCCTCGATGCGCATCGTGTACGCGTCCTTCTCGCCCGGCTTGCGCTGGAAGGAGCAGTACGCGCACGAGGCGGTGCACACGTTGGTCATGTTGAGGTGGCGGTTGACGTTGAAGTGGACGATGTCGCCGTTCTTGCGCGTCCGCACCTCGTGGGCGAGACCGCCCAGCCACGCCAGGTCGTCGCTCTCGTAGAGCGCCACCCCGTCCTCACGGGTCAGCCGCTCCCCGGACCGGACCTTGTCCTCCAGCTCGCGCTTGAGACCCACATCCATCGATGCAGTCATCCGGTCGCCTCCACTACGTATACCCATGTCTGCTGTGCGCCGTTCGGGCCTCTGTCCGCTGTAGCCGTTCGGGCCTCGTCGAGCCTACGCCTACGGCTCCTCGGGAAGCTCCCCGACCCGGTTCTCCCACTTCGTGGAGAGCACGATCGTGGTGCGCGTCCGCGAGACCCCCCGGGTCCCGGAGAGTCTGCGGATGGTCCGCTCCAGCCCGTCCACGTCGCCGACCCGCGCCTTGAGCATGTACGAGTCGTCGCCCGCGATGAACCAGCAGTCCTCGATCTCCGGCAGGTCGCGCAGCCGCCGCGCCACGTCCTCGTGGTCGGCGGCGTCGGAGAGGGAGATGCCGATCAGGGCCGTCACGCCGAGGCCGAGCGAGGCGGAGTCGACCGTCGCGCGGTATCCGGTGATGACGCCCGCCGCCTCCAGGCGGTTGATCCGGTCGGTGACGCTCGGCCCCGAGAGCCCCACCAGCCGGCCCAGTTCCGCGTACGAGGCCCGTCCGTTCTCCCGCAGAGCCTGGATGAGCTGCCTGTCCACCGCGTCCATACGCCTGACACCTTCCAATAATCAGCGAACTCGCAGTTTTGCATGTAGAATCTAAGGCGTACAGGGCAGATGCCCTGCAAATCAGTCACACGATCAAAGAAGATCTAGGAGTGTGTCCCGTGTACACGATCGAGATGGCCTACGCCCGGATGCGCGAGCTTCAGGACGAGGCCAAGCGTTCGCGTGCTCACCAGCCCAGCGCTGCCGCCCGCCGCGCCGGAACCATGTTCCGCACCGCGCGCGCCAAGAAGCGCTGAGCGCCTCAACCCTCCCGAGAGCCGCCACCCAGCTCTCCCTCCCAGCGGCGGTACAGCTGATGCGGCACACCTGCCGCGTCCAGCACCCGCCCCGCGACGAAGTCCACCAGATCCTGGATGTGCGTCGCCCCCGCGTAAAACGCCGGAGAGGCGGGCAGCACCACGGCGCCCGCCTCGTCCAGCGCCACCAGATGCTTGAGCGTCTGACCGTTCAGCGGCGTCTCGCGCACCGCGACCACCAGCGGGCGCCGCTCCTTGAGCGACACGCTCGCCGCCCGTTGCAGCAGATCCTTCGACAGCCCCAGCGCGACCCCGGCCACACAGGCCGTCGACGCGGGCACGATCAGCATCCCCTGTACGGGGTACGAGCCGGACGACGGCCCCGCGGCCAGATCGCCGGCCGCCCAGTACCGCACCCCCGACACATCCACGTCGAAGACGTCCGGCTTGCCGTCCGCGCCCCAGGCGAGCCACGCCGCCAGGTCGTCGCGCCAGTGCGCGTCGCGGAAGCTGATGCCCGTCTCGTCCAGCAGGGTCAGCCGTGAGGCGCGGCTGACCACCAGGTCCACGTCCTCGCCGGCGCTCAGCAGCGCGCGCAGTACGGAGGCGGCATACGGGGTACCGGACGCGCCGGAGACCCCCACCAGCCACGGGCGGCGTGTTCTTGTGTGTTCGTGCGGCTCCACGACCAGAGCCTATCCGGCCACCGTCCGCCCGATCCCTGTCACCCGCTCGGATCGGCGGCCGGGGCGGCGTGCCCCGGCTCACCCGAAACGGTTACGCCGTCGATCCCGGCGGTGACGCCGTCGATCCCGGCGGCGCCATCGGTCCCGACAGCCATGCCGCCCGGTCCCGGCAGCCACGCCACCGGTCCGGCGGTCAGACCGTCAGCCCCCGCACCAGCAGGTCGAGCAGCACGCACACGAACAGCGAGATCCCGATGAAGCTGTTGGTCTGGAAGAACGCCCGGTTCAGCCGGGACAGGTCGTGCGGCTTCACGATCGTGTGCTCGTAGCAGAACGCCGCCGCGACGATCACCAGGCCGATCCAGAAGAACACCCCGGCGTGGGTGGCCAGCCCGAACCACACCAGCAGCGCCGTGGTCAGCACATGGCAGACCCGCGCCCCGTACAGCGCCGCCGGGACGCCGTACCGGGCCGGGGTCGACTTCACCCCGTGCGCCCGGTCCGCCTCCACGTCCTGGGAGCCGAAGATCAGGTCGAAGCCGCCGATCCAGATGCCGACCGCGAGGCCGAGGATCACCGCCTCCCACGACCACTCCCCCGTGACCGCGAGCCACGCGCCGACCGGGCCCATCGCCTGCGCCAGGCCCAGGATCGCGTGCGGGAAGTCGGTGAACCGCTTCCCGTACGGATAGACCACCATCGGGACCACGGCGATCGGCGCCAGCGCCAGGCACAGCGGGTTCAGCGCCGCCGCCGCGCCCAGGAAGACCACGACCGCCACCAGCGCGCCGGTCCACGCGGAGCGCACCGACACCGCGCCCGTCACCAGCTCGCGGCCGGCCGTGCGCGGATTGCGCGCGTCGATCTCGCGGTCGATGATCCGGTTGCAGGCCATCGCGAAGGTGCGCAGCCCCACCATGGCGATGGTCACCAGGAGCAGCCGCCCCCAGTGGATCTCCTTGTCGAGCCGGTACATCGCGGTGAGTGCGGCGATGTACGCGAAGGGCAGCGCGAAGACGGAGTGCTCGATCATCACGAGCCGCAGGAACGCCCGCACCTTGCTGCTGGGCTGCGCGGGCCCCTGACCCAGTACGCCTTCGGCGGCCGACATCACAGCCCGTACTCCTTCCAACGCTTCGTCACCTTTTCGGCGACCTCCGGGTCCGACTCGACCATGTGCGGCCAGCCGCCGTCGCGCGTGTAGCCCTCCTCGGGCCACTTCGCGGTCGCGTCGATGCCCGCCTTGCCGCCCCAGAACTGCTGGTACGAGGCGTGGTCGAGGTGGTCGACCGGCCCCTCGACGACGGTCAGGTCGCGCGCGTAGTCCGTGTTCCCCAGCGCCCGCCAGGCGACCTCGTGCAGGTCGTGGACGTCGCAGTCGGCGTCCACCACCACGATCAGCTTGGTGAGCGACATCATGTGCGCGCCCCAGATCGCGTGCATGACCTTCTGCGCGTGCTTGGGGTACCGCTTGTCGATCGCGACGATCGCGCAGTTGTGGAAGCCGCCCGACTCCGGCAGGTGGTAGTCCACGATGTCCGGCACGATGATCTTCAGCAGCGGGAGGAAGAACCGCTCGGTGGCCCGGCCGAGGGGGCCGTCCTCCGTCGGCGGCCGGCCCACCACGATCGACTGGAGCAGCGGGCGCTTGCGCATCGTGACGCAGTCGATGGTCAGCGCGGGGAACGGCTCCTGCGGCGTGTAGAAGCCGGTGTGGTCGCCGAACGGCCCCTCCGGCAGCATCTCGCCCGGCTCCAGCCACCCCTCGATGACCACCTCGGCCTGCGCCGGGACCTGGAGCGGCACCGTCTTGCAGTCGACCATCTCGATCCGCTTGCCCTGCACGAACCCCGCGAACAGGTACTCGTCGATGTCACCGGGCAGCGGCGCGGTCGAGGCGTACGTCACGGCGGGCGGGGCGCCGAAGGCGATCGCGACCGGCAGCCGCTCACCGCGCCGGGCGGCCACCTGGTAGTGGTTGCGGCTGTCCTTGTGGATCTGCCAGTGCATGCCGATGGTGCGCTTGTCGTGGCGCTGGAGGCGGTAGAGCCCCAGGTTGCGCACGCCCGTCTCGGGGTGCTTGGTGTGCGTGAGCCCCAGGTTGAAGAAGGATCCGCCGTCCTCCGGCCAGGTGAAGAGCGCGGGCAGCTGCTCCAGGTCGACGTCGTCGCCGGTGAGCACCGTCTCCTGGACGGGCGCGGCCTCCCCCTTCACCTTCTTCGGCGGTACGTGCGCCATGTTCGCGAGCTTCCCGAACGCCTCCCGCACCCCGACGAAGCCCTGCGGCAGCTCGGGCTTCAGCAGCCCGCCGATCCGGTCGCTGATGTCGTCGTAGGACTTCAGCCCGAGCGACTTCAGCAGCCGGCGGTCGGTCCCGAAGACGTTCATGGCCAGCGGCATCGCCGCGCCCTTCACGTTCTCGAAGAGCAGCGCCGGACCGCCCGCCTTGTTCACCCGGTCGACGATCTCCCCGATCTCCAGATAGGGGTCGACTTCCGCTTTGACGCGCTTGAGGTCGCCGTCGCGCTCAAGTGCTCTCAGGAATGAGCGAAGATCGTCATAAGCCATGCCATCAAGTATCAAGCACGCACTACCCTTGTCCCGTCACGGGGGCCGCCGACCGGCCCGTTCCATCTCTCTGGGGGCCCTCCACCATGCTCAGGTATCTGCCGTTCCTGCTGGTCCTGGCCCTGTGGATCTATGCCTTCATCGACTGCCTGAACACTCCGGAGCATGAGGTCAGGGGGCTGCCGAAGCTGGCGTGGGTGTTCATCATCCTGCTCTTCGGCGAAGTGCTGATCGGTCCGATCGCCTGGCTCGCCGCGGGCCGGCCGCGCGCCGCGGCCGGGCCCGGCCGGGCGGCGGGGGCCGGGCCGCGCCGCGCCTGGGTGGCGCCGGACGACAACCCCGACTTCCTGAACACCCTCCATCAGGACGGCGCGCGCCGGGGCGGCACGAGGGGCGGCGCCGCGGACGAGGAGCTGCTCAAGAACTGGGAGGCGGACCTGCGCCGCCGCGAGGAGGAGATGCGCCGCCGGGACGGCGGCCCCGAGGACGCGCCGCCGGCCCCGCCGAAGGGCTGAGTCGTACGAATTCGGCCCGTACCCACGCCGTACGGGCCACTCCGGTACGAATTCGGCTCGTACGGACGCCGTACGGGCCGCTCCGGCGTCCGGCTGGCGCCGATCGGGACGCAAGACGACCACATCGGTCAACTCACGTCTCTTCACAGCCATTTGTCGCATCGTTCACGTATGTCCTCCTGCCGTTGGTGCGCACGCGCCGCGAGAGTCGGGTCGGCCCATTGGGGCCTGTACGCGATTCGAGCGAGAGGGACACCCATGCCCGACATGACCCGACGCAGACTCCTCGGCTCGGCGGCGGGCGCGGTCGGCGGCGCCACGGCGCTGTCGCTGCTGCCGCCGAGCGTCCAGAAGGCCGTGGCCGCCGGACCGGAGCGGCACGGCTCGCTGGACGACATCGAGCACGTCGTGCTGCTGATGCAGGAGAACCGGTCGTTCGACCACTACTTCGGCACCCTCAAGGGCGTACGCGGCTTCGCCGACCCCGACGCGCTGCGGCTCCCCACGGGCCGCTCGGTGTTCTACCAGCCGGACGAGGTGAACCCCGAGGGGTATCTGCTGCCGTTCCGCCTGGACACCCATAAGAGCAGCGCTCAGGCGATCCCCTCCACCAGCCACGCCTGGGCCGTGCAGCACGAGGCGTGGAACGGCGGGAAGATGGACCGCTGGCTGCCCGCGCACCGCAAGGCGGACGGGAAGAACGGCCCGTACGTGATGGGCTACCACACGCGGCAGGACATACCGTTCCAGTTCGCGCTGGCCGAGACCTTCACCATCTGCGACAACTACTTCTGCTCGGTCTTCGGGCCGACCTGGCCCAACCGGCTCTACTGGATGACCGGCACCATCGACCCGTCCGGCACCCGGGGCGGCCCGATCACCAACAACACGGCGCCCACGCCGTACCGGTGGACCTCCTACGCCGAGCGGCTCCAGCAGGCGGGCGTGAGCTGGCGCGTCTACCAGCAGCAGGACAACTACGGCTGCAACATGCTGGAGAACTTCAAGACGTTCAAGGACGCCAAGCCGGGCGACCCGCTGTACGAGCGCGGCATGCGCAAGCTCGCGGCCGACGCCTTCGAGGAGGACGCCCGCAACGACCGGCTCCCCGCGGTGTCCTGGATCATCCCCACCAGCACCGAGTCCGAGCACCCGGACTACCTGCCGGCCGCGGGCGCCGACTTCGTCGCCCGGAAGATCGAGGCCATCGCGTCCAACCCGGAGGTGTGGCGCAAGACCGCCTTCATCCTCAACTACGACGAGAACGACGGCCTCTTCGACCACGTGCCGCCGCCCACGCCGCCCGCCGGGACGAAGGACGAGTTCATCAGGGGGCTGCCGATCGGCGGCGGCTACCGGGTGCCGTGCACGATCATCTCGCCATGGACGGTGGGCGGCTGGGCCGCCGGGGACGCCTTCGACCACACCTCGGTGCTCCAGTTCCTGGAGCGCTGGACGGGCGTCGAGGAGCCCAACATCACCGACTGGCGCCGCGACACCTTCGGCGACCTCACCTCCGCCTTCGGCTTCCGCCACGCCGCGCACCGCCCGCCGCGGCTGCCGCACGACACGGCGCGCCAGCTGGAAAAGGCGAAGTGGGAGGTGGCCAACCTCCCCAAGCCCACCCTCCCCACCACCGGCCAGAAGCCCCCGCACCAGGAACGCGGCCACCGCAAGCGCCGCTGACCCACCGGGTCGGGCACACCGGCCCCGCGGCCGGCGGACGGGTCAGTCGCGGGGCCAGTTGGCTGTGTCGATGGTGACGTCCGTGCCGGGGAGGACGAAGGTGACGCCGAAGGCATAGGTGCTGACGTCGCCGTACCCGTCGCCCTTGGGCGCGTGATGGACGTGCGCGAAGCCCGTCTTCGGGTCGGCGATGACATAGGTGGGGACCCCGGCGCGGGCGTACGTCACGAGCTTCGCGTCGTAGTCGTCGCGGCGGCTTCCGCGCGAGACCACCTCGGCCACCAGCTCGATGTCGCGGTAGCTGTGGTTGCCGTTGTCATCCTCCTCCGCGCCGTCCTTCACCAGCGTTACATCCGGCACATAGCCGTTGAGGACACCGGGGAAGTCGACGCGTACGTCCCAGAGGATGTTCGCATTGCGTCCCAGCGCATCCATCAAGGTCACCGTCAACAACTGGATGATCCTTGAGTGCACCTTGCGCTGCGGGTTCAGGACGATCTCCCCCTCGATGATCTCCGCGCGGTAGTCCCCGGGCACGTTCATGCCCTCTATCACCGCGAACATCTCGTCCAGCGCGGCCGAGTCCTCCACTGCGGCGGTCATCCGAACCTCCCTAGCCGATTGATCCGAGTCTACGGTCGTAAGTGCCCCGATCACCCGTGCTCCACTCGAACGGGCTACGCCAGCACCACGAAGCCCGCGCCCCTCCCCAGGGAGCGGCGCGGGCCGTGGAAGCGGCGCAGCGTGTGGTCAGACGCCCGCGTACGAGTGCTTGCCGGTGATGAAGATGTTCACGCCGTAGTAGTTGAAGAGGTAGCAGGCGAAGGCGAGCAGGCCCAGGTAGGCGGCCTTGCGGCCCTTCCAGCCGGCGGTGGCGCGGGCGTGGAGGTAGGCGGCGTAGGCGACCCAGGTGATGAAGGACCAGGTCTCCTTGGGGTCCCAGCCCCAGTAGCGGCCCCAGGCGGCCTCGGCCCAGATGGAGCCCGCGATGATCGTGAAGGTCCACAGCGGGAAGACCGTCGCGTTGACGCGGTACGCGAACTTGTCGAGGCTCGCGGCGGCCGGCAGCCGCTCCAGGGCGCTGTCCCAGCCCATCTGCACCCGCACCCCGAACCGCGTCCAGCGGCTGCCCGCGGGCGTGTCCCGCAGCTTCTTCGCCAGGAAGTCCCGCCCGGCGCGGCCGGCCTCCTGGCGCGCCTCCAGCCCGTCGCGGAAGCGGTAGAAGAGCGAGGAGACCGCGCCGACGTACAGCGCCGCGCCGGAGCAGATCGCGCAGGAGACGTGGATCCACAGCCAGTACGAGTGCAGCGCGGGCACCAGCTGGTCGCTGGAGGTGTACAGCACGGAGACGGCGAGGCCGAGGTCGAGGAGGACCGTGGTGACCAGCGGCAGGCCGAGCCAGCGGATGTTCTTCTTGGCCAGCAGCAGGCCGAGGTAGACCGCCACCGCCACCATCCCGAAGGTGGTGGAGAACTCGTACATGTTGCCCCACGGGGCGCGCTCCACGGAGAGCGCCCGGGTGAGCACCCCGCCGAAGTGGATCAGGAAGGCCAGCACCGTCAGGGAGATGGCGATACGGCCGTACATGTCCCCCTTCTCGCTGCCGCCCGCCGCGCCGGGCCCGTCCGGCACGTCACGGGCGCCGGCCGCCGCGCGGGTGATCACCTTGGGGCGCTCCAGCACCGCCGTGCCCGTACCGCCCTTCTGCGCGACCTGTACGGTCACGTCCTTCCGCGCGGGCTCGGCGGTCAGCGCGGCGGCGGTGCGGCCGACGGCGCTGCGGCTGCCGAACACCCACTCCGCGATGTGCGCGAGGAAGGCGAGGGTGTAGACGGCCATCGCCGAATAGATCAGCACATTGCTGGTATGGGCCAGGTTCTCGTTGGCTGCGGCAGCGATATTCACGCGCGCGCTCCTTCGGAGGGATCAGCAGGGTCTGCGGGATCGGAGGAGTCCGGATCGGCGGAGTCCGGGCCGGAGGAGTCCGGGCCGGAGGGATCCGGATCGGCGTCCGGGTCCGGGTCCGGTACGGGCATGGCGTGGGGCTGGAGCGCGAGCGCGAGGTCGCCGAGCTCCTCGGGCAGCTTCGCGGACTCGCTGCGGCCGAGGCCGCCGATCTCCACGACCGTACGCCCGTCCTCGTCCGCCGCCGCCCGTACCCACACACGGCGGCGCTGGATGAACAGGGACCCGGCGAGACCGAGCAGCGCGCCGACCGCTCCGGCCAGCGCGGTGCCGTTGCCCGGCTGGTGGGAGACCTGGAAGGTGGCCCAGGTCTTGATGGCGTCGAACTTGACGGTGCCGGCGCCGTTCGGGAGCTTCATGGTGTCGCCGACGCGCAGCAGATCGGCGAAGGGCTTGCCGTCCTTGTCCTTGAACTGCTTCATCTTCGACGTGTCGAGCTTGTAGACGCTCTGCGGCAGACCCGCGTCCATGCCCAGGCTGCCGTGGTACGCGGTCAGCACCAGCGCCGGCGAGTCCAGGGCGGGGAACTGCGACATCATGTTGCCGGTCTTGAGGTCCAGCGTGGGCACGAAGTTGCCCTGGAACCCGATCTGGTCCGGCTTGCCGTCCTTGCCGTGGAAGTCCGGCACCTTGAGGATCGTGGACTCGGTGAGGTTCTTGCCGTCGACGGGCAGCGAGGCCACCGCGCCCTTGTACGCGACGTTGCCCTGGCCGTCCCGGACGGTGACGACCGGCGCGTAGCCGTGGCCCTGGAGGTAGACCTTCGAGTCGCCCGTCTCCAGCGGCTTGTTCACCTCGATCGCGGTCTTGCGCGGCTTGGCGTCCACACCGTCGTAGTACGTGACGTGGGCCCGGAAGACGCGCGGGGTGCCCTTCTCCGGGCCGGTGCGCTCGTAGCTGGAGTCGAAGCCGTTCAGGTCGAAGCTGAACGGCCGGAGGCTGTCCGTGTCGAAGAGCGACCCGGGCTTGAAGTCGTCGTACTGCGACATGGTGTTGGAGAAGCCGTCGCCCTCGACGATCAGCTTGGAGCCCTCGGCCTTGAAGAGCTGGCCGGTCGCGAAGGCCACCAGCATCACGATCAGGGAGATGTGGAAGAGGAGGTTGCCCGCCTCGCGCAGATAGCCCTTCTCGGCGGCCACCGAGTCGGCGGCGGCCTCGGTGCGGAACCGCTTGCCCCGCAGCGTCTTCCGCGCGGCGGCGAGCACCTGCTCCGGCTCGGCGTCGGTCCGCCACGTCGTGTACGCGGGCAGCCGGGTCAGCCGCCGCGGCGCGCCCGGCGGGCGGGAGCGGAGCTGTCCGACGAACTGCCAGGTGCGCGGCACGATGCAGCCGATGAGCGAGACGAAGAGCAGGATGTAGATCGCCGAGAACCACACCGAGCTGTAGACGTGGAAGAGCTGGAGCTTCTCGTAGATCGGCGTGACGGTGGGGTGCGCCTTCTGCCAGTCCTCGACCTTGACCGCGTCGACGCTGGTCTGCGGTACGAGCGAGCCGGGGATCGCGGCCAGCGAGAGCAGGAACAGCAGGATCAGCGCGACCCGCATGGAGGTGAGCTGGCGCCAGAACCAGCGGGCCCATCCGATGACGCCCATCGACGGCAGCTTGCCCGACCCTCCGGGCTCGGGGGCCTCGACCGGCGCCGTGGAGAGCCGGGCGCCGGCCTCGCCGAGGCCCTGCTCCTCGTCGGCGGGGGTGGGTGTCTTGGCCATCAGATTCAGACCTCGGGAACGAAGGATTGGGTCCACGACTGCATATCGGTGACGATGCGGTCCCACGCCCCGGTGACGAGCAGCACGCCGACCGCGACGAGCATCAGGCCACCGATCCGCATGACCCACTTGTAGTGGCGCTTGACCCAGCCGAACGCGCCGAGGGCCCGCCGGAAGGCGACCGCGGCGAGGATGAAGGGCACGCCGAGCCCCACGCAGTAGGCGACCATGAGCAGCGCGCCGCGCCAGGCGCTCGCCTGGTCGAGGGCGAGCACATTGACGGCGGCGAGGGTGGGGCCGATGCACGGCGTCCAGCCCACCCCGAACAGGACGCCCAGCAGCGGCGCCCCGGCCAGCCCCATCGCGGGCTTCTTGTGGAAGCGGAACTCCCGCTGCCCGAAGAGGCTCATGAAGCCCATGAAGGCGAGGCCGAGCACGATGGTGAAGGCCCCGAGGACCTTGGAGATGAGTTCCTTGTGCGCCTGGAGCTGCCAGCCGAAGTTGCCGAACAGGGCGCCGCCGGAGACGAAGACGGCGGTGAAGCCGAGGACGAAGAGCGAGGCGCCGACCACCATGCGGCCGCGCTTGGCGTTGCCGAGGTCGGTGCCGCTGACGCCGGTGACGTACGAGAGGTAGCCGGGGACCAGCGGCAGCACGCACGGGGAGAAGAAGGAGACGAGACCGCCGAGCACCGCGATGGGCAGCGCGAGCAGCAGCGCTCCGCTCAGGACGGTCTGGTTCATCACTTCTCCGCGACCAGCGGGTCGATGGTCTTGCGCAGCTCGTCCACGCTCAGCGCGTGGGGCGCGCGGGCCGCGATCTTCCCGTTCCGGTCGATGAAGATCGTGGAGGGGATGAACTGCGGGTTGAGACTGCCCTTGGGGAAGCGCAGCAGCAGCTTGCCCGAGGGGTCGTGGAAGCTCGGGTACGGGGCCTCGAACCGCTTCTCGAAGCTGATCGGGGGGGCGGTGTCCACGTCCCGGGTGTTGAGGCCGACGAACTGGACGCCCTTGTCCTTGTACTCGTTGGCGACCTTGGTCAGGTTGGGCGCCTCCGCGCGGCAGGGCGTGCACCACGAGCCCCACACGTTAAAGACAATGATCTTGCCCTTGTAGTCCTTCATGAGGTCGAGCGGCTTGCCCTCCAGGGACTTGCCGGAGATGTCCGGCGCGCTCTGCCGGTCGCCCTTGTTCTTGACGACGCTGATACCGCCCGTGCCCTGCACGAACTTGGTGTCGCCGCCGCCCTTGCCCGCGGCGTCGGACCCGCAGGCGCTCAGCGTCAGGGCGGCTGCTGCGGCGCCGACGGCCAGCACTGCGGCACGACGGTGGCGTGTGGGGCGTCGAGGGGCGCGGCGGGCACTCATGTGAAAAGTTTCGCATGGGCCCCCCTGCGATCTTCCGCGCCCCCCTCGACGGCGATTCCCAACCCCGCGACGCGCCCCCCTCGACGGCGATTCTCAACCCCGCGACGGGGTCCACTTCTGACCGACCCCGAGCCTGCGGAAGTCCGCGAGCACCTTCGGGTCCTGCGCGTCCATCCAGTCCACGAGCTGCTTGAAGGAGACCAGCCGGACGTCCTTGTGCTTCTCGTCGGCGATGTGCTTGAGCGCTTCCTCGACGGCGTCCATGTAGATGCCGCCGTTCCACTGCTCGAAGTGGTTGCCGATGAAGAAGGGCGCCCGGTTGGTCTCGTACGCGCGCTGGAAGCCGGAGACGTAGGACCGGGCGGCCTGCCGGCGCCAGGCGGGGTAGTTGGACGGCGGCGCCTTCGTCGAGTTCTTCGACTGGTTGTAGAGCATGTTGTAGTCCATGGACAGGACTTCGAAGGAGTGGCCGGGGAAAGGTATCGCCTGGAGCGGCAGATCCCATACGCCGTGCTTCTTCGTCGGCCATATCTGGAGTCCGCCCGACGAACTCGCGTCGTAGCGCCAGCCGAGTTTCGCGGCGGTCGGCAGCAGATTCTCCTGGCCGAGCAGACACGGCGTACGGCCGCCGACGAGTTCCTTGGAGTAGTCGAAAGGCAGCGGGTCTAGGTCCGAAAACCCGGTGTTCGTACGCCACTTGGTGACGAACGACATCGCCTGGTCGATTTCCGACTGCCATTGCGCGGGCGTCCACTTGGCGACGGAACCGGAGCCCGCGCAGAAGTGCCCGTTGAAGTGCGTGCCTATCTCATGGCCTTCGAGCCACGCCTCGCGCACGTTCCGCAGCGTCGCCTTGATGTGGTCGTCGGTGAGATAGCCGATGTCCGAGGCGCCGACCCTGTTGTTCGGCGGCCGGTACATGTTCTTCTTCGACTCCGGCAGGCAGTACAGCCCGGAGAGGAAGAAGGTCATGCCCGCGTTGTGCTCCTTGGCCAGCTTGCGGAAGCGGGGGAAGAGCCCGTTGCCGACCTCACCGGCGCCGTCCCAGGAGAACACGACGAACTGCGGCGGCTTCTGCCCCGGCTCCAGGCGTTCCGGCTTCGGCGGCTGATGCGGCTGCGGGCCGGCGTCGGCCGTCGAGCCGTCGCCTATCGGTTTCGCCCTCGCCTGTTCGCTCGCCTTCGCCCGCGGGTCCTTGGTGCTGGCCCTGTCCCGGTCCGATCCGGAATCCGAGGAACATCCGGCCACGCCCAGCGCGGCGGCTGCTCCCACTCCCATTCCGAGCAGCCCGCGTCGGCTGATGTCGCGCATTTCGTCCCCATCCGTGCTCGCGTACTCACCATCCATACAAATGGACGATCAGTAAGACTGCACGGCGAGCACGGATGGTTGCGCGTGACGGGCGTGAAATTATTGCCAGAAATTGGCCCGCGCTTACGCTACGAATTACGCTCTTTACGCTCCGAAACTCTTGGAGCCGCCCTTCACCGGTTTGGCGCCGGCCAGCAGATGCGCGGGCACCAAATCGCGGGCCGGTTCGCTGTATCCGACCGACACGATGCGATTGCCGCGGAATGTGAACGACGTCAGACTCGCCAATGTGCACTGCCGTTTGCGCGGGTCGTGCCAGAGCCTGCGCCGCTCGGCGAAGCTCCGCACGATCCAGATCGGCAGCTGGTGGCTGACGCACACCGCCTCATGGCCGCGCGCCGCGTCCCGCGCCGCGCCGATCGCCCCCATCATCCGCACGACCTGATCGACGTACGGCTCGCCCCACGAAGGGCGGAACGGGTTGGTGAGGTACTTCCAGTTGGACGGGTTCTTCAGCGCGCCGTCGCCCACGCCGAACGTCTTGCCCTCGAAGACGTTCCCCGCCTCGATCAGCCGCTCGTCCGTCGCCAGGTCCAGGCTCACCGCCTTGGCCAGCGGCGTCGCCGTCTCCTGCGCCCGCTCCAGCGGCGAGGCGACCACATGGGTGATGTCGCGCCCCGAAAGGTGCTCGGCGACCCGGTCGGCCATCTGCCGGCCGAGTTCCGAGAGGTGGTAGCCGGGCTTGCGCCCGTACAGGACGCCCTCGGGGTTGTGCACCTCGCCGTGGCGCATCACATGCACCACGGTCAGCGCGTCCCGGTCGCCGTCCCCGCCCGCGCCCGCACCCGCACTGCCGGGCGCGCTGTTGTCCGTATCTCCATTCGTCATGCCGGACATCATTCCGTCGCCTCGGCGGCGGCCCGCGCCGCCCCCGGCAGCGCGTCCGCGATCCGCTCGACCGCCGCGTCGTCGTGCGCCGTCGAGAGGAACCACGACTCGAAGGAGGACGGCGGGAGATAGACGCCCTGCGCGAGCATCGAGTGGAAGAAGGCGGTGAAGCGGAACGACTCCTGGGCCTTGGCCGTGTCGTAGTCCCGCACCTCCTCGCCGGTGAAGAACACCGAGAACATGCTGCCCGCGGCCGACACCCGGTGCGCGACGCCCGCCTTGTCCAGCGCGCCCGACACCAGCGCCCGCACCTCGGCGGAGACCGCGTCCACACGCCCGTACGCGGCGTCGTCCAGCAGCCGCAGCTGCGCGAGGCCCGCGGCGGTCGCCACCGGGTTACCGGAGAGAGTGCCCGCCTGGTAGACCGGGCCGATCGGCGCCAGGTGCGCCATGACGTCGGCGCGCCCGCCGAAAGCCGCGGCCGGGAACCCGCCGCCCATGACCTTGCCGAAGGTCATCAGGTCGGGCCGCACCCCGTCCAGGCCGTACCAGCCCGCCTTGCTCACCCGGAAGCCGGTCATGACCTCGTCGGAGATGTACAGCGCGCCGTGCTCGGAGCACAGGTCCGCGAGGCCCTGGTTGAAGCCCGGCAGCGGCGCCACGACGCCCATGTTGCCCGCCGCCGCCTCCGTGATCACGCACGCGATCTCACCCGGGTGCGCGGCGAAGGCGGCCCGTACGGCGTCCAGGTCGTTATAGGGGAGGACGATGGTGTCGCCGGCCTGCGCACCGGTGACGCCGGGCGTGTCCGGCAGCGCGAACGTCGCGAGCCCGGACCCGGCCGCGGCCAGCAGCGCGTCCACATGGCCGTGGTAGCAGCCCGCGAACTTGATCACCTTCGGGCGGCCCGTGAAGCCGCGGGCCAGCCGGATCGCCGACATCGTCGCCTCGGTGCCGGAGGAGACGAGCCGCACCTGCTCGACGGGGCCGACGCGGGCCACGATCTCCTCGGCGAGCGCGACCTCGCCCTCGCCGGGGGTGCCGAACGACGTGCCGCGCGCGACGGCCTCCTGCACCGCGGCCGTCACCTCGGGGTGCGAGTGGCCCAGGATCATCGGGCCCCACGAGCACACCAGGTCCACGTACTCCCGGCCGTCGGCGTCGGTGAGGTACGGACCGGTTCCGGACACCATGAACCGGGGCGTACCCCCCACGGCGCGGAACGCGCGCACCGGAGAGTTCACGCCGCCGGGTGTCACGACGGCCGCGCGGTCGAAGAGCGTCTGCGAGACTGGAGCAGAGTACGAGTAAGTCACACCAGCCATGGTCTCAGAGCCACACCGGGACTCGCGGCGGGGCGTTTCAGGCGCCGGTCGCGGGGGAGGTCTCTGAGACGATGATCGGGTTGCGCGACGGCGTTCGCGAGTGGTCGGGTGGAGATTATGCATCGCGGTGGCGGACTGGGTGAGGGGACCGATGACCTGGGCCCCGAGCGTGCCCAGCGCGGACGCCACCGGCGCGAGGCGGAGAGCGCGGGAAGCAGGAGTGGTGGCCGGGTGGGGGTGACCTACAAGTACTTCGGGGCACCCAACGGAGCGACCGCCGCACGCGTACCGATCTCCATGCGCCCGGAAGAGCTCGGCGGGGACGAGCTGGGTATGGGCGGCATGTTCTCCAAGATCAAACCGGAGACGATGGCCGCCATGGTCCTCACCGGCATCGAGGGCATCCCCCTGCACCGGGTCCCCCCGCTGGAGCTCGTCGTCCTGCACCCCGACTACGCCGTGGTCAAGCTCCCCACGACCGTCGTCGACCCGCTGCGCGGCATCGGCGAGGAATCCGTCGGCGCCGCCGCCTTCATATGGTCCACGGTCCCCGACCGCGGCGGCCCGCGCGACGCCTTCCGCGTCTATCAGCTCCTCCACGAGTGGCAGGACTTCTCACACCGGCTGCATGAGGCGGGGCATCAGCCTTACTGCTTGGTGTGGCCTTGAGGAGAAGCTGACGAAGGCTTCGGGGGGCTTCGGGGGCTTTGACCGGTGGGGCGGTGGCGGTGGTACGGGCGCGGGCGCTCGGCTCCGGCTGGTACGGGCGTGAGTGCTCGGCCGGTCCGTGTGAGCGCGGGCGCTCGGCCGGTCCGTACGGGCGTGAGCGCTCGGCCTTGGCTGGTACGGGCGTGAGCGCTCCGCCGGTCCGTACGGGCCTGCGCGGGGCGCGGGTGCGCGGCCGCGTCACTCGCCGAACCGCTGGTTGAACTCCTCGACCAGCCGCCCGCCCGCCGCCTCCACCAGCCGGCCCACGACCGGGTGGATCACCAGGCTCGCGACCGTGCCCGCCAGCACCGGAAGCCTGCGGGCGAACCACTGGCGGACGTACTCCATGGTGGACAGGTCCGCCTCGGGCGCGGTGACGGCCTCCTCCAGTTCGTCCAGGAGGCCGACGGCCCGTTCCGCCTCCGGCCCGTCCGGCGGCACGAGGGCCCGTACGCGCACGAACTCGGCGCGCAGGACGGCCAGTTCCTCCTCGGTGACCGGGAGCGCCGGGCCCCGTGCGGCCTCCACGCGGGAGACGGTGTTGCCATGGCCGACGACGACCTGGCCGGACACGTCCTGGGTGTGCACTTCGTAGCGGTCGCCGTGGCTCTCGGTCGTCTCGGGCATGAGCGGGACTCCTTCTGCTGCTGACGCGTGCGGGTGGCTGCGCCTGACCAGTAGTCAGGGCGAATGGTGGGGTGGCCGGGTGGCCGGAACAGGCGGTTCATCTCCCGCCGGGTTCGGACGGGTCGTCGTCTGACGGCTCGGGCGTCTGAGAGGCCCCCGGGGGCTGAGCGGGTACGGGCGTGGGGACCCGGGTGAGTCCCCTCGGGTCGGGCGTGTCCGTGGGCGCGGGTTGTTCGACCGTCGCCGAGGTCTTCGCGGGATCCGTCGGCGCGGTCGGCGCCGAAGGGCCGGTCGGCCCGGTCGGGCCCGTGGGCCCGCTCGGGCCCGTCGGCTGGTCCCCCACCGCGACCCCGGTCACCGTCATCGACACGTCCGCCCGCCCCCAGTCGTCGAGCATGGTGACCGTCGCCCGGTACGTGCCCGGCCGCGTCGGACGGAACGTCACATCGAAGAGGCACAACCGGGAGCCGGGCGGCGGCGGACAGGCCGTCAGGGCGGAGCCCCAGGCGCTCGGGCCCCCTCCGTTCACCCCCTGCTCGCCGCCGACGCCCAGCGAGTCCTCGTCGTCGCACGGCAGCCACTGGTCGAAGCGGACCGTCTTGGTCACCGGCTCCCCCACCGCCACCGTCCCGAAGTCCTGGGCGGCCAGCGCGACCGGGACGCACGTACCGGACGACGGGCCGCCGTCCGTGGCCCGGCCGGGCGGGGGCGGCTCGGGGGAGGTCGCGGCGCCCGGGGGCCCGCCCGTCGGCACGGCCGAGGACGCATCCGTAGCCCCGGCGGTCCCGCTGGTCACGCCGGGGGCGCTCGCCGGGGGCGGCGACGACGGCACGGTGGCGGACGCGCTGGAGATCAACGGGGCCGGTACGTTCGGCCGCCGGTCGCCGTCGGCGGTGACCGCCGCCGCGAGAACGCCGCCCGCCACCACGGCGGCGACCGCCGCGCCGACCACCGCCGGGTGCGACACGGCCCCGCGCAGCCCCGACCGGCCCTTGGGGCCCCGGCCGGTCCTGCTCCCCGGTGCGTGCCCCTTCAACTGCGACGGGGAGCCGCCGGGCGCGGGGGAGCCGGGCTGCGGACCGGGCGCGGGGGAACCGGGCGGGGGCGAGCCGTACTGCGGGCCGGGCGGGGGCGAGCCGTACTGCGGACCGGGCGCGGGGCCGGCGGCAGGCGAGCCGTGCTGGGCCACCAGCGCGTAGCCCCCGCCCCCGCCACCGGCCAGCGCCCCGAACCCCGCGGCCAGCACGCGCCGGCGCACGTCCCGCTCGTGGGCGAAGTACGCGGCGTCATGGGCCGCGCCGAGTTCGAGGGCCGCGCGCTCGCCGAGTTCGAGCGCTCGCCGCCACGCGCCCCAGCGCAGCGACCTGGCCAGCGCGGGCGCCACGGCCCGTGCCAGGTCCCGCACCGCCGCGTGGTCGCCCGCCCAGCCCGCGGAGGCCAGGACGCACCCGATCGCGACGGCCTCGGCCGCGGCCTGCTGCCGGGTGGCCCTGGTCCGTACCCAGGCGATCAGCGGGGCGGCGAACTCCGAAGCCCGCCGCGGCGGCCCCGCCCGTTCGGCGACCAGCGTGGCGAACCGGCCGCAGGCCCGGTACCCGACGCCGTCGGCCTCGGCGAGCCGCAGGGCGCCCAGTTCGGCCAGGGCGGCGCGATCCGCACCCCCGGTGAACACGGTCAGCAGCCCCGAGGACACCGGCAGCGGATCGAAGGCGCACAGCAGCCGCAGCAGCCGCGCCGCCCTGTCGCTCAGCCGGCCGGCGATGCCCACCGCGAACACCGACTCGTCCGCGGCGAGCGCCTCGAACGCCTCGAACGCGCCGTAGCCGACCGCTGCCGTGACGGCGCCGCTGGTGGCGGTCGCGCTCATGGCGGCGGCGGCCTGCACCAGGGTCAGCGGGTGCCCGCCCACGGTGGCGGCGAGCCGGCGCGCCGCGGTCGTCTCGCGGCCGCGCAGCGGGCGGCCCAGCTCCCGTACGAGCAGGTCGAGGGCGGCGTGCTCGGGCAGCCCTTCGAGCCGCATCGGCCGGCCGCCGGGCCCCTCGGCGCCGGAGCCGCCCGGCCGGCCGCCGCCGAGCCCGCGCTCCACGGAGGACAGCAGCAGCTCGCA
Organism: Streptomyces sp. NPDC044033; assembly: GCF_056434425.1. Lineage (NCBI taxonomy): Bacteria > Bacillati > Actinomycetota > Actinomycetes > Kitasatosporales > Streptomycetaceae > Streptomyces > Streptomyces sp. NPDC044033. The sequence continues at coordinate 43,171 of NZ_JBWKFF010000021.1, read as the reverse complement.
GCCCGGTGTGGCGTACACGAGGCCGGCCAGTTCCGCGGCCGACCCGCCGAAGTCGTCGACGACCAGCAGCAGCTCGCGCAGCGAGCCCATCAGCCGCCGCATCTCGGCCGGTTCGGGCTTGTAGTCCGTCACCTCGAAGCAGGCGTGGAAGATCTCCTGGACGATGTCCTCGGCGGGCAGTCCGGCGGCCGGGAGGTAGACCACGGTGCCGCCGCGCGCCATCCGGTCGGCCGCGAAGGCGCGCAGCAGCGCGGTCTTGCCGAGGCCCGGCGGCCCGTACACCTGCACCGGCACTCCGGTGGCCAACCACCGTTCCAGCGCGGCGAGTTCGCTCGTACGGGCCAGCAGCGCGGGTGCGCGGGCGGGCAGGGCCCAGCCCAGGGGACGCGCGCGCCGCCGGACCGGGGGCGGCCCTTCGGGCCGGTAGGTGACGGAGGAGCCCAGCTCGGCTCTGATCACCACGTTGCGGTCGCCGACGACGACCTGTCCAGGAACGTCGCCGTGGATACGGACCCCGTCCGAATCGGCCATGGGCTGCCCCTCCCCCGTGCGCAAACCCAAGGATGGATTTATAGCAGCCGATTCATATGATCACGCTGCAATTTCCCATGTTGTTCTCAATTGAGCCTTCTTCGACGGAAGGTGACATTCCCGACCACGATTCGGCCACCGTACGGTTGCCCCATGCTCACCGCGCGCTCCATCGCTCTCTTCCTCCTCGCCGCCCTCCTGGAGATCGGGGGCGCGTGGCTCATCTGGCAGGGCGTGCGCGAGCAGCGCGGCTGGGCGTGGATCGGCGGCGGCATCGTCGCCCTCGGCGCGTACGGCTTCGTCGCCACCCTCCAGCCGGACGCGGACTTCGGCCGGATCCTCGCCGCCTACGGCGGGGTGTTCGTCGCCGGTTCGCTGGCCTGGGGCATGGCCGCGGACGGCTACCGCCCGGACCGCTTCGACGTGATCGGCGCGCTCGTCTGCCTCGCCGGGGTCGCCGTGATCATGTACGCGCCGCGCGGCCGGTGAGCCCCGGCGGCCGGGCATATCCTGCGAAGAAACGTAAAGAGTCGCCACAGCGGCCCCACGCGTACGCGCACCCGCGCGATCTGCGATGGGCGCCGCACACCCGAGAGCGCGGCCCGTACGACCGTACGAGCCGCCCCGCACCCCGCGCCCGAGGAGAGCCCCCATGCCCGCTGACGCCGCCTCCGCCACCGCCCGTACCGCAGTCATCACCGGTGCCAGCAGCGGCATCGGCGCCGCCACCGCCCGCCGGCTCGCCGCCGCCGGCTACCGCGTCGACCTCACCGCCCGCCGCAAGGACCGCGTCGAGGCGCTCGCCGCCGAACTGGCCGAGGCGGGCCACCGGGCCGACGCCCACGCGCTCGACGTCACGGACCGCGCCGCCGTGGACGCCTTCGCGGCCGGGCTCGACCGCTGCGACGTACTGATCAACAACGCGGGCGGCGCCCTGGGCACCGACCCCGTCGCCTCCGCCGACCCCGCCGACTGGCGCGCCATGTACGAGGTCAACGTCCTCGGCGTGCTCAACACCACCCAGGCCCTGCTCCCCGCCCTGGTCGCCTCCGGCGACGGCACGGTCCTGATCCTCTCCTCCACCGCGGGCCTCGGCACGTACGAGGGAGGCGGGGGCTACGTCGCCGCCAAGCACGGCGCGCACGCCATCGCGGAGACGCTGCGCCTGGAGCTGTGCGGGCAGCCCGTACGCGTCATAGAGATCGCGCCGGGCATGGTCAAGACCGACGAGTTCGCCCTCACCCGCTTCCGCGGCGACCAGGAGAAGGCCGCCAAGGTCTACGCGGGCGTGGCCGAGCCGCTGACCGCCGACGACGTCGCCGACACCATCGCCTGGACAGTCACCCGCCCCGCCCACGTCAACGTCGACCTCCTGGTCCTGCGCCCCCGGGCCCAGGCGTCCAACTACAAGGTGCACCGCGAGAACTGACCGCCCGAGCCGCCCCCGTACCGAGGAGGAGCACCATGCGCGTCACCGCCTTCGACCACCTGGTCCTCAACGTCGCCGACCCCGAGCGCTCCCTGGCCTTCTACTGCGGCCCCCTCGGCCTGGAGCCGGTCCGGGTGGACGAATGGCGCGCCGGAAAGGCGCCGTTCCCCTCGGTGCGGGTCGGCCCGACCACCATCATCGACCTGGTCCAGGGCGACCGGGGCGAGTCCAACGTCGACCACTTCTGCCTGACCGTCGAACCCCTCGACTGGCAACAGGTCATCGAATCCGGGGACTTCACCGTCACCGAGGGCCCCGTCACCCGCTTCGGCGCCCGCGGCGACGCCCAGTCCATCTACATCCTGGACCCGGACGGCAACAGGGTCGAACTCCGCTGGTACCCGGGGGACGCCGGATAGCACCGCGCCGGCCCCGCCACTTACCCGGCCCCGCCACTCACCCGGCCAGGGCCGGCCGGGCGACGGTCCGTGCCCGGTCGTAGAGGTCGCGGGCAACGGCGTTCCTCACGTGCGGGCGCAACAGCCCGAACATCACCTTCACGCGCTCGTCGGCGCGGCCCGACTGAACCATGGGGTAGTCGTCGAGTGCCTGGTGCCAGGTGGCGCAAGCCGCTTCGAGGTGGCCGATCTCCAGTTGCCGCTCCGCCAGGGTGGCCCGGTGCCGCACCCGGGCGCGGCGGTAGACGCTGTAGCGCACCTTGTCCGACTGCCGCATGGCCTCGATGGCACCGGCTACGTCGCCCAGTTCGTAACGGACCTGGCTGACGTGGTAGTTCAGCGACGCCGGATCGTACGAACCGAATGCCTTGCCCCGCGCCTCCGCACGGTCCATGGCGGCTTCCGCCTCGCGGAGGTGGCGCAGGGCCGCTGTGCGATCCCCGGTCTTCGCGGCCGCGTGGCCCTGCTGACCGGCGAGGAAGGCCCGCATCCGGGGCCCGGCCGCGGGTGCGGCGGCGGCAGCCGCATCCGCCAGCTCCACCGCCCTGCCACCGTGCCCCAGGTCGACGGCCTGAACGCTCATGCCGCGCAGCACGGTGCAGTACGTCAGATGGTCCTCGGCCGCCCCCGCCAGTTCCAGCGCCTTGACGTAGTAGCGCTGCGCGAGACCGTGCAGCCCTTCGTCCACGGCCATGTAGCCGGTCAGATAGAGCAGGTCGGAAGCGGCGGAGAGCATCGCTCGGCGCACCTCGGCCGACGCGTCGGCGCGTAGGTACGCCGCAACCGTGTTGACCATGAACGAAGCCGCCATGGGGCGCGCGTGACGGCCGCCCAACTGGTCGTCGAGCTCCGAGACGCGCTCGGTCATGGCCACGACCATGTCCACGTCGCTCACCCCGATCCGCGCAACACGCCCGGACTCCACCGCCTCGGCCCGGCCGATCACATCGGGCCACCCAGGGATCGTGAGGGCCACGGAGAACAGCCCCGCCCCCAGGACGCTCCGACGGGACGGGTCCAGTTGAGTCGGCCCGGGGCGCGGTTCAGGCATTGCTGCCTGCCCGTTTCCCCGGACCGCTCTCCGAACCCGGCGTACTCCTCTCGGAGTACCGGGCTCTCCACGGTCTCGTCCGTCAGGCATGGGCAGGAACCTCCCAAGGGGTGGGGATCTTCGGCCGGTGCCGGTAGCGGGTGACCGCAACCGTATCCAGCGCGAAAAGTGCGATCCCGTCCGCCGAGAGCGGCTTCCAGCGACCGGCATTGCGGTCGTAGAAGCGCCGACGGACGTCCTTCCACTTCCAGCGGTGCCGTGCCATCAGCAAGGAGTTCACCCGGCGCCAGACGAAGTGATCCAAGGCCCGGAGCGCGCGCTTGCAGACAGCGTGCTTGAAGTAGTTGACCCACCCGCGAGTGATCTGGTTGATCCGGATCAGCACCTTGCGGATGTCCTGCTGCGACGTTCTGCCCGTCAGGGCTCGAATCTTGTCCTTAAGCTGCCGAATAGGCCGGTCAGCGATGTAGGTGTAGACGTGCCACTTATTTGCAGCACCCCTCTTGCGGCGCCACTGGATGCGGAACCCCAAGAAGTCGAACCCGTCCGACATGTGCACGATCTGGGTCTTCGCTGGTGACAGCCGTAGACCCAGGGGCCGCAACACGTCGGTGACTTCCTCTTGCAGGGCCTCGACGTCGTTTCGTTGACCGTGCACGAGGACAACGAAATCGTCCGCGTAGCGGACGATGCGCCATCTCGGCAGGCCGTAGTGACGTCGACGGCTGCGCTTGTAGGCGGTGGACATGCTTCCGCCCTCCAGCCAGGGGCCGTGAAGGTGCTCGTCGAGCTCCGACAAGGCGATGTTGGCCAAGAGGGGCGAGAGGATGCCGCCTTGAGGCGTGCCGGTGAACGTCTCCTCGTAGGAGGCGACCTCAGTGAGGACTCCGGCCTTGAGGAAGGCTTTCACCAGACGGAGCACGCGCTTGTCCTTGATCCGCTTGCGCACTCGGTCCATCAGGGCCGTGTGATCAATGGAGTCAAAGCACGCCTCGATATCAGCGTCCAGCACCCAGCGATACCCCTTGGTGCCAAACTGGTGGATCTCGGCGATTGCGTCCTGTGCCCGCCGCCTCGGCCTGAACCCGAAAGAGACCGGCTGGAAGTCGGCCTCAAAGATCGGTTCCAGCACCAGCTTCAACGCAGCCTGGACCACGCGATCGGCAACGGTCGGGATGCCGAGCTTGCGCACCTTGCCGCTGCTGCCGGGCTTAGGGATCTTCCGTTCGCGCACCGGCAGCGGACAGAACTCGCCCGCCTTCAGCGCCCGGCGCAGATCCTCCAAGAACCCCGGGACACCAAGCTCCCGTTCCACCTGGTCGACGGTGAGACCGTCCACTCCAGGCGTCCGGGCGCCAGTGTTCCCCGCGACCCGTTCGAACGCTGCGAGCAGCGTCCTCGGGTCATGCACGAGGTTGAACAGATCGTCGAACTGTCGGCCTGGATCGGCCGCCGCCCAACGGTGAAGCTTGGTCTGCATCCCCGATACCCCCCGTTCCGGCCCATCGGGCTGTTTCGGTGGAGCGCTGCTATTCAGCAGTGCGTCTTTCGGCATTGCAGTCCCTCCCTTCTGATTCCGCTGCCGCCCTTCCCCACGTACTGGGCTTTCCCCAGCTCCGAGTACTACGGCGGCTCCGCCCCGCTCTGGCCCGGTCGGCCGACGATGAGCCCAGCCACTTCCCGCCCTGGCGAGGCGAGTTGGGGCGGGACCAGAACGTTTCCCGTGTTCACACGTTGATCGCTTGTCGAAGTAGGAGCCCGACTTTGCCCCCGCGGCCTCACCACAGCTACCCCGCAGCACTTCACTGTGGCCTCTACGGGCAGCTGGACAAGATCGCCCGAAGAGTTCCCCGCCGTTAGACGAGCGACAGGGACCCACCGCTTCCGGCCCGTATCCGCCAGGTTCGAGCCGGCTGGAAGTAAGGAGGCGTAAGACGCCGGTTCCTCGCGTACTCCTCTCCGTCTTGCTGGCCGGACCCGCCCCATCTGGCAGTTCTGGAACGTCCCGACTTTGTCGGGGCTGCTTACCGCCCTCCCCGGCATCTCCCGGATCAGGCTGCCCCCAGCTTCACCGAACTGCTGCGACAGCCCGGCGGTGAAGGTCTCTCACCTCCACACGATCTACGTGCGCTTTCCACGGCGCACTGTCCTGCCTCCCCAGATCGACCAGTCCTTCCACGCTATCCGCGGCAGCGGGAGAGCGGCCGCCCGAAACCGGCAGACCGGCCTCGGCATGGGTCACAGGCCGGTCGAGTCGGCGCGAGAAGGCTTCGAGGATGCACGCTCGTACAGCGCCGCGAGGAATGGTTCCGCCGAGCCAGTGGCTCACGGCCGACTCGTCGTAGCGGAGCGACATGCCGGTCTCCGTGCCAACCCGGTTCACAGCCCAAGCGCACTGGCGATACGTCCATCGGCTCTCAACGATCAGGCGGCCGAGAGCTGCGTTCGGTTGGCGTCCCGCCATGACCTTCAACTCCTCGAACCTATGCGGACTTTCAAGGCTTTCAAGTCCCGACACCACCGCAACGGTATCGCTGTAAGTGTCCGCACGGTTGCGTAGAGGCAGGGCCGATCCCCTCCCTGATCGCAGAAGAAGACCTGCCACCCGGGAGAGCCCACCGCCACGAGGTGGCGGTCACCTCGCCCGGCTGCCTCGCGATGACGGGCGACAGCCGGACGGGCCCGCTCTGCGGCAACCGCCGCGGATACCGCTTCAACCCTAGGAGGAGAACTCCATGAATGTGGACGAATTGTTCACCGGCGATCTGGTCACCGGAGTGCCGGCCATGAGCGCCGCACTGCAGGACAAGATGCCGGGCGGCGGCGACAACAACGGCGACCACTGCAAGTGATGCACGCATGAAGTGCGGCGGAGCGGGGCTGACCGGGCCTCGCCCCGCCGCACCACTTTCGGAAGGTAATCACATGCTCTCGATGCGTCTGTGCCTGCCGGACCTGGACCGCCCGTACTGGCGTTTCCATGAGGGGCGTTGGTCCAGCGGAACCAGCTGGATCAAGTCCGCGACTGTCTCAGCACTCGCAATGGAATTCGACGATGACTGGGCCCCTAGCGTCGCTCTCAAGGTGAGTGAGTGCAAGGAGGGAGAGGCGGACTTCGTAACGGTCGCGATGAAACCGCGTGAAGTCCGGGTGTCAGCGGGCTTGTTCGGCACGGCTCCTCTCTACCTTGTAGCCGCCGGGAACGTGTTGCATGCGTCATGGCACCTGGCCGAACTGCATCCGTACATGCGAACCGACCGACTCGTGGCGCGCACCATGGCCCGGACTCTGACCCGGCAGCACCGGTACACCGCCGACACGCTGTTCGACGGGGTGTACCGGCTCACCGAACGAGCCACAGCCATCTTCACCTCTTCCGGCCTCACCATGCGGTACCCGGAGCCTGCCGAACACGTCCTGGCGCCCCGTACGCTGCGCACCGACGTAGACCCCCTGCAGGTATTTGATGCGCTACTCACCGAGGCCGTCCGCGAAGCCCCCGCAGCGACTGGTTGTGTAGGGCTCGAACTCTCGGGCGGAGCCGACTCCGGCAACGTCGCCCTGGCAGTGAACACGGTCGGCTTCCACGAGGTGCACAGCTTCGGTCTCCTGATGGGCGGCGGCATCGGCGCAGAACAAAAAGCGCGCCGACAGGTTCTGGTGGACCATTGCGGCTTCCATGACACGCTCATTCCCGCCATGCAGCACCCGCCGTTCGTACCAGGCGGAGTGCGGGCACTCGGCGAGCCCCACGACCCCGCAGGCGCGTTCTACCAAGAGGCATTCGATGTCGTCCGCGCCCAGGCAGCAGCCCGTGGCTGCGAGATCGTGTTCACCGGCAGCGGCGGCGATGAGGTCAACGCTCACCATTCGCGGACGAGTGCGAAACTTCCGACGGCGGAACCCGTGCCGTGGCTTGGCCCCCGGGCCACCGAAGCGCTCGCCGATGTGAACGAGCAGCTGGCGCCGATGCCAGTGCTTCCGGTGCCGACACTGATGGCGTTCGGGCTCCACAACCCCGGTTTCCTCCGCCTGGGCGTCTGGCCTGTAAGCCCGCTGGTACACCCCCGCATCGTGCGATTCATGGAGCAGCTGCCGCACGAGCACAAGCGCGGAAAGGCTCTGCTCCGGGAGCGCCTACGGCGTGCCGGAATGCCAGAGGCAGTCGCCTCGCCGCAGGAACCGGAGAACTTCCTCGGGGTCATGGAAGGAGGGCTCCGCTCATACGGGCTCCGCATCCTGGACGGCATGACACGGGAATCAGTGCTGGCCGATCTCGGCTACGTTGATCCCAAAGCGCTCGCCCGGGCCGGAGCAGACGCCGAGCGCTCGCCAACGGTGCCCGACTTGCTGTACGACGTGCTTGCCCTGGAAGTCGGGCTGCGGAGCCTCATGTGATGACGCCGACGGGGAAGCCGCGACATGAAAGCATCGAACCTCTTCTACCGAGCCCCCGCTCTGTACGACGCGGTCCAGGAGGACAGCAGCAGCGCCGGCATCTGCCGCGCCCTGATCGAGCGCCACCGCCCGGACGCCACCACGCTGGTGGACTTTGGATGCGGGACCGGACGCGACCTGGAACTCCTGGCCAAACGCTTCGAGTGCATCGGCGTAGACCTCCAGCCCGGTCTGGTCGACTACGCACACCGGGTACGGCCCGCACTCGACATCCGCATCGGTGACATGCGAACCGTCCGGCTTCAGCGGTACGCGGACGCCGTGGTGTGTCTCGGCAACTCCCTTGCCTACGTGCACGACAACGACGACATCAGCGCGGTATTCGCCACCTTCGCCGCGCACACGCGTCCCGGCGCGATTCTCGTTCTCTGCTCGCCCGTATCGCCCATCGTCCGCCCCGAGCCCTCCATCGCTGCCGTCGAGACGCCGGCCGGCCCCGCACAGGTCGCCATCAGCTACGAATGGGACCTGCGAACGCAGATCAACACCATGCATAGACTCTGGTCCCTGCCATCCGGCGAAGACGCGCAAGACACGATTCGGCGACGCGTACTGTTTCCGCGCGAGCTGGAACACTACGCATCCTGCGCGGGGTTCGAGGTGGTGGACATGCTGAATGGACTGGGTGCCACGCTCACCGGCCCGATCGCCTACACAACGGCCCGGTACGCACGATGAGCTCAGAACCCCCTACCGGCCCGGAGCACATCGAGTTGCGCGCACCGCCTGCGCTGCACTCAGGCGCGGATCGCGTGCCGATACTCGGCGCGTCTGGAGGTCCTGGACGCGTACAGAGCCTTCATCGAGAACCGCTTCTGCGGCATCAGGGCCCGCCTTGCGGCCTGCGCCGTGCGAGGCGGAGTTGAAAGACAGTCGCCTCCAAGGCCGCAGGACGATGCAGGGGCCCGCGTATCCCCGCCTCCACACCGAACAAGCTATTTGACGCGGGTGAAGATCTCGGAGACAGGCAGGTAGCAGTGGCCTGTTCGACTGGCGTGGCTCTTCTCGTGACTCATCAGTTCGTCCAGCCTGCTGCGCTGGTCCAGGACTGCCATGAAGTGCCGCCATCCGTCGTGATGGGCGTACTCAGGCTGTAGACCGCCAATGCGTCCTGTGTGCACCCTTCGACCCTGACGTATAGGCCGAGGGTGTTCTTCCCCATAGCGCGCTGAGCCCGGACCGGTGTCGGCCCGGGCCCAACCGATCACGTACAGCGCCGGCGCTCAGCCCTTCACGCAGATGACCTGCTTGAGCTTGGCGACGACCTCGACCAGGTCCCGCTGCTGGTCGATGACCTGCTCGATCGGCTTGTACGCGGCCGGGATCTCGTCCACGACGCCCGAGTCCTTGCGGCACTCCACGCCGCGCGTCTGGTCCTCCAGGTCCTTCGTGGAGAACCGCTTCTTCGCGGCGCCCCGGCTCATGCGGCGGCCCGCGCCGTGGGAGGCCGAGTTGAAGGACGCGGCGTTGCCGAGGCCCTTGACGATGTACGAGCCGGTGCCCATGGAGCCCGGGATGATGCCGTACTCGCCGCTGCCCGCGCGGATCGCGCCCTTGCGGGTGACGAGCAGGTCCATGCCGTCGTAACGCTCCTCCGCCACGTAGTTGTGGTGGCAGGAGATGACAGGGTCAAAGGTCACGCGCGCCTTCTTGAACTCCCGGCGGACGACGTCCTGGGACAGCGCCATCATGATGTCGCGGTTGTGCTTCGCGTACTCCTGCGCCCAGAAGAGGTCGTGCCGGTAGGCCGCCATCTGCGGGGTGTCCGAGACGAAGACCGCGAGGTCGCGGTCGACCAGGCCCTGGTTGTGCGGCAGCTTCTGAGCCTGCCCGATGTGGTACTCGGCCAGCTCTTTGCCGATGTTGCGCGACCCGGAGTGCAGCATGATCCACACGCAGTCGTCGGAGTCGATGCAGAACTCCCAGAAATGATTTCCCTGCCCCAGCGAACCCATCTGCTTCACGGCCCGCCCCTGCCGGAACTTGACCGCCTCCGCCACCCCGTCGAACCGCGCCCAGAAGTCGTCCCACCCGGCCGTCGGGAAACCGTGCATCCGCCCTGGGTCCACCGGATCGTCGTGCATCGCCCGTCCCACCGGAATCGCCTGCTCGATCTTCGACCGCAGCCGCGACAGATCGCCCGGCAGGTCGTTGGCGGTGAGCGACGTCTTGACCGCCGACATGCCGCAGCCGATGTCCACCCCGACCGCCGCCGGGCAGACCGCCCCGCGCATGGCGATCACCGAGCCGACCGTCGCGCCCTTGCCGAAGTGCACGTCCGGCATCACGGCCAGGCCCTTGATCCACGGCAGCGTGGAGACATTGCGCAGTTGCTGCATCGCGCCGCCCTCGACCGTCGCCGGATCGGCCCACATGCGGATAGGGACCTGTGCCCCGGGCACCTCGGTGTACGACATGACCTACCTCATTCCCCCACAAAACCCTCAGAGCGCAAAAGCCGGACCTAACGTCAGATTGACGGCGGCGAACCGGCAGGCGCGGCAGTACGTGCGGTAGACATTGTGTCCAGCCGCCACCTCGGGGCGGCAACCAGTTTTCCGGCGAAAGGAGCCATGAACAGTGCAGCGAAAGGCGTACGCACCGGTCGCCGCACTGGCCGCGGCCGTGCTCACCGTCGGGCTGGCGAGCGGCTGCAGCGGAGGGTCCGGGACGACCGGCACCGGCGAGGACTCCAAGTCCGGGGACGCCGACCCCTCCGCCACCGCCGCGCAGCCCGGCAAGTACCACTCGCTCCCCGAGCCCTGCGGAAAGGTCGACCGCAAGACCCTGCGCACCATGCTGCCGGGCCCCGACGGCCAGAGCGAGCAGGACGCCGAGAAGGCATACGCCGGCCAGCCCACCCTCACCTACGACACCGACCGCCGCGTCGGCTGCCGCTGGAACGTGGAGGCGCCCGACGGCACCCGCCATCTGACGGTCGACTACGAGCGCGTGGTCTCCTACGACCCTGCGGTCAGCGACGACGACCGGGCGCGGCAGCTCTACGAGGCGCGGGCGAGCACCGCGAACATCCCGACCGACTCGTCTTCGGGCCACCCCCCGAGCCACCCCTCGACCGACGGGCCCGCCGACTCCTCGAAGCTGAAGAAGCAGAAGAAGCAGAACGACACGGACAAGGCGAAGGGCGCCAAGTCCGCTCAGCTCTCCAAGGAACTCGACGCCGGGCAGGGCCCCACCCCCACCGCCACCTCCGGCGTCCCGTCCTCTCCCCCCTCCCCCACCACGAACGCCGCCGACCTCGCCCCCAGGCTCCTCGACGACCTCGGCGACGACGCGTTCCTCAACGACCGGCTCGCCACCCCCGACTCAGGTGCGCACCGCGACATCACCATCGTCTTCCGGTCCTCGAACGTCCTCGTCACCATCGGCTACGACCAGTGGGCGATCGACAAGCAGCATGTCCCCAGCAGCGAAGACCTCCAGGACAAGGCCCGCGGACTGGCCCATGAACTCGCCGGGTACTTCAGCGACTGACCCGGCGAGTATCGCCACATTTGGGCCGCCCCCGCGCCCCGGCCGCGTACCGTGCCGATAGCCCCACCCGGCTACCGCCGGCCCCAACCGGATCCGCCCGGCCACCGCCGGCCCGCCCGTCGACACCGAATGAGCGAAGGACCCATGCGCAGAACAGCCTCGCGACTCGCCCGAATCCTCGCCTGCGGAGCAGTACCGGTGATGCTCGTCGCCACCGGCTGCTCCGACGACTCCGGCTCGAAGAAGGAATCGTCGAGCTCGTCCTCCGCCTCCTCCTCGGCCAGCGCCTCGCCCACCGTCAAGGCGGCGGCGTTCTCCAAGATCCCCGAGCCCTGCAAGGAGATCTCCACGAAGACGGTCGAGAAGCTGGTGCCCAACGTGGAGGACAAGAAGGGCAAGGTCCTGCCGCCTCCCAAGAACGACAGCTCCAGCTCCTGCCTGTGGAGCGGCTCGGACGACGACGACGTCAAGAACATCCAGTACCGCTCCCTCAGCACCTCCGTCAGCCTCTTCGCCTCCCACCCCACCTTCGGCTCCGGTGACCAGCGCGCCAAGGCGTACGTCACCCAGGAGACCGAGAAGGCGACCAAGGCGGAGGGGGCGAAGAACGTCAAGACCGGCACGGCCGACGGCATCGGCGACCAGGCCACCACGGTCAAGGCCGAGTCCAGGAAGGACGGCGACAACTACCGTGACCAGCGGGTCGTCGCCCGTACCTCCAATGTCGTCGTCACCGTCGAATACGACGGCGCGGGCTTCCAGGGTGCCAAGTCGCCCGACGCCGACGAGCTTTTGAAGCAGGCGGAGTCCGCCGCCAAGGAGGCTGTCGCCTCCATCGCCGCCGCCAACAAGTAGCCCCTAGCAACAGCCGCCGCACCCCGCCCCGAACGGGTGTGCCAGTCTTGGCGCGCTGGCATTCGAGGGCGGGGAGGGATCGCGGGTGTCCGCGACGGAAGTGACCAAGCTGACGCGTACGCACCGCATACTCATCGGGCTCGTCGTGGCGGGAGCGGCGGTGATCGCCGGAATCGGCTTCGCCGGTTCGTACTCCGCCGTGCGCGACCTCGCCCTCAAGAAGGGCTTCGGCGGATTCGCCAACGTCCTGCCCATCGGCATCGACGCCGGGATCGTCGTCCTGCTGGCGCTGGACCTGCTCCTCACCTGGATCCGGATACCCTTCCCCCTCCTGCGCCAGACCGCCTGGCTGCTCACCGCCGCCACCATCGCCTTCAACGGCGCGGCCGCCTGGCCCGACCCGCTCGGCGTCGGCATGCACGCGGTCATCCCGGTGCTCTTCGTCGTCTCCATCGAGGCGGCGCGGCACGCGGTCGGCCGGATCGCCGACATCACCGCCGACCGCCACATGGAAGGCGTTCGCCTCACCCGCTGGCTGCTCTCCCCCATCCCCACGTTCCGACTGTGGCGGCGGATGAAGCTGTGGGAACTGCGCAGCTACGAACAGGTCATCCAGCTGGAACAGGAGCGCCTCGTCTACCGGGCCCGGCTCCAGGCCCGCTACGGCCGTGCCTGGCGGCGCAGGGCCCCGGTCGAATCGCTGATGCCGCTGCGGCTGGCGCGGTTCGGGGTCCCGCTCTCGGAGACCGGCCCGGCGGGCCTGGCCGCCGCGGGCATCACCCCGGCCACGGCCCTGGTCCCGACGCTGCCGCCGTCGGGTACGCACCGCCCGGCCATCGCGGCCCCGGCTGAGCCGCTGCCACGGGAGCAACCGGCCACGGCTGCGGCTGCGGCTGCGGCTGCGGCTGCGGCTGCGGAACAACAGGCTGCGGGCACGGCTGCGGAACAGTCGGTTGCCGGGCAGGGCCCGGTGGAAGAGCGTCCCGCCGGTGCGGGACAGGCCGTCGGTGCGGGACAGGCCGTCGCCGTAGGGCAGCCTGCCGCCAACGGGCAGCAGGCCGACGTCCAAGCCCCGGCCGTGGAGCAGGTAGCGGGCGCGGCACAGTCCGCGGGCGCGGGCCAGGCCGCCGGTGCGGCGCACAGCACAGCCGCGGAGCAGGCCGCTGCCAACAGCCAAGCCCCCGCGGCCCAGCAGGTTCAGCAGGTTCAGCAGCCCCAGCAGGCTGAGCAGGTACGTACCGCCGCGCACCCCCCGGCCGCACCACAGGTCCCCGGCGCTCCTCAGCAGGCGCAGTACGCCCCGCAAGCGCCCGCCGCCCCGCAGCAACCGCAGTACGCCGAGCAGACACCGGCCGCCACCCCCCAGCAGCAGGCGCAGTACGCACCACAGCCCCCTGCCACCCCCCAGCAGGCGCAGTACGCCCCGCAAGCCCCCGCCACCCCCCAGCAACCCCAGTACGCCGAGCACGCCCCCGCCGCTCAGCACCTGCCGCCCACCGGGCAAGCCCCCGCCACAGACCAGCCGCGGTACGCCCCGCAAGCGGCCGCCGCTCCCCGGCAGGTCCAGCACACGGAGCTCCCCGCCCAGCAGGCGCAGTACTCCGAGCACGCCCCCGCCACTCAGCAGTTCCCGTCCGCCGGGCAAGCCGCCGCCGCGGGCCAGCCGCAGTACGCCCCGCACCCGCCCGCCGCTGCCGCCGCTGCCGCCGAAGAGCACGGGCACGGGCACGAGTACGGACGCGGGTACGCCCCCACGCCCGTACAAGCCCAGGCGGCAGCGCCCCCGGCGCCGCAAGCGTCAGCGGAGACGCACGTCAACCCCTGGTTCGCCGCTCCGGCCGCAGCCCCTGCCCCCGTCGCCGAGCACGAGCACGAGCAGCAGCGGGAAGCGGCGGCGGCCGAGGACGGCGCGGCCGACTCCGAGGGCGCTCATCTGGAGCAGTTGTTCTCCGCCTATCGCCGGTACAAGGAGAACAACGGCGACTTCCCCAACGCCCGTCAGCTCGGTGTCCACCTCGCCGACGTCGACGGCGTGACCAACGAGAGCGGCGGGCCGCTCACCGAAGGCGAGCTGCGCGGGTTCCTGCGGGACTTCCGGCAGCGCTACCACACCGAGGCCGACGCGGACAGCGCGCGCTGACCACGGCGGAACTCACCACAGAACTCGCGGCAAAGCCCGCGACGGAACTCACAGCCGCACTCACGGCCGAATCCACGACGGAGGGCCGCCACCCTGGTCAACCGACCGGGTGACGGCCCTCCGTCGATGGGCGCCGCTTACGCGCCGAGCAGCTTGCGCACCCGGTCCGCCCCCACCGCCAGCAGCAGCGTGGGCAGTCGCGGGCCCGTGTCACGGCTGACCAGCAGCCGGTACAGGAGCGCGAAGAACGAACGCTGCGCGACCTTGAGCTCCGGCGTCGGCTTGGCGTCCGGTTCCAGGCCCGCCTGGATCTTCGGGACGCCGTAGACGAGCGTGGTCAGCCCGTCCAGCGACCAGTGCTCATCGAGCCCGGCCAGCAGCAGCCGCAGCGACTCGCGCGCGTCGTCGTCCAGGGACGCCAGCAGTTCGGCGTCCGGCTCGTCCCGCAGGATCGTGCGCTGCTCGGCCGGTACCTGGGTGGTGACCCAGTGCTGCGCGCGGTCGAGCCGCGGCCGGGTCTCGTCGAGCGCGGCGACCGGGTTGGCCGGGTCGAGCTCGCTGAGGATGCGCAGCGTCTGCTCGTCCTGGCCGCCGGTGATGTCCACGACCGAGGCGAGCGTGCGGTACGGCAGCGGGCGCGGCGTCTTCGGGAGTTCGGCGGCGGCGGTGCGGGTGGCACGCCCGTACGCGGCGACGTCGGCGGGCTGCGCCGAGCCGTCCGCGATCTTGCGCTCCAGGGCGTCCCACTCGTCGTACAGCCGCTGGATCTCCTGGTCGAAGGCGATCTTGAAGGACTGGTTGGGCTTGCGGCGCGCGTACAGCCAGCGCAGCAGCGGCGCCTCCATGATCTCCAGCGCGTCGGCCGGGGTCGGGACCCCGCCCTTCGAGGAGGACATCTTGGCCATGCCGCTGATGCCGACGAAGGCGTACATCGGGCCGATCGGCTGCCGGCCGTCGAAGACCTCGCGGACGATCTGGCCGCCGACGACGTACGAGGAGCCGGGCGAGGAGTGGTCGACGCCGCTGGGCTCGAAGACGACGCCCTCGTACGCCCAGCGCATCGGCCAGTCGACCTTCCAGACCAGCTTGCCGCGGTCGTGCTCGCGCAGCAGCACCGTCTCCTCGTGCCCGCAGGCGCAGCGGTAGGACAGCTCGGTCGACTCGTCGTCGTACGCGGTGACGGTCGTCAGGTCGCGGTCGCACACGGAGCAGTAGGGCTTGTACGGGAAGTAGCCCCCACCGCCCGTGCTGCCGTCGTCCTCGTCCGCGGCGCCGGAGCCCTCGGCGGCCTCCAGCTCGGCCTCGTCGACGGGCTTCTGACCCTGCTTCTGACCCTGCTTCTGGCCGCCCTTGGCCGCGCCGCCCGGCTTGTCCTTCGTCCGGTACCGGTCGAGGATCTCGTCGATCCGGCCGCGGTTGCGCATCGCGTGCAGGACCTGCTCGCGGTACGTACCGGACGTGTACTGCTCGGTCTGGCTGATGCCGCGGAACTCGATGCCGAGCTCCTCCAGCGCCTTGATCATCGGCGCCTTGAAGTGCTCGGCCCAGTTGGCGTACGAGCTGCCGGGCGGGGCCGGCACGGAGGTGAGCGGCTTGCCGATGTGCTCCGACCAGGACGAGTCGACGCCGGCCGGGACCTTGCGGTACCGGTCGTAGTCGTCCCAGGAAATGATGTGCACGCAGTCGTGCCCACGGCGCCGGATCTCATCGGCCACCAGGTGCGGGGTCATGACCTCGCGCAGGTTGCCCAGATGGATCGGGCCGGAGGGGCTGAGGCCCGAGGCGCAGACAATGGGTTTGCCGGGGGCATGACGCTCCGCCTCGGCAATGACCTCGTCGGCGAATCGGGAGACCCAGTCGGCCTCGGTGCTCTGAGCCACGTTCGGCACTTCCTTCCTTGCGGTCAGCGTCGACCATTGTCCCAGACGGCAAGGGTGCCCCGGGGGTTCCGCCGCCGCCCGTGAATTAACCGGCCGGGGCTTTCGCCAAGGCCCGTGAATTACCCGGCCGGGCCGGTGGGAGGCCCGTGGGATACTTGCGACTGACCCAGACGACCTCACACGGAATGGCAACCCATGGCTTCGGTCCCTTCCCTCGCCGCTACGGTCCACCAGCGCGTCGCGGACGCCCTCTCGGCAGCCCTGCCCGAGGCCGGCGCCGCCGACCCGCTGCTGCGACGTAGCGACCGAGCGGATTTCCAGGCCAACGGGATGCTGGCGCTGGCGAAGAAGCTGAAGGGCAACCCCCGCGAGCTGGCCGCCAAGGTCGTCGAGGGGCTGCCGACCGGTGACCTGCTCTCCGACGTCGAGGTCTCCGGGCCCGGCTTCCTGAACATCACCGTCGCCGACTCCGCGATCACCGCCACGCTCGCGGCGCGCGCAGCCGACGACCGGCTCGGCGTCCCGTACGCACCGGACCCGGGCACCACCGTCATCGACTACTCCCAGCCCAACGTGGCCAAGGAGATGCACGTCGGCCATCTGCGCTCGACGGTGATCGGCGACGCGATCGTCAAGATCCTGGAGCACCGGGGCGAGAAGGTGGTCCGCCGCCACCACATCGGCGACTGGGGCACCCAGTTCGGCATGCTCATCCAGTACCTGATCGAGCACCCCGCCGAGCTGGACCACGCTTCTGACTCCGCGGCCGCCGCGAACGGCGCCGACGGCGAGGGCGAGGCCGCCATGGCGCGCCTCAACCGCCTCTACAAGGCGTCGCGCGCGCTCTTCGACTCCGACGAGGAGTTCAAGGGCCGCGCCCGCGACCGGGTGGTGGCCCTCCAGTCCGGCGACGAGGAGACCCTCGCCCTCTGGCACAAGATCGTCGACGAGTCGAAGATCTACTTCCAGGGCGTGTACGAGAAGCTCGACGTGGAGATCCGCGACGAGGACATCGTCGGCGAGAGCGCGTACAACGACGACCTGATCAACGTCGTCAAGGAGCTGGAGGAGTCCGGCGTCGCCGTCCGCTCCGACGGCGCCCTGTGCGTCTTCTTCGACGACGTCAAGGGCCCGGACGGCAACCCGACGCCGCTCATCGTCCAGAAGTCCAACGGCGGCTTCGGCTACGCGGCCACCGACCTCGCCGCCATCCGCGACCGGGTCGGCGGGCTGGGCGCCGACACGCTCCTCTACGTCGTGGACGCCCGGCAGGCCCTGCACTTCCGGATGGTCTTCGAGACCGCCCGCCGGGCCGGCTGGCTCCCCGAGGACACCGCGCGGCAACTCCCCTTCGGCACCGTGCTCGGCAAGGACGGCAAGCCCTTCAAGACCCGTGAGGGCGAGACGGTCCGGCTGGTCGACCTGCTGGACGAGGCGATCGACCGCGCGTCGGCCGTCGTGCGGGAGAAGGCCAAGGACCTCACCGAGGCGGAGATCGCCGAGCGCGGCGCGCAGGTGGGCATCGGCGCGGTCAAGTACGCGGACCTGTCCACGTCGATGACCCGCGACTACGTCTTCGACCTCGACCGGATGGTGTCCCTCAACGGCGACACCAGCGTCTACCTCCAGTACGCGTACGCGCGCATCCAGTCCATCCTGCGCAAGGCCGGCGACAAGCGTCCGGTCCCGCACCCGGAGCTGGCGCTGGCCCCCGCCGAGCGGGCGCTGGGCCTGCACCTCGACGACTTCGCCGAGATCCTGGAGGCGGTCGCCGAGACGTACGAGCCGCACAAGCTCGCCGCGTACCTCTACCAGCTGGCCTCGCACTACGCGACGTTCTATGAGCAGTGCCCGGTCGTGAAGGCCGAGGTCCCCGCCGACGTCGCCGAGAACCGCCTCTTCCTGTGCGAGCTCACCGCCCGCACGCTGCGGCAGGGCATGGCGCTCCTGGGCATCCGCACCCCCGAGCGCCTCTGACCGTTACGGCCGCCTGGCAGCGGAACGTCACGACTGGTCGTTCCGCTTCCAGACGTGCTGGGAGTCCCAGTAGTCGTACTTCGGCGCGCCCTTCATCCCGGACGTGCGGAACGGCTTGCCGTGGTCGTCGATCCGCACCGTTCCGTGCCGGCCGCCGCTGCTCCACTCCAGCTCCAGGTACCAGCTGACCGTGTGGCTTTCGGCGTGCGCCTGGATGTTCAGCACCTGGGGGTCGTTCAGCGACACCTTGTACGGAAAGTCCGTGGCGGGGATCTTCACGTCGCCCTGCTCACCGGCGACCGGCCGCGTCACCGGGCGGTCGGCGTCGAGGTCGATGGCGAACGACCTCGGGGTCAGCCCGCCGCCGCAGCCGCTCCCCATGGAGTACGCCGACCAGTCGAGCGGCGCCGAACGCCCCACCACGCGTACGTGCAGCGCCTGGAGGACCACCGTCTTTCCGGTCCCCTGCACGACCAGTTCGGTCTTCGACGTACCGCCGGTGACCGCGCCCAGGCTCCGCGCCCACGCGCTGGTGTCCTGTTCGGTCGGCGGCGCCGGCACCTGGGCGGGCGTGTCGCCCAGCAGGTAGTACTGGGAGCAGCGGTCCTCCCAGGAGTTGATCCGGCTGTTCACGGTCAGCGGCACGCCCGTGGCGTCCTCGTCCGGGCCCGCGGCCTCGCTGGGGCCGGGGTCCTCGCCGGGGGCCTTCGCGCCGCCGCGCGACGCGGTCGGCGAGGGTGAGGCGCTCTTGGACTTCTCGGCCTCGGCGCTCGATTCGGAGGCGCTGTCGGGCGAGCCGCGCTCCGGCAGCCGCGGGATACGCGCGTCGGCGCTCGGCAGGGGCGCGGCCGAGTGGCCCGCGGACGCCCCGCTCCCGCCGTCCGGCCCCCCGGTCACCTGTCCCACCGCCACGACGGCGGGCACGGCGAGCACCGCCACCCCGGCGCCCACCAGGGCGACCCGCTTCCGCGTCCAGCGGCGGACGGCGGACGCGGGCTTCGGCGCGGGCTCGGGCTCGGGCTCGGGCTCGGGCTCGGGCTCGGGCTTCAGCACGGTCGCGGGCTTCGGCGCGGGCACGTGAACGAGCGCGGTCGAGGGCTCGTCCTCCGGCACGGACTCCGCTCGCGGCTCCGGCCGTGACTCGGGCTCCGGCTCCGGCTCCGGTCGCGGCGCCGGGGCGGGGGCCGCCGCCGAGGGCTTGCGCCGCCGCGCCGCGTCCGCGACGATCCAGCGCCGGTGCACCTCCACCAGCTCGTCCGGCGTCGCACCGCACAGCCGCGCGAGACGTTCCACGGGGGCGTAGTCGGTGGGCACGGCGTCGCCGTTGCAGTAGCGGTGCAGCGTGGACGTACTCACGTGGAGCTTCCCCGCCAGGACGCCGTAGCTGCGTCCCGAACGGCCCTTCAGCTCCCGGAGCAGGGCGGCAAAGTCCTCTGTCTCACTCGCCACACCCACCAGCCCCCTCCAACTCCGTCCCGGAAGCGCGTTCCAGGGGTAGGGCTTCTCCCCAGGTCAGTTTATGCGCGGCCGTTCCAGCTTCCCGAATACCCGGGCGGCCATTGCGGCTGGAACACGCCTCCTCGCAGGCTGTGGACATGTCGCGGCGGGTTCCGCGGCTCCACCCCGCCCTCCAGCGCCACCCGTTCCAGGAGCAGTCATGCGTTCACGCGTCCGGTTCAACCTCATCGACGTCGTGGCCGTCGCCGTGTTCGTGGCATCCACCATCACCGTCGTGGCGCTCGTCCGTTCCTTCTGACCAGCCCGGGGAGAACTCCGCTCATGGCCATGTCCCGCAGCACCCGCACCATCGCCGTAGCCGCGGCGGCGATCGCCGCCGCCGTTTCCCTGTCCGCCTGCCAGTCCCAGGGGACCGACGACAAGGCCGGCGCGAGCGCCGCCGCTTCCGCGGCCCCGGGCGGCTCCGCCAACGACCCCAAGGCCGACAGCGCGCCCGGCGGCTCCCAGAAGCACGCCGACTCCGCGGCGCGCACGGGCGGCAAGAGCGGCAGTGCGGCCGAGAGCGGCAGCGCGGCCGAGGGCGGGAGCGCGAGCGATCAGGGCCCCGTCAAGCTCGCCTGCACCGGCGACAACCTCAAGGTCACCGTCGGCAATCTGACGCGTCCCATCAACCACTTGCTGCTCACGGCCACCAACACCGGCTCGAAGCCGTGCAACGCCTACTCCTACCCGCTGCTCCGGTTCGGCGAGGACCAGTCCGTATCCGCCCGGCCCATGGAGGACACGAAGCCGCAGGCCGTCGTCACTCTCTCCCCCGGCGAATCGGCGTACGCGGGGGTCGCCCTCGGCGGCGACGGCGATCACGGCCGCACCGCGACGTCGCTGGCCGTCTTCTTCAGCGGCGTCGGCGGGTCCGGCTCCACCGGTGCGGCCGCCCACCCGGCGCTGCCCGCCGGCGGCGCGTACTACGACGACTCGGCCCAGGTCACCTACTGGCAGCGCGACAAGGCCGACGCCATCCAGTAGGCCCGCGCCTTCCGCGCCCCCGGTCCGCCGAAAGCCGGACCCCGGGACGCGGCACAGACCGTGGGCGGGGTTCCGCCCACGGAGACACCCGCACCGAGTGATCGCCCCCGCTTCCGCCCGGTGCGGGTGTCTCACCCCGCGAAGGGGTCGGCAGGGGCGCCTGGGGCGCCGCCGCCCAGCTCGAACCACATCATCTTGCCGCCCAGCCCCTGCTGCTGGTCCCGCAGCGAGAAGCCGCCCCAGCTGTCCGCGCACAGCCGTACGAGCCCCAGCCCCCGGCCCCGCTCGACGTCCGCGGGCGGCACGGCCGGCTCCCCGGCCGTCGCCAGGGCCGGCAGCTTGGGGTTGGCGTCCCACACGCTCACCCGCACCCGCTCCCCGTCCCGCCGTACGCGCACGGAGGCGGGCCCGTCGGCGTAGCGGTAGGAGTTGGTGACGAGTTCGGAGGTCAGCAGCTCCGCGGTGTCGGCGAACGCCGAGAAGCCGTGCTCCTCGAAGATGGTGCGCAGCGTCCGGCGCGCGATGCAGGGAGCGAGCGGGTCGCTCGGCACCTGGAGGGTGTACTCCCAGTCCTCGGGCGGCCCGGCCTCGAACGGTTCCGGCGCACAACTCATACGCGCCTCCCTAGCGTGAGCGAATTGACACACACCGTAAGGCAGCCCGGTGCATGCGGGTTGCGGCTTGCGGAAAATACATGCACCCGATGGACCCCCGAGGTTTACGCCGCCAGACTGTGCGTGACGAGGGAGAGGGCCGATGCCACCGAGGACCGCCCCCACGGCTCGCCAACAGCGCCTGGGTTCAGAACTCCGCAAGCTCCGCGAGCTGGCGGGCATGACGGCCTCGGAGGCAGGCGCCCTGCTCGGCGCCGACCAGGCCCGTATCAGCAACATCGAGTCCGGCCGGGCCGGCATCAGCGCTCACCGGCTGCGCGCGCTGGCACACACCTACGGCTGCGCGGACCGTCAACTCATCGACGCGCTCACCACCCTTACGGGCAATCGCGCCCGCCACTGGTGGGAGGAGTACCGCGGCACGCTGCCGCCGGGGCTGCTCGACCTCGCCGAGATCGAGCACCACGCCGTGGCGCTGCGCACCGCGCAGACCGCCATCCTGCCCGGCCTCCTCCAGACCGTCGACCACGCCCGGGTCATCTTCGACCAGGGCGTACCGCCGCTGCCGCCCCACCAGGTCGAGCACCGGGTGTCGCACCGCGTGAAGCGCCAGGGGGTCCTCTACCGCGGCGCCCCGATGCCGTACACGGCGATCATCCATGAAGCGGCGCTGCGCATGCGGTTCGGCGGCCGGGAGATGACGCGCGCTCAACTCGGCCACCTCGTGGACATGAGCGAGCGGGAGAACGTGCGGGTGCTGGTGGTCCCCTTCGACCGGGGCGAGTTCCCGGGCGCGGGGCAGACCATCCTGTACGCGTCGGGGCCGGTGGCGCAGCTCGACACCGTACAGCTGGACCAGTCGCACGGCCCCGCGCTGCTGAACGCGGCGGACCAGCTCGCCAACTACCGGGCGCTGCTGGACCGGCTGGAGGAGCTGGCGCTCGACCGGGCGCCGTCCCGCGACTTCATCCGCGCCATCGCCCGCGCGCTGTGACGTGCCGGGCCCCCACCCGGGTCAGGGCTGGTTCAGATAGGCGAGGACGGCGAGGACGCGGCGGTTGCCGCTGCCGTCGTCGGCGATGCCCAGCTTGCCGAACATGGTGGTCGTGTACTTGCTGATGGCGCTCTCGCTGAGGAAGAGCCGCCGGCCGATGGCCTGATTGGACAGCCCTTCGGCCATCAGGCCGAGCACGGCGTGCTCGCGCTCGGTGAGCCCGCCGAGCCGCCGGGTCGAGGCCCCGCTGGCCAGCAGCTTGGCGATGACGGCCGGGTCCATGGCGGTGCCGCCGGCGGCGACGCGTTCCAGGGCGTCGACGAACTGGTCGGCGTCGAAGACGCTCTCCTTGAGGAAGTAGCCGACGCCCCCCGCGCCGTCGGCCAGCAGTTCGCGCGCGTACAGCTGCTCGACGTACTGCGAGAGGATCAGGACCGGCAGCCCGGGCAGTTCGGCGCGGGCGGCCAGCGCCGCGCGCAGGCCCTCGTCCGACTGGGCCGGCGGCATCCGGACGTCGATGACGGCGACGTCCGGCCGCCACTCCAGCAGCGCGTCGAGCGTCTCGGGCCCGGTGGCCGCCGTCGCCACCACCTGGTGCCCGCACGCCTCGATGAGGCGGACCATGCCCTCGCGCAGGAGGTAGAGGTCTTCGGCTACAACGATTCGCATGGCACCATCATCCTCATGCGGGTCGGACCGCCTGCCGGGCTGGTGATCTCCAGGGTGCCGTCGAAGACCGCGAGGCGGCGGCGCAGCCCCGCGAGCCCGCCGCCCTCCCGCACGGCGGCCCCGCCCCGGCCGTCGTCCTCGACGTCCACGACGATGGCGGCGCCGTCCCGGGCGATGGAGATCCGCGCCCCGCTCGCGTGGGCGTGCCGGGCCGCGTTGGTCAGCAGTTCGGCGGTCGCGAAGTACACGGCGGACTCGATCGGCGGGTCCAGACGCAGCCGAGCGCCGGCGCTGACCGCCGTTTCCAGCGGGCTGTCCAGGGCCAGGGCCCGTACCGCGTCGACGAGCCCCCGGTCGTTGAGCACCGGCGGGTTGATGCCCTGAACCAGTTCGCGGAGCTCGGTCAGGGAGGTGACGGCACCGGCCCGCGCCTCCCGCATCAGCGCCCTGGCCTGGTCGGGGTCGGTCTCCATCAGCTTCTCCGCGGTCGTCAAGGAGAGCCCGAGCGCGACCAGTCGGGCCTGTGCCCCGTCGTGCAGGTCCCGCTCGATGCGGCGGATCTCGGCGGCCTGCGCGACCGTCGTGTCCGCGCGCTGGGCCGTCAGCTCCGCCACCCGGCCCGCCAGCGCCATCGCGGGCGAGCCGCGCAGGAAGCGGACGGCTACGGGCGCGGCGGACCGCCAGGCGTACGGGGCGACGGCGACGGCCACGAGCAGGCCGAGCACCCCGGCCAGGCGCGCGGCGGGCTCCGGCCGCAGGACCCCGAGGACCGCCACCGCGACCCCGGCCGGCGGAACGGCCGAGACCAGGCCCGCGGTGATCGGCACGAGCGCCGTGAAGCGCAGGTCGCGCCGGGTGGCGGGGTCACTCCACCGGAGCCGCATCCGCTGGTCCCGGAGGGCGTCGCGGCGGGTGCGCTGGTAGGAGAAGCCGTTCCACCAGTACCCGGTGGACAGCCGCACCACCGGCTCGGCCTCCCGGTAGCCGGCCGGGATGACGGTACCCGTCCACTTCGCGACGAGGGAGCGGAACATCCGGCAGACCGGACGGGACAGGAGCAGCGTGCCGAGGCAGGCCCATACGAACTCCGGAATCCACACCCACGGGCCCGCCCCCCACCACATCCACAGCACCACGGCGGCGGCCCATACGGCCGGGACCAGCAGGCTGACGGCCACCACGGCGCAGGCCCGCGCGAACCCCACGCAGGCGCTGGACACCCACAACCTCACCTGTCGCATGACACTTCCTTCTTCTGGTTCTTCCGCATCGGGGTCCCGCCGGTACAGGCGGTACGGCCGGTGCGGCTCGGCGTTCTCACTCTGCACCGCGCGGGGCCCCGGACCCCCCGGTTTCGCGGCGGAGTGGGTCTGGCCCCACCCACCCCGGCGTCCAGCCCCATACCCCGCCTCCCGCGCGCTCCCTAGCGTCGACAACACGCCGACCGGCACAGCGGAAACAAGGGAAGAGGGACATGGACACCACCACCCGCACCACGGCCGAGGCCACCCGCCTCGGCGCCCCGGACGTTCAGCAGACCTTCGGCACGGTGAGGAGGTTCGTCGTGGGCTACGGCGCGATCAGCGTCGCGGTCCTCATCGCGGATGTGGTCCTCGCGACCGCCGGAAAGCAGCCGACGCCGTTCATGTGGGGCCGGGCCGGCGGAGTGCTCGCGAGCGCCGTGGTGACCTACTGGCTGACCGGCCTCGCCGCACGCGGCTCCCGGTCGGCGTTTCTGCGCGTACGCGTCATCTCGGTGGTCGCGCCGGTCGCGATCGTCGCCATCGACGTGATCCCCGGCGCCCTCCCGGCGTGGTTCGTCGCGGCACAGATCGCCGGCGCCCTGGTCCTCGCCCCCACCGCCTTCCTCGTCAACGGGGCCGCGCCGCGCGCCGCGTTCACGGCGCCGCGCTGACGGCCGTACCCCGTTCACGTACGCGGCCCCCGACGGAAGGACCGTCGGGGGCCGCGTACGTGAACGGGCTCAGTTCGCACCGGCGTCAGAGCTGCCGCGCGACCTCCGCCGCCCAGTAGGTGAGGATCATGCTCGCGCCCGCGCGCTTGGCGCCGACGAGGGTCTCCATGATGATGCGGTCGCGGTCGACCCACCCGTTGGCGGCGGCGGCCTCGATCATCGCGTACTCGCCGGAGACCTGGTACGCGGCGACCGGCACGTCCACCGCGTCCGCGACCTGCCGCAGGACGTCCAGGTAGGGCAGCGCCGGCTTGACGATGACCATGTCGGCGCCCTCTTCGATGTCGAGCGCCAGCTCGCGCAGGGACTCCCGGGCGTTGGCCGGGTCCTGCTGGTACGTCTTGCGGTCGCCGGTCAGCGAGGAGGCGACGGCCTCCCGGAAGGGGCCGAAGAACGCGGACGCGTACTTGGCGGTGTAGGCCAGGATGGAGACGTCCTGGTGGCCCGCGCCGTCCAGCGCCTCGCGGATGACCCGGACCTGGCCGTCCATCATGCCGCTGGGCGCGACCACGTGGACGCCCGCGTCGGCCTGGACGCGCGCCATCTCGGCGTACCGCTCAAGCGTCGGGTCGTTGTCCACCCGGCCCTGCTCGTCCAGCACGCCGCAGTGGCCGTGGTCGGTGTACTCGTCCAGGCAGAGGTCCGACATGATCACCAGGTCGTCGCCGACCTCGGCCCGTACGTCCCGGATCGCGACCTGGAGGATGCCGTCGGGGTCCGTGCCCTGACTGCCGACCGCGTCCTTCTCCTCGGGCACGCCGTAGAGCATGAACCCGCCGACGCCCGCCGAGACGGCCTCGACGGCCGCCTTGCGCAGGCTGTCGCGGGTGTGCTGGACGACGCCCGGCATGGAGGTGACCGGCACCGGCTCGACGGCGCCCTCCCGCACGAAGGCGGGCAGGATCAGATCGGCCGGGTGCAGACGCGTCTCGGCGACCATCCGGCGCATGGCCGGGGTGGTGCGCAGCCGCCGCGGGCGCGCCCCTGGGAAACTTCCGTAATCCGTGCTCAACTCCGTGCCCTCCTACGCGATCCGGGCCGCCGCTCGCTGGGCCGGGTGACCGGGTCGCCGGCCTCCAGCGCGGTATCGCGCCGCGCGGCCCCGAAGTCCGCGAGCGCCGCGGCCAGCTTGTGCACCGAAGGCTCGGGCGACATGACGTCCACGCGCAGCCCGTGCTCCTCGGCGGTCTTGGCGGTGGCCGGACCGATACAGGCGATCACGGTCACATTGTGCGGCTTGCCGGCGATGCCGACCAGGTTCCGCACGGTCGAGGACGAGGTGAACAGGACCGCGTCGAAGCCGCCGCCCTTGATCGCCTCGCGGGTCTCGGCGGGCGGCGGGGAAGCGCGTACGGTCCGGTAGGCGGTGACGTCGTCGACCTCCCAGCCCAGCTCGATCAGCCCGGCGACCAGGGTCTCCGTGGCGATGTCCGCACGCGGCAGGAAGACCCGGTCGATCGGGTCGAAGACCGGGTCGTAGGGCGGCCAGTCCTCCAGCAGCCCGGCGGCCGACTGCTCGCCGCTCGGCACCAGGTCCGGCTTGACGCCGAACTCCACCAGCGACCTGGCGGTCTGCTCGCCGACCGCCGCGACCTTGATCCCGGCGAAGGCGCGCGCGTCGAGCCCGTACTCCTCGAACTTCTCGCGCACCGCCTTGACGGCGTTGACCGAGGTGAAGGCGATCCACTCGTAGCGGCCGGTGACCAGGCCCTTGACCGCGCGCTCCATCTGCTGCGGGGTGCGCGGCGGCTCGACGGCGATCGTCGGGACCTCACTGGGCACGGCGCCGTACGAACGGAGCTGGTCGGAGAGCGATGCGGCCTGCTCCTTGGTGCGCGGCACGAGCACGTTCCAGCCGAACAGCGGCTTGGACTCGAACCACGAGAGCCGGTCGCGCTGCGCGGCCGCACTGCGCTCGCCGACCACGGCTATGACGGGCTGCCCGCCATTCGGCGACGGCAGCACCTTCGCGGCCTTGAGCGTCTGCGCCACCGAACCGAGCGTCACAGACCAGGTGCGCTGGCGCGTCGTGGTGCCCGCGACGGTGACGGTCATCGGGGTGTCGGGCTTGCGCCCGGCCGAGATGAGCTCGCCGGCGGTGGCGGCGACGGTGTCGAGGGTGGCGGTGACCACCGCGGTCACCTCGCTCGCGCCGATCTCGGCCCAGCACCGGTCGGAGGCCGTACGGGCGTCCAGGAACCGGACGTCGGCGCCGCTCGCGTCGCGCAGCGGCACACCGGCGTAGGCGGGTACGCCCACCGCGTTGGCGACGCCGGGCACCACCTCGAAGGTGACGCCCTCCGCGGCGCAGGCCAGCATCTCGTCGGCGGCGTTGCCGTCCAGACCGGGGTCGCCGACGACCGCACGGACGACCCGCTTGCCGCTCCGCGCCGCCCCCATGACAAGATTGGCGGTGTCCCTAAGAACCGGGACCTCGGCGGCAGTTGATGAGCCATCAGCTACCGTCTGGGCCGGCATGCCGTGGCTCTCCACGGCCGTATTGGCACGCACATGAGCACGTACCACGTCGAGCACGTCCGGATCGGCGATCAGTACGTCCGCTGCCGCCAGTGCCTCCACGGCTCGGAGCGTCAGCAGTCCCGGGTCTCCGGGACCGGCACCCAGGAAGGTGACGTGCCCGTGCGCGGGGTGGTTAGGGGCGGTGGGGTTCAAAGTGCTCGCTCCCCCATAAGACCGGCCGCACCCTTTGCCAGCATCTCCGCGGCGAGTTCCCGGCCGAGGGCCGAGGCTTCGTCGCTGGAGGCCGGAACGGGACCGGTGGTGGACAGCTGCACCAGCGTCGAGCCGTCGGTCGAGCCGACGACGCCGCGCAGGCGCATTACGGTGACAGCCTGCCCGTCGGCCTGCAGGTCGGCCAGCGCACCCACAGGTGCGGAGCAGCCGGCCTCCAGGGCGGCGAGCAGGGAACGCTCGGCGGTCACGGCGGCCCGGGTGAACGGGTCGTCGAGCTCGGCGAGCACGCTGGCGAGTCCGGGAGCGCCGCCGACCGGGTCGGCGACGCACTCGACTGCCAGGGCCCCCTGGCCGGGGGCGGGCAGGACCGAGTCGGCGGGCAGGAACTGGCTCGCCTCCCCGATCCGGCCGATGCGGGTGAGGCCGGCCGCGGCCAGCACGACGGCGTCCAGTTCCCCGCCGGTGACGTACCCGACGCGGGTGTCGATGTTGCCGCGGATCGGCACGGTCTCGACGTCCCGGCCGAGCGACCGCGCCCAGCCGTTCAGCTGCGCCATCCGGCGCGGCGAACCGGTGCCGATCCGGGCGCCCGGCGGCAGCGACTCGAAGGTGAGCCCGTCGCGGGCGACCAGCACATCGCGCGGGTCCTCGCGGACCGGGATCGCGGCCAGCACGAGCCCGGCCGGCTCGGCGGTCGGCAGGTCCTTCAGCGAGTGCACGGCGAAGTCGATGTCACCGGCGAGCAGCGCGTCGCGCAGCGCGGAGACGAAGACGCCGGTACCGCCGATCTGCGCGAGGTGCTCGCGCGAAGTGTCGCCGTACGTCGTGATCTCGACGAGCTCCACGGCGCGCCCGGTGAGCGTGCGCACCGCCTCGGCGACCTGAGCTGACTGGGCCATGGCTAGCTTGCTGCGCCGGGTGCCCAGCCGGAGCGGCCGGCTGTCGGCGGCCGCCGTGGGTGAGGTGTCGTTCATGCCCGCTCCCGTGCTGTGTTCTGCCTGTCGGACCGCGTGTCCGCCCGGCTGACGGCGGCGACCGCCTGCGGGTCGAGGTCGAAGAGTTCGCGCAGCGCGTCCGCGTACCCGGCGCCGCCGGGCGTCGCGGCGAGCTGCTTGACCCGCACGGTGGGCGCGTGCAGGAGTTTGTCGACGACACGGCGGACGGTCTGGGTGATCTCCGCGCGCTCCTTGTCGTCCAGATCCGGAAGGCGGCCGTCCAGCCGCGTGATCTCGCTCGCGACGAGGTCCGCCGCCATGGTGCGCAGCGCGACCACGGTGGGCGTGATGTGCGCGGCGCGCTGGGCGGCGCCGAATGCCTCGACCTCGTCCGCGACGATCGTGCGCACCCGGTCGACGTCGGCGGCCATGGGCGCGTCGGCGGACGCCTCGGCGAGCGACTCGATGTCGACGAGGCGTACGTACTCGACCCGGTGCGCGGCGGCGTCCACGTCCCGCGGCATCGCGAGGTCGAGGAGGTGCAGGAGGGGGGCGGTGCGGCGCGCGTCGTCCACGAGGCCGAGGGGGCAGTCGCCGTCCTGGGCGGTGGCCGCGTCCTGGGCGGTGGCGTCGTCCTCGCCGCGTACGTCCTCACGCGGTGCGAGCCGGTCGGCAGCGCCGGACGCGGCGGCCGAGCTCACGGCCTCGGCGCTCGCCGCCAGCCGCTCGGTGAGGGCCGACAGCACCGACTCGACCGTCAGGACCAGGCCGGTGGCGCCCGTACAGGAGACGACGATGTCGGCCTGGGCCAGCTCGGCGGCGACGTCGGCCATCGGCACGGCGGAGGCCGTGAGCTCGGCCGCGCCCGGGCCGCCGGGCTCGGTCAGCGCGAGCGCCAGGCGCTGGGCGCGCTCCAACGTCCGGTTGGCGACGGCCAGTTCGGTGACGCCGGCGCGGGCCAGGGTGACGGCGGCGAGCGAGGACATGGAACCGGCGCCGATGATCAGGGCGCGCTTGCCGCGCGCCCACTCCTGGACGGAGGCGCCGTCGGCCAGCTGCTCCAGGCCGAAGGTCACCAGCGACTGACCCGCCTTGTCGATGCCGGTCTCGCTGTGCGCGCGCTTGCCGACCCGCAGGGCCTGCTGGAAGAGGTCGTTGAGGAGCCGCCCGGCCGTGTGCAGCTCCTGGCCGAGGGCGAGCGCGTCCTTGATCTGGCCGAGGATCTGGCCCTCGCCGACGACCATCGAGTCGAGCCCGCAGGCCACCGAGAAGAGGTGGTGGACGGCCCGGTCCTCGTAGTGCACGTAGAGGTAGGGCGTCAGCTCCTCCAGCCCCACGCCCGTGTGCCGGGCGAGCAGGGTGGACAGCTCGGCGACGCCCGCGTGGAACTTGTCCACGTCCGCGTACAGCTCGATGCGGTTGCAGGTGGCGAGCACCGCCGCCTCGGCGGCGGGCTCGGCGGCGAGGGTGTCGTGCAACAGCTTCGCCTGCGTGTCCGCCGCGAGCGCGGCGCGCTCCAGCACGCTGACCGGCGCGCTGCGGTGGCTCAGGCCGACGACCAGGAGGCTCATGACCTCTCCTCGCTTCGCTCGGGCCGCCCCGCGCCGGGGACGTCGTGGTGGATGGTCCGTTCTCTGAACCCGCTCATGCCGGCATCACGGCGGGTACATCGCCGTCGGGTCCCTTTCGGCCGCCGGAGCCGGTGACCGTACGGGCCGCCGTCGGCGGCGGCGCGGTGGCGGCGGATTCGGACTCCTCGCCCGCCTTGCGCTGCTCGTGGAAGGCGAGGATCTGGAGCTCTATGGACAGATCAACCTTCCGCACGTCCACGCCCTCGGGCACGGTCAGCACGGTCGGCGCGAAGTTGAGGATCGAGGTGACCCCGGCGTTGACCAGCCGGTCGCAGACCTGCTGGGCCGCGCCGGCCGGGGTGGCGATGACGCCGATGGAGACCCCGTTGTCGCTGATGATCGCTTCGAGTTCGTCGGTGTGCCGGACCGGCAGGCCCGCGACCGGCTTGCCGGCCATGGCCGGATCGGCGTCGATCAGGGCCGCGACCCGGAAGCCGCGCGACGCGAAGCCGCCGTAATTGGCGAGCGCCGCCCCGAGGTTGCCGATACCGACGATCACAACCGGCCAGTCCTGGGTCAGGCCGAGCTCACGGGAGATCTGGTAGACGAGATACTCGACGTCGTAGCCGACGCCCCGGGTCCCGTACGAGCCGAGGTAGCTGAAATCCTTGCGCAGCTTCGCGGAGTTGACCCCCGCGGCGGCTGCGAGTTCCTCGGAGGAGACCGTGGGGACCGAACGCTCGGAAAGCGCGGTCAGCGCACGCAGATACAGCGGAAGCCGGGCGACGGTGGCCTCG
The DNA here is from genome assembly GCF_056434425.1 of Streptomyces sp. NPDC044033. Lineage (NCBI taxonomy): Bacteria > Bacillati > Actinomycetota > Actinomycetes > Kitasatosporales > Streptomycetaceae > Streptomyces > Streptomyces sp. NPDC044033. The sequence goes on along the minus strand of NZ_JBWKFF010000021.1, from coordinate 12,164 downwards.
GGAATCCCTCGGCTTCGGGTCGCCGGTCGGTGAGTTCGGCCAGTTGCCACGGTGCTCCTGCGGGTAGCGCGGGGCTGCGGGCGGCATCTTGTCGCAGGACCGCCCCGTCGAATGCAGGCTATGTCTTTGTGAACGCGTGCACAAAGATGGTGTCCGCTTTGTCCGAGCAAAGTGACAGGCGTCACGCGCCCTTTCAGCCGCTTCCGGGAACCACCGCCCGCACCACCGCGACCACAGCCGTATCGCGGGTTCACCGACGGGAGCACGCGCCCTCACTCCTTGCCACTATGCCCCCGGACACCAACAAATCGCCCACCATGGTAGTCGCCCCGGGCACCCTTACTGACCGCTTCACGGCCATCGGGGCGAGATCGGGAGACCGGCGGAGGGCCATCGCACGACGACCGGACAAGGACCGAGGGCCCCGCCGCCGACCGCCCCGTACCGGGCACAATGACTGCCATGACCCCGCTGCTGCGCCGCCCGGCCCGTAAGAATCCCGCCAACAGCACGGTGACCCTGATCGGCAAACCCGGCTGCCATCTCTGCGACGACGCGGAGGCGGTCATCGAGCGGGTCTGCGCGGAACTCGGCGCGAGCTGGGAAAAGAAAGACATTACGCAGGACGCGGAACTGCACCGCCAATACTGGGAACAGATCCCGGTGATCCTGGTGGACGGCGCGCAGCACGACTTCTGGCGAGTGGACCCCGCTCGGCTGCGGAAGGCGCTCGGCGGGTAAGGGCCCGGGGCGCCTACCCGGCCGGGCGCGCGACGCCTGGCACGCGGCGCCTGGCAGGCGCGCCGATCCGACCGGGGGAGGGCACAGGCTCGCACCGGAGCGTGGCGGGAAGTTCACGCGCCCGAATCGTTCCGAGTCCGGCCGCACCGAACAAACTGGCTATGCTCGCGCCATGGCCGCACTGGGATGGCTCACCCCCCGTAGGCGCTCCGCCACCGCACGCAGCGTGCTGGCCGGCGAGGCGGCGGCGGAGGCAGCCCGCAAGTCCGCGCACGACACTCCCGACATGGCAGCAGAGGAGGGGCGCGAGCCCGCCTCCCCCGAACGCGCCGAGACAACTGAGCCCGCCGAGGCCGCTGAGGCCACCGAGGCAGCCGAGCCGTCAGGCTCCACCGAGGCCGCCGAACCGGAGTTCCCCGTCGTCGGCGACGAGAAGGCCGCCGCCTTCTTCGACCTCGACAACACCGTGATGCAGGGCGCGGCCCTCTTCCACTTCGGCCGCGGCCTCTATAAGCGGCACTTCTTCCGCAAGCGCGAACTGGCCCGCTTCGCCTGGCAGCAGGCGTGGTTCCGGCTGGCCGGCGTCGAGGACCCCGAGCACATGCAGGACGCGCGCGACAGCGCCCTGTCCATCGTGAAGGGCCACCGCGTCTCGGAGCTGATGTCCATCGGCGAGGAGATCTACGACGAGTACATGGCCGAGCGCATCTGGCCCGGCACCCGCGCGCTGGCCCAGGCCCACCTGGACGCGGGCCAGAAGGTCTGGCTGGTGACCGCGGCCCCCGTCGAGACCGCGACGATCATCGCCCGCCGGCTGGGGCTGACCGGCGCCCTGGGCACCGTCGCCGAGTCGATCGGCGGCGTGTACACGGGCAAGCTGGTCGGCGAACCGCTGCACGGCCCGGCGAAGGCCGAAGCGGTACGGGCCCTGGCCACGGCCGAGAACCTGGACCTCGCCCGCTGTGCCGCGTACAGCGACTCCGCCAACGACATCCCGATGCTGTCGATCGTCGGCCACCCGTACGCCATCAACCCCGACACCCACCTGCGCAGACACGCCCGCGAACGCGGCTGGCGCCTACGCGACTACCGTACGGGCCGCAAAGCCGCGCGCGTCGGCATCCCGGCGGCGGCGGGCGTGGGCGCCCTCGCGGGCGGCGCGGCAGCGGCAGTAGCCCTGCACCGCCGCCGCCGCTGAACCACGAACAACCCCGGGCCCGACTCGACCCGCCCGACGCTTGAGGACCGGGGCCGGGGCCGGGGCCGGCGCACAAGCACCCGCCCGATCCAGCCCGTCCGGCGATTGAGGACCGGGGCCCGGGGCGGAGCCCCGGTGTCCGCCGGCCCGAGCGAACCCGCGAAGCCCTGCCCAATCCAGCCCGTCCGGCGATTGAGGACCGGGGTCCGGGGCGGAGCCCCGATGAACCCGCGCCACTCAGCCCGTCCGGCGATTGAGGTCCCCCCGCCCCGGGCCGCCCCGACGCCACCCCGACGCCGCCCCGGGGCGGCCCGCCCCGACGCCACCCCCGCCACACCCCCCGTCGCCCGCCGTAACCACCGTCACCCCCATGCCAATCCCGCCGTTTCACCCCCACACGGCCCCCGCCAGTCCCCTTGTGTCCGGGTTGCCACAACACGCCAGCCAGCCAATCAACTCTTGACTCACTCCGATCAATAACCGCCACATGTTCGACACTTGATCGGTCGTTAACCGGTAACAGACCGGACGTAAACGATGATTTGAGCAACTGGGTGTAGCGTCGCCTACACGAAGCGTTATCCTCCTCAGACGCAAACCGGTACCCGCACGTCCCTACGACGAGTGAACGGTCCCGCACTGCACGTGATGGAAGCTCTGCCTCTGGGAGTCCCGTGTACCCACACGTCGGGGTTGACGCCTCGGGCCTGGCTACGCTCCGCGCAACGGTCATCGACCGCCTGCGCGGTTTCGTCCCCACCGCGTACGCCGTCCCCGCCCTTGCCCCGCTCGCCCCCGCCGGCGGTCCCGCCGGCCCCTGCTATGCCATGGCCGAGAGCACCACGGCCGTCGGCAGACGCACCCGCGGACGTACCGGCTCCGGCACCGGCACGTCCACCGCCCCCCGCCGCCCGAGCGCCGACAGTGACAGCGCTCGCATGATGGACCTGGTCGAGCGCGCCCAGGCCGGGGAGGCCGACGCCTTCGGCCGCCTCTACGACCAGTACTCCGACACCGTCTACCGATACATCTACTACCGCGTGGGCGGGAGGGCCACCGCCGAGGACCTCACCAGCGAGACGTTCCTGCGCGCCCTGCGCCGCATCGGCACCTTCACCTGGCAGGGCCGCGACTTCGGCGCCTGGCTGGTGACCATCGCCCGCAACCTCGTCGCCGACCACTTCAAGTCGTCGAGGTTCCGGCTCGAAGTGACCACCGGGGAGATGCTCGACGCCAACGAGGTCGAGCGCAGCCCGGAGGACTCCGTCCTCGAATCCCTCTCCAACGCCGCGCTGCTGGAAGCGGTCCGCAAGCTCAACCCGCAGCAGCAGGAGTGCGTGACCCTCCGCTTCCTCCAGGGCCTGTCGGTCGCCGAGACCGCCCGCGTCATGGGGAAGAACGAGGGTGCCATCAAGACCCTCCAATACCGTGCCGTGCGAACCCTCGCCCGGCTCCTGCCGGACGATGCCCGCTGACCCTTGGTATTCACCCCCTCACCTGCGGTCAGATCATCCGGACCGCGTAACCCGAGTGCCGCGCCGCTCGTTGTGCGGGATGCAGGCTCCCTGCGGTCACGCCATGCCCGCAGCCACTCACTCGATCGAGTGGACGCGATCAAGGCGTGCAACCTTCCAGGTGTCCTGGGGAGTCGACCGTCATGACGAGAGGAGGTGCCGCCTGTGATCGCGAACGTATCGGCGCACCGGCGGGCGAACGCCTTCGCCCAGTCCCTGGAGGAGCAGGCGCTCCAGGGCGCAACGGCCGAGCAGTCCGATCCATCGGCGGAACACGCCGAGCGGAATCGGCTGCTGGCCCTGGCGAGCGGGCTCGGCGAGCTACCGGCACCGGAGTTGGACCCCGAAGTCAAAATCGTGCAGCGTGCGCAGCTGATCGCTGCCATGGAGGCACAGTTCGCGGAGGGCGCAGCCCAAGTCCCCGAGCAGCGTTCCGGAAAAGGCACGCACCGGGCGAGCCCGCTGAGCAGGCTGCGGCCGCGCTCCCGCTGGTCCAAGGGGCTCGCCGCCGGCGGGCTCACCGTGGGCGTGGCGGCGGGCGCGTTCGGAGGCGTCGCCGCGGCGAGCAACAACGCCCTGCCCGGCGATTCGCTGTACGGACTCAAGCGCGGCATGGAGGACTTCAAGCTGGGCATGGCCGACGGCGACTCCGATCGCGGCCAGGCCTATCTTGACCAGGCGTCCACGCGGATGCAGGAGGCCCGTCGCCTCCTGGAGCGCGGCCGCCTCGGCGACCTCGATCACGAGTCCGTCGGCGAGGTCCGCAAGGCGCTCTCCGGCATGCACTTCGACGCCTCCGAGGGCCACCGGCTCCTCCACGAGGCGTACGAGCGCGACGGCTCGCTCAATCCGATCCGGGCGCTGTCCTCCTTCACCACCTCGCACCGCGAGGGCTGGCACCAGCTGCGCGAGCGGCTGCCCCTTCAGCTCACGGACGTGCGTGACCAGGTGAGTTCGGTCTTCGACGCCATAGACGAGGAGGTCGGCCCGTTGCGGTCGCTGCTCCCGGCCACCCCGGGCAAGCAGGGCGCCACGGAGCGGCGCGGTGCTCCCCGGCACGCCGCGCCGGATCACACGGCCCACCCGACGCCCTCGCCCCATCCGACCAAGGCCGACAGCGGTCCGGGCGGCGGCGGTCACCATCCGTCCCCGTCCTCATCGGCCGACAAGAGCGAGGACGGCGGTCTCCTCGGCGGCACCGGCCTGCTGGATCCGCCCGCCAAGGACCACGGCGACAGTCCGGCCCCGTCCCACGGGGAGGACGGCAAGGACGGCAAGTCGGGCGGAAAGCCGGACATCACCATCCCGCCGCTGCTGCCGGGCCTGCTGCCGGGCCTGGGCATCAACGGCGACGACGGGAAGTGACGCCGGAGGCGGAGAGACCCGTTCGGGCCTCTCCGCCTCCGGCACCACCGTCAAAAGAACGCCTGCTTAAAAGAACGCCCGCTTAAAAGAGTCCCTGCTGCAAAGAGCCCCGGCTCAGAAGAACACCGGCTCAGAAGAACACCGAACGCCGCTGCACCAACAGCTTGTACAGCGTGTGCTGAATCGTTTCGCGCACCTGGTCCGTCAAGTTGAACATCAGCATCGGATCGTCCGCCGCCTCCGGTGGATAGCCGTCCGTCAGGATCGGCTCCCCGAACTGGATCGTCCACTTCGTCGGCAGCGGCACCGCGCCCAGCGGCCCCAGCCACGGGAAGGTCGGCGTGAGCGGGAAGTACGGGATGCCCAGCAGCCGCGCGAGGGTCCGCGCGTTGCCGATCATCGGATAGATCTCCTCGGCGCCGACGATCGAGCACGGCACGATCGGCGCCCTGGCGCGCAGCGCCGTCGAGACGAAACCGCCTCGCCCGAAGCGCTGCAGCTTGTACCGGTCGGAGAACGGCTTCCCTATCCCCTTGAACCCCTCCGGCATCACCCCCACCACCTCACCGCGCTCCAGCAGCCGCTGTGCGTCCTCCGCGCAGGCGAGGGTGTGGCCGGCCTTCCGCGCGAGCTCGTTGACCACCGGCAGCACGAAGACGAGGTCGGCGGCCAGCAGCCGCAGATGGCGACCGGCGGGGTGCTCGTCGTGCACCGCGGCCTGGAGCATCAGCGCGTCGAGCGGCAGGGTGCCGGAGTGGTTGGCGACGATCAGCGCGCCGCCCTCGGACGGGATGTTCTCGATGCCCTTCACGTCGACCCGGAAGTACTTGTCGTAGAACGGGCGCAGCATCGACATGATCACCTGGTCGGTGAGTTCCTCGTCGTACCCGAACTCGTCGACCTCGTACTCGCCGGTGATCCGGCGGCGCAGAAAGCTCAGCCCGTGCGCCAGCCGCTGGTCCCAGCCCCCGCCGCCGTTCTGCCGCGACGGCTCGCCGGCGGGCTCCGGCTCCTCCTCGCGCTGCGGTGGTACGGGCGCCAGCGGGACCTCCGCCCGGCCGCTCGCGCGCCCCGCGCGCCTCACCCTGCGCCGGGACCGCGGTTCCTCGCCGAACGGAATGACCTTCGCGTCCGCCATGTTGGGTGCGCTCCTCAATTCTGGTCGCCGCCGACAGGCAGCACCGCGGCGATCCGGTCGACGGTACGGGCGAGGTTCTCGGGCGGGAGCAGCCCCGGACCGCGACTGCGCGCGTAGTCCGCGAACGCCTCCGCGGTGGTGTATTTCGGTTCAAATCCCAGTGTCTCGCGCATCTGCGTGGTCTGGACGACCCGCCCGTGTGTCAGCAGCCGGATCTGCTCGGGCGAGAAGTCGCTGATGCCGAGGGAGCGCAGCGCGGAGCCGATCCAGGTGACGGTCGGCAGGAAGAAGGGGAGCGTGGGGCGGCCGAGGCGGCGCGCGGTCTGTGAGAGCAGCAGCACGCCGTCACCGGCGATGTTGAAGGTGCCGCTGTTGAGCGTGGAGCGGCGCGGCTCGCCGGCGGCGATGCGCAGCACCTCGATCGCGTCGTCCTCGTGCACGAACTGGAGGCGGGGGTCGAAGCCGAGCACGGTGGGCAGGACGGGCAGCGAGAAGTACTCGGCGAGCGGCGAATCGGCGCACGGCCCCAGCACGTTGGCGAAGCGCAGCACGCAGACGGCCACGTCGGGGCGGCGGCGCGCGAACCCTCGTACGTACCCCTCGACCTCGACGGTGTCCTTGGCGAAGCCGCCGCTGGGCAGCGACTTCGGGGGCGTGGTCTCGGTGAAGACCGCGGGGTCGCGGGGCGCGGAGCCGTACACACTGGTGCTCGACTTGATCACGAGCCGCTTGACGGTCGGCGCCTTCTGGCACGCGCCGAGCAGCTGCATGGTGCCGATGACGTTGGTCTCCTTGACCAGGGTCCGGCCGCCGCGCTTGCCGAGCGGCGTGCCGTTGACGTCCATGTGGACGACGGTGTCGACGCCGTGCTCGGCCAGGACCTTGCCGATCGTGGGATGGCGGATGTCGGCCCGTACGAAATCGGCCCCGCCCAAGTGGTGCTCGGGGGGCACGGCGTCCACACCGATGACCCGGTCGACGCCGGGCTCCCGCTGGACGCGCCGTACGAAACGGCCGCCCAGCTGACGTGCGACCCCGGTGACGAGCACGACCTTGCCCAAGATCAGCGCCTTCCCTCGAAACCCCGCTCGACGAGCGGGGCTTTGGCCGCCACCGTAGCGGCTCGTTGTTGCGCTGTGATGACCGCCCGATGCATGGAGCTACATTTCAAGCCGTAGTGAAGGGCTCACGCAAAGCGACGTTCTGCCCTGGGGCGGAGCGCCACGGACGCCACCCCGCCCTCACAGCACCGCAGCCCTCCCACCGTGATCCGGTGGAAGGGCTGCGGGATGTACACAGCGTCGCTGCTTACTTCTTGTTGCGACGCTGAACGCGCGTGCGCTTGAGCAGCTTGCGGTGCTTCTTCTTGGCCATCCGCTTGCGCCGCTTCTTGATAACAGAGCCCACGACTACCCTCGCTAACTTCGATCACTCGGTGCGGGGCGTCCGAGCCCACACTACCTACATCAGGCCAGCCTACCCGGCACCGAGCGATCGGCGTAATCCGAGGTGCTCGTCAGAGCACAGGCCGGGGAAATGCCTCCCCCGGCCCGCTCCCTAGGCGGTTTCCACCCCCACATAGGACTCGCGGAGGTACTCGTGCACCGCCTGCTCTGGGACCCGGAAGGACCTGCCCACCCGGATCGCCGGCAGATGACCACTGTGCACCAAGCGGTACACGGTCATCTTGGACACTCGCATCACCGAGGCGACTTCCGCCACGGTCAGGAACACGACCTCATTCAGAGGCCTCTCGCCAGCAGCCATGTCACACCTGAACCTTCCGCACATGACGGGCACCGGCTTCCCCTCCGGTGACTCCTCGTCGCTGCGCGCTCACTCCCCAGGTTAGGGGCGGGTGATACGAGTGGGGAAGAGGAGCAGCGATCGGCCGCCTACTGTGACAGACACGCTCGATTGAGTACATAGCGAGTAAGCGGTCGGTAGTAATCAGACCGCACAGTGTCATCAAGCGGAACGGCCACGGACACCCGCCCCTCGGCCTGCCCCACGAACAGCGCCGGATCGTCCGTGTCCGCCAGACCGATGGCCTCAATGCCCAGCTGACCTGCTCCGCAGACCCATCCGTGATCCCCGATGACGAGGGTGGGCAGGGTGCTGCGAGCGTCTACCGCGGCCGCCAGAGCGGTACGAATCGGGAGGGGGGAATGGGTGTGTGCGCCCGGCGTACTCCCGGGCTCCCGTGCGCCGGGTTCCCGCACCATCGCGACTCCCCGTACGTAGTCAAGGTTGTACGTACGTACCCCGAACCGGGTCGTCATGTCGACTCTTCGACCCTGCGCCGGGGTGAGAACAGTGCATCCCGCCGCCGACAGGGCCCCGGCCAACGAGGCGTAGAAGCCCAGGAGCCGGTGCGGGTGACCGGTCCCGATCAGCACCGTCGCGCCCTCCTCCACCGCCGCCCGGAGCCGGTCGGCGAAGAATCCGAGCGCCTCCACCGTACGGTCGGGGTCGATCACATCCTGCCCAGAAGTATGTTCCGGATCGACCGAAACCCCACACCGTTCGCCCATAAGCCCAAGCAACTCGACCAGAGACCAGTCGCGTTCGGGCTCCAGCCCGATCAGCGCGCGGGGGTCCCGCGCGACGAAGAGCCGGTAGCGGTGCAGGCTCCGCTCACGGCTCGTGGCCACGGGGCCGGCCAGCCGGGCATCGAGCAGATGCGCGCGCAGGGCGTGTGAACTCACCACGGGCTCCATGGTGGCGGTTCACCGAGGGCCGGGGCGGGCAAATCGCCAAAAGCGTGCGCTAGGGGACGGCAGGGGTCCGTGGGGCGCGCGAAGGCGCTCGGCCCCGCTCCCCCGCCCTACGGCAACGGCAGCAGCCCGTGCGCGGGGAAAACCGCCCGTCGCGTGGCGAGAATCGCCTGATCCAGCCGGTCCGCCGGGTCGTATCCGGACTCCAGGAAATCCCGCCACCCGGGCTCCCGCCCGTCCGTCATACGGACCGGCGCCGCCTCCCGGGTCCGCCGGTACACCTCGTGCCGCCACTCCTGCGGCACCAGGGACTCCGGCGGGACCGCCCGCCCCGCCGCGATCCCCACCAGATGGGTCCACGACCGCGGCACCACGTCCACCACCGCGTACCCGCCGCCGCCCAGCGCCACCCAGCGCCCCCGCGCGTGCTCGTGTGCCAGCGCGTGGCACGACTCGGCGGCCATCCGCTGCGCGTCCAACGACACCGCCAGATGCGCCAGCGGGTCCTCGAAGTGCGTATCGGCCCCGTGCTGCGTCACCAGCACGTCCGGCCGGAACGCCGCCAGCAGCTCCGGCACCACCGCGTGGAACGCCCGCAGCCACCCCTCGTCCCCGGTCCCCGCCGGCAGCGCGACGTTGACGGCCGAGCCCTCGGCCTCGTCCGCCCCCGTCTCCTGCGGCCAACCGGTCTGCGGAAAGAGCGTGCTGGGGTGCTCGTGCAGCGAGATGGTGAGCACCCGCGGGTCCTCCCAGAAGGCCGCCTGCACCCCGTCCCCGTGGTGCACGTCGACATCCACGTACGCGACCCGCCGCGCACCCAGCTCCAGCAGCCGCGCCACCGCCAGCGCCGCGTCGTTGTAGACGCAGAACCCGGACGCGCCGCCCGGCATCGCGTGGTGCAGCCCGCCCGTGAAGTTCACGGCGTGCAGCGCCTCACCGCGCCACACCGCCTCGGCCGCGCCCACCGACTGGCCGGCGATCAGCGCCGACGCCTCGTGCATCCCCGCGAACGCCGGGTCGTCGGTGGTCCCGAGCCCGTACGTACCGTCGGCCGCCCTCGGGTCGGCCGACACCCGGCGCACGGCGTCCACGTAGTCCTGCCGGTGCACGAGCCGCAGCGTGGAGTCGCCGGCCGCCTTCGCGGCCACCACGTCGACCTCGCGGTGCAGCCCGTACGCCTCGACCAACCGCATGGTCAGCGCGAGCCGCACCGGGTCCATCGGGTGCCCCGGGCCGAAGTCGTAGCCCGTTACTGCCTCATCCCACATCAACTGTGCGCGGCCGCTCATGCCCGCCACGGTATCGGTCGGCGGCGGAACCGAACGAGTGGGCGTAGAAGAGCATCGCGAGCACGAGCAGCAGCGGGACGGCCATCGCGCCGCGGTAGCTCCAGGCGTCCCCCAGGGCCCCGACAAGCGGCGAACCGATCAGAAAACCCACATAGTTGAAGATATTCAGACGCGCGATGGCGGTATCCGTCGCTCCGGGGAACAGCCGCCCGGCCGCCGCGAAGGTCTGCGGCACGATCACACACAGCCCGAGCCCCAGGATCGTGAACCCGAGCATCCCCGCCCACGCCCCGGGCGCGACCGCGACCACCCCGAAACCGCACGCCGCCACCACCGCCCCCATCCGTACGATCGCGACCGGCCCGAACCGCCGTACGCCCCGGTCGCCGACGGCACGGCCCAGCAGGGTCATCACCATGTAGACGTTGTACGGGACCGTCGACAGCTGCTCCGAGCTGTGGAGCACGTCCTGGAGATACTTGGCGCTCCAGTTGGACACGGTCGAGTCACCTATATAGGCGAAGGCCATGACCATGCACAGCGGCCACAGCAGCCTCATGGTGACCGGAGCGCCTGGCCGGGCCGCCGCTGCCGCGCCGTCGCGGCTCACACGCTCCTCGTGGCTCTCGTGGCTCTCCTCGGGCCTCTCCTGCTGCGGTCTGCGCTGGTCCAGATACCAGCGGCTGGCGACGAGGGCCGCGGGGATCACCACCACGACCAGCGGCGCGTAGAGGACGGCGAGCGAGAGGTGCCAATGCGCGCCGGCCCAGGCGAGCGAGGCCCCGACGATCCCTCCGAGGCTGTACGCGGCGTGGAAGCCCAACATGATGCTCCGCCCGTACGCCCGTTGCAGGCTCACGCCGAGCATGTTCATCGACGCGTCCAGACCGCCCACCGTCAGCCCGAACAGCCCGAGCGCGACCGCCGCCTCCCACACCGCGTCGCCGGAGCCCGCGGCGAGGAGCGCGAGGCAGACGGCGGGCTGCGCCCAGCGCAGCACGACGCTCGGCCGGACCCGCGCCACCAGGTGCTCCGTACCGATGCTGCCGACGCCCGCGAGGATCGGCACGGCGGCCAGGAAGACGGGCAGCAGCCCGTCGGATATCCCGTACTGATCCTGAATGGCCGGGATCCGGGTCACGAGCAGGGCGAACACCGCGCCCTGGACGAAGAAGCTGACGGCCAGGGCTTTGCGGCCGTGCCGCAGTCGCGCCGCTGAAGCGGAGGGGGCGGTCATGGCGGGGAGCGTACGGGCCAGAACTACCGCTGGGTAGATGGATCACACAGCGAATTACGGGAGTGGGGGCCGGGGTGGTTCGGGCGCCGGCCTCGGCGGCCGGGACTGGAGGCGCGGGAGGGCTCTGGCCAGGGACGGGCCAGGCCCGGGCGGCTCAGCCGAGGAGCCGCGGAAGGTCCCCCAGGTCCGTGAACACCTCGGTCGCGGCGGACAGCCGGTCGGCGGGGGTCATCGACGTGAAGCCGAATACGTCCATCCCGGCGGCGACGGCGGCCTCCACTCCGAGCGGGCTGTCCTCGATCACGACGCACCGGCCCGGCTCGACCCCCATCGACCGTGCCGCGTGGAGGAACAGGTCGGGCGCCGGCTTGCCCCGCCCGACGTCGTCCGCGCTGAAGATCCACTCCTCCTCGAACCACTCGTCGAGCCCGGCCCGGCGCTGCCCGACCCTGATCCGCTCGTGGCTGCCCGAGGACGCCACGCAGTACGACACCCCCTCGGCGACCAGGTACTCCAGCAGTTCGGCCGCCCCCTTCACCGGCTGCAGGTGCTGCTCGAAGGCGCGGAAGATCCGGGCGTGCAGCGTCTCGTCGAACTCCGCCGGCAGCTGCCGGCCGGTCCGCTCCTGGACGGTGTCGTGAATGCGGTGGACGGCGGCGCCCATGTAGTCGCGGAGGGACTCCTCGTACGAGGTGGGGTGGCCCAGTTCGGACAGGTACTCGGACAGCACCTGGTTGGAGAGCGGCTCGCTGTCGACGAGCACTCCGTCGTTGTCGAAGATGATGAGGTCGTAGCGCATGACTGCACCCTAAACGCAAAAATGCCTCAGTCCCCGAACCATACGGTTCGGGGACTGAGGCGTTTCACAATTTGTTCGGCGGCGTCCTACTCTCCCACAGGGTCCCCCCTGCAGTACCATCGGCGCTGAAAGGCTTAGCTTCCGGGTTCGAAATGTAACCGGGCGT
>NZ_JBWKFF010000020.1:135710-165004 GCF_056434425.1 Streptomyces sp. NPDC044033 | reverse complement strand
TGGTCCTCGTTCCAGCCATGCGCGGCCGGTCCCGCCTCCAGCTCGCATTCAAGCCGGCGCAACTGATCGTCGGTGAGCCTGCACCGGGCACCACCTGCTCCCTTCGAGACCAGCGCCTGGCGCCCGCCTGCGGCCAGAGACCGCCGCCAGCGATTGGCCGACACCCGCGTCACCCGGAACCGTCGGGCGATCTGCGAGTCACTGACCCCGTCCTCAATCAACTCTGCCGCCGCCAGGCGCACTTGCTCTCTCCGGGCCCGCTCCTCAGCCGTCAGCCCACCACCATCGGGATACCGCATACCTCCGGCTTACCGCACACGACCTCAACCGTCAGCAGGGCCAGAACCCCCACAGTTAATGATCTCTAGCGGGTGGAGCAGACCTCGACTTCTTTCTCCGGGGGCGACACCGCGGTCGGGCGGTGTCAGGAGGGGCCTCCCGTAAGGCCACGGTCGACGATGCCTGAGCGACCAGCCAGTGTCGCGTAACACGCCAATGCGATCGCCCATAAGGCCGTATCCTCTGACTCAGGTAGGCGAGGGTTGCTGCGGACTGGCACTTGTGATCCCGGGAAGCGCACACCAACTCGTCCGGGTGTCAGTGGTGTTGGCTACTATGAACGTGGTTGACGAGATCCTTGAAAGGCATGGTGCATCGGTGATGATGGCCAACCGCTACAGCGCTCCAGTCGAGGAGCGATAGGCGCGCCTGGCCGGCGCTCTCCTATTGCGACGCCCGATGGGCGGCGACGCTGTGACGTGAATCCAGCGCAGGCACTGCGGCCTGCCCTGATTCAGGTGACGGCGCTCCGACGGAGTATGGGAGGGCCCTACTTGTCTGCCACCACTTCTACCTGCGACCACCGCGTGTATCACGTTGTCGTCGTCGCTCTGGTATCTGTCATCGCTGGGCTGGTTGCCGGGATCGGCTCCGCTGCTCTTGGCCAGAGCCCCCTCACCGCCGTAGCTTCTGGCGGTGCCGTCCTTGCCTTCACCTACGGCGCTGGCATGACTGCCGCCTCGCACGTGAGTAAGCGTCAGCAGTAGTTGCTGCTCTGGGGCGGCCGTCATGGCCGCCCCTAGACAGTGTCTGACAGAGCGCCGACACTTGGGGGAGCGTCGCGCAAGATCGACTCCTGGGGGTGGTACCTGACGTTCTCGTGTGTAGCATCGCCAGCAGACGTCTAGTGTGACAAGGCGTTGCTCCTGACAGAGAGTACGTTAGAGATAGCCGAGCGTCGTGCACCAGGACCCGCCGCCGCGTGTTCTGTTGAATCTCGCAGAGCGTCCCGTGTCTGAGGTAGGAGATCCCTGCACGTCGAGTGGATTGCCTTCGCCGGCGTCACCTACCCGAGAGCAGCGTGGACGGCCTCAACGCCGACCACGACGACAACCTCCTCGCGCTCCCCAACTCAACCAGCATCTCCCGCACGACGGGGAAGCCCAGAGAGCTTGCCTCCTGAGGAACCTGGGGGAGTCCGACAACTGCTCTGTGCAGGCGTTCAACGGCTGTCCCGCTCGGACACAAGGCTGGGCAGCGGTTGTTGCGTATCACGAAGCCCAACTGTGGCTGAGAGCGAGTCGGCCGGCCCGGTGCGCTCGGCGACGGTCGGTGATCCACTGCTCGACCTGGTCCACGGAGTCCGTCACAGGTCGGTGCGTGGTGTCGAGCAGTTGCGTGCGCCATCGCGGGTCCTCGGCATTCCAACTCGCCCAGCGATGCCAGACCATCTCGTGCCAGCCGTCGTGGACTATGACATGGGGTCGATGACGAGGATCGAGGGCGTGCTCGCGGTGCCACGCAGCCCAGCGGAGGAAGGCGTCGACTGCCTGGGCGTCCCACCGCCCGGGGCCGCGCTCAGCGAGTCGAGCGCACCGGACCTCGTCGGAGACATCGACCAGGCACACTGCGATGCCGTCCAGCCGTGGGGCGGAAGGACTAGCCAGGACTTCACCCAAGGGGGACTGCCCGGTAGGGAGCAGGTCGACGCCACGGTCTTGGTACGCCAGCGCGCGGCGCACCCACATCTCGGTCATGCGATGTCGCCAGTGCTGGTCAGCTCCCTCCGGGACACCAAGTTCGTCAAAGTCGTGCACGGCGATCCCCCGGAACCTGTCGGCCGCGGCGTATGCGAGCGTCGTCTTCCCCGAGCAACTGGAGCCGGTGAGCTTGAAGAGCATCGTGCCAGGGCGTCAGCGTCATTGGACCTACCTCGACCGGTTTTTCAACTGCGTCCACCGCCAGTTGCCGGGTGCGCTCCTTTGGGGAGAATGAAGCGACGACGCCGAGCACCTGCTCGCATTGTCAGATGGTGACAACCCGGCTGCAGACAGGCAGTTGGGGTCGCTGTCCGGGACTGGAATGTCACCGGTGGCGACCGGGGGAGCGCAAGGGGAGCGCGGACGCCTTTGGACGGTGCAACGTGGGATACGACCAGCGGGACCGCGACATGTGCTCTGATCTGGGAAAACGGGATCTGGTACGACCGTGCAGCATAACCCGTCATGACTTCTATCGGGCTCGTCATGCGTCGGTCTCGGGTTCGAACCCCGAAGGCGGCTCGGAAGAACCTCAGGCATCACTCGCCGTGACCTGGGTTTTTCATTACTGGGTCCAGTTGAGGTTCCGGTTGCGTGGTCTTTCCGTGACTGTGAGGGCCCTGATTGGACGAGCATGCAGCGCGTGGAGCGGGTGTTGGACACGGTGTGCCGTGGTTAGTTGCTCTCAGGCGTGATGGCGCCTGTGGAACCCCGACAAGAAGAGGTCCGTTCCCGCACTGTTGATCCGAGCCGGTGAGGCCGGGCCGTACGGGCTGGGGGGAGCGGATGAGTGAAGTTTCCCCGTGATCGTGGGCACGTGATCGTTGTGCCGCGAGGGCGTGCTGATGCCGCTGTCTGGTCTCGGCCGGGTGGGATAGCCGAAGGTCTTGTGCTTGCGCAGGTGGGGGCGGTTGTAGAAGGTCTCGATGAAGTTGGAGACCTCGGCGCGGGCGGTGGCCCGGTCGGGCCAGGTGCGGGTGCTGGTCTCTTCTTTGAGTAGGGCCCAGAAGCTGTCCGTGGCGGCGTTGTCGAATCATGATCTGGTGCGTCCGCAGCTCTGCCGCAGCCCGAACTTCCCTATTCGTTCCCGGAACTGGGTCGACGTGTATTCGCTGCCGCGATTGCTGTGGATCACGCAGCCGGGTTCCAGTGCGCCTCGGCCGTGGGACATGTCGAGGGCGTCGACGACGAGTTCGGCGCGGTGGTGGTCGGCCATGGCATAGCCGACGACCTCGCGGGTGGCCAGGTCCAGCCGGCAGGCGAGGCAGAGCCGGCCCTCGGCGGTGGGCAGGCAGGTGATGTCGCCGACCCGCTTGGTCCCAGGACGCTCGGCGTGGAAGACACGGCCGATCAGGTCCGGGGCCGGCTTCGCCTTCGCATCCGGCCCAGTCAGCGAACGCCTCTTGCGCCGAGTGACACCGCGGATGTCGCGCTCACGCATCACGCGGGCAACGAGCTTGCGGTTCACCCACCGGCCCGGGCGGCGCAGTTCGGCGTGGATGCGCGGGACACCGCAGATGTGGCGGGAGGCGATGTGCACCACGGTGGTCTCGCGCGCGAGCGCGTCGTCGTCGGCCTGACGAGCGCGGCGGGCCGCCTCGCCCTCCCGTCAGGCGTAGTAGGAGGAGCGGGGGACCTTCAGCACCCGGCACAGCAGGGCGATCGGATAGATCGCCTTCTCCGCATGGATCAACCGGCACGGCTCGTTCACCGGTCGTTCTCCTTCACGAAGAAGGCCGTCGCTTTCTCAGGATCTCGATCGTCTGCTGCTGTTCGCGGTTCTCCTTGCGCAACCGCTTGAGCTCCTCGCGCTCGGCGCTGGTCACCTCACCGGACTCGCCCTCGCCCCGGTCTGCCTTCGCCCGGCGGTACCAGCCACGCAGGGACTCGGAACTGATGCCGAGCTCCCGGGCGACGACGGCGACCGTCTTTCCCGAGGAATCGGCGAGCGCGATCGCGTCCCGCTTGAACTCCTCGTTGTACCGCTTCGTGTACTTGCTTCCCACCCGGTGCTACTTCCTCTGGAACCTCAAGATCCCAGTCCCCAGGTGTCCACGACCAAGGGGGAGCTCCAACCAGCGCGTTGACCCGGCTCACGGGCACCACCAGCCTGACGCCCGCGGTCCGGGGCGCCGTGAACGCCGCCGGTCACCTGCCGGACGAGGAGTCCGAGGTACGGACCGTCGCGTACCGGGTGAGCAACCTGGAATCGGCGAACCGCATGCCCGAGTCGGTACGGGTGGGCGACAGCCTCAAGACCGCCATGACCGTGATGGTGTCGCGAGGTTATGGCCAACTCCCGGTCCTGGACACGGACGGGCGGCTGAGGGGCGTCGTGAGCTGTGAGTCGATCGGACGTGCCCACATGGCCGACCCTCGGGCGAGCCTCGAAGCCACCACGGTCAGGAGCCAGGAGGCGGATCGATCGGACGACCTGCTCGACTGGATCGGCACCGTCCAGTAATCCGGATACGTTCTCGTACGCGACCATGACCACAGGGTCTGCGGCCTGATCACCGCGTCCGACCTGACCGTTCAGTTCGGTACACGCGTACGCCCCTTCGTTCTCGTCGAGGAAATCGAGCAACGCCTGCGGCGCGCGGTAGACCGGTGTATTCCCCTCGACCGCATCCGCGCGGTAGTCCCCAGGAGGCGTGCTTGCCGGGTGAAATCGGCCGCCAACCTGACGTTCGGAGCGTACGGGTACCTGCTCCGGGAGCCCGAGAACTGGGCTGCCCTGAATTGGTCCGTCGATCAGCTGCATTTCCTGACTGCCCTTGAGGAGTGCCGCCAGTTCCGGAATGACCTGATGCACTCCAGCCCCGACCCGGTCACAGACGATCAGCTGCTCCCGGCACAAGGGCTGCTCGAATTGCTGCGTTCCATCGACCCGCAGAGCTGACTGTCACACACTGGCGCTCGAAGGCGCAGGGTACGCCGTGTGGCGTTCCTGCCCGAGGGCCCTTTGTGACGAGGGTATGACGTGGGAGGCGTTGCCTCCCACAACTGCGATGCGATGATAGGGGCATGTCTGAACACGGGGACGGAGCCGGCGCGTCTGCGCAGAACAACATTCCCAGACCACGGCTTGTGGACTACTTGGAGATGGCGGATCGGTCTGCCACACCGGCAGCGGTGACTCCTTCGCAGGAAATTCCTGATACGACTGGCCGGAGCCCCGCCCATTCACAGGTGCCGGAGGCCGCAGTCGAAGACCATGAAATCACTGACCGGCGTTGGGCTTTCGCCGAGTTGTTGGGAGAGTTCCGACGTGCAGCGGTGTTGGTACCGCTGGGCGAGGAGCCCGGCGCGGACGGGGAGCGGGGCCTTCTGACCGCCGACCTGGGCGGTATCCGCTTCATCCTCGCATTTTCGAACGAACAGGCCCTGGCACGCTACGCCCAGGCCCGCGGGGCGTATGGCCACGAGTGGACCTACGAGACGATCCTCGGCGCCCGTCTCCTGGATGTGGCCGTCCCGGCCGCCGGGGTGCCCTGCGGAGTCGCCCTGGACTGCGCGGATGGTGAGGACGGCATGGTCTTCCCGCCCGTACGCGGCATCGTCCCGGATGAGGCTGCCGTCGACCGTGACGAGGACGAGGGGGATGTGGCATGACCGACGGGGGCGGCAAGGACCTCAAGGCCGACGGGCTGAATCTGATCGCCAAGGGACTGACCGAAGCCCTGAGTGAACTCAAAGAACTCGGCATGACGGGCACGGCCGGGGCCGGGCGCGGCTTCGGCGACATCGCCCTGTCCGGCCTGGAGCTCGGCCACGAGGGACTGACGGGGGACTTCAAGTCGTTCTGCGAGCGCTGGGAGTGGGGCGTGCGATCGCTGGTCCATGAGGGCAACGCGTTGGCTGTCAAGACCGGACTGTCCGCGGGTACGTACTACGAGACCGAGCAGTACGTCGAAGGCAGCTTCAAGGTCGTCGCCAACGCGGCGATCGGCAATCCGTACGCGTCCGAGGAAGAGGTCACCCAGCAGGGCTGGGGCGATATCGCCACCTCTGGCGCCTTCGGCGGCGTGGACTACAGCAAAGAGTCCTTCGATCAGGCCATGGCCACGAGCGCCCAGGGCTGGAAGGACGCCGGCCGGGACGTGATGACCTCGCACACCGTCGGCCCGATGGGCCTCAACCCCGAGAACCTGCATCGTGCGTTCGGTGTCTCCGACGCCGAATACGACCGGAAGCTCGACGAGAACTTCGGCCCGTCTCCCGAAGCCCGTTCCAAAGCTGCCGACCAGCAGGGCGGTGCGGGCTGATGGGGCTCCTCGACGATGTCGGCGACGGCATCAAAGGCGGCATCAACAAGGGTCTGAGCTTTGGTGAACATCTCATCGAGGAGGGCAAGAAAAAGGTCGGCGAGGGCATCGACTACGCCACCGACAAGATCGGTGACGGACTCGATTACGTTGGGCTGCACGATGCGGCGGATGCCGTCGAGGACTGGGGCGACGAGGTTGCCTCCGACCTGGGCGCCACGCCCGGCGAACAGCAACTCGGCCAGACCGAGGAAGCCGATGAGCTCGTCCACGGCAATCCCGGCAAGATCCGCGAGAGTGCCAATCACCTCAAGGACTTTCACACCGCTTTCGACCATGTAGGCCAAGGCATGCGTACGGTCGACTCCTCCAACTGGAAGGGCGAGGGCGGCGACAGTTTCCGCAAGAAGTTCGGCGTCCACCCCACCAAATGGGCGCAGGCGGCGGATGCTTGCCAGACGGCGGCCGACGCTTTGAAGGCGTACGCCGACACCGTCACATGGGCCCAGGGCCAGGCACAGGACGCCATCGCCTTGTACAAGAAGGGCAGACACGCCTCGGACGCGGCCGTAAAGGCGTACAACAAGAAGGTCGACGTCTATAACGCCAAGATCAAGGCAGACGAGGATCCGGGCCCCAGGCCCGACCCCTTCCACGATCCCGGCAAGGCCGATGTCAAGGCCGCCCACGACAAGCTCGCCGAAGCCCGCAAACAACGCAACACCGCCGCATCCGAGGCTCAGGCCAAGGTCAGGGCCGCTCTGTCCCACGCTCCGGCCGAGCCCCCGCCCCTGGACCGCATCGGCGACGACCTCGCCGACGGCTACCAGGCCGTGAACACGGAGCTCACCCACTTCGCCGGCGGCGTCCTCAAAGGCACCGCCGGGCTGGTCAACTTCGCCCGTGGCCTCAACCCGACGGACCCCTACAATCTCACGCACCCCGCCGCGTACCTGCAGAACGTCTCCACGACGCTCTCCGGCCTCGTCTCCACAGCCGCGCATCCTGAACGCGTCGTCAAGGCCGCCGTCGACGGGTTCACGAAGGACCCCACCGAGTTCGTCGGCCGTCTCATCCCCGAAGTCGTCGGCACCAAAGGCGCAGGTCTCGCCCGCGGCGGCCTTCGCCTCGGGCTGAAAAGCGGCATGGAGAGGGGGCTCAAGGAGGGCGCCGGGGGCGCGGCGCGCAGAACACTGCGCGATACCGAACGGGGGGCGACGCCGGACGGGCCGAACAGGGCCGCCCGCGAACAGCACGCAGTGGAGAGCAAGGGCTCCGACCCGATCGACATGGCGACCGGCCGGATGTATCTGCCGCAGACCGACGTCACGCTGCCCGGCACCCTCCCGCTGATCTTCACCCGCCGCGTGGAATCCGGCTACCGATTGGGCAAATGGTTCGGTCCCTCCTGGTCCTCCACCGTCGATCAGCGTCTGGAGATCGATACCGAGGGCGTCATCTTCGTCACCGAGGACGGCTTGCTGCTCAGCTATCCCCACCCCGCCCCCGGGATCAGCGTCCTGCCGCGCCATGGCCCTCGCTGGCCGCTTGACCGTACGGAGGGCGGCTACCGCGTCACCGACCCGGTCACTGGGTGTGTCCGGCATTTCGCCGACCGCGGTGAGCTGCTCGCGCTCCTGGAGCAGATCGATGACCGCAACGGCAACTGGCTCACCTTCGAGCACGATTTCGACGGTGCCCCTACCGCGATCGTCTCCAGCGGTGGCTATCACCTCAAGGTCGCCACGTGCGGTGGTCGGGTCGCGGCCCTTCACCTGGTGGGCGCGGCACCCGGTGGTGGCGACCGAGAGGTCAAACGCTACAGCTATTGCGATGCGGGTCACCTCACCGAGGTGGGCAACTCCTCGGGCGGAAAACTCCGGTTCAGTTACGACGACCGAGGCCGCGTCACTTCCTGGACCGATACAAACCAGCGCTCATACAACTACGCATACGACGACCAGGACCGTTGCGTCGCCGAGGGCGGCGGCGAAGGGCACATGGCGCTCCGTCTGGCCTACGACATCATCGACGAGACAATCGGTCACCGCGTCACCGAAACCACCACTGGCGCAGGTCACACCCGTCGCTTTCTCATCAACGGAGCGCACCAGGTCGTCGCCGAGACCGATCCCCTAGGCCGCACCACGTCCTACTCATGGGATCGATACAACCGCCTGCTCACGCGCACTGACCCGCTCGGCCACAGCGCGTCCTACGGCTACGACACCAACGGCAACGCCGTGTCCATTACACGTCCCGACGGACGCGAGACCATAGTCCGCTACAACGGTCTCGGCCTGCCCACCTATGTAAGGGGAACCGACGGCAACGCGGTCCGACACGCCTACGACGAACGCGGCAACCGAACCTCGTCCACCGAGGCAGGCGGCCGGACCACCCACTTCGCCTACGACGCTGCAGGCCGGCTAACCGAGGTAATCGATCCGCTGGGCAACACGACGGCCGTCCGCTGCGACTGTGCCGGCCTCCCCGTCGAGGTCACCGACCCGCTCGGTGCCACCACCCGCTACACACGCGACGCCTTCGGCCGCCCCACCGTCATCGCCGACCCGACCGGCGCCACCACCCACCTGGAATGGACTGTCGAAGGCAGGCTCACCCGCCGTGTCCATCCCGACGGAGCCACCGAGAGCTGGACCTGGGACGGTGAGGGAAATTGCACCAGCCACACCGACCAGATGGGCGGCATCACTTACTTCGAATACACCGACTTCGACCTGCTTACCGCTCGCACCACCCCAGACGGGGCTCGTTACCGATTCCAGCACGACGCCGAACTGCGCCTCACTCAAGTCACCAACCCTCAGGGCCTGACGTGGAGTTACGACTACGACGCCGCAGGGCGCCTGAGATCCGAGACGGACTTCGACGACCGCACGCTCACCTACACTCAGGACCCAGCGGGCCGTCTCGCCTCCCGCACCAACGCGCTGGGGCAGACGACCACCTTCGACCGCAACGCGCTCGGCCAGATCACTCGCAAGGACGCCGACAGCCGGATCACCACCTACGCCTACGACCTCACGGACCAACTCGCCCAGGCCACTGGCCCCGACGGTGCAGCCCTCACCTTGTTGCGCGACCGCTACGGCCACCTGCTTTCCGAAACTGTCGATGGGCGTGAACTCACCTACACATACGATGCGGCGGGGAGGTGCACAAGCCGCACCACACCGACCGGCGCGACGACTTCCTGGAGCTTCGACGCCGCCGGACGCCGCACTGGCATGACCGCCTGCGGCCGTCCTCTCGAATTCACCTACGACGCCGCAGGCCGTGAGCTGACTCGCAGCATCGGCAGCACACTCACCCTCAGCCAGTCCTTCGACCCCCTCGGCCGTCGCACCACCCAGACCGTAACCGGCCCGGCAGGCACCCCCATCCGACACCGCAGCTACACCTACCGCGCCGACGGCAACCTCACCGCCCTTGACGACGGCCTGAATGGGTGGCGGCACTTCGGCCTCGACGTGACGGGCCGGGTCACCGACGTCCGCGCGGCCAACTGGACCGAGACATACGCCTACGACGAAGCGGGCAACCAGACCACCGCCTCTTGGCCTGCGGACCAGCCCGGCCACGAGGCCACCGGTGAGCGCGGCTACGCGGGTACCCGCATCACCCACGCGGGAGCAGTCCGCTACGAGCACGATCAACTCGGCCGCATCACCCTGCGCCAGAAACCCCGCTTGTCCCGCAAACCCGATACCTGGCTCTACACGTGGGACGCCGAAGACCGCCTCATCGCCGTCAGCACCCCCGACGGTGCCCGCTGGCGCTACACGTACGACCCCCTTGGCCGCCGCACGGCCAAGTGCCGCCTCGCCGACGACGGCAGAACGGTCGTCGAGCGAGTCGACTTCACCTGGGATGGCAACAGGCTGTGCGAGCAGACCACCACAGCACGCCAACTACCGCATTCGGTCACTCTCACCTGGGAACACCAGGATCTGCGGCCCATCGCCCAGACCGAACGCATCCTCGACGAATCCCAGGAAGAGATCGACTCCCGTTTCTTCGCCATCGTCACCGACCTCGTCGGCACCCCCACCGAACTCATCGAAGAGCACGGCGATGTGGCCTGGCGCACCCGCACCACCCTTTGGGGCACCACCGCCTGGGCCTCCGACAGCACCGCCTATACTCCCCTCCGTTTTCCTGGTCAGTACGCCGATCCCGAAACCGGCCTCCATTACAACTACTTCCGCCACTACGATCCAGAAACCGCTCGCTACGTAACCCCGGACCCCCTAGGTCTCACCCCCGCGCCGAATCCATCCACCTATGTGGCAAACCCGCATATATGGACGGACCACCTGGGGTTGGCGCCGGATTACATCCCGATCTATCGGACCCCAAAGGGGGCCCATGCGGAATACGAGCTTGCGCATGGTCCGAATCCTGCCAACCACCGACCCGGCGTGGACATCGGTGGAGGCGTCATCTCCGACGGTAAGATCTACTTCGGTGAGCGGGCCGTCGCCGCGGAGTACGCTGGACCGACAGGAGCAAACTTCGCCAGGGGCATGGTCAAGTACGATATGCACCCATCGTTTCTGGAAGAGTTCGGCGAGCACGCTAAAATCCACGATTACAACGGGCCTAATGGGGCGGCGCGACTAGAATTCGAGATTCCCGTGGGGAAGCTCGACAGGTTCAACGGGATGACACAGGGCCGAAGTTGGGTATCTATTTTCGGAGGGCCGAAGTGACGATGCGAAATCACCAGGAGTTCGACGTGACGGTGGTCGCTGTAGCCCCCGTGGGAGCGAAGGTCGACGTGGACGGCGCGACCGGTTTTATCGACCAGGTCAAACATCCCTCCTGGTGGGACGAGAACGCCGCGCCTCCCCAGGTCGGCGACACCCTCCACGTCACCGTCCTGGACGCCAGCCGCGAACCTCCGCGGCTCAGCGCGCTGCAACGGGATATCGACATTGCACGTCGCCTGCGAAGCACCAGCCCATAGCTCCGCCACACTCATCACGGACGCTGGAATGCAGGGCCGCAAGTACACCCTCGACGCCGCGGTCCTCGCCGGACAGGGGTCTACCCGGGTCACCGCTGCCTGCCGGAACGCCGCATGACTCATTTGATGTCCTGGGTAGGGCCAGACTCGGATCACCGATGGGCACGATGAACCGGCGGTCCAGGAAGCGGTTGCCGCATTCGCAGGCCGTCTCCGAGACGGAAGGCATACGTGGCAGGCGGCTCCGTGCAGTAAGTCCTCGTACTACGGGTGGGGCAGGCGCTCGGCGCACAGTGGGTCCGAGGAGCAGTGCCGGACATCGGCAAGGGCACGGCGCACGGCGCTGACGAACTCCTCGGGTTCGGCGAGCGAGGCGAGGCCGCCGAGGGTCCCTTCCATGTCCGGAACGGCGGTGTAGATCAGGATGCCGGTCCGCGAGTCGCCCGACGGTCCGGCGATCATCCACAGGATGAGGGTGGTGGTGTCGAGGTCCTGCGCGTAGCGGTGCACCACGCTGATCTCGCGGCCCGGTCTGCTCGGGCAGCAGCTCGACGATGTACGACTCGCTGCGCGGGCCGGCGTACGGGAGGCCGCGGGCGTGCTTGGGATCGGGGTCGTGCTCCAGTGCGCGCCGCACGGCCTCGATGGCGGCCTGCTCGCTCGACGACAGCTTGCGGCGGGCCTGGCCGGCGGCGTCGGAGTAGAACGCGTGGCTCACAGGCCGTGGGCCCGTCTGGAGATCTTTAACGGTGCGGGTTACGTGGGGTCGTGACGGTTGTCGTGGGCCGCGCTATGCCGGAGGAATGAGGTATCCCGATGGCGGTGGACTGACAGCCGAGGAGCGGGATCGACGCGAGCGAGTCCGGCTCGCGGCGGCCGACTTGATCGAGGCGGGAGCCAGTGACCGGGAGGTGGCCCGGCGGTTCCGGGTGACCCGGATGTCGGCGAACCGCTGGCGCCGGACGCTGGCCTCGGGCGGCCGCCAGGCGCTGGTCTCCAAGGGTCCCGGCGGCGCCCGCTGCAAGCTCGATGCCGGCCGACTACGGTCGCTGGAGGCGGTCCTGGAGGCCGGTCCGGCCGCGTGCGGCTGGAGTGACCAGTGCTGGACGCTGGCCCGGATCGCCGAGATCGTGCGCCACCGGTTCGGCGTCGAGTACACCCTGGCCGGGCTCGACTTGTTGCTGCACCGCATCGGCTGGAGTGTGCAGGTCCCGGCCAGGAAGGCCACCGAGCGGGATGAGTCGAAGATCGCTGCATGGAAGGACGAGCAGTGGCCTGTCATAAAAAGAGGGCGGCGGACTTGGGCGCCTGGCTCTGCTTCGAGGACGAGGCAGGTCAGGGCCTGAGGCCGCCCAGGGGCCGCACCTGGGGCCGCCGAGGCCGCACCCCCGTCGTGAAGGTCACCGCCGCGGGCACCAAGCGGGTCTCGATGGCGGCGCTGATCTGCACGAAGGCCGGCCGCGGCCCACGGCTGACCTACCGCATCCACCTGGACCGCGGCCCCGCCAAAGGCCGACGCAAGGGCTTCACCGAGACCGACTACGCCCGCCTGCTCGATGCCGCCCACCAGCAGCTCGGCGGCCCCATCGTCTTGGTCTGGGACAATCTGAACACGCACGTCAGCCGCACAATGCGACGGCTGGTCGCGGCGCGACTATGGCTGACCGTCTACCAGCTGCCGCCATACGCTCCGGAGTTCAACCCGGTCGAGGGCGTGTGGTCGCACCTGAAGAGGTCCCTGGCCAACCTCACCAAACACAGCCTTGACCAGCTCACCGCACTGGTGAAGACGCGGCTGAAACGGATGCAGTATCGACCTCACCTCATCGAGGGGCTCATCGCCAAGACCGGACTCGACCTCCAACCGCCGTAACCCCAGCCATTAAAGATCTCTGGCAGACGGGACAGACCCGCCGGACCTCGCCATCTCGTTCGGCCGCGGCCCGGCACCGAATCCGCCGCGCATGTCGCCACTGCCTGGCCCGACACGCCGCCGAGCAGTACACCGCCCTCGGCGCGGCCCCCAGCTCCGACGGTGAGTCACACACCGGACAGCACCGCTGCAGCGTGAGGGGAGGGGGCGCGGCTGGTCCCGGTTCGCTGGCTGTTGCCGTGTGCGTGGCTGGGGGCAGAGAGGCTCGCTGCGCTTCGCGGCTGGTTGCTGCCGCGAAGTGGTCGTGGTGGGCGGGTCGGGTGCGGGCGCGGGGGCAGCTTGTGCCTGTGATTCAAAGCGATGGGCAGCGGAATGCGGCGCGCTGCGCTGCGCCTTGGGCATGGTTGCCGTTCGAGGGCGGTTTCCACCTGCTGGGCGGGGGCCTCGGGGTGCGGAAACCCCCTCCTGGGAGGCGACGCGCCCGATATGCCCGGCCTGTGAAGTTGATTGAGCAACAGGTTGGACTTACCGTCCGATTCTGTGTTCGGTATGGCGCTTTTGTCGGATAGTAACTCCAACCTACCTGCGAGTAGCCCCCCGGAGGCCCTTCGGTGGCTCCCCGACCCCTGCGGAGCGTGGTGGAGTCCCTTGCGGCCCTGGCCCCGAACCAGGCCGCAGACAGTAAACGGACGTCGGGTCGCCCCTCCCCGTCTCTGCCGGATCATCGGGCCTCAGTCCACGACGCACCCGCATCCACAGGCCCAATAGTCACCACTTCGCGGCAGCAGCCAGCCGCTAAGCGCAGCGAGCCTCTCTGGCCTCAGCCGCAACCCCAGGCCGTACCCAGCGAACCGGCCCCAGCCCGGCCCCCTCCCTCGCCGCTGCCGGCGCTTTGGGTCCGAAGGGCCCGAGACGAAACCCGCACCCAACCGAGCGCAATGCCGTCTCACCCGGGGGTACCCCCACCAGGGGCTCGCCGCCCTGCTTGCTCCCCGGGCCGGCGGCTCAGTGGGGTGCCTGCTGCGCGTAGTCCGGGGCGGGGAGCGGGAGCCGCAGTGACTCGTACGACTCGGTCCGTTGCGTGCCGCAGGTCGGGCAGCGGTGCATGTCTCCGCGCTTGCCCCGCCGCCACCCTCTTGCGTGATCGCACGACGAAGGGGCGTACCCAAATGCCGTCTCTGCGCGGCGTGTTGGCGTCACGGCTCTGTCTGCGGTGATGCCGGGTGGCCCTGGGCCTCGTGCCGCGTCAGGAGTACGCGGCAGTCCAGCGCCGCGCTGGGGTCGCGCTCTTGCTCTGCCCTGGCGAGCTTCTCCGTCAGGGACTGACAGTAGTCACAGGTGGGGGAGTTCTCCGTCGTCACGCCATAGCCTCTCTCGTGGCCCAGCCCATGCCCTGGTCGTAACCGACGTGCGGGCAGGGGGAGTTACGCCGCCCCGGGCGTGGGTGCCTTGACTGCGAGTCCAGGTTCGCGACGTATGGTGACCGTAGCGTTACGGCTGCTGCGCGGCAAGTATGCTACGTGACAGATATGCCGATTGGGTTATGACAAGAGCCCCTCGCCGCTGAGGCTGAGGGGCTCGGTCGCTGGTCAGCGATGTGTCAACCGGAGAAGTGGTCGAACTTCCCAGCCCGGACACCCTTGATGAGGGCGGCAAATTTGCTACGGCTCGTGCTCGTCAGTGCGTTCGGGGTGTCACTCTCGCGGATCATTATGGTGCCGCCCTGCTCCGCGATCTCGACGCAGTTCTCGCCCCCTGCGCCGGAGAAGGAAGACTTCTGCCACTTCAGTTCCATGCTTGGATTTCTCACAGTTCTCGCGCGATGTGGTGGATTAGCTGCCTTGATTCTGTCGCGTCAAGCGAGGCAGCTTCCGCTGTGTCGAGCAGTGCCCGGTATTTCTTGAGTTCGGCGTCGGCATCCAGGAAACGTCCTCCCAATGCGCTGTCGATCTGGACGGTGTCGAGCTGCGGAACGACGCCGCCGGCGTACAGGACGGGTTGCGTGGCTTCAATGAAGCTTTCGCATGTGAAGGGGATGACGCGGATGGTGACGCTGGGCCACTCCGAAACCTCCATGAGGTATTCGAGCTGCGACTTCGCTACCTTACGTCCGCCGAAACGCATGCGCAGCGCGGCCTCGTGGATGACCGCCTCGAACTGTGGCGGATCTTGTCGGTCGAAGACGCTCCGGCGTCGCATCCGGTGCTCGACGCGCACGTCTGCCTCGTTGGAGGGGAGGGCGGGGACGTGGCCGGAGTAGATGGCGCGGGCGTATTCCTCGGTCTGGAAGATGCCGGGCAGAGTGACGGATTGCATGGAGCGCATGAAGGTTGCGTGGTATTCAAGCTCCGCGATATCGAGGAATCCCGGAGCGAGCAGCCCGCGGTACTCGTCCCACCAGAATTGGCCGCGATGCTCGCGCGCTATGGCGCAGAGTGCGTCAATCAATCCTGTGTCGTCGCACGAGTAGAAGGTGGCCAACCGGCGGATGCGTTCCTCGGAAACGCCGATTCTGCCGGATTCGGTGTGGCTGATCTTCGCTTGATCGGTCGACAGCAAACCGGCCGCCTCGCGTGCTGCCCTGCCCGCGCTCTCGCGCAGCTTCCGCAGCTCGGCACCCAAACGCGCCTGACGTGCGGTCGGGTTGTCCCTCGCTGGCATGTCACCTTCCCCTGTCTGGTCAGAGTGTCCCGCGTAACCGTGCCATGGTCCACCCGTTCGCACTAGCAGTGCCTACCTACTTGCTACGTAGCATGTATGCCACTAGCTTTCAGGCAGCACCGCGCCCCATGCCAGTAAGACCGCAGTGCAGCCGCTCGGGCATGCCCACAGCCGTGGCCCGTGGAGGTTGAGCCATGGCGGCAAGCAGCGCGTGCTACAGACGCGTTGGGAGACGTAGCCATGAGCCTTGTACCCCGTAACCGCCATCCGGAAGTTCCGCAACGCCAGTCGTTCCGCGTAAGCCTGCCGAGCGGCATCCTGGCCCCGAAGATTGCCCGGACCCTCGTAGCCGATCTTCTGGTCCTGACCGACCACGGCTGTCTCGTCGATCCGGCCGAGCTCCTCGTGAGCGAGATCGTCACCAACGTTCATATGCACACCGGCACACCTGTCGTGCACGTCGATGTGGCGGTGCGGTTCGCCCGAGTCCGGGTGGCCGTGTGGGATGACGCGCCCTACGTACGGCCGCAGTTGCGAGAGGAACGGGATGGCGACGAGCGGGGGCGCGGGTTGCACCTCGTTCATGCGTTGGCGTCGCACTGGGGAGTGACGTGGCCCCGCAGAGGCGAGCAATCCATCGCCAAACACGTGTGGTTCGCGCTCGATCACGAGGACAGAGGGGAGATCGCGGCGTGTGCCGTCGCTTCGGCTCCCCTGAAGGCGAACCCGAACCCGAACCCGAACCCGAATCCGTACCCGAATCCGAACCCGAACCCGGTGCCGCCTATGTGACGAGT
Organism: Streptomyces sp. NPDC044033; assembly: GCF_056434425.1. NCBI lineage: Bacteria > Bacillati > Actinomycetota > Actinomycetes > Kitasatosporales > Streptomycetaceae > Streptomyces > Streptomyces sp. NPDC044033. The sequence goes on along the minus strand of NZ_JBWKFF010000020.1, from coordinate 148,373 downwards.
GTCGATCGCCCGGCGAGGAAGCCTCAGTACGTCCGGACCTGTTCGGGCTCCCGGGCGGCGCGCTCGGTCGTACGGTGCTGGTGCTGCGGGCCCCCGTCGCCCGCGGCGGGCCGTGGGCGGACCGGCCACCAGATGGCCCGGCCCAGGAGGGCGGCGAGGGCCGGGACCAGCACCAGAGAGAGGACGAGCGCGGAGAGCATGATGCCGAGCGCCATCGCGAAGGCGACCTGTTCGCTTCCCGGGGTCGTGGCGAGCGTGGCGAAGGAGCCGGCCAGCACCACTCCGGCCAGTGCGATGGTCGGTGTCGTCTGCCGTACCGCGCGGCCCACGGCGGCGCGGGCCGGGCCCGGCTGGCGCATCTCCTCGCGGATCCGGTCGGAGATCAGGATGTTGTAGTCGGTGCCCAGTGCCACGACGAACAGGAACAGCACCAGGGGGAGGGAGAAGTTGACGCCCGGTTTGCCGAGCGCGTGCTGGAACAGCAGGGCGGCGGCGCCGAGGGTGGCGGCGAAGCCGAGCCCGACGGAGAGCATCAGGACGATCGGCGCGAGGAGGCTGCGCAGGAGCAGCAGGAGGATGAGCGCGATCAGCGCCGCCGCGACCGGGAACACGATCTTCAGGTCGTGGTCGACGGCGGTCGCGACGTCGGCGAAGATCGCCGCCGTCCCGCCCACGTGGGCCGTCAGCCCGGCGGGCGTGTGCCGGGCGACCGCGGTCCGGATCGGCCCGGAGACCAGGTCGCGGGCGCGCTGGGTCTGCGCGTCGGCGGTCGGGTAGAGGTCGATCCGGGCGGCGTGGTGGTCCTTGTTCAGGACGGTCGGTGCGACCTGGCCCACGCCCTCGACCTCGGCGAGTGAGCGGGAGAGGCCGTCGAGCGCGCCGGTGGTGAGGGGGCCGCCGTGGTCGGCGGTGACGTAGACGCTCGTCGGGTCCGACACCCCGGCCGGCAGCGCGCGGGAGATCTCGGCCGCGGTGGTCGCGGCGGGCGTCCGCTCGCCGGAGTCGCCCCGGCCGTAGTCCATGCGGATGCCGGTCAGCCCGGCGGCCAGTGCGGCGAGGAGGGCGACGGAGGCCAGCAGCATCATCAGCGGACGCCGCGTGATCAGCGCTCCGAAGCGGGCGGCGCGGCCGTCGCGCGGCTCCTGGCGCAGGGTCCGGCCGGGCCAGAACATCTTGCGCCCGGCGGCCGCGAGCAGCGCCGGCATCAGGGTGAGGCTGCCGAGCAGCATCACCAGGACGGCGACGGCTATCGCGGGGCCCAGCGAGCGGAACTGCCCGAACGTCGCCAGGCCCAGCGTCGCGAACGCGGCCACGATGGTCAGCGCCGCCGAGGTGATCGCGGTGCCCACCCGGGCGGAGACCTGTTCCGCCGCCTCGCGGGCGGGCTGCTCGGGCCGGGTGCGCAGGTGCTCGCGGAAGCGGAACAGCAGGAACAGCAGGTAGTCGATGCCGATGCCGAGCAGGACCACGTTGAGCAGCGCCGGGGTGCTCGCGTCGAGCTTGCGCCCGGTGAGCAGCGCGGCCCCCGAGACGGCCCCCGCCGCCACGAAACCGATGACGGCGACTGCGAGCAGCGGCAGCAGGGACGCCAGCGCACTGCGGAACACCAGCACGTTGAGCAGGATGATGAGCCCCATGACGAGGGCGCTGCCGACCTTCGCGGCGATCTCGTGGGCATCGGTGGTGTCGACGGTCTCGGCGAGGCCCCCGGTGAACCCGGTGCGCATCCCGGCCTCGGAGAACTGCGTCTTGGCCGCGTCCCGGAAGGCCCGGTAGACGCCCTGCACCCCCTTGTCCGTGGGGTTCCCGAGCAACTGGACGCCGAGCAGTTCGAAACTCCGGTCGGGCGCCGTCATCGCCGGGGCGACCCGGGGCGTCTGGGAGCGGTCCGGGATCAGGAACTGCGGGCCGTCGTCCTCCCTGGGCATGGTCACCCGGCGGTGCGACAGCTTCGCCGCCTCGGCCGCGATCCGCTCACGGTCGGCGGCGCCGAGAGCCTTGCCGTCGGAACGTGCGACCAGCACCGTCACCGTGGTGGCGTCGGGGTCCACCCCGAACCGCTCCTGGGCGATCTGCTGCGCGGCGGCCGAGTCGTAGGAGCGGGGCAGGAAGTCCCCGGTCTGGGGCTGGGTGACGCGGGAGATCAGCGTCGGGGTGAGGGCGCTCAGTGCGACACCCAGCACCACCCAGATGACGATGACCTTCCATGGGTGCGTGGTGGAGTACCGGGTCAGGGCGCGGATCACGTTGTCCTCCGACGGACGGGCTTGAGGGCTTACGGGCGTACGGGCTTACGGGCCTGAGGGCGTACGGGCTTGAGGGCGTACGGGCTTGAGGTGGGGCGGCGTCTGCCGGGCGGCTTACGGGCTTGCGCGGGGGATGGGCTGAGGGGACGACGGGCTGCGAGGGGGCTGAGCGGGGGGGCGTCCGCCGGGGCGGACAGGCATGGATACGGGCGTGGGCCGGGGGCTCCCGGCCGGGTCTCCAGACCATCACTCCGAGGGGCCGCCGAGCGTCGTGGCAGCGGATGATCCAGGCCGGGGGACCTGGGGCCTTCCCCGGCGCGTGACCAGGACCCTGGTCCCGGTCCGGGACCGGCCCTGGTCAGGGGGGCGAGGGGCCGGGGGCCAGGGGGCCGGGGGCCGCCAACCGCTCCCGCCGCTCCCGCCGCGACCTCTGTGCAACCCTGTTCAGGGGGCCGGGAGGCCGGACACAGAGGAACAGACATGCCCAGGAGCCGACACACCGGTCCCGGCGACGCCCAGGAGCCGCCGCACCTCGACAGCGCCGAGCCGCCGTGGTCGCGCAACGACGCGCTCGTGACCGCCGGGGCCTGCGCGATGAACCTGCTCAGTTACGTGTTCTTCGACGCACCCGGCGGCCGGAACGAGGTGAGCGTGGCCGGGTTCCTCCTCGTGGCGCTGGCGGCCATGCCGCTGCTCGCCCGGCGCCGCCACCCGGTCGCGACGCTCGCCGCCGTCCTGGCGCTCGACGCGACGGCGGCCCTGACCGTGCCGCTGCCCAGCCACTTCGGCGCCGTCCTGGTGGTCGCCGTGTACCAGGTCGCCAGAGCCTGCACCGGCCGGGTGACGGCGGTCGCGGCCGTCGCGACGGTGGCGGTGACGCTGCTGAGCCAGAGCGGCGGCCGAGTTCCGCCCTGGCAGGAAGTGATCACCCCGCCCCTCTCCACCCTGATCGTCGTCGGCACCGCGCTGGCGGTGAACCGCTGGCAGCGCGAGGTGGCGGCCAACCGCAGGCTCCTCGCCGACCGCGCGGTGGCCGACGAACGCCGCCGCATCGCAAGGGAGTTGCACGACATCGTGGCCCACCACATCACCACCATGCAGCTGATGGCCGGTGGCGCCCGCGCCAACCTCGCCGAGCCGGAGGTCGTCCGCGACGCGCTGGTCACCCTGGAGTCCTCCGGACGGCTCGCGCTGCGCGAGATGCGCCAGCTCCTCGACGTACTGCGGGCCGGCGACGAACCCGAGACCGCGCCGTCGCTGCCCCAGCCCGGCGCCGACGACCTCGACCGCCTGGTGGCGGAGTCCCGCCTCGCCGGGCTGCCGACCGAGTTCGGCGTCCACGGGCCGCCGCGTCCGCTGCCGCCGACCGTCGGCCTCACGGTGTTCAGGATCGCCCAGGAGGCGCTCACCAACGCCCGCAAGTACGCGGGGACCGCCCGCGCGTCCGTACATCTGACGTACCGTCAGGGCGAGGTCACCGTCGAGGTACAGGACGACGGCGGTGGCGCTCCGCCGCAGGAAGGGGCGGCGGCGGGCTCGGGCGGTTACGGACTGATCGGCATGCGCGAGCGCGTCGCCCTGCACGGCGGCACCCTCACCGCCGGCCCGCGGCCCGACGGGGGGTTCGCCGTGGTGGCCGACCTGCCGCTGACCGCTGACGAGGCGGACGAGGCGGATGAGTCGGGCGAGATGATCGAGTCGGTCGAGTCGGATGATGCGGACGCGGCCGTCCAGCACGAGGGAGCGCACCGATGACCGGGACCGGGGCCACGCCGACGCCCACGCCCACGCCCACGCCCACGCAGACGTCGACCCCGCCGAGGATCAGGGTGCTGATCGTGGACGATCAGCCGCTGGTAAGGCGGGGCCTGTCGCTGATCCTCTCCCCCGAGCCGGACTTCGAGGTGGTGGGGGAGGCCGAGAACGGCGCGCAGGCCGTCACCCTCGCCCACCGACTGCTCCCCGACGTCGTGGTGATGGACGTCCGGATGCCCGTACTCGACGGGGTCGGCGCGACCGAGGAGCTCGCCGCCACCCTGCCCGGCTGCCGGGTCCTGGCCCTCAGCACCTTCGACCTCGACGAGTACGTCGTGGGGGCCCTGCGCGCCGGAGCCTACGGTTTCCTGCCCAAGGACAGTTCCCCGGAGGACCTGAGCGCGGCGATCCGCACCGTCCACGCCGGCGAGGCCGTCGTCGCGCCGCGCCTGCTCACCCGGCTGATCTCCACCTACGTACGGGCCCCCGGCGGGGCGCGACCGGTCCCCGCCACCCGGGACGGCGCCACCGCCCGGGGCGAACTCACCGCCCGCGAAGTCGAGGTGTGGCGCCTGATGGCCACCGGCCTCGACAACACGGGGATCTCCCGCACCCTGGGCATCAGCCTTTCCACGGTCAAGAACTACATCACCAGCATCTTCGACAAGCTCGCCGTCCGCGACCGCGCCCAGGCGGTCATCGCGGCCTACGAAACGGGCCTGGTCACCGCCCGTACGGCAGCCGAAGTCCCGCCCGGCGGCGATGGGCCCACCGGATAGCGGGTACTAGCGGGTAATGGCGGGTGCAGAAAGGCGCGGGCCCGTATGGGAGCCGTGCTCAACCCCGGGCGTCGTCGTTCGCGGCGGCCCGTACCGCGGTCAACTCGAAGGGCCCTGGTTCCGCCGGTGGCAGCATCACTTCCTCGTACCGGCCGAGCGCCAGCATCATGCCGAGTGCCGCGGGCGGTATCAGTAAGGCGATGAGTACGACGGCGAGCGCTGCCATGACCCTGTCCTTCCGTGAGAACAGCATCCGGGTCACCCGCGCGCGCCCGCGCAAACCCCGCTGCGCCGGCGCTGTCACGGCCTCTTCGGGGGCGCCTCCGTCACGTCGAGGAACACCTGGTCGGCCTGGGGCCAGGTCTGTGCCACGGAGCGTTTGACGCGTTCCGAGACCGTCTCGACCTCCTCGCTGTCGAGGCCGGGCACCAGGTCGATACGGGCCGCCACGAGCGTCGAATCGAGGCCGAGCCGCATGGTGAGCAGCGTGGCCACGTTGTCGATCTCGGGCTGGGCGTCCAGCAGGGCCCGTATCCGGCCCCGCAGCTCCGGGTCGACGGCCTCGCCGATGAGCTGCTCCCTGGCGTCCTTGCCGAGGCGGTAGGCCACGTACACGAGCAGCACCCCGATGGAGAGCGAGGCGGCGGCCTCCCAGAGCACCTTGCCCGTGGCCATGTGCAGGGCCATCCCGCCGATGGCGAGCAGAACGCCGAGCACGGCGGTGCCGTCCTCGGCGACGACGGTACGCAGCGCGGGGTCGTCGCCCAGGCCCGTACCGGGCTGCTTGCGCACCTGGTGCAGCGCGCGCAGCAGCGATCCGCCCTCGGCGGCCAGGGCCACGCCGAGGACCGCGAGGCCGGTCACGTAGCCGCCGGTGGTCTCCTGCTCGTGCGACCGCAGCGCCTCGACGCCCTGGAAGAAGGAGAAGCAGCCGCCCATCACGAAGATGCCGACGGCGGCGAGCAGCGACCAGAAGTACCGTTCCTTGCCGTAGCCGAAGGGGTGCCGGGCGTCGGCCGGGCGGCGGCTGCGGCGCAGGGCGGCCAGCAGGAAGACCTCGTTCAGGCTGTCGGCGACGGAGTGCGCGGCTTCGGAGAGCAGCGCGGGAGACCCGGTGGCCAGGCCGCCGACCGCCTTCGCCGCGGCGATGAGCAGATTGGCGGCCAGCGCCACCAGGACCGTCACTCGGGTTTTCCGGTCCGTACGGTCCTGATCATCCGTACGGGCGTGGTCCGCAGGGTTCTGGTCCGCAGGGTCCTGGTCGGTACGGACCTGATCATCCGGACGGATTTGATCCGTACGGGCCTGATCCGCCTGGCCGGTACGACCGGCCGGACCCTCCCGGCCGGGCCCGCCCTCCAGGCCGGCCCGGTCCGTGGGGTCCGCGGTCACCGCATGGGCCGATCAGGCCGTGTCACGGCGTTCCAGCTCCGCCAGCCGATGCTGCAACCGTTCGTTCTCCGCGGCGAGTTCGCGGTGATGGGCGCCGGAGGACAGCGACGGATCGTCCTCCCACCAGTCGATGCCCATCTCCTTCGCCTTGTCGACGGAGGCGACGATCAGCCGGAGCTTGATGGTCAGCAGCTCGATGTCGAGCAGGTTGATCCGGATGTCGCCCGCGATGACGATGCCCTTGTCGAGTACGCGCTCCAGGATGTCGGCGAGGTTCGCGCCGCCTTCGGAGCCGTACGTACCGGGGAGGCGGCTCGCGGTCGTCATCGGCGGCCACGGTTCCCGGCGTGCGCGTACTCCCGCTGCTTGCGCGCGTCCGTACTCTCGTCATCCTCGTCGTCCTCGTCGACCGGCTCGTCTTCGTACTCCGCGTCTTCGTCCGCTTCAGCTTCCGCTTCCACTTCGGAGTCCTCGGCGTCGTCCTCGGCCTCGTCTTCGTACGCGGCTTCGCCGTCGTCCTCGGCTTCCTCCTCGGCCTCGTCCGCGGGCCCGTACTGCTCCTCCTCGGCCTCGTCCTCTTCCGAACGGTCTTCCTCGCGGCCCTCCTCGCGGCCCTCCTCGCGCTCCTCTTCCTCCGCGACCGCGTCCTCGTGGCTGACCACCACCTCGCCGTCCCGGATCTCGCCCCGCCAGCCGTCCTGGGCCTCACCGCGCAGCGAGATGTGCCGCGCGAAGTTCTTGAGATCCAGCCGGGCGCGGCGGCCCTGGGCGCGCCAGATGTTGCCGGTCCGCTCGAAGAGGCCCTTCGGGTAGTACTCGATGATCAGCAGCACCCGGGTGAGGCTCTCGCCCAGCGCGTGGAAGGTGACGACGCCCTTGGTGGTGCCCTTGGCGCCTTCCGACGTCCATACGATCCGGGCGTCGGGCACCTGCTCGGTGGTGCGGGCCTGCCAGCTGCGGCTCGACCAGAAGATCTTGAGCTTCCAGTTCGAGGTCGTGTCGTCCGCGGCGTCCGCGTTCCTGACGCCCTTGGCGAAGGTGGCGAACTCCTGGTACTGGGTCCACTGGTCGTACGCCTCGCGCACCGGGACCCCGACGTCCACGGACTCCACGATGACGGTCGGCTTCCGGCCGCCGCCGCCCTTCTTGCGCTTGCCGCCGCCCAGCCCCTTGGCCGTCTCCACCACGTTGTCCTTGAGGTGGGACGCGCCGGCCTCCAGGGCGCTGCGCACCGGGCCCTTGCCCTCGGTGATCTTCCGGCCGCTGTCGAGCGCCAGCTTCGCGAAGCCGGGGCTGCGGCCCTCGGCGATGTCGGTCAGCTTCACGGTGCTCTCGCCGAGCTTGCGGCCCGCGCCGGTGAGGAGGCGTTCGGCCTGGGCGAGTGCGTAGTGCTGGAGCTCCGTCTTGAGGCGGTCCACCGCCGGGTTGGCGGTCAGGGGCTCAGCCACGGTCGCCACCCGCCTTCGTCGTCCGCGTGCCGGAAGCCTTGCCGATCGCGTTGCCGGCCGTCTTCTTGGCGGGCGCCCTCTTCGCCGTACGCTGCGCGGACTTGGCGGCGCCGGTGGCCTTTCCGGCCGGGCCGGACCTGCGCGCGGCGGGCTTCCTGCGGGGTTCGCCGCTCGCGGTGGCGGATTCCTCCGCGTCGCCGTTCGCGTCGCCCTCCGCCGACCCGTCGCCCGTCGTCCCGCGCTTCGCCCGCTTGGACCGCGCCGATCCCGCGCCCGAGGCCGGATTCGATCCCGACCCCGATCCCGATCCCGACTTGGAGGCCGACTTCGGGCCCGAGCCCGACTCCGTCTCCTCGTCGCCGTCGTCGCCGGACACCCCCGGCACCACGCCCGACAACCGGTCCTGCACCCCGGACGTACGGTCGTGCAGCCGGTCCGCCAGACCCTCCAGCTGCCGGTTGACGAGTGCGCCGGTCGCGGCCTTGCCGACCCCGCGCAGGTCGTCCCGCAGCTGGTCGCCGATCTCCTTGAACTGGGGGTTGTCCGCCAGTTGCGCGGCGGCGAACTCCGCGATCGACTTCGGGTTCAGCTGGAGGCGTTTGCCCATCACCAGCGTCCCGATGCCGAAGGCGAACTTCGCCTTCTTCGTCCGCCCGAGCACATATCCCGCGCCCACGGCGAGCCCTACTGCCAGCCGGTTGTTCATATCTCTCCCGTTCTGCTCTGTAGCTTCTGCAACCGGTCGAGGAGTTCGTCCTCGCGCCGGTCGAATTCGTCCTCGCCGATCTCGCCCTCCTCCAACTGCCGCGAGAGCTCAGCAAGTTCGCGCTGGACGACCGACGGGTCGTAGTACTGCCGCTCGGCCTCGGTCAGCACCTGCCGCAGCACCCAACCGGTGCCGCGCAGCGGGGCGACGGGCAGGAGCAGCAGCTCTCCCAGGAGGCCCATGGCGTCACTCCACGAAGCTGTACGGCGGCAGGGGGCCGTTCACCCGCAGCACGAGGTGCGGGTTCTTCCGCCGCAGCGCCGCCACGGCGGCGACGAACTCCTCGCCCTGCTCCCGGTCCACGAGGAACGAGATGTTCGCCAGCCAGCCCCCGCTCGGCGGCCCGGGGCAGGTGTCCTCCGCGGCCCCTTCGAGGGCGTCTCGCAGCAGCGCCGCGTCCTGCGGCTCCCGCTTCTGCACCGCCGTCGCGACCAGCTCGCCGAGGCGCAGCCGCTCCTCCTGGCTCCCGCCGCCCGCCGCCTTGTTGGCCTCCCGCAGCTCCCGCAGCTCGGGGGCGTCGGCGAGCACCCGGTGGAGCACGGCGTCCTCGTCGTGGGTGGCCTTCACGTTGTACTCGGCCTTGCCGTCCAGGGTTTTGAGCCGTTCGAGGTAGTGCTCCTCGTGTTCGGTGAGCGCGGTCGTGACCGCGTCGTCGTCGGGCGAGACGCCGCCGAACCGCATCGGCAGCACGGGCCCGGCGCTGCTCGCCTCGGCGAGCACGTTCTGGTGTGCGAGCAGTTCGCGCCGCTTGGGCCTGAGGTCCGCCGGGGCGTCGCTCACCAGGGCCGCCAGCCGTCCCGCCGCGACGAGGCGCACGGGCTGCGGCGGGTCGCCGACGCCGCCGAGCTCCTCGGGGAGGGGTGGATGCGAGCTGCGAGTGATGCCGTAGACGTACGTGCTCACTCCTGCTCCTCCTTCCGGCTCCTCGAAGCGGTGCGCTTTGCCCGCGGCCTGGACTCGCCCTGGCCGCCCTGGCTCTCCTCGCGGGCCTGGCTGAACGCGTTCGACACGGTCTCGGCCGCGCCGGACAGGGCGCCCTTGGACTTGCCGCGGGCGCCGGACTCGGTCATCTCACCGACCAGGTCCGGCAGGCCGGGGTCCTTGCGCGGCCCGGACTCCAGGTCGAGCCGGTTGCACGCCTCGGCGAACCGCAGATAGGTGTCGACGCTCGCGACGACGACCCGTACGTCGATCTTCAGGATCTCGATGCCTACGAGCGAGACACGGACGAACGCGTCGATCACGAGCCCCCGGTCGAGAACGAGTTCCAGGACGTCGTACAGGCCACTGGTGCCGCCCGAGCCCCCGCCTTGTTGTGCCGGTACAACAGTCATCGCGTGCTGCCTTCCTCTCGTGGGGTGATGGGTCGGGTATGGGGGTGGGTTGAGCCTTGGGGTGGATCGATGTGGATCGATGTTGAGGTGACCGGATGGATGGGGCCGCGGTGCGGTGCGGGCCGGGGGATACGGGCCGTGCCGCCGGGCCGCTCTCCGCTTCGGAGTAGCCCTCAAGGGCGGGCCCAAACACCGCCGCGCCGTGCGTGCCGCTCCCAGGGGGCCTCCCGAATCGCCTCCCGAATCACCTCCGGCCCGCCTCCGAGGCGACGTGAAGACGCCTTCAAGTCGCCCTGATTACGCCGCCGAACCGCCCCGCGAACCGCCCCGCGAACCGCCCCGCGAACGGCCCCGTGAACCGCCCTCGCAGTGCCTCCGAACGGCCCTCGCACTGCCCCTCCGAACCGCCCTCGCACGGCCCCTCCGGACCGCCCTAGCGCTGCCCCCCCCCGAGTCGTCCTCAAGTCGCCTTCAAGCCGCCCTCAAAGCAGGGACTGGTCGCGGGTTTTCCGTCCGGTGCGTGGGATACCCGGACGCTACGACCGGGTACGGGTGCATCCCGGCAGGCGGGGGCCCGGCCCGCCGCCGGCCCGCCGATCGCGGGTGCGCAACGGCCGATCGCGGGTGTGGAGAGGTCAGCGAGCGCCTGCGGGGAGGAACCAAAGGCTCGTGAAACCCCAACTTCTCCTGGAACAACTGGCGGTATCCGCGTACTCCGTCCCCACCGACGCCCCCGAGGCCGACGCCACCCTCGACTGGGACAGGACGACCGTGGTGGTCGTGGAGGCCCGCGCCGGGACGGTGTACGGAACGGGCTGGACGTACGCCCCGGCCGCGGCCGGGCTGCTCGTCGACGAGCAGCTGGCGCCCGCGACCCTGGGCCGCTCGGCCCTGGACGTGCCCCGGCTGCACGACGAGATGTGCAGGGCGGTGCGCGACTCCGGCCGCCCCGGCATCGCCTCCTGCGCGATCTCGGCCGTGGACCTCGCCCTGTGGGACCTCAAGGCCCGGCAGTTCGAGGTCCCGTTGGTGGGGCTGCTCGGCGCGGCCCGCGACACGGTGCCCGTGTACGGCAGCGGCGGCTTCACCACGTACCACGACACGCATCTCGCCTCCCAGCTCAGCGGCTGGGTGCACGGCCAGGGCATTCCCCGGGTGAAGATCAAGATCGGCGAGTGCCGGGGCCGCGCCGTCGTCCGCGACCTGGCCCGGGTCCGGCAGGCCCGCCACATCATCGGCGACAAGGCCGAGCTGTACGTGGACGCGGCCGGCGGCTACAACCGCAAGCAGGCCGTACGCGTCGGCGGGGCGCTCGCCGAATACGGCGTCGGATGGCTGGAGGAGCCGGTCTCCGCCGACGACCTGAACGGCCTGCGGCTCATCCGCGACACCCTGGTCTGCGACGTCGCGGCCGGCAAGTTCGGCTACGACCTGCCGTACTTCGCGCGGATGGTGGGCGCGGGCGCGGTCGACTGCCTCCAGGCGGACGCCACCCGGTGCGGCGGGATCACGGAATTCCTCCGCGCGGCGGCGCTGGCGCAGGCGCACGGCCTGGAGATCTCGGCGCACTGCGCGCCGCACGCGCACGTCCACGCGGCGGCGGCCGTGCCCAACCTGCGGCACATCGAGTGGTTCCACGACCACGTACGCATCGAGTCGACGCTCTTCGACGGCGCCCTCGACCCCTCGGGCGGCGAACTGACCCCGGGCCAGGCGCCGGGCCACGGGCTGACACTGCGGCGCGAGGACATGGAGCCGTACCGCATCGCTTGAGGCGCTTGTCGCCGACGCCATCCGTCGCCGGCCCGGGTCCGCACGGCTGCCCGCTGCCCGTCGCTCTGCCCGCAGTCCCGCCCACCCGTCGTACGCGTCTCCGTGAGCCGGCCGAGCCCGACGAGCCGCTGCCCGCGGTCCACTCACCCGCGCCCCGCCCGTATGCCGTACGCGCTTTCCCCGGCCGCCTGTACCCGATGGTCCGGGGTGCTCCCGGAGGTTCCCGTTCCGGCGCACGGGTACTCGGACGGCCCGGCGGATTGTCGAGCCGGATCCCCCCCAAGGAGGCAACCGCACATGCCCGAACAGCAGGATGTCGTCGAGATGCTGGAGCGGCAGCACACCAGGATCCGCGACCTCTTCGAGAAGGCTGCCGGTGTCAAGGGGGACGAACGGACCCGCTACTTCCGCAAGTTGACGCACCTGCTCGCGGTGCACGAGACCGCGGAGGAGGAGGTCGTCCATCCGTTCGTGAGCACGCACGTCGACGGCGGGGTAGAGGTCGTCAAGTACCTGATCGAGGAGGAGGAGGGCACCAAGCGGGCCCTCGTCCGGCTGGAGGACATGGACCCCGACTCCCGGGAGTTCCTGAGCCTGTTCACGGCGCTGCGCCGGGACGTACGGGCGCACGCCGAGGCCGAGGAGCGCCACGAGTTCGCGCTTCTGCGGGCGGTCGCCGACCGGGGCCGGCTGGAGCGCCTGGCCTCCGCCGTGCAGGCGGCCGAGGCCCTCGCCCCGCCCCGGCCGCATCCGGGTATGGACAGGGCGCTGAGGAACCTCATGGCGGGCCCGATGGCCGGTGTCGTCGACCGCACCCGCGACGTCGTACGGAAGGCCATGGGCGCCCTCTGAGAGCCTGCGGCATCTCCCCGGCCGCGCGCGCGACGCCCGGCACACACGCTCACGGCGTCGCCGAAGCGCCCTGGCTGCCCCGCTGCGAGGACCTTCCACCGCCTTGCCGTCGCTCGCACGCACCGGACACCGCGCACTGACGCGGCCCGACCCGACCCGACCCAAGCCGATGCGACACGAGCTGGCCCGACGCGACCCGACCCGGAATACGCCCCAGGCTCTGAGCCCGGCCCGCGCGGGCAGCGGTGCGATCGGACATGGAGGTGGGACGGCCCGGAAGAGAGGGGGAAAGTCACCTCTGCTCCCCCATCCCTCATC
>NZ_JBWKFF010000020.1:106583-135700 GCF_056434425.1 Streptomyces sp. NPDC044033 | reverse complement strand
GGGCCCACTTTTTCCCCCCTCCCCCCCCCCCCCACCCCCCCCCTTCCCTTCTCCTCTTCCCCGCGGGGGCGGCGTGCCGCTCGCCTCTTTTTTTCCCCCCCCCCCCCCCCCCCCCCCACCTCCATGTCCGATCGTCAGCTGTCAGCCGTCAGGGCGCCGTGGCCAGCGTGAACGAGTGGCCGGCGGGGTCGGAGTAGGTCCGTACGTCCCGCGGCCCGTTGTTCTCCTTGGTGTCGATGGGCCGCGCGCCGAGGTTCACCGCCTCGCGCTCCGCTTCGTCCATGTCCTCGCGGGCGACGACGATCCGCAGATGCGCCTGCTGGGAGTCCTCGGGACGCGGCCAGCTCGGCGGCGCGTAGCCGTGGTCCCGGTGGATGGCGAGGAAGACGCCGTAGCGGCCGGCGACTTCGACGAAGTCGGGATCCTTGCCGAGGCGGCTCTCCCCGCCCAGCAGACCGGCGTAGAACTCGGCGAGTTCCTCGGGCTCCGCGGAGTCCAGGACGAGGACGGTGGTCTTCTCTACGGTCATCGTCTACCTCTCTGAGAAATCGGCCGGGACAGGCCGCATCGGGCTGAGTCAGGCCGGAGAAGGCCACCTTCCGTGTCCCCCGCCGGACCCCTCCCAAACAGCCGGCCCGCTGACCCTTCACATGTGCCGGTCGTGGAGGTGAATTTCCACCTTTACGCAGGATTACTGTTCCGAACGCGGCTAACAGGGCAGGCGAACAGGGGAGAAGAGTCCGGCGGCAGTGGACGGAGACCATGGACGAGCACGTCGTGGCAAAGACATTCGTGGAACTGGCGGGCAGCCTTGACGCCGCCTTCGACCCGCCGTCCTTCTTCCGCCTGCTCACCGACCGCTGCGTGGGGGTGCTCGGCGCGAACGCCGCCGGGGTGCTGCTCGCGGACCGGTCCGGCGAACTGAGGGTGATGGCCGCCTCCGACGAGCGCGCACGACTGCTGGAGCTCTTCGAGGTGCAGCAGGAGGAGGGCCCTTGCCTGGACTGTTTCCGGAAGGGCGCCGCCGTGGCCGTGCCCGACGTGAACACGGAGGCTGAGCGCTGGCCGCGGTTCGTGGACCAGGCCCGCCACCGCGGCTTCGCGGCGGTCCAGGCTCTGCCCATGCGCTGCCGGAGCGAGGTCGTCGGCGCCCTGAACCTCTTCTGCGCCGACCCCTGGATCTTCGAGCCGGTCGGCTTGACCATCGCCCAGGCCATGGCCGACGTCGCGACCATGAGCCTCGTGCGGCAGCGCTCCATTCGGCGCGGCGAACAGCTCAACGAGCAGTTGCAGACGGCCCTGGACAGCCGGATCGTGATCGAACAGGCCAAGGGGAAGCTGGCCGACCGCTTCGGCGGCGACATGGAGCGGGCGTTCGCCGCGCTGCGCCGCTACGCCAGGTCGCACAATCGCCGGCTGTCCGACGTGGCCCGCGACGTCATCGATGGCCGCGTATCGCCGCCCGCTCCGCCCGACTGACCCCCGGCCGCCCCGACTCCGCGCGCGTCCCGGCCCGCTTGCCTGCCCGCAGCGGGGCCGGATCCGCTGCCTCCGGGAAGACCGCGAGGCGGCGGCGGAGCCCGCTCGCTCCCAGCGCGCGGTTCACGGCGGTCGACGGCGCGAGAATCCGCAGTTCGCCGCCGAGGGAGCGCGCCCGGCGGGCGGTGGCGACGAGCACGCCGAGGGCCAGGTCGTCGCAGTGGGTGACGCCCGACAGGTCGAGGACGATCCGGACACCGGGGCCCTGCGCCATGCGAAGGCGTTCGCGCAGCCGAGGCACGGTGGTGAGGTCCAGACTTCCACTGACGTCGATCACCGAGGTGACGGGTGCCGCGGGCGCCAAGACGGTTGCCGCACGGGTCTGATGAGGGGCGGCGGGAGTGGTTTCGAGACCTAAGAGCATGGTGCGCGCCTCCTCGGAACGGAGCGGTTCGCATGTCGCCGGGTCCGGGGCGCACAACTCAGAGTAGCCCCGCTCGCGCGCCGCGAACAGCGCCGGTGCAAAGTCGTCCGGCATACGCGCGGGCGCGCGCCGACTCCTGTTGCGCGCGTCGCGAGCGGTTCAGTACGGGCGACCGCACGAGTGGTTCCGTGCGTAGGAGCGACCGTATGAGCGGTTCCGCGCGTACGGGTGACCGTATGAGCGGGTCCGTGCGTAGGAGCGACCGTATGAGCGGTTCCGCGCGTACGGGTGACCGTATGAGCGGGTCCGTACGTAGGAGCGACCGCACGAGCGGTTCCGCGTATCCGGACGATCGCACGAGCGGTTCCAGTACGGGCGGGCCGCAAGCGAAAGGCGTTACTCCCCGTCCGGGTCCAGCCCCGCGTCCGCCGCCGCGATCGCCAGGCGTTCCGCCGGCAGGTCCAGCGAGCGGCATACGAGCAGATAGACGCCCGCCGATACGAGCAGCCCGACCGGCATCGAGACGTCCAGGCCGCCGAGGAGCCGGGCCATGGGGCCTTCGGCGTCGCCGATCACCGAGAACGGCAGCATCACCGCGAAGCCGGTCCCGTACGCGGCCAGCCCCCGCCAGTTCCAACGGTGGTAGATGCCGCGCGGGTTGAAGATCTCCCGGATCGAGTAGCGGCCCCGGCGCACCAGATAGAAGTCGGCGAGGTTGACGGCCGTCCAGGGGGTGAACAGGGTGCCGAGTACGGAGAGGAAGTGGCCGAACTCCTCGACGAAGTTCTCGCTCGCGCCGAACGCGATGGCCGTCGAGACCACGGCCACGATGACCAGCGCGCCGATCCGCCGGGCGACGGTCAGCCGGAACCGGCCGAGCGAGTCGAGGCTGGACAGCAGGGTGAGGCTGCCGCCGTACACGTTCAGCGCGCCCATCGTCAGCAGCGGCAGCACCGTGACGATCAGCAGCACCACCCCGAAGCCGCCGAACGCCCGGTCCCCCGCGGAGATCACCGACTCCACGAGGCTCTTCCCGGGGAACAGCCCCGCCGCCACCGTGCCGACCAGCATCATCCACGCGCCGCCGACGCCCGCGCCCAGATAGGTCCACCAGAAAGAGGAGCGGACGCCGACCGACGGCGGCAGATAGCGGGAGTAGTCCGAGACGTAGATGGACCACGAGAGCTGGTAGACGGCGGCGGTGAACATCTGGATCAGGAACGGGGTGAGCGCGAAGGAGCCCAGGTCGAGCTGTGCGTGTGTGAAGGGGCGGACGGCGATGACGCAGACCGTGAAGAGCGCCAGCGCCGCGATCACCACGTACGTGAGCCAGCGGGACGCCTTGTGGATGACGTCGTAGCCGACCACGGCCAGCACGACGGCGATCACCGCGTAGCCGATGTAGCTGGCCCCGGCCGGCACCTCGGCCAGGTGGTCGAGGGTGGAGCCGACCAGGATCTGGTTGAAGGCGTTGTAGCCGATGTACGTCGTCAGCGCGACCAGCCACACCAGCAGCGCCCCGATGAATCCGAACTGCGGCCGCGACTGCACCATTTGGGGCAGTCCGAGCTGCGGGCCCTGGGTGGAGTGGAAGGCCATGAAGAACGTGCCGAGCGCGCAGCCGAGCACCACCGCGATGGCCGTCCAGATGAGGTTGCCGCCGAGCCCGACGCCGATCGCGCCGGTCGCGACGGTGGCCAGGTGGGCGTCCCCGGCGAACCACACGGGGAAGAGGTGCCACACCTTGCCGTGCCGCTCGGCCAGCGGTACGTAGTCGATCGACCGGGCCTCGATGACCGGCTTGCGGCCGCCGCCCGGGGGCGGTGCCTCAGTCCCCGAACGTGCCGGGCCTTCGGCACCCGTGGTGCCGGGTGACCCAGTGGTGCCGACTGCCATGTCGCGTCTCCTCGCTGCTGATCGCTGGTGGGCTGCTCGCTGTCTCTCCTCGGCCGGGCGGGCGGTCCGGCGGTACGGGTGTACGGGCGTACGGGCAGGGCGGGGCGGCACGGGTTCGGGTCGTACGGAGGCCGTACGAGGGCCGTACCAAGGTCGTACGAGCCCCGTTGCGAACCCCGCCGGCCCCGCATCCCATCCCCCACCGCAGCCGCTTCGGTGTCAGCCGCCTCGGTGTCAGCCGGTGCGGTTGAGCGCCGCGTAGGCGAGCCGCTCCAGCAGGAGCGCGGACTCGCGCGGCGCGTCCGTCGCGGCGGTGATCACCTGCTTGGTGACCGACACGGCCAGCGGCGGGTGCCCCGCCAGCTCGCCCGCGATCTCCAACGCCCGTTCCAGATGGGCCCCTTCGGGCGTGACCTCGCTGAGCAGCCCCCACTCCCGCGCCTCGGCCACCGGCATCCGGCGGGCCCGCAGCACCAGATCCCGGGTGCGGGCGGGCCCCACCGCCCGTACCAGCCGGGTGATCCCCCCGGAGCTGGGCAGGATGCCCAGGCCGACCTCCGGCAGGCCCAGCCGCGCCGTGGCGTCGGCGACGCGGATGTCGGCGGCGAGCGCCAGCTCCAGGCCGCCGCCCAGGCAGTGGCCCGCGATGGCCGCGACCGTGGGCTGCTCCAGGGCGGCGACCTCCTCGTAGACCGCGCCGGACGCCCGGTAGTAGGCGGCTATCGCCTCCGGTGTCATCTCGCGCAGCTCGCCGACGTCCGCCCCGGCGGAGAACACCGTCGGGCCGCCGGTGATCACCACGGCCCGGCTGGTCCGTACGGGCTCCGAGCGCACCGCCGCGAGGAGTTCGGCCTCCAGGTGGGTGGAGAGCGCGTTGAGTTTCGCCTCGCGGCGCAGGGTGAGCACGGCGACCGCGCCGAGGCGCGCGGTGTGGACCGTGCCGAGGGCGCCGTCCGCGGTCCCGCCCGCGCCCGTGGGATCGGCGCTCACTTACGCCTCCGTCCGGAAGGAGAGCAGGCCCGGCAGGCCGCGCTTGTCGATCTCGTTGGCGATGACGAGGCGCTGGATCTCCGAGGTGCCCTCCCAGATGCGGTCCACGCGCAGCTCGCGCCAGATCCGCTCGACGGGGTAGTCGCGCATGTAGCCGCGGCCCCCGAAGATCTGCTGGGCGCGGTCGGCGACCCGGTTGGACGCCTCCGAGGCGGCGAGCTTGACCGTGGCGGCCTTGGCGTGCAGCAGTTTGCGGCCGTTCACCGTGTCGTCGGCCTGGTCGAACTCCCAGGCCACCTGGTGGGTGAGGGCCCGGTTGGTGGCGATGTCGACGACGGAGTCGGCGAGCATGCCCTGGATGAGCTGACGTTTGATCAGCGGCTCGCCGCCCTGCATACGGCCGCGGGCCCACTCGGTGGCCAGCGACAGGGCCCGCTCGGCGGCGCCGATGGTACGGGCGCCGATCATCAGCCGCTCCTCGGTGAACCAGTCGCGGGTCAGCTCGTACCCCTGGCCGACGCCGCCGAGCACGGCGCCCGCGCCGACCCGTACGTCCTCGAAGACGAACTCGGGGTGCTCGTAGACGAAGGTGTGCGTGTAGCGCGGGGTGCGCTTGAGGGTGACGCCCGGGTGGTCCTTGTCGATGATGAACAGGGTGGGCGCGCCCTCGCCGTCCGCCGTCCGCACATTGGCCAGTACGATCAGGAAGTCCGCGGCGTCGCCGACCGTGACGAACCACTTCTCGCCGTTGATGACGTAGCCGTCGCCGTCCGGTTCGGCGGTGGTGGCGATGCCGGACGGGTCGGAGCCCGCGTCGGCCTCGGTGATCGCGACGGCGTCGCGGCAGCGGCCCTGGATGCCGGGGAGCAGATAGCGTTCGCGCTGCTCGGGGGTGGCGGCGCGCAGGCAGTTGGCGGGGCGCCAGACGGTGTCCCACAGAGCGTTGGTGAGCTTGCCCAACTCGTCCTGCACCACGGCCTGTTCAAGGATGCTGAGGCCCGCGCCGCCCCACTCGGCCGGCATGTTGATCGCTTGCAGGCCGCTGGCCAGCACCTCCTCGCGGATGGCGGCGAGCGATTCGGGCGGCAGCCCGTTGTCGGCCTCGCAGGCGTCCTCGTACGGCATGATCTTCTCGGCCAGCCCGGCCGCGCGCCGCTTCAGCTCGGCCAGCCGGGGGGTGAGGGCGAACTCCATGTGCTGCTCCTTATGACGTACTGCGCG
Organism: Streptomyces sp. NPDC044033; assembly: GCF_056434425.1. Classification (NCBI taxonomy): domain Bacteria; kingdom Bacillati; phylum Actinomycetota; class Actinomycetes; order Kitasatosporales; family Streptomycetaceae; genus Streptomyces; species Streptomyces sp. NPDC044033. The sequence continues at coordinate 129,690 of NZ_JBWKFF010000020.1, read as the reverse complement.
TTGAGGGTTGCGGTTCAGTTCTCCAGGACGATCCGGGCGTCGAGCCCCAGGCAGCCGTCCGCCGTCGCGAGCAGGGGGTTGACCTCCAACTCGGCGATCTCCGGGTGGGCGGCGGCGACTTCGGTGACCGTCGCGATGGCCGCGGCGAGCGCGTCGAGGTCCACGGCCGGCTTGCCGCGCACGCCGCGCAGCAGGGCGGCGGCGCGCAGCTCGCCGAGGAGCGTGCGGGCGTGCCCGGGGGCGACCGGCGCCAGCGCGAAGACCACGTCGCGCAGCACCTCGGTGGCCACCCCGCCGAGGCCGACCATCGCCACCGGGCCGAAGCGGGGATCGCGCCGCACGCCGACGATCAGCTCCACGCCGCCGCCGAGGCCGGCCATCGCCTCGACGCAGAACCCCGGCGGGTCCAGCCGCCGCGCCATGTCGGCGTGGGCGGCGCGTACGGACTCCTCGTCGCGCAGGCCGAGCGCCACCCCGCCGGAGTCGGACTTGTGCAGCAGCCCGAGCGCCTTGAGGACGATGGGCCCGCCGATGGCGCGTGCCGCGTCGGCGGCCTCGTCGGCGGTACGGACCAGGCGGGCCGGCGGGAAGGCGACCCCGGCCGTGCGGATCAGCTCGCGCGCCGACCAGTAGCCGTCGCCGCCCACCGGGGGAGCGGCGGGCGTCGGCCGGGGCGCGTCCACCGGTGCGGCGGCGCGCCGGGCCAGCATGCCCAGGGTCCGGGCGGCGTCCTCGACCGCGCCGAAGACCGGTACGCCCTGGGCGCGCAGCTCGTCTGCGGCGGCGCTGTCCGCGCACATCGTGTGCACCACGACGGGTCTGCCGTGGCGGCGCACCGACTCGCCCATGGCGCGGGCGGTGGCGGTCTCCCGGGCGGCGAGCGCCTCGCCGTACGTTCCGTAGCCGCCGAAGTAGCCGGTGACCAGGACGGAGTCGGTGTCCGGGTCGGCGAGCAGTACGTCGAGGGTGCGGGTGAAGGAGGCGATGTCCTGTTCGCCCGCGCCCGCGAGGTCCACGGGGTTGCCGACGCCCGCGGACGGCGGCAGCCCGGCGCGGAGCGCGCCCGCCGTGGCCGGGGCGAACTCCGGTACGGACAGCCCGCACGCCTCCGCGACGTCGCAGGCGACGGAGGCGTGTCCGCCGCCGTCCGCGAGCACCGCCACCCGGCGGGCGGGCGCGGGCCCGAAGCGGTGCAGCGCGGCCAGCAGGTCGGCCATCTCGCGGGGGCTGCTGACGCGGTCCACACCGGCGGCCCGGCAGGCCGCGTCGATCACGGAGATGTCGCTGGTCAGCGCCCCGGTGTGGGACTTCGCGCCGCGCACCGAGGCGGCGCTGCCGCCGACCGTGAGGAGGACGACGGGCTTGCCCGCGGCGACGGCGTCCGAGGCGGCGGCGACGAACGCGCGGCCGTCGCCGAAGTCCTCGCAGTAGACGGCGATCAGCTCGGTGCCGTCGTGGGCGGCGTAGGCGCGTACGAGGTCGGCCGTGCCCAGGTCGGCCTGGTTGCCGAGGGAGGCGAAGCGGGAGAATCCGAGGCCGCGGCCGGCGAGGAAGGCGCTGAGTTCGAGGGCCATGTTGCCGCTCTGCGAGATCAGCCCGACCGGGCCGGCCGGCAGCGGGTTGGAGGCGAGGTAGAGCCCGCTCGTACTGTCCAGCACACCGAGGCAGTTGGGGCCGAGCAGTACGGCGCCCGCCCGGCGCACCCGCTCGGCGAGCGCCGCCTCGCGCGCCTTGCCGTCCGCGCCCAGCTCGCCGAAGCCCGCCGTGATGCCGACGATGGCGCGCGCGCCCACGGCCAGCGCCTCCTCGACGGCGGCCTCGAACCCGGCGGCGGGCACGGCGATCACGACGAGGTCGACGGGGCCGGGCACGTCGGCGAGCGCGCGGTGGGCGGGGCGGCCCAGCACCGGTCCGCCGCGCCGGTTGACGAGGTGGACGGGGCGGTCGCCGCTCATCCGCAGCGCCTGCACGCTGATCCAGTTCCCGTACTTGGACTGGTCGTCGCTGGCGCCGACGACGGCGACGGCGCGGGGGGAGAAGAGCGCGTCGAGGTCGCGGCCGGGCTCCGTACGGGCCGTGGTGGCGAGCGTCATCGGGGTACCTCCGGGAGGGGCGCGGGTACGGGGTGGCCGGTGCCCCAGGCGTCGGCGCCGCCGTCGACGACGACGGTCGTGCCGGAGACGTAGGCGCCGCCGGGGGAGGCGAGGAAGGAGATGACGCCGGAGACGTCCTCGGGCCGGCCGAGGCGGCCGAGCGGCACGGCCTGTTCCCACCGGGCGCGTTCGGCGGCCGAGTAGGCGTCGTCGAGGCCGTCGGTGGCGATGGTGCCGGGGGCGACGCAGACCGTGCGGATGCCGTAGCGGCTCCACTCCAGGCACAGCCCGGCGGCGAGGTTCTCCACGGCGGCGCGGGCGGCGGTGGCGTGCACCATGCCGGGGATGCCGCGGCGCGGCGAGAAGGCGATGAAGAAGACCACGCCGGAGCGTTGCGGGAGCATCGCGCGCAGCGCGACCTGGCGGGTGACGTCCCAGGCGGCGTCGACCGCGAGGCGGTGCACGGCGCGCCAGCCCTTGGGCGTGATCTCCTCGGCGGGCGCGGTGAACTGTCCGCCCGCGTTGTTGACCAGGATGTCGATCCGGCCGTACGCCTCGACGGCGCGCTCCACGACCTGGGCCACCTGCTCCTCGTCGCGGATGTCGGCGGGCAGGGCGAGGCAGTCGGCGCCGGCGGCGGTGAGCTCGGCGCGCACCTCTTCGAGCGGTTCGGGGCGGCGCCCGCAGACGACGACCTTGGCCCCGCCGGCGGCGAGGTCCCGCGCCGCCGCCCGGCCGATGCCGGTGCCGCCGCCGGTGATCAGCGCGACCTTTCCGGCGTGTTCTGTGCTGCGCACGGAGTCTCCTCCTCGGGTCGACCGGAGTGTCTGACTGATGCGTCAGTTAGCTCCTTCGGCCGAGGCGCTGTCAAGAGAAAACACGGAATTGACTTGGTAGAAGGCGGTGTTGAGGGGGTGGGGCGCAGATCTTGCCTTTGACTGCCGCGTCAGTAATATGGAGACGGCAGGGAGCGACCGGAACCGATGGGGGGAGACGGCGGACATGGCGGACAGGCCCCGCAGCGACGAGGACCGCCGCGAGGCGATCCTGGAGGCCACCTGGCAGCTGATCGCCGAGCGCGGCTTCCACGCCGTGCGCATCGCGGACATCGCCAAGGTCTGCGGCACCAGCACCGGAACCGTGCACTACTACTTCCCGGGCAAGAACGACGTCCTCACCGCGGCCCTCAAGTACTGCGTGGAGCAGGCGTTCAACCGGCAGAGCGTCGAGCTCAAGGCCATCGACAACGCGCACGAACGGCTGCTCAAGCTCATCGACATGCAGCTGCCGAGAGTGGGCCGGGTCCGCGACGAGTGGTCGATCTGGCTCCAGTACTGGGCGGAGGCGGTCGTGCGCCCCGAATTCCGCCCCGCGCACAACGAGTTCTACGCCCGCTGGCACGACGCGGTCGTACGGACCGTACGACGCGGCCGACGCCAGGGCGTCTTCCGCCCCGACGCCGACCCCGAGAACGTGGCCCTGCGCCTGACCGCGCTCACCGACGGCGCGGCGATCCAGGTCCTCACCGGTGCGCCGGGCATGACGATCACCGTGATGCGGGAGCTGCTGGTGGACTTCGTCTCCCGCGAACTGGTCGACACCGGGGCCGTACCGGCGCGCGGCTGAGCTCCTGGGCGCGTACGGGCGCTGCGGCACGTACGTACGTCTCGGCGCATACGGGCGTTGCGGGGGCGTACGTACGCCCCGGCCCGGTCGCGGCGCGGCTGCGTACCGAATCCCCCCGCGGCATCTCACCGCGCCCGGCGCGTCAGCCAGGCGCGGGCGGGGCGGCGGTGGTCCGTACGCGCTTGTCGGCTGCGGACCTGTACGTGCCCGACAGGTGGGGCCCGGGCGCGCCTGCCAGGCGCGGTCCCGTACGGGCTTGCCGGGGGCGGGCAGGTACGGGCCTGTCGGGTGCGGGCCTGTACGTGCCCGACACGTGGAGCCCGTACGCGCTTGCCGCATGAGAGAGCGCAGACCGCCCTCGGCGGTCCGCGCTCCCTCAACTTCCCGCCGGACCGGCCGGCGAGGGCCCTCCGGTCAGAGGTCGAACTCGTTCGGGTCGATACCGACCGCGTAGCACGCCTCGCGGACGACGGCCTGCTCCGTCTTGTCGAAGTCGCCGTCGGCGCCGCCGATCACGATGCCGATCTGAATGACGGCCCGCGCCTCCGTGGGCTTCTTCTGCACCTTGCCGATGGTCTGCATGATGCTGACCTTGCCGAAGTCGAAGTCGGCCGTCAGCTTCTGGCAGTAGTCGTTGAAGCGCGCCTGGAGGTCGTCGGCGGGGAAGTTCTGGAGCACCTCGTTGGTGCCGATCAGCGAGGCGACGCGCTGCCGCTCCGAGGCGTCGATGGACCCGTCGGCAGCCGCCACCAGCGCACACATAGCCATGCTCGCGTCACGGAACGCCCCACTCTTGAGGTCGTTCTTCTTCGCCACCAGCTGGCCCTGCATCGTGGTCGCGGAATCCTTGAGCTTGTCCCACAGCGCCATGTGCGTCTCTCTCCTCATACAAATAGGGGTGCACAGGCAGAACTGCGGTGGGGGTAAAGAAGTTCCCAAGAGCGCCTGACGCGCTCCTCACGTCGTGACCGGGTCCAGGACCAGCGGCTTGACCCGGCCCTCCAGCATCGAACCGAGCCCCTCGACCGCGCACACATCCGCGTTCCGCGCGACGTGCACCGGCATCCCGGTCTCCGACCTGAGCATCTTGTCCAGCCCCGGCAGCCGCGCGCTGCCGCCGGCCAGCACGACGCCCCGCTCCCCGAGGTCCGCCACCAGATCGGGCGGGCAGAGCCGCAGCACCCGCCCGATGGAGTCGAGCACCGCCGTGAGCGGGGTGTGGATGGCTTCCCGCACCTCCCGGCTGTCGACCCGTACGGAACGGGCGCACCCGGTCGCGACATCCCGGCCGTGCACCTCCGCGCCCTCCCAGCCCTCCGGACCGCTCGCGCGCAGCGCCAGGTGCAGGGGGCGCATGCCCTGGCTCGGCAGCAGCAGCTCGTGCGCGTTGCGCAGGTGCTGCACCACCGCGTGGTCGATCGCGTCCCCGCCCACCGGCACCTTCTCGGCGGCCACGATCGAGCCCAGCGAGAGCACGGCGACCTGGGTGGACGCGGCCCCGCACACCACGATCATCGTCGCCTCGGCCTGCTCGACGGGCAGGCCGCAGCCGACCGCCGCCGCGATCAGCGTGTCGACCAGTTCGACGCGGCGCGCCCCGAGGCCCGTCATCGTCTCGACGGCCGCGCGCAGAGCCAGCGGCTCCGCCTCGTGCGGCACGCAGACGGCCGCCCGCAGCGACGGTTTGCGCCGCCACGCCCTGCGGACCTTGTCGCCGATGAGGAAGCGCAGCATGCGCTGGGCCATGTCGATGTCGACGACGGTGCCGCCGGAGACCGGGCGCACCACGCGGATGTGCTCGGGCGTACGGCCCGCCATCCGTTCGGCGAGCGTGCCCACGGCGATCAGGGCGCCGGTGTTGGTGTTCACGGAGGCGACGCTCGGCTCGTCCACGATGAGGCCCTGATGCTTGAGGTAGACGCGGGTGCGGGCTGCCCCGAGGTCGACGGCTACATGGCAACGGCGCAGCTGCTCAAGGCTGAGAGTCATGGGCCCATCGTGTGGTCGCGGCGACCGGGCCGCATGTCGGGATGCGCCGCACGGGGGAGGGGCGGTGACACCTCGTCAGACGGGGCCGGGCCCCACCGGACACAGCGACGGCCCGGCGCCGCTTCCGCGCGGCGCCGGGCCGTACTGCCCGTCCATACTGCTGGACCGTCGGACTGGGCAGCCGGGCCACGGGCCCGTCGGCCCGCCGCCCGATGTCCCGTCAGCCGGTCAGGCTCAGCCCACCAGGTGCTTCCCCGCCGGAACGTGGATGGTCTTGCTCCGCTGCACGTCCTTGCAGTAGGGCACGGTCCCGGTGTTGTCCACGTACTTGGCCGTCACCCAGGTGGCACGGTCCCGCAGCAGGTACCAGATGGGGTTCCCTTCGATGTTCTGCGCGCGGACCTTGCACCGGAGACCGACCTGGGCCCCGTGCTTGAGGCTGCCCTTCGTCGCGGAGTCGGTGCTGGGGTACTGGCGCTCGCGCAGGTCGGCGCTGCTGGTGACCGTGCCGTACGGCTTGGCGGGGGCGGCCTGGGCCGGGGCCGCGGCGAGCAGCGTGGCACCGAGGGCGGCGGCTGTGGCGAGAACGCCGGCGCCGGCCGCGGCCTTCTTGCCGTGAGTGACGAGGGTGGCAAGGGGGGTAGTCATGGACATGAGGCTCTCCTGATCCTTGTCGCTAATGACGAAAAATGACATTACGCGCGTCAAGCCCCTTAATTCCGGCGAAACTTCGATAAGAGAGCCGTTCGCGTGAACGTCCGGTTGGCGGGTTGTCAGATCCGCCCGTTGCCCCGCCTCGGGGCGAATCGTTACGCCTTGGCGTCCGCGTAGCACTCGACGACCGCCGTGGTGAAGGCGAACCGCACCGGCGTCTCGCCGAAGGCGACGCGCCCGGCCCGGTCGCCCGCCGCGCGGATCGCCTCGACCACGGCGCCGGCTTCCTCCTCCGGGCAGTGCACGATCACCTCGTCGTGCTGGAAGAAGACGAGCTCCGCGCGCAGCGGCGCCAGGTCCTGCCGCAGCGCGGCCAGCATCAGCACCGCCCAGTCCGCCGCGCTGCCCTGCACGACGAAGTTCCGGGTGAACCGGCCGCGGGCGCGGGCGGCGGGCGTCGTCCCGTACCCGGACGTGGATGGGGAAGGAGCCTCCTCCTGCGGCAGCCCCGCCTCCTCGGCCGCCGCCGAGGACGCCGGCGGGCACGTACGGCCGAGCCAGGTCCGTACGAGCCTCCCCTCCTCTCCGGCGCGGGCCGCGTCGTCCACATACGCGACGGCGGCCGGGTAGCGGCGGCGCAGATCCGACATGTGTCTGAGGGCGTCGCCCGAGGTCTGGCCGTAGATCGCCCCGAGCATCCCGATCTTGGCGCGGTCCCGGTCGCCCCCGAAGGCGCGCTCCGCGAGGGCCGCGTACAGATCGCCCTCGCTGCCGGCCGCCGCCATCAGCCCCGGGTCGCGGGAGACGGCGGCCAGCACGCGCGGCTCCATCTGGTCCGCGTCGGCCACCACCAGGCGCCAGCCCGGATCGGCGACCACCGCCTGCCGGACGATCTTCGGGATCTGGAGCGCGCCGCCGCCGTTGGTGGTCCAGCGGCCGGAGACGGTGCCGCCCGGCACGTACTCGGCGCGGAACCGGCCGTCGCGCACCCACGACTGGAGCCAGGCCCAGCCGTGCGCCGTATGCAGCCGGTACAGCTTCTTGTACTGGAGCAGCGGCTCGACGGCCGGGTGGTCGATCTCCCGCAGCTCCCACGCCCGCGTCGAGGTCAGCGCGATGCCGTCCCGGGCGAACGCCTTCACGATGTCGGCCGGCAGATCCGGCCGCACCCGCGCCCCGCCGAACGCCTTCGAGACCTGCTCCGCCAGCTCCGCCAGGCGCTGCGGCTCCAGCCCGCCGGGGTAGCGCTCGCCGAGCAGTTCGGCGAGCAGCCGCCGGTGCGCGTCCGCGCACCAGGGCACTCCGGCGCGGTTCAGCTCCGCCGCCACGAGCGTGCCCGCGGACTCGGCGGCCGTCAGCAGCCGCAGCCTGCCCGGGTGCTCGGCGGCGTCCATCCGGGCCAGCTGCCCCGCGTACACCTCCAGCAGCGCGTCGAGGGGATCGACGCCGGGCGGCAGCGGCACCGGGCCCGGCGCGAAGAGGGACGGCTGGGTGTCCGCGGCCCGCAGCGGCGAGTCCTCGGGCACCGGCAGCCCGCGCAGCCGCGCCCAGGCCGCGGCGAGGGAGCGCGGCTGGCCCGCCTGGCCCTCCTCATGGCCGATGAGCAGCGCCTCGGCGGCCTCCACGTCATAGCACCGCTCGACGCGGACCCCGGCGTCCAGAAGGCGTGGGTACGCCTCGGCGGTGGACCGCCAGACCCAGCGGTCGGCGTCCGGCTGCGACCGTACGGCCTCGGCGAGACCGCCGGCCGTACGAGCGGCTGAGGCGGGGCGTCCGGTGGGCGTCAGCGGGCAGAGACGGACACCCCCGTCGCTCGCCTCTGCCGCTGCCCATCTCATGCCGCTGCCCATCTCACGTAGGGAGTCTGGCAGGGGGGTCTGACAATGGGGCGGGTGTGCGCGCCGCGTGGGTGGGCGCGGCGGTTTGCGCGGGTGTGGACCCTGAGCGCGGGTGTGCGCGACGGACTGGGGGCCGGCGGCGTCCGGGCGGTGAACTGGTGGCGTCTGAGCGGCGGGCCGTTGGTGTCTGAGCGGTGGTCCGGTGGCGTCTGCGCGGCGGGCTGGTGACGCGCTCGGGCCCCGGGGTTCGGGCCGTTGGCGTCTGGGCGGTGGTCCGGCGACGCCCGAGCGGCACGGGCCGCACGGGCCGTTGACGTCCCAGCTGCGGGCCGATGACGCCCGGGCCGCGAGCCGTCGGTGCCCGAGCCGTGGTCCGGTGACGCCCGAGCCGCGGACCCTCACCGGCCCGCGCCTCGGGCAGGTGTCAACCAGGCCCGCGCCCCGGGCCGGTGCCACCAGGCCGCGCCCCGGGCCCTGTCACCAGCTCGACTTGCGCACCCCCGGCAGGAATCCGGCGTGCGCCTGCGCGCGCAGGTTCACCCGGGAGAGGCCGAAGGCGCGGAGGTAGCCGCGCGGCCGGCCGTCGACGCTGTCGCGGTTGCGTACGCGCGTGGCGGCGGCGTCCCGCGGCTGGCGGCTCAGCTCGCGCCGGGCGGCGAGCCGTTCCCCCTCCGGCGAGCGCGGGTCGCGGGCGACCGCCTTGAGCAGGGCCCGCCGGGCGGCGTAGCGGGCGACCGTGGCGCGCCGCTGCTCGTTCTTCGCGATCTTGCTCTTCTTCGCCATCAGACCTTCCCTCCGCGGGCCCGGATACGGGCCACAGCGGCCTCGATGCCGATGGTGTCGACCGTTTTGAGCCCCTTGGCGCTCAGGGTGAGGCGGATGTGGCGGCCTTCGGACGCCAGCCAGTAGCGCTTGCGCTGGATGTTCGGGTCGAAGCGGCGCGGGGTGCGCCGGTGGGAGTGGGAGATGGCGTTGCCGAAGCCTGGCTTGCGGCCGGTCAGCTGGCAGTGGGCGGACAAGGCGCCGCGCCTCCTTCTTTTGAAAACGGGAATCGTTTTCGTATAGTAGCGGTTATGGCCCGCAACGAGGTACGCCCCGTGATCAAGCTCCGGTCCACCGCAGGCACCGGATTCACCTACGTCACCCGCAAGAACCGCCGGAACGACCCCGACCGCATGGAGCTGCGCAAGTTCGACCCGGTCGCCGGCCGTCACGTCACCTTCCGAGAGGAGCGCTGAGCGCCATGAAGCCCGGAATCCACCCCGCCTACCGGCCCGTCGTCTTCCGCGACCGCGCCGCCGGGTACGCCTTCCTCACCCGGTCCACCGCCACCGGCGAGAAGACCGTCGAGTGGGAGGACGGCAACACCTACCCCGTCATCGATGTCGAGATCTCCTCGGCGAGCCACCCCTTCTACACGGGCACGGCGCGCGTCCTGGACACCGCCGGGCGCGTCGAGCGGTTCGAGCGCCGCTACGGCGGGCGCGGGGCCGGGCGATGACCGCCGGTTCCGACCGGATGCCCGTCGCGATCGTCGGCGGGCTGCACTCCGAGGCGCGCCGCGCGGCGGTCGAGCGGCTGCTGCGAGACGTGCCGGGGAGCGTCGCGCTCCACCACGACCTGGCGACGGCCGCCGAGGGAACGGTGCGCCGGACCGTGCGCGACCGCGGGGGCGTGCTCGATACGGGGGAGGCGCCGCTCGTCAACGACTGCGCCTGCTGCGCGCTCCGCGAGGACCTGGTGCCGGAGCTGGAGCGGCTGGCCGAGGGCGGGGGCTGCCGGCTCGCCGTCGTCGAGCTGTGGGACTCCGTCGAACCGAAGGCCATGGCCGAGGTCGTAGCCGTCCACGGCGGGCCCGAGGTGCTGCTCACCGCCGTGTTCACCGCCGTGGACCCCGCCCTGGTCGTGCCCTGCCTGGCGTGCGGGGACGACCTCGCCGAGGCCGGGCTCGCGGCGGCCCCCGGCGACCAGCGCACGGTCGGCGACACCTTCGCCCGGCAGCTGGAGTACGCGTCGGTGCTGGCCCTCGCGGACACCCCGGGGGAGCCCGGCTCCCCCGCCGACCCCACGGCCCTCGCACTGCTCGATCAGCTCACCCCGGCCGCCCGGCAGGTCGGCGTCGGCTCCGGTGAGCTGGCCGCCGCCGCGCTGGCCGGCTTCGACGTGGAGGCCGCCGCCGCGCGGCAGCACCCGGCCTGTGCCCTGCTGCCGCAGGCCGCCGACGCGGACGGCGTCGCCACGCTCGTATGGCAGCGGCGGCGGCCGTTCCACCCCGGGCGGCTGTACGCGGCGCTGGAGGACCTGACCTGCGCGGCGGCGCGCAGCCGCGGCCGGTTCTGGCTCGCGGACCGGCCCGACGCGCTGCTGTCGTGGGACGCGGCGGGCGGCGCGCTGTGCGTGGAGAGCGCCGGGCCCTGGCTCGCGGCGCTGCCGGACGCGGCCTGGGAGCTGGTCGACCCGAACCGCCGGGTCGCCGCCGCCATGGACTGGCACCCCGAGCACGGCGACCGCGCCCAGCACCTGGCCTTCACATCGCCGGGGCTGGACGGGGACGGGCTGCGGGCGCTCCTGGACTCGTGTCTGCTCGACGACGCCGAGTACGCGGCCGGGCCCGCGGCCTGGCGGCGGCTGTCGCCCGCATTCGATGAACTCCTCGATCCGGTCCTGTGACTTTCCGTGCTTTCCGTGTGACCCGCATGTGAGAAAGGTTTTTGTTCATGCCCCGACGTGGCACCGCGGCCAAGCCGCTCAAGCCCCGCCCCAACCCTCTGTACGCCGCCGGCATTTCGTATATCGACTACAAGGACACCGATTTGCTCCGCCGGTTCATTTCCGATCGGGGGAAGATCCGAAGTCGTCGAGTGACCCGCGTCACCGCCCAGCAGCAGCGGCAACTGGCCCGGGCGATCAAGAATGCTCGGGAGATGGCATTGTTGCCGTATTCCGCTACCGCGAAGTAGTGGCCGGAACACCCTCCGTGCACGTGCATCCGCTCATGCAGTGGCACATGAACGCAGCTATGATCCGGAGCAGTTGATAGTTGGCAGCTGCAATTTCCGGGAGAGTCCTGTGCCCCACGCGTACAACGGCATGGCTGCATCGGACCTCCAAGAGGTCGCCTGGCGCAAGAGCCGTCACTCCAACTCCCAGGGTTCCTGTGTGGAGTTCGCCAAGCTGCCGGGCGGCGGGGTCGCCGTCCGCAACTCGCGGCACCCCGACGGACCGGCCCTCGTCTACACCCCGGCGGAGATCGAGGCGATGCTGCTCGGCATCAAGGACGGGGAATTCGACTACCTCGTACGGGACTAGGCCCGGCCGTGTGCGGCCCGGCCTCGTACGGGACCGGGATCGGGCTCGTACGGGACCGGGCTCGGCCTCATATGGGGCCAAGTCCCGCCTCATATGAGACCGGCCCGGCTTCCTGCGGATCCGGGACCGGCCGGCCCGGTTCCCCGTTCTGGCCCGCGGCCCGGTCTCCGGGGTACGGCACCGGCCCCCGCACCGGCACCGGCCCCCGGAGCCGGCCCCCCGCTCGCCAGGTGGCTTCAGTCGTGCGGCAGGCGGCGTCAGTCGCGCGGGAGCCGGAACAGCGCCCAGACGACCTTGCCGCGCAGATGTCCCGCGAGCGGATGCCACCCCCAGCTGTCGCTGAGGGAGTTGACGAGGAAGAGGCCGCGGCCGCATTCCTCGGCGGTCCCGGCCTCGCCCGCGACCGGGCTCTCCTCGCTCGGGTCCCGTACGGCGCACACCAGCCTGGAGGTCCAGCGCATCAGGTGCAGACGGACGGGCGGTTCGTACTCCCGGGTGAGTTGGACGACGTTCGCGGCGGCGGGCGCGGGGCGCTCGGCGGGGACGCCGTGGCTCAGGGCGTTGGTGACCAGTTCGGAGACGGTCAGCGCCAGATCGTCGAAGAGGTCGAAGAGGTCCCACTGCTGGAGCGTGGATCTGGTGAATCTCCGGGCCGCCCGCACTGCTTCGAAGCGGGCCGGGAGCGCGCAGGAGGCGGAGTCGGAGACGCCGGACGGGTCGATCGGTGGGAGGCCCCGCCATAACGGCGCGAGCAGAGTCGATCCTTCGGTACCCATACGAGGCACTCCTGGCGATCGTGGACGTGACGTGCACGTGTGCATGGCCCATCGTTCCGAATGCGTACGGCAGATGCAAGGGCAGATGCACGTGCACGCGCTCGCTTTGTCAGAAGTTGCTCATTTTTGTAGGCAATTCTTCCTACGCCCTCTTGCGTAAGCACGTGGCTTGTCTCTTGTCTGAGTAACCGCGTGGGCACTCAACGGAGCCCGAAGATGGCAGACTTCGGCGCCGGGGGAGCGGGGGTCGCCCTCAGAAGGGTGTGGAACGGACAGGAAGGTCACAGAAATGACCACGAGTGAGTCGAGCGGCTCAGTGGTGCGTCGCATTCTCCTGGGATCACAGCTCAGGAAGCTGCGGGAGTCCCGGGGGATCACCCGCGAGGCCGCCGGGTATTCGATCCGCGCCTCCGAATCGAAGATCAGCCGCATGGAGTTGGGCAGGGTGAGCTTCAAGGCGCGTGATGTCGAAGACCTGCTGACGCTGTACGGAGTGGCCGACGAGGCGGAGCGCGACGCCCTGCTCGGCCTCGCCCGCGAGGCCAACGTCGCGGGCTGGTGGCACAGTTACGGCGATGTCCTGCCCGGCTGGTTCCAGACGTATGTCGGGCTGGAGGGCGCCGCGTCCCACATCTCGATATACGAGGTGCAGTTCGTCCACGGACTGCTCCAGACCGAGGAGTACGCCCACGCCGTCGTCGTGCGCGGCCAGCCCAACGCCGTCGCCGCCGAGGTCGAACGCCGGGTGTCGCTCCGCCTGGAGCGGCAGAAGCTCCTCGTCTCCGAGCGCGCGCCGCAATTCCACGCCGTTCTGGACGAGGCCGCGCTGCACCGCCCGTACGGCGACGCCGACGTGATGCGCGAGCAGTTGCAGCACCTCATCGACATCTCCGAGCAGCCCAATGTGACGCTCCAGGTGATGCCCTTCGCGCATGGCGGGCACGCGGGTGAGAGCGGGGCGTTCACCATGCTGCGCTTCCCGGAGTCGGACCTCTCGGACATCGTCTATCTGGAACAGCTCACCAGTGCGCTCTATGTCGACAAGCGGGAAGAAGTCGCGCAGTACGAGCGCGTAATGGACCGGCTGCGCGCCGACAGCCTCTCGCCGGAAGGGACGCGGGAGTTGTTGCGCCATCTGGTTCAACTGGGTTGATCCGTCAGTACGATGACGGAATATCAGGGTCCCGTGCGTGTGCACGGGCGTCGCGAACTCCTCGTACCTCAGATAGGGATGGCATGCCCGACTACTCCTGCTTCGACGAGTTGGCCTACCAGTACATTGGTGGTGAATGGCGGGCCGGCAGCGGTTCCTGGGACATCGTCGACTTCAATCCGTACGACGGGGAGAAGCTCGCGTCCATAACCGTCGCGACGGTCGAGGAGATCGACCAGGCCTACCGCGCGGCCGAGCGCGCGCAGCCGGCCTGGGGCGCCACCAGCCCCTACCGCCGCCGTCTGGTCTTCGAGCGCGCGCTGCGCGTCATCGACGACCGCGAGGCCGAGCTGGCCGCGGCGATCACCGCGGAGTGCGGCGGTACGGCCGTCAAGGCGTCCTTCGAGCTGCACCTGGTACGGGAGTTCCTGCGGGAGGCCATCCACCTGGCGCTCCAGGCGGAGGGGCGCATCCTGCCGTCCCCGGACGACGGCAAGGAGAACCGCCTCTACCGGCTGCCGGTCGGTGTCGTCGGCGTCATCAGCCCGTTCAACTTCCCCTTCCTGCTCTCCGTCAAGTCGGTGGCCCCGGCGCTCGCCCTCGGCAACGCCGTCGTCCTCAAGCCACACCAGAACACCCCTGTGTGCGGCGGCGGCCTGGTCGCCAAGGTCTTCGAGGAAGCGGGGCTGCCCGGCGGGGTGCTCAACGTCGTCATCACGGACATCGCCGAGATCGGCGACGCGCTCATCGAGCACCCGGTGCCGAAGGTCATCTCCTTCACCGGCTCCGACAAGGTCGGCCGCCATGTGGCCACCGTCGCGGCGGCGAACTTCAAGCGCACGATTCTCGAACTCGGCGGCAACAGCGCGCTGATCGTCCTCGACGACGCCGACATCGACTACGCCGTGGACGCCGCCGTCTTCAGCCGCTTCATCCACCAGGGGCAGGTCTGCATGGCCGCCAACCGGGTGCTCGTGGACCGCCGGGTGGAGCGGGAGTTCACCGAGAAGTTCGTCGCCAAGGTCAAGACGCTCAAGGTCGGCGACCCCGGGGACCCGGCGACCCACATCGGCCCGCTGATCAACGCCGGCCAGGCCGAGGCCGTCACCGCGCTCGTGGAGCAGACCATCGCCGACGGCGCGACCGCGCTGGTGCACGGCTCGGCCGTCGGGACGCTCGTCGGGCCGTCCGTGCTGACCGGGCTGCCCGAAGGCTCGCCCGTACTGGGCCAGGAGATCTTCGGGCCGGTCGCGCTGCTCATCCCGTTCGACGGCGAGGACGAGGCCGTACGCATCGCCAACGCCACCCAGTACGGGCTCAGCGGTGCCGTCCACACCGGCGACATCGAGCGGGGCGTACGGATCGCCAAGCGCATCGACACCGGCATGATCCACGTCAATGACAGCACGGTCCACGACGAGGCGATCGTCCCCTTCGGTGGCGAGAAGAACTCCGGGGTCGGCCGGCTGAACGGCGACTCCATGGTCGACTCCTTCACCACCACCAAGTGGATCTCGATCCAGCACGGCCGGAGCCGCTTCCCGTTCTGACGCCGGACGTCGGCGTCACCGTCGGGGGGTCCGGGGCGCATCCGCCCCGGACGGTGGCGCATCCGAACGGCGGACGTTTCCGAACGGCGGACGTTGGCGAATCCGACGGGGTCCGACGGGGTTCGACGGGGGACTTCGGCGCATCCGACGAGGAGTTTCGGCGAAGCAGAGTCGCATTTCGGCGATCTAGGACAGAAGCTGACCGCATGGGGTCCTACGGTGAGGGCAGCGCAAGAGAGCCGACGAAAGGCGGACCCCATGCCCACCCACGTGACCGAGAACGACTTCAGTGATGAACTCGGCACTCTGCTCGCCTTCCTGGAGGCCCAGCGAGGCGGGGTCCGCCGCGCGCTCATCGGGCTGAGCGACGAGCAGGCGGCCCAGCGGCCGAGCGCCGGGGAGCTGTCCCTGTCCGGGCTGCTCAAGCATGTCGCGGAGACCGAGCTGACCTGGCTGGAGGATGCCAAGGAGGCACCGCGCTCGATCAAGCGCGACACGTCCGACCGGTACCTGAGCTTCCAGCTGGAGGGCGCGGAGACCGTCGAGTCCATGCTGGCCTTCTGGGACGAGGTCGCCGCCGCGACCGAGGAGTACGTACGCTCCCTGCCCGATCTCGACGCCACCTTTCCGCTCCCCGCCGCCCCCTGGTTCCCGCCGGGCGCCCGGCACTCGGTGCGCTGGCTGCTGCTGCACCTGATCGAGGAGACCGCCCGGCACGCGGGACACGCGGACATCGTCCGCGAGACGCTCGACGGGAAGACGGCTTTCGAGCTGGTGGCCGCGGAGGCGCGGGGCGAGGGCGCGGCAGGGTGACGCCCGGTCGGAGACCGGGCACCCGGCCCCGACCGGCCGCCCGGCCCGATCCAAGGCGGCCATCGGCTCCGTCTAACCTGGTCCGCGGGTGCAGGGCAGCCTGCGACAGGTTGAATGAGGAGTCGATGTCCGCGATCCGGCTGTTGGTCCTGGGCGCCGTCCGTCAGCACGGGCGGGCGCACGGCTACCAGGTCCGCAACGACCTCGAAGGCTGGGGCGTCCACGAGTGGTCCAATACCAAGCCGGGTTCGATCTACCACGCGCTGAAACAGATGGCCAAGCAGGGAATGCTGCTCGCGCACGACATCGCCCCGAGCACCGTCGGCGGCCCGCCGCGCACCGAGTACGAGGTGACGGAGGCGGGCGAGGCGGAGTACTTCAAGCTGCTCCGCGAGGCGCTCACCGCGCATGACGCGAAGGTCGACGTACTGAGCGCCGGCATCGGCTTCATCGTGGATCTGCCGCGCGCCGAGGCCATCGCGCTGCTCAAGGAGCGGATCGCGGGGATGGAGCGGTGGCGCGCCGAGGTGGCCCGGCACTGGACCCCGGGCGAGGGCGAGGACTGGGGCCACATCGGCGAGATCATGGGGATGTGGGTGCACACCGCCGAGAGCGGCGCGCAGTGGACGCGCGGCCTGATCGAGCGGCTGGAGGCCGGGGCGTACGTGATGGCGGGCGAGGGTGACCAGTGGGCGGGCTTCCGCTCCGAGGACGGCGCGGGGGACGCGGCGGGCGGGGCCGGTACGGGGCGCGTACTGAGTGACTCGACCGGCCGGGAAGCTATGTAATCAAGTTTGACTAGAGGTCGGTGGCGAGTTACCTTCGCGAGCAAGTAGTCAAATTTGATTACCTCCTCGAAGGAGAGTTCATTGGCCGACACCGATCTCGCGATCGTCGTCGAAGGGCTGCGCAAGACCTATGGAGGCAAGCCCGCGCTGGACGGCATGGACCTGACCGTGCCGCGCGGCACCGTGCACGGCCTGCTCGGCCCCAACGGGGCGGGCAAGACCACCGCCGTACGGATCCTCGCCACCCTGCTGAGGCAGGACGGCGGCCGGGCCGAGGTGGCCGGCTTCGACGTGCGCCGCGACGCCGACGCCGTACGCCACCGGATCGGGCTGCTCGGCCAGCACGCCGCCGTGGACGAGGAGTTGAGCGGGTGGCAGAACCTGGAGATGTTCGGCCGCCTCTACCACCTCGGGGCGCGGGGCGCCGCCGCGCGGGCGGCCGAACTGCTGGACCGTTTCGACCTCGGGGACACCGGACGTAAGGCCGTGGGGCAGTACAGCGGCGGCATGCGCCGCCGCCTCGACCTCGCCGCCAGCCTGGTCCTCGCCCCGGAGGTGCTCTTCCTGGACGAGCCGACCACCGGCCTCGACCCGCGCGGCCGCACCGAGGTCTGGAACGCCGTGCGTTCGCTGGTCGGCGGCGGTACGACCGTACTGCTGACCACCCAGTACCTGGAGGAGGCCGACCAGCTCGCCGACCGGATCTCCCTCCTCGACGCGGGCCGCGTCGCCGCCGAGGGCACTCCCGACGAGCTCAAGGCCCGGATCGGCGGCGACCGCGTCGACATCGTCGTGCGCCACGCCGACCAGCTCGACGCCGCCGCCTCGGTGGTGACCGCCGCCGTACGGGCCACCGCGGCGACCGACCCCGACGGCCGCCGGGTCAGCGCGCCCGTCGCCGACCGGGTCGCCGCGCTGACCGAGACCGTACGGGCGCTCGACGCGGCCGGCGTCGAGGTGGAGGACATCGTGCTGCGCCGGCCGACCCTCGACGAGGTGTTCCTGCGCCTGACGGGCGCGGGCGCCCACACCAAGGAGGACGCCGCCGTATGACGTACTGGGTGCTCACCGACTCCTGGACCATGACCCGCCGCGGCCTCGCGCACCGCGCCCGCCGGCCCGTGAAGCTGCTCGTCGGGCTCGCCTTCCCGGTGATGATGCTGCTGGTCTTCGCCTACTTCCTCGGCGGCGGCATGAGCGTCGCGGGCGGCGGTGACTACAAGGAATTCCTCATCCCCGGGATGCTCGCCCTCACCATGGCCTTCGGCCTCGAAGCCACCATGGTCGCCCTCACCCAGGACCTGAACCGAGGCGTCATCGACCGCTTCCGCGCCATGCCGATGGCTCCCTCGGCTGTGCTGGTCGGCCGCAGCGCGGACGACATGCTGGAGTCGGCGGCGAGCCTTCTCGCGATGGTCGGCGTCGGCCTGCTCATGGGCTGGCGCTGGCACAACGGCTTCGGCGAGGCGCTGTACGCGCTGGGGCTGCTGCTTCTCCTGAGGTTCGCGATGCTGTGGATCGGCATCTACCTCGGCATGGTGGCGGGCAAGCCGGAGCTCGTACAGGCCGTGCAGATCCTGATCTGGCCCATCGGCTTCTTCTCGAACGTCTTCACCTCGGCCGAGTCCATGCCGGGCTGGCTCGGCGCCGTAGCCGAATGGAACCCGATGTCCGCCACGGCCACCGCCGTCCGCGAACTCTTCGGCAACCCGGGCTGGGGCGGCGACTCCTGGGCGGCCACCCACGCCCAACTGCTCGCCGTCGCCTGGCCGGTGGCGCTCCTCGCGATCTTCGGACCGCTGGCGGTGCGGAGGTACCAGCGGCTGTCGCGCTGACCCTGCCGCTCGCTGCCTGTCACTGACCCTGCCGCTCGCCGCGCCCGCCGCCCGCCGGTCAGAACTCGACCAGGCTCCGCAGGTCGAGTTCGACCGGGAAGGGGGCCTCGACCCTCAATACGCCGGTGTGAACGGGGCGTTCGGGAGCCGGGAGATATACGCCTGTCTCGTGGTCGCGCCGGAATTCATGGACTACGGGAAAGTTGTCGTCCCCGCGCTCCACGCGCCAGAAATAGGGAACTTCGGTCTCGGCGAACATGCCGGGCTTGAGGAAGCGGTCCTCACGCCGGGAGCCCGGGGAGACTACTTCCACGGCCAGCGCCACCTTCTCGACGGGGACGCACTCCATTTCGAAGGGGTCCAGGTCGCGCTTGTCGAAGACCACGAGGTCCGGCTTCACGACGGTCTTCTCATCGAGCATGACGCAGCGCTCGGCCTCGGCTGTGTACGGCTCGCGCCGGGCTTGGTGCAACGTGAAGTAGAGCCTGTTGCGCACCATGTCGAGCCATTGAACCGTCATCCCACGAACCATGATCGTCCCATTCACAAGTTCCCAGTCGAACTGCAGGGACAGCTCCTTCACCTGGTCGTAGGTCCAACCGTTCATCGGCGGGTCCATCCAGTTCTCCGGGGTGGCCTGCTCCCACTGCTCATGCCTGGCTTCTGCGGCCATCACTGCTCCCACGGGCTGGATCCTGTGCGAGTTCGTGGACACATGTACTGCATACGGCCGTAGCGCCACCCTCACGAGTGAAGGTCCCCGCCGCGCGCTCAGTGGTGGGAGTGCCGGGTGGGGTTTTCCGCCACCCCGCCCGAGCCTGTGCGGCAGCCACCGGCGAAGTGGCGGGAGCTTCAGCGTCGGATGGCCACGATCAGCGTGAGCGCGAGCACGCTGACGAATGAGGCCGTTGTCACGACGAGCGCGGAGACCCGGGCCAGGGTCACTCCGGCCCGCCTCTTGTGGGGTGGGAGGACAGTGCGAGCCGGGGCGGTGCCGTCTCGCCGATGACCGTGCGGCCCGTGTGCTCCTCCGGCGGTTCCATCGTCACGTAGTCGGCGACGGTCCGGCAGTAGTGGGTGTGTCCCGTCTCCCGGGTGTGGCGGCGCATCCATTCCTCGACCCACTCCAGGCCACCGGAGCGGATCATCTCGCCGCAGTCGCTCTCTTCCTCTGTGACGCATGTGGCGCTGTACTCCGGATACGTGCTTGCGTCCTGTTCGAACGTCCAGGTCATGTACCGGAAAGTGCGGTTCATCGGCGTCTCCTCATGATCTGTTCGGCCTCGGGGCCGAGGAGTCGCCGGAGGAGCCGGCTTTCGTCCGGCTTTCCCGAGGCGGTTTCGATGTCTTTGATCCGCAGCGCGATGCGCATCAACGCCGCGTCGTAGTAACGGGGTTCGGTGCGCCGCGCTGTCACGGCGTGGTGTACGCGTCGCCGACTCGGCCACACGGCGCGCACCGGGCGGGAGAACTGGCCGTACAGCGACCACCACCGCTCGACGTCGCGGCACGCTCGGCGAAGGCGTGCCAGCGGGGGCTGCTTCACTGCTCGTTCCTGTTCGGTGGGTCGTCGGCGTCGTTGGCGCGCAGCCGTACGGAGGTGTCCGGCATGCCGTGCCCCGCGCGGCACTTGGCGCACCGGCACGGCGGGAAGGTGAAGGGGTCGGGCGGAGGGCTGTCCGGGCCGAGCCGAATGTCCGTGCCGTTCGGCACCAGGAGCGCCCCGTTGACGCCCTGCTCGGCCATCAGCCGGGACAGCGCTTCCCGCGCTCGGCTCCTCACGAGAACAGCCACTTCATTCGACCCAACTCGGTCCGAACACGCGCCAGAACGTGGCGGTCGCGTCGGCATTCGCTCTCGGCGGGCCACCACACCGGAGCCATGTGCCACGCACCGCCCGCTCGAATGATTGTTTCAACAACGGTGTCTTCGCTACGAGTTCGAACGGCGGGGGTGCGTGTGCACATGATCGCCACTCCTCATCTCCGCTGCCATGTACGGCCGAAGCGGGTTGGGGAGTGCTCAGAATGCTCCTGAAGAGACGCACTCTGCAAGACTTCATGCGAAGTCGCTTCAGCTTGTTGACGTGCATTGCAGGTCGCTCACGCAGATGCTTTCATTTTGGGCGCGAGGGCGTTTCAGATGCACGTAACGGGAAGGGGTGGGGGTATGTCGGAAGATCTGACCGGGCCGACTGGTTCGACGGTGCCGCGCAGGCAACTGGGGCGATATCTATCTGAACTCCGCGAGCAGGCTGGACTTACCGTAAAGCTGGCGGCGAAGGAGCTGGAGCGTTCCACGGCGACGCTGTGGCGGATCGAATCCGGTAGGACGTCGATCCGCAGTCATGAGGTCGAAGTCATGTGTCGGGTATACGGAGCACCATCGGACCTGACTGAAGCCTTGAAGGCCATCGCGAAGGAAACAAAAGCTCGGGGTTGGTGGCACGCCTATGGCGATGTGATCCCAGAGGGGTTCGACCTCTTCATTGGGCTTGAGGAAGCGGCGTCGCACCTTGATGTCTATGAATCCACGCTGATCCCCGGGTTGTTCCAAGCCGAGGAGTACGCACGGCGCATCATCGAAGCGGGACACCCGGACAAAGACCCAGCGGAAGTGGAGCGACGCGTACAGCTTCGACTCAAGCGCCGGACGGCGCTCACCAGGGTAATCAACCCACCGCAAGTTTCGGTGGTCCTCTATGAGGCCGTGCTCAAGTGCCCAGTCGGCGGTCACCGAGTGATGGCGCGGCAACTGAGGCACCTGGCAACCCTCAGCGAGCTGCCCACTGTCACGGTCAAGGTCGTCCCCTTCGCCGCAGGACTGCACGAGGGCGTCATGTCCGGCCAGTTCACTGTCCTGCGGTTCCCCACAAGCGGGAACGGTAAGCCGACCGAACCGCCAACCGTTTTCGCGGACGGCTACACGGGCGACCTCTACTTGGACAGACCGACTGAGGTCGATCAATACGACATGGCGTTCCGGGAAATTTCGAGTAAGGCGCTATCCGAAGAGACGTCACGGCGTCTGATTATCGAAACGGCGGAAAACTATGAGGGCTGACCTGGCTGGCGCAAAGTGGCGAAAGTCCAGCTACAGCAATTCGAACTCCAACTGCGTTGAATGGGCACCCGCCGTCGCCGCTACCGGCGTCGTTCCCGTCCGCGACAGCAAGGACCCGGACGGTCCCGTCCTTGCTCTCTCCCCCGTCGCGTGGTCCGCGTTCGTCGCGTTCGCGGCCCGTAGCGGAGTCTGATTCGTCGCCAACGCAAGAAGGCCCCGCACCGGCACGTAGCCGGTGCGGGGCGTGGTGGTTGTCAGTGGGCGGCGGCGGTCTGCCGCAGGGTGAGCAGCAGGCGGGCGACTAGGGTGCCGATGCTAGGAAGTCGCCCCGCGTGCGCGGGGACCACATGTCGTCCGCGGCCTTCTTGACCCTCTCCGCGGGACCACCCCCGCGTGCGCGGGGACCACTGGTACTTCTCGCCCTCCACAATGAATGAACCGGGACCACCCCCGCGTGCGCGGGGACCACATCGCCCTGTACGCGGACCCGATCGTGTGGGAGGGACCACCCCCGCGTGCGCGGGGACCACATCGCCCTGTACGCGGACCCGATCGTGTGGGAGGGACCACCCCCGCGTGCGCGGGGACCACAGGCCGCGACCTGCGATGTTACGCAGGCCGACAGTGGTTTTTGCCCAACTTCACAGAATCCGGCATATGGGGTGAATGCATAGGTTGTTGCGACCTCCCCGTGAGCGAAAGCAGGGGCCAGTATGCACCTGGCCAACGTCTGCCGCTGGGGAAGCGCGATCATGGCAATCGCCGTCCCGGCAACCCCTGTGGCGACCGCGTCGACGTCGTCGTGCGCCGCGCCGACCAACTCGACGCCGTTGCCTCGGTGGTGGCCGCCGCCGTTCGGGCCACCCGATCGACTCCAACGGCCGGCGGGTCAGCGCGCCCGTCGCCGATCGGGTGGCCGCGCTGACCGAGACGCTGCGGGCGCTCGGCGCGGCCGGCGTCGAGGTGGAGGACATCGCGCTGCGCCGTCCGACGCTCGACGAGGTGTTCCTGCGCCTCACGGGCGCGGGAGTACGTACCGAGGAGGGTGCCGCCGCATGACGAACTGGGTGCTCACCGATGCCTGGACCATGACCCGCCGCGGCCTGGCGCACCGTAACCCGGAACTCGTACAGGCCGTGCAGATCCTGATCTGGCCCGTCGGCTTCCTCTCCAATGTCTTCACCTCGGCCGAGTCCATGCCGGGCTGGCTCGGCGCCATAGCCGAATGGAACCCGATGTCCGCCACGGCCACCGCCGTCCGCGAACTCTTCGGCAACCCGGGCTGGGGCGGTGACTCCTGGGCGGCCACCCACGCCCCACCCCTCGCCGTGGCCTGGCCGGTGGTCCTGCTCGCGGTCTTCGGGCCACTGGCGGTACGGAGGTACCGGGGGCTGTCGCGGTGACGGACGCCGGACTGACGGTCGCCGGGCTCGTCACGACTCGATGATGTCCCGCAGATCGATCTCGATGGGGAAGGGGACGCTCGTCCTGAGCTCCCCGCGGAACAGAGCGGCCCCGGTACCTCCGACGAGGTACCGGGGCCGTCGTGTGTACGGGACCGGGGGGGGGGGGGGGGGGGGGGGGGGGGGGAGGGGGGGGGGGGAGGAGGGGAGGGGGAGA
>NZ_JBWKFF010000020.1:0-106573 GCF_056434425.1 Streptomyces sp. NPDC044033 | reverse complement strand
ATACAAGAGTTGAGGGATCTTTCGGTCGCAATCATTCCTTCCTCCCCCCCCCCCCCCCCCCCCCCCCCCCCGCGGCCGTCAGTGGGGGAACCCATCAAACGCGGAGCCGGGGTCGCTAGGGGCGGGGGTACGCCGCTTCGTTCAGGGAGTCCGCGACTTGGGCAGCCGTGGGCCGTGCAGCTGGGTCTCGGCGCATCATGGCTGTGATCAGACTCCCCAAAGGACCGGGGATGTCCACGGGCCGGTGCGGCTTGCTCACGATGGCGCGTCGCTGGCCTTCGCGGGGCGCGTCGTCCGGATAGTCCACGTGCCGCCACCCGGTGGCACTGATGAAAAGAGAAGCGCCGAGCGCGTACACGTCCGACTCACGCGACGGGGCCGCCGTGCCCGATTCCAGCACGCTGCACGAAATCTCCGGTGCCTCGTAGTGGACAAGGCACCCGCGGTACGGGAAATCGTAGGCGCCCGAGACGTGCCCGCCGCCGCTCGCCAGCCCAAGATCAATGAGCCACGTGCAGGCTGTATCCATCAGAAGATGGTTCGGCTGTACGTCGCCGTGCGCCCAGCCTTTCGCGTGCAAGGCGGACAGTGCGGCAGCACACGAGCGCGCTTCGGCGAGGCTGGGGACTGATCTATGGGCCCGATGGCGCTCCCATCGGCTGAACAGGTCCACCCCTTCCCGCCACGGCTGCGCACTCCATGTCCCCTCGGCCCATTCACCGCACTGAACCTCCTCCGGAATGATCTGGCGAAGGATGACCGATTCACGCGCGGGTGCCAGTGCGGTCCAGTCGTGTGGGGGGCAGCGATAGCCGAGCTTGACGGCAAGGCGGCCGGCGGGTGTCTCCACATCCCAGACAGTAGAACCCCGCCGGTTGGCGACGAGCCTTGTGGTCAGGGGTTTTACCGCGTCTGCAACGTGCTTGGGGATGTCGAATGGTTCAGGCACCACAGTGATCCTCTCGGCGACAGGGCCGCCCCCAAGCTTTGAGGGACGGCCCCATGGGTGACGGGAGGCTACTGCCGCGAGGTCAGTACGGTCGGCCGTCGTCGCTGTCGCACTGCGCCACGGACGTACCGTCCACGGTCCACAGAGCATCGAACACCCGGAACCCGGCTGCCTTCATGGAGCGCACCGTTGCGTTGACCGCTGCGACGCTCCGCCCACCGTTGCCAGTGTGCGGGCGGTGATGGATGAACCGCCCGCCGTGGGCGTGACAGAACTGCGCATAGTCCTTGGTGTGCAGGATGAACGCGTGGAGCCCGTGATCCACGTCGTCACTGGGGACCATAGGGACGTTGGCGGTTGCCGCCGTGGCGACGAAGGCGAGCGCCTGGTCCGTGATCGTCTCTGCCCGCTCCGGCGTCTGCCCGGAGGGAACAGAGACGAAGTGCGCGATGCTGTCGAACAGTTCTTCGGAGACGAGCGCGCGGCCCGTCCGAAGATCGTTCGCTGTTGCGGTCATGCGCGTGCCTCTCTGCGAAAGGTGCACTGCACTTGCTGTCGTCCGATTCCCGCTGTCCTCTGCCGTAATCGTGCGGGGGTTGTGCCGCCCCGCCCCCGGCCGGCTTCGCTTCACGGGCGTGCGACCGGGGCGGGATTCTCTATGACGACGCGTCGTTGGTGTCGGCGTCGCTGGTGTCGGTCTGGTCCTGGTCGTCGGTCTGGGTGTCGGTAGTCAGCCAGCCGACGAGGTCGTGCACTTCCATGCGTCCTCGGGTTCTCGGTTTTTCGGTGGCCTGCCCCCCGTGCGTCACCACAGGGCGGGTCGTGGTGGCATCTACGGGCGTGTCATAGGCAGCTCCCTTCGTCCGCGTGTCGGGTGGTTCCGCCTCGCCGCCGGGTCCTCGTGGGGTCACCGGCGGGGAGGGGAGTTCAGGGGTGGTTGCGCGTGGTGATCGTGTACAGGAGCGCCATGGCCGGGCAGCCAGCGAGCACGAGAAACGTGGCGATCCCTCTCATGAAGCGTCGCCCCCAGCAGGCAGCGCGCGGGGCTGAGCGACTTCGCCGGGGATCACCAAGCCCGGCTCACCCGGAGGTTCCAGTGTCACGTAGTCGGCGCTGGCCCGGCGGTAGCGGGGGTGGCCGGTTGCCTGGGTGTGGCGGCGCATCCATTCCTCGACCCAGTCCGGGCCGCCGGAGCGGATCATCTCGCCGCAGTCTTTCCCCTTGCCGGACTCCTCGCCTGTGATGCAGTCGGCGCGGTAGTCGGGTCGTGCCGAAGGTTCCGGCGTGATCTTCCACGGCATGTAGCGGATGGTGCGATTCATCGGCTTCTCCTCACCAGAAGTGGCCTCAACGGTCAACTCGTCCAGCGGGCAGCCCTGTTCATCGTCGTATGCGACGGCGAACGGTACGGGGGGCCGGTCGGCATCGTGAGGAGCGAGGGCGGCCCGGTTGGCGTGCTTGGACATCAGGCGCTCTCATCCGCGCGAAGCTCAGCCCATACGACCTTGCCCCAATGCCTTCGGTCACAGCCCCAACGCCAGCTCAGAGCGTCGACCAGAACCAGGCCGCGCCCCTCCTCGCAGTCGCTGCCAGGACGGAGCACCTTCGGGAGGGCGCGAGATTTGTCGCTGACGCTGATTCGGATCAAGCGGTCAGTCGGCCGCCGAACAGCCACGCGGACCACGCGACACCGCGTGTGGTCCATGGCGTTCGTCACCAACTCGGAGACGATCCACCTTCCGGCATCAACCAACTCGTCTGCGCCCCAAGCGCTGAGGGCGGCGGAAACGAGTAGGCGAGCGCGATGCGCTGACTCCGGTTCGCAGAGCAGCGTCTCGTCATAGCCGGGGGCACCAACTGCGTGCGGCCGGGTCGCGGGCAAGTTCACGGTCTTCCCTCCACGGGTGGGGCGTCCGCCTCCACGACGGGGGTGGCGCGGTGCGGGCTCTCCTCCAGGTCGCCGGTCAAGGAACCCCATGCGAATGCGGTTCCCTCCGACGGCTGACAGGCAGTGAACGCTCGGCGGCCGGTCCGAGTACATCGCCGATGCATCACTCACATGTGGATATGCGCACAGCGGGTACGGAATTCGTGGCACCGTTGGGTGAGCTCGTACCGTGGGAGGGACGCCGTTGAACTGGCAGTCATCGGCCATCAGAGACGCCAGTAGTGCTGGCGACTACGGCAAGGTCATCGAGATGGTTCGAAAACAAGCTCGAATGACACAACGACAGTTGGGCGAGGCATGTGGCCTGTCCCAGTCAGCGATCTCAAGGTTGGAAAAGCGCGGACCAGGTTCGTACGGGACCGACATCCTGTCGGCCGTCGCCCTGCACTTGGAAATCCCGCCCCAGGTTGTTGGCCTCGCCGATAAGCACGCGCTACGAGGCGGGACAGACCCAGTGGAACGACGCGGATTTCTAGGAAGCATCGCCGCCACAGCGGCCTCGCCCCTGCTCGGCGCGGCACCCGAGCCGGATGGAACCGTAAGCCAAGCAGCAGCCCTACGGCTCAACACGGCGATATACCGCAGGCTGGACGGTTCCACTCCGTCACGGGATCTCGCGGACGCCGTCGAGTCTCATATTCGGCTGATCCAGAGCATCAGTCGGCACGCTTCGCATCAGAATGCGCGTGTTCGGCTGGCAGCTGTCGCCAGTGAGGCTGCGAGCTTCGCAGGATGGCTGGCGTTGGACATGGGGGACCACGGTTCCGCACGGCGTTGGTACGGCTCGGCGGTACGGGCCGCCCGCGCCTTCGGAGACCCACTCTTGACGGCCTACCAGGCAGGCAGCCAAGCGCAGTTCGAAGCGTACGTCGGCAACGGCGTCGAAGCGCTCAACCTCTCACGGGACGCGCGGCGGTACTTGGGGGACGCGCCCCCGGCTGTGGCCGATGCTTGGCTGACTTCCGTCGAGGCTCTCGCGTACGCGGTGAATGGGAATCAACGGGGAGCGGACCAGGCGCTCATCCGCAGTCGGGGTCTGGCGGAGACACTGAGCGCCGGGGAGCCGCCGCTGTGGCCGTGGGTATTCCCTTTTGACGTCGCGAAAGTCGCGGCTTGCCGCACTGCTTGTGGTGCCAGGCTCGGCCTGCCTCAGTGGGTGTTCGCGGCCGGCACGGAAGCCCTGGTCAATGGAAACGACAAACAGCGGGCCCTCACCATGCTGGATTTGGCCGCCGGCCACCTTGCGGCCGGGAGAGTGGAGGCGGCCTTTTCCCTGGCATCGCGGGCTGTCAGCACGGGGCTTCAATACAAGTCCAGCCGCGTGGTGGAGTGCGCCCGCGCGATGCGTCGCTCGCTGACCTGCACGTCGCCTCCCAAGGTCGTGCGCGAATTCGACGGGCGCTTTCACGGCGTTCACCTCTGAAGGAGGAGCCCATGCGTGTGGGGATCACCGGTCACCGCGGACTGAGCCAAGAGCTTGAGTCCCAGGTTCGGAAAATGCTCGGGGAGGCGGTCACTCAGTATTCGGCCGCGGATCTGGTCGGTGTCTCCTGCATCGCTGACGGCCCCGACGCTTGGTTCGCGGAGGCTGTCCTGGCGCACGGCGGACGCCTCGAAGTGGTCGTTCCCGCCAAGCGCTATCGCGAGGGCCTGCCCGAGGGGCATCGACAGCTGTACGACCGGCTCGTGCACCAGGCCGTCGAAATCCACCGTACGGGCAAGACCACCTCCGACCCCCAGGCGCACATGGCGGGGAGCGAAATCCTCGTCGGGCTCGCGGACGAGGTGCTGGCCGTGTGGGACGGCGAACCCGCGCGGGGGCACGGAGGGACGGCGGATGTCGTGGCCCACGCCGAGCGGAACGGGGTGCCGGTTCGCGTCCTGTGGCCCGCGGGCGCAAGGCGCTGACCACGAGTGAAGGCCCCCGCGACGCGTTCAGTGGTGGAAGGCCGTCGCCGCCCCCTCCGGGCGGCCCAATGGGCCCGGCTGGCGGTGGAGTTCGGGGAGGAGTTGGGTGAGGTCCTGGATGAAGAGGTCGGCGAGGTCGTGGGTGAAGCCGTTGCGGCACACGATGCGGAGGACGGAGAGGTCCTCGCGGTTGGCGGGGAAGGTGTAGGCGGGGACCAGCCAGCCGCGTTCGCGCAGGCGGCGTGAGACGTCGAAGACGTCGAAGTTCTCAACGCCGTCGGCCGTCGTGAAGGCGAAGACCGGCAGCTCGTCGCCGCGCGTCAGGAGGCGGAAGTCGCCCAGTGTCTCGATCTGTCCGGCCAGTGTCGTCGCGACGTCGCGTGCCACCTGCTGCACCGCGCGGAAGCCGTCCCGGCCCAGCCGCAGGAAGGTGTAGTACTGGGCCGCCACCTGCGCGCCGGGGCGCGAGAAGTTCAGGGCGAAGGTCGGCATGTCGCCGCCCAGGTAGTTGACGCGGAAGACCAACTCCTCCGGGAGCGCCTCCTTGTCCCGCCACAGCGCCCACCCCACCCCCGGGTACACCAGCCCGTACTTGTGTCCGGAGGTGTTGATGGAGGCGACGCGCGGCAGCCGGAAGTCCCACGTCAGTTCCTCGTCGAGGAAGGGCGCGATCATCGCGCCGGACGCGCCGTCCACATGGACCGGCACATCGAGGCCCGTACGCTCCTGCAACGCGTCCAGCGCCGCGCACACGTCGGCCACCGGCTCGTACGAACCGTCGAAGGTGGAGCCGAGTACGGTGACGACCCCGATGGTGTTCTCGTCGCACAGCTCGGCCGCGGCGGCCGGGTCGAGGTGGTAGCGGTCGCCCTCCATCGGCACCTGGCGCGCCTCGACCTCCCAGAAGTTGCAGAACTTCTCCCAGCAGACCTGGACGTTCGCGCCCATCACCAGGTTGGGGCGGGCCTTCGACGGGTAACGGTCGGCGTTCCGCTGCGCCCAGCGGCGCTTGAACGCCATCCCGGCCAGCATGCACGCCTCGCTGGAACCGGTGGTCGAACAGCCGACGGCCGACAGCGGGTCGGGCGCGTGCCACAGGTCGGCGAGGATCGTCACACACCGCTGCTCCAACTCGGCGGTGCGCGGGTACTCGTCCTTGTCGATCATGTTCTTGTCGCGGCACTCGGCCATCAGCACGCCCGCCTGCGGCTCCATCCACGTGGTGACGAACGTCGCCAGGTTCAGCCGGGAGTTGCCGTCGAGCATCAGTTCGTCGCGGACGAACTGATACGCCGCGGACGGCGTCATCGGGCCGTCCGGCAAGTGGTGCCTCGGCGGCGTCGCCGCCATCCCGCCCACCGGGTCGGCCTCGCCGTAGAAGGGGTTGACCGAGTAGCCGCGCTTCTCGGCCGCGCCATCCGATCCGTCCGGTCCCTTGTGAAGTGCCATTCGCTGCGGCTACCCGTCAACCGCGCGCGGCAAGCCCGGCGGACCCGGCCAGCCCGTCTTTGATGGCGCGGGTGAACTTCACCACCCGTTCGGCCTGGATACGGGCCGCGGTACGGGCGTCGTCGTCCACCGGCGTGTCCGGGCCGCCGACATGCGAGGTGCCGTACGGATTGCCGTCGGCGAACTTCGCCGGGTCGGTGTAGCCGGGGGTCACGAGGATGCCGCCGAAGTGGTGGACCGTGTTGTAGAGGGCGAGCAGCGTGGATTCCTGGCCGCCGTGCTTCGTGGCGCTGGCGGTGAAGCCGCTGTAGACCTTGTCGGCCAGCTTGCCCTGCTGCCAGAGCCCGCCGAGCGTGTCGATGAACTGCTTGAGCTGCGAGGCGATATTGCCGTAGCGGGTGGGCGAGCCGAAGATCACGGCGTCCGCCCAGAGCATGTCGTCCGGGGTGACCTCGGGGATATCGGTGGTGGCGGCGATGTTCTCGGCCCATGCCGGGTTCGAGTCGATGGCGGCCTGCGGTGCCAGCTCGGCCGCCCGGCGCAGCCGGACCTGGGCGCCCGCCTGCTCGGCGTCGTCCGCGATCTGCCGGGCGAGGGCGGTGACGGTGCCGGTGGCGGAGTAGTAGATGACGGCGACGTTCACGGGGGTGGCCATGTGCTTGCCTCCTGCGACCTGCGGTTCCGCGCGCGTGTGCCCGTACCCGCTCTTACACGACCGAGGACGCGTGCGCTCGTACACGCTCGCGACAATACGGGCATGGGCGGCGTTCGGCGCGTCCGCCGCGCAACCCGGGGCGGGGCCGGACGTCTGGTAGTCGAAAGGGCCTGCCAGAGGTCGGGATCCGTGAGAAAAGAGCTCGAATGAATCTGCCCAGCCGCCGCGAACGCACGAAACGTTCCTCCGCACTGGTGGCCGCGCTGGCGGGCAGCCTGGCGCTGTCCGCCCTCTCCACCGGGCCTGCCTCGGCGGCCATCGGCGGCGGAGGCGCGGGCGACCCCTACTACCCCGATGACGGCAACTCCGGTTACCACGTCTCCCACTACGACGTACGCGTCGGCTACGACCCGGCCCACACCGACCGCCTGGACGGGGACACCACCGTCACCGCCTCGGCCACCGAGGCACTGGACCGCTTCAGCCTGGATCTGAAGGGCTTCACGGTCGCCTCCGTCGCCGTCAACGGCACCCCCGCCAAGGCGTTCTCGCGCTCCGGCGCCCACAAGCTGGTCATCACCCCGGCCCAGCAGCTCGCCAAGGGCAAGAAGTTCACGGTCCGCGTCCGCTACGCGGGCAAGCCGGACAACGAAGGCTGGCACACCCTCAAGGACGGCGGCGCCTATGTCTCGGGCTCGCCGCGCTCGTCGTCCTCCTGGTTCCCGTCGAACGACCACCCCTCGGACAAGGCGACCTTCCAGCTCACCGCGACCGTTCCGGACGGCTGGACCGCGATCGGCAGCGGGCTGCCGGGCAAGACCACCACCGGCAAGAACGCCGACGGCAAGGCCGTCAAGACCTTCCGCTGGCACGAGGACAAGCCACTGGCGACGTTCCTGAGCGCCTTCGCCGTCGACAAGTTCACGGTGCACAACCTGAAGCTCAAGGACGGCACGCCCGTCATCAACGCCTACAGCCCCGGCAACGAGGCGAGCCAGGAGTGGATGGACCGGCTCCCGGAGATCCTGGACTTCCTGTCGTCGAAGTTCGGCCCGTACCCGTTCTCCTCCGCCGGCGGCATCGCCGTGACCGGCGGCGATGGCCGCGGCCCCAACGCCCTGGAGACGCAGACCCGCCCCACGTACAGCGGCGGGATGGTCGGGCAGTACGCCGACGAGCCGATGGTCCACGAGAACGCCCACCAGTGGTTCGGCGCCAGCGTCACCGCCGCCGACTGGCGCAACGGCTGCATCCACGAGTGCTTCGCGCAGTACGCCAACCAGCTGTGGCACGAACACAGCCTCGGCTCCGACCTCGACAAGGGGTACTACCGCGAGACGGTGGAGGAGAACAAGAACGACCCCAAGTACTGGGGCCTCAAGCTCTACGACCCCGGCAAGGGCAAGGAGCTGGACGGGGTGCTGTACGAAAAGGGTTCGCTGATGCTGCACGCCCTGCGCCGCACCGTCGGCGACAAGGCGTTCTTCGCGACCCTCAAGCAGTGGACCCACGACCACCGCTACTCCAACGCGACCTGGCCGCAGTTCGAGGCGCTCACCCAGAAGGTCTCCGGAAAGGACCTCTCCGGCTTCTTCGACGCCTGGGCGCACAGCACGAAGATCCCGGAGAAGAAATACCTCTACCCGGGCCCGCTGGCGAAACTGGCCCCCTGATCTCGGATCGATGGAGCGTGGGATACGGCATGTCGTCGCAGTGCCGTATCCCACGGCTGATGCCGCGCCCGACGCGCGCGCCCTCACTCACACATTCCGTCGGGTCCGCCAGCCGCCCGTGATCTGCCGGAGAGCGGCGAGGGCCGGCGCGTCCGGTCGGGGGACAGCCGTCTTCCCGTACGAGCCGTGCGGCGGCCTCGAAGGCGGGCCCGGCCGGTGATCGCGGCTGTGGCACCGGCGTCACGCGGCCGTGGCGCCGACGCCGCGGGATGGCACGGCCGACTAGATCGCAGGCTTCGGCGGGAGCGCCGCCCGGTGGGCGGCCACGGCCAGCCGGGTGTCCTCGGCGACCAGCTCGGCGTTGATCTGCACGGCCGCGCCCGCGCCCGCCGCCGCGGCCATGCCGACCTGGGCGGACGGATCGATGACGTTGCCCGCGGCCCACACCCCGGGCACGTCGGTACGGCCGCCCGTCTCCGTCGGCAGATACGTGCCGATCCCGGCGGGGTGCTCCGCCGTCCGCAGCCCCAGCGAGGCGAGGAAACCGGCGCGCGCCGCCATCCGGGGCCCGACCACCAGCGCCTCGCGGCCGATGACCGTGTCGTCGGCCAGCCGCACCCCCGTGAGGCGGTCCTCCGCGATCTCCAGGGCGGCCACCTCGCCGATCACCACCCTGATGCCGCGGGCGGCCAGTTGCTCCGCCTCCTCGCCGGACGGCTCCGGCATGGTGTGGGAGAAGAACGTGACGTCGTCGCTCCACTGCCGGACGAGCAGCACCTGGTGCATCGCCATCGGCCCGCTCGCCAGCACGCCGATCGCCTGGTCGCGGACCTCCCAGCCGTGGCAGTACGGGCAGTGCAGCACGTCCCGGCCCCACCGGTCGGGCAGCCCCGCCACGTCCGGCAGTTCGTCGACCAGCCCGGTGCCCACCAGCAGCCGGCGCGCACGGAACGTACGGCCCTCGGCCGTCGTCACCTCGAACCCGCCGCCGTCGCCGTCGCGCCGCCCGTCGCCGTCGCGCCGCCCGTCGCCGTCGCACTTCGCGTCGGCGACCTCGCCGGTCACGATGTGCGCGCCGTAGCGGAGGGCGTCCGTCCGGCCGCGCTCCAGCAGTTCGGCCGGCGGGATGCCGTCCAGGGCGAGCAGCCCGTGCACACCGGCGGCCGGCGCGTTGCGCGGCGCGCCCCCGTCGATCACCAGTACCGACCGCCGGGCCCGGGCCAGCGTCAGCGCCCCGCTCAGCCCTGCGGCACCCCCGCCGATCACCACTACGTCATAGCTGTCCAGCAATTGATCGGTCACTGTGACCACCTCCTTCACGGGGACCATGCGCCCACCGCCGCACTGGCGGCAAACCCTGTTGCTGTTGCGGCAACAGGAGGGGCGGGCCTCCCCGAGAGGCGGTTTACGGCCAGGGGCGACGGGATCAAGCCGGGATCGGCGGCGCGTTCGGGCGCGTATCCACCCCGGAATCCGTGCGCGTATCCAGCCGGAAAGCGGTCCGGGCGGCCCCTCGGTGCGGTGCGGACCCGAGGGCCGGGCGCGGACCCGCCCGGTGCCGACCGCGCCCGAACCTCGGCCGCGCCCGGCTCCCGGACGTACTCGCCCTGCCCCCGCTCAGCCCTTCGGCGTGATCACCACGGCCGTGCCGTACGCGCACACCTCCGTGCCGACGTCCGTCGCGTCCGTCACATCGAACCGGAACATCAGCACCGCGTTCCCGCCCCGCGCCTTCGTCTGTTCCACCAACCGGTCCATCGCCTGGTTACGCGTCTCGACCAGCGTCTTCGTCAGCCCTCGCAGCTCGCCGCCGATCATCGACTTGAGGCCCGCGCCGATCTGGCTGCCCAGGTGGCGCGAGCGCACCGTCAGCCCGAAAACCTCACCGATGACCCGCTCCACGTGGTAGCCGGGGACGTCGTTCGTGGTCACCACCAGCACGTCGGATTTCTGCTGCTGGCCGCCGCCGTATTCCTCGATGCCCATCGCATCCACCTCCTGCCGGCCATGCTCGCCGCACCCCGCCGTTCGCGCACCCCCTCATGCGGCCGATCGAGCCGGCCGGGAGCGGGCGGGAGCCCGGCTGGAACCAAGGGGGCGCGGTGGGCGTTGATAGCTTGGGGCCGCACACTGCTCACCAGTCATGCCCCTTCGCCTGCGGCCGGGCCTCGCATGAGCCTGAGCCCTCGACCCAGGAGCCCTTCACCCGTGATGACTCTCGCGCTCGGCCCTCAGTGGCTGGACCCGGACTTTCTGATCGACAAGGTCGGTCTGATCGGCCTCCTGGTCATCGTCTTCGCCGAGTCCGGCCTGCTCATCGGCTTCTTCCTGCCGGGGGACTCGCTGCTGTTCACCGCCGGGCTGCTGGTGACCACGGGCGCGCTCTCCACCCCGCTGTGGGTGGTCTGCCTGCTGGTCGCCCTCGCGGCCATCCTCGGCGACCAGGCCGGCTACCTCTTCGGCCGGAAGGTCGGCCCGACGCTCTTCAAGCGGCCCGACTCCAAGCTCTTCAAACAGGAGAACGTGGAGAAGGCCCACGAATTCTTCGAGAAGTACGGGCCCAAGTCGCTGGTGCTCGCCCGTTTCGTGCCGATCGTCCGTACCTTCACCCCGATCATCGCGGGCGTGAGCCGGATGAACTACCGCTCCTTCATCACCTTCAACATCATCGGCGGCACGCTGTGGGGCGTGGGCATCACGCTGCTCGGCGCCGCGCTCGGCGGCATCGAGTTCGTCCACAAGAACATCGAGGCGATGCTCGTCCTCGTCGTGCTGCTCTCCGTGGTGCCGATCGCGATCGAGTTCCTGCGGGCTCGCTCCAAGGCCAAGAAGGCCGCCGCCGCGGGCGTCGCCGACTCGACGGCCTCGTCGACGCCGGGCCTCCCGGACACTCAGCCGCCGCCCGCTCCGCCGTCCACCCAGCGCGGGCGACACGCCAAGCGCTGACGCTCGGCCGAGAGCCGCCGCCCCGGCTCCGCCCCCGCTTCACCAACCGACCTCCCCCGCCCCGTACGCCCCTGTCTTACCGTTCCATTGCCCCCCGAGTGAGGAAAACAGGTCGGGGATCAGGCATCGTGTCCCTGAAAGCAGTCAGGAGGCGGGCGAGGAGCGAGTGGTGGCGGAACGGCAGCGTGGCGACAGCGGCTCGGAGGTCGACGGACCCGAGGACCGCAAGCCGCAGTCGGACGAAGCGGGCAGCGCGTTCACATCGCCGCTCGGCATCCCGATACCGCCGCCGCCCGAGGACGAGCACCCCACCTCCGAGTTCGCCCTCCCCAAGGGCCTCGCCGTCGAGCCGGAACCCGAGCCCGAGGGCTCCGCCTTCATCGCCCCGGCCGGCACCGCGCCCAGCGCCAGTACGACCCAGGGCACGCTCTTCCCCGCCTTCACCCCGCCGCACGGCATCCCCATGGTCCAGCTGACCAAGGAGGTCCCCTGGCAGGACCGGATGCGCACCATGCTGCGGATGCCGGTCAGCGAGCGGCCCGTACCCGAGCGCGTCGAAAAGCAGGACGAGTCCGGGCCCGCCATCCCGCGCGTCCTCGACCTCACTCTGCGCATCGGCGAGATCCTGCTCGCGGGCGGCGAGGGCGCCGAGGACGTGGAAGCGGCCATGTTCGGCGTCGCGCACGCCTACGGGCTCGAACGCATCGAGCCCACCGTCACCTTCACGCTGCTGTCGATCTCGTACCAGCCCTCGCTGGTCGACGACCCGCTGACCGCCAGCCGGACCGTGCGCCGGCGCGGCGTGGACTACACCCGGCTGTCCGCCGTCTACCGCCTCGTCGCCGCCATCACCTCGCGGGGACTCACCCTGGAGGAGGCGTACCGGGGCCTCGCCGAGATACGGCGCAACCGCCACCCGTACCCCGGCTGGGCGCTCACCGCCGCCTCCGGGACGCTGGCGGGCGCGGCGAGCATACTCGTCGGCGGTGACGCCCTCGTCTTCGTCGCGGCGGCCGTCGGCGCGATGCTCGGCGACCGGCTGGCGTGGCTGGCATCGGGGCGCGGGCTGCCCGAGTTCTACCAGTTCGTGGTCGCGGCCATGCCGCCGGCCGCGATGGGCATGACGCTCAGCATCGCCCACGCGGACGTGCAGGTGTCCGCCGTCATCACCGGTGGGCTCTTCGCGCTGATCCCAGGAAGAGCGCTGGTCGCGGGCGTACAGGACGGCCTGACGGGCTATTACATCACCGCGTCGGCGCGCCTCCTGGAGGTCATGTACCTGATCGTCGGCATCGTCATAGGAGTGCTCACCGTGCTCTACTGCGGGCTTCAGTTCAGCCCGCGGCTCAACCCCGAACAGGCGCTGCGCCAGTACGACGTGCCCTTGGTGCAGATCGTGGCGTCCATGCTGCTGGCCCTGTCCTTCTGCGTCCTGCTCCAGCAGGAGCGGCACACCGTGCTGTTCGCGACCTTCAACGGCGGCATCGCCTGGATCGTCTACGGCTCGCTCGCCAACGTCGCCGACCCGAAGCTCAACCCGGTGGCCGCCACCACCATCGCGGCCGGCGTCGTCGGCCTATTCGGCCAGCTGCTCTCCCGCTACCGCTACGCGTCCGCGCTGCCGTACGTCACCGCGGCCATCGGACCCCTGCTGCCCGGTAGCGCCACCTACTTCGGGCTGCTGAACTTCGCCCGCGGCGACCTGGGCCCCGGCGTCGCCTCACTGATCAAGGCCGCCTCGCTGGCCCTGGCCATCGCCGTGGGCGTCAACCTCGGCGGCGAGGTGGCCCGGCTCTTCCTGCGCGCGCCCGGCGTGGAGGCGGTCGGCGCGGGCCGCCGCGCCGCCAAACGCACCCGCGGCTTCTGAGCCGACAGCCGGACAGCCGACCGGTCGACAGCTGGCCGCCCGACAGCCGGACAGCCGACAGCCGGACAGCCGACCGCAGACCGCTGGCCGCACTCCGTCCCGCGCCTCGGCGCGTACGGGCGTACCTGTCCCGCGCCGCGTCCCGCTCCCCGGCGCGTACGGGCGTACGTCCCCCATCTGACGCGCGCGGGGCGCGGCGCTCGTGAAAGCGCCGCGCCCCGCCCGTACCGTCAGAAAGACCCACTCAGTGGTGCGAGCCGCCCGCGGCCTCAAGGCGCTTGTAGGAAGCCTCGATCTCCGCCTCGGCCTCCGTGCGGCCGACCCAGTCGGCGCCCTCGACGGACTTGCCGGGCTCCAGGTCCTTGTAGACCTCGAAGAAGTGCTGGATCTCCAGGCGGTCGAACTCCGAGACGTGGTGGATGTCACGCAGGTGCTCCACGCGCGGGTCGGACGCCGGGACGCAGAGCAGCTTGTCGTCGCCGCCGGCCTCGTCCGTCATCCGGAACATGCCGATGGCGCGGCACTTGATGAGGCAGCCGGGGAAGGTCGGCTCGTCGAGGATGACCAGCGCGTCCAGCGGGTCGCCGTCCTCACCGAGGGTGTTCTCCACGAAGCCGTAGTCGGCCGGGTAGCTGGTCGAGGTGAAGAGTCGACGGTCGAGACGGATGCGACCGGTCGCGTGGTCCACCTCGTACTTGTTCCGCGAACCCTTCGGGATCTCGATGGTGACGTCGAACTCCACGGGTGGCTCCTCCATGATCAACACATACGTCTGGTGATTAAGTGTCCCCCACGCAGGTGTGTGGTGGCGAAAGGGGCTGGTCCGAGGTGGCCGATGCCAGATCGTGGCAGGTCAGGTGGTGGCAGGACGCCACCAAGGCCCAACGGGCGACATGGCGGTACGCGGGTTCGGCGGCTGTGATCGGCCTGGTCGCCGCGGGCGGAGCGGTGGCGCTCGCCGGTCCCTGGGACTCCGGGCAGCGCGCGGCCGAGCGCGCGCACGCCGCCGCCGGTCCGGCGGCGGGTGGCGAGGAT
The DNA here is from genome assembly GCF_056434425.1 of Streptomyces sp. NPDC044033. Taxonomy (NCBI): domain Bacteria; kingdom Bacillati; phylum Actinomycetota; class Actinomycetes; order Kitasatosporales; family Streptomycetaceae; genus Streptomyces; species Streptomyces sp. NPDC044033. The sequence continues at coordinate 92,143 of NZ_JBWKFF010000020.1, read as the reverse complement.
CACTCCAAGCACCCCGCCGCAGTGCCCCCCGTGCTCGCCGCGCTGGGCGCGGCCGGCGGCCCGGACGCCGTGCCGCCGCCCACGGACGCCGGCCTCGCCGACACCCTCGAACCGCTGCTGAAGGACGACGCGCTGGGTTCGAATCCGTCGGCCTCGGTCGTGGACGTCGCCACCGGGAAGCAGCTGTTCGGTTCCGGCGAGGGCGCCGTGTCCACCCCGGCCTCCACCATCAAGCCCGCCGTCGCCGTCGCCGCCCTCTCCGCGCTCGGCCCCGACCACCGCATCCCGACGGCCGTCGTACGCGGCAAGGACGGCATCGTGCTGGTCGGGGGCGGCGACCCGACCCTGACCGCGCACGCCGTCCCGTCCGGCCTGGGCAGCCAGACCCCCGCCAGCCTGCGGACGCTGGCCGACGACACGGCCCGCGCGCTCAAGGCCCACGGCACCCGTAAGGTCCGGCTCGGCTACGACACCTCGCGCTACTCCGGACCCGCCCGGCACCCCATAGGGTTCAACGAGAACATCGCCCTCGTCACCGCTCTGATGGCCGACGAGGGCCGGGTGGACGGCTCCGACCACGGCCCCGCCGACCGCGTCGCCGAGCCCGCCCGCGTCGCCGCCGACACCTTCGCCTCGATGCTCCGCGACCGGGGCATCGCCGTCGACGGCGACCCGTCCGCGGCCAAGGCCGACGCGAAGGCCGAACGGGTGGCGGCCGTCTACTCCATGCCGCTGTCCGCCCTCGTCGAGCGGGCCCTGACCAACAGCGACAACGACATCGCCGAGGCGCTCGCCCGGCAGACCGCCCTCGCCAAGGGCCGCCCCGCGAGCTTCGCGGGCGCCTCCGAGGCCGTCACCGCGCAGCTGCGGACGCTCGGGCTGCCGCTGAAGGGCATCCACATCGCCGACGGCAGCGGCCTCGACCGCGACGACCAGGTCTCCCCGGCGCTCCTCGCCCAGGTGCTCGTACGGGCCGCCGACCCGCGCCACCCGGAGCTGCGCTCCGTGCTGACGGGCCTGCCCATCGCCGGATTCAGCGGCACCCTGCGCGGCCGCTACGACCAGGATTCGCCCGGCCGGGGCGTCGTACGGGCCAAGACCGGCACCCTGACCGGCGTGAACACGCTGGCCGGCATGGCCGTGGACGCCGACGGGCGGCTCATGGCCTTCGCCTTCATGACCCGCGGCGCGGCCTCCGGGGACGCCGCCCAGCACTCCCTGGACCGCCTCGCGTCGGCGGTGGCCAACTGCGGCTGCCGCTGACCTTCGCGGCGAGGCCGCGCGGGTCCGTTCCGATGGGGCGAACCCACCCATTCGCTGTCCCACCGCCGGAGGTCCACGTACGGTGAAGTCATGACGAGCATCGGTGGTGCGGAGATGGTCGACTGGAACCTCGCGGTGGCGACCGCGACCCGACTGGTGAGGCCGGGGCCCGAGGTGAGCCGCGACGAGGCGCGAGAGATCGTGGCGGAGCTGCGCAGGCACGCCAAGTCCTCCGAGGAGCACGTCCGGGCGTTCACCCGGATGGTGCCGGCGGGGGAGGAGGGGGCCGACACCCCGGTGCTGGTCGTGGACCGGGCGGGCTGGATCAGGGCCAACGTCGCCGGGTTCCGCGCGGTGCTCAAGCCGCTGCTGGAGAAGATGCAGGACCGCCGCGGCAATGTGCCCGGCGGGGCCGTGCTCGGCGCGGTCGGCGGCAAGGTGACCGGTGTGGAGCTGGGCATGCTGCTGTCCTTCCTCGCCTCCCGGGTGCTCGGCCAGTACGAGACCTTCGCGCCGGCCACCCGCGATCTGCCCGGGTCGGTCACGGGCGGCGGGCGGCTGCTGCTCGTCGCGCCGAACATCGTCCATGTGGAGCGCGAGCTGGACGTGGACCCGCACGACTTCCGGCTGTGGGTCTGCCTGCACGAGGAGACGCACCGCACGCAGTTCACGGCCGTGCCCTGGCTGCGCGACCACATCGAGGGCGAGATCCAGTCGTTCCTCGGCGAGACCGAGGTCGACCCGGCCACGCTCCTGGAGCGGTTCCGCGAGGCCGCCCAGTCGCTGGCCGGCAACCGGCCCGACGACGGCGAGGAGAGCGGCGGGCGCTCCATCGTGGAGCTGGTCCAGACCCCGGCCCAGCGCGAGATCCTCGCCCGGCTCACCGCGGTGATGTCCCTGCTGGAGGGCCACGCGGACTATGTGATGGACGGCGTCGGCCCGGACGTGGTCCCCTCGGTCGCCGAGATCCGCGAGAAGTTCCAGCGGCGGCGCGCCAGCGGGGCCGGCCGGCTCGACGCGGCGCTGCGCAAGCTGCTGGGCCTGGATGCCAAGCTCCGGCAGTACCGGGACGGGGAGCGGTTCGTACGGGCCGTCGTGGACGAGGTCGGTATGGACGGCTTCAATCGGGTATGGACGTCCCCGAACACACTCCCGACCAAGGCGGAGATCGCCAAACCGGCGGACTGGGTCGCGAGGGTGCACCGTAAAGCAGAGTCGTGAACCGGGGACGCCCCCGGCAGAAGAACGCCCCCTGTAATCACCCGTCCGAGGGACCGTGAGCGCTGGGCGGGCGTGCGATGCTCGGAGAGCAGCTCGCCTCTGTCACCATCTACACACTCAGCGTGACTGAGGCTCGAAGCTCATCTGCTCCGAGGCATCTCCAATTGAACGATTGGAAACGGACATGGGTCCCCATCCAGCGGTCGCCGCGATACGCCTGGCGGTCCGCCGCGTACTCCACGACGTCCTCAACGACCTCGCCGGTCACTCGGCGCCGCAAGCGTCCCAGACGCCCCGAGCGCCCCTGACGCCCCAGGCCCCCGGCTCCGCACCGGCCGGCCCGGCAGCGGCCGCCCCCGGCCGCCGACCGCTCGTCCTCGTCGCCTGCTCCGGCGGCGCCGACTCCATGGCACTCGCCTCCGCCCTGGCCTTCGAGGCCCCCAAACTCGGCATCCGGGCCGGCGGCGTCACCGTCGACCACGGCCTCCAGCACGGCTCCGACATCCGCGCCGCCGAGGTCGCCTCCCGCCTCACCGCCATCGGACTGGAGCCCGTCGAGTCCGTCACCGTCACCGTCGGCCGGGACGGCGGGCCCGAGGCCGCCGCCCGCGACGCCCGCTACGCCGCCCTGAACGCCGCCGCGGAGCGCCACGGCGCCGTGGCGGTCCTGCTCGGCCACACCCGCGACGACCAGGCCGAGACGGTCCTCCTCGGCCTCGCCCGCGGCTCCGGGACCCGCTCGCTCTCCGGCATGGCCGTGGCCTCCGGCGTCGGCCGCCGCTACCGCCGCCCCTTCCTGAGCCTGGACCGTCAGACGGCCCGCCGCGCCTGCCTGGTCCAGGCGCTGCCGGTCTGGGACGACCCGCAGAACGCGGACCCGGCCTTCACCCGCTCCCGCGTCCGGCACGAGGCGCTGCCGGTCCTGGAGAAAGCGCTGGGCAAGGGCGTCGTCGAGGCGCTGGCCCGTACCGCGCAGCTCTCCCGCGACGACGCGGACGCGCTGGACGGCTGGGCCGCCGACGCCGAGGCGTCCGTCCGTACCGAGGGCGGCGATCTCGACACCTCCCGCCTCTACTGCCTGCCGGCCGCCGTGCGCCGCCGGGTGCTGCGCCGCGCGGCCATCTCGGCGGGCTCGCCGGCGGGCTCGCTCTTCGCCCGGCACATCGAGGAAGTCGACCGGCTGATCACCGGATGGCGGGGTCAGGGGGCCATCAACCTCCCCGGCCGCGTCATGGTCCGGAGGCAGGGTGGCAGACTGGTAATCCGGCAGGGCTGATTCGCGTGAGCGCGAACGGGCCTCGGCAAGCCGGACGAGCCTGAATCGAACGAGAGTGGCGCGGGTGGACGACAAGGACATGGGCACCGACCTCAAGTCGGTGCTCATCACCGAAGAAGAGATCGCCGCGAAGCTGGCTGAGCTGGCCGCGAAGATCGACGCGGAGTACGCGGGCAAGGACGTGCTGATCGTCGGCGTGCTCAAGGGAGCCGTCATGGTCATGGCGGACCTGGCGCGTACGCTGTCCACCCCGATCACGATGGACTGGATGGCGGTGTCCTCGTACGGCGCGGGCACCCAGTCCTCCGGTGTCGTGCGGATCCTCAAGGACCTCGACACCGACATCAAGGGCAAGCACGTTCTGATCGTCGAGGACATCATCGACTCCGGTCTGACGCTGTCCTGGCTGCTGTCGAACCTGGGCTCGCGCGAGCCCGCCTCGCTGAACGTCGTCACCCTGCTGCGCAAGCCGGAGGCGGCCAAGGTCGCCATCGACGTGAAGTGGGTGGGCTTCGACATCCCCAACGAGTTCGTGGTCGGCTACGGCCTCGACTTCGACGAGAAGTACCGCAACCTGCCGTTCGTCGGCACGCTCGCGCCGCACGTCTACGGCGGCTGAGCACACTCGGCCGGACCACTCCGGCGCGCGGGAACGCATTGCGGCATCCCGCCGTTGGAGCATGGGAAGGCGGGTTTGTTGACTGGCTGAGGCGGCGTCGGGTGACAATGCTGGGGTACCGTCCGAAGGTCAGTCATTTCCAAAGGTCGAGCTTTTTCTAAGGTCGAGCTATCACCGCACGCACTGGCGCCCCCGCGTAGGGGCTGCCGTGCCTCACTGTGGCAGGAGGGACGGGGCGCTCGCGCCCCGTATGGATGGACGTGAAGCGCTACTTCCGTGGGCCGGTCATGTGGATCGTGCTGGCCGTCCTCGCCGTGGTCGTGTTGATGCAGGTCGTCGGCTCGTCCGGCGGCTACAAGTCGGTGGACACCAGTCAGGTCGTGCAAGCGATCGACAAGGACCAGGTGAAATCGGCCGAGCTGACCACTGGTGACGAAAACAAGATCAAGGTCCAGCTCAAGGACGGCCAGAAGGTCAAGGGCAGCGACAAGATCCAGGCGAACTACATCGGCGACCAGGGCGTCGACCTCGCCAAAACGCTGCAGTCCAAGTCCGAGGCGAACAGCATCTCGGACGGCTACAACATCTCGACATCGAAGCAGAACCCGTTCATCGGCGTGCTGCTCTCGCTGCTTCCCTTCGTCCTCATCGTCGTCGTCTTCCTGTTCCTGATGAATCAGATGCAGGGCGGCGGCTCCCGGGTCATGAACTTCGGGAAGTCGAAGGCGAAGCTCATCACCAAGGACACCCCCAAGACGACCTTCTCGGATGTCGCGGGGTCGGACGAGGCGGTCGAGGAGCTCCACGAGATCAAGGAGTTCCTCCAGGAGCCGGCGAAGTTCCAGGCCGTCGGCGCCAAGATCCCCAAGGGTGTCCTGCTGTACGGCCCGCCCGGTACGGGCAAGACCCTGCTCGCGCGTGCTGTCGCGGGTGAGGCGGGCGTTCCGTTCTACTCGATCTCGGGCTCCGACTTCGTCGAGATGTTCGTCGGCGTCGGCGCCTCGCGCGTCCGCGATCTGTTCGAACAGGCCAAGGCGAACGCCCCGGCGATCGTCTTCGTCGACGAGATCGACGCCGTCGGCCGGCACCGTGGCGCGGGCCTCGGCGGCGGTCACGACGAGCGCGAGCAGACGCTGAACCAGCTGCTCGTGGAGATGGACGGCTTCGACGTGAAGGGCGGCGTCATCCTGATCGCCGCCACGAACCGGCCGGACATCCTCGACCCGGCGCTGCTGCGCCCCGGCCGCTTCGACCGGCAGATCGCGGTCGACCGCCCGGACATGCAGGGCCGTCTGGAGATCCTCAAGGTTCACCAGAAGGGCAAGCCGGTCGCTCCGGACGTCGACCTGTCGGCCGTCGCCCGGCGTACCCCCGGCTTCACCGGCGCCGATCTCTCCAACGTGCTGAACGAGGCCGCGCTGCTGACGGCCCGCGGTGACAAGAAGCTGGTCGACAACGACGCGCTGGACGAGGCGATCGACCGTGTCGTGGCCGGACCGCAGAAGCGGACCCGGATCATGTCGGAGAAGGAAAAGAAGATCACCGCATACCACGAGGGCGGACACGCCCTGGTCGCGGCGGCTTCGCCCAACTCCGACCCGGTGCACAAGATCACGATCTTGTCGCGCGGGCGGGCGCTCGGCTACACCATGGTCCTGCCGGAAGAGGACAAGTACTCCACCACGCGCAACGAGATGCTCGACCAGCTGGCGTACATGCTGGGCGGGCGCGCCGCCGAGGAGCTCGTCTTCCACGACCCGACCACGGGCGCCGCGAACGACATCGAGAAGGCCACGGCCACCGCGCGCGCGATGGTCACGCAGTACGGCATGACCGAGCGGCTCGGCGCGATCAAGTTCGGCTCCGAGAACGCCGAGCCCTTCCTGGGCCGTGAGATGGGACACCAGCGCGACTACTCCGAGGAGGTCGCCGCGCTGGTCGATGAGGAAGTCAAGAAGCTCATCGAGACCGCGCACAACGAGGCGTGGGAGATCCTGGTCGAGAACCGCGACGTGCTCGACAACCTGGTTCTGACGCTCCTGGAGAAGGAGACGCTGAACAAGGAGGAGCTCGCCCAGGTCTTCAAGCACATCGTGAAGCGCCCGAACCGCCCCGCGTGGACCGGTTCGTCGCGCCGCACGCCGTCGACCCGCCCGCCGGTCCTCTCCCCGAAGGAGCTGGCGCCGTCCAACGGCGGACAGCCGGTGGAGAGCGTCGACCTCCCGGTCGAGGACACCCGTCCGGACAGCTGACCCGGTAGCCCCACGGGGCCCGGAATGGATGCCGCGTCACCAGGGTTTTAGCCTGGGGGCGCGGCATCCCGCTTGTGTGCCCTGAGCTGACGGACTAGGAACGAGGCAGCACTATGACCGACCCGGTGACGTTGGATGGCGAGCGCTCCGTCGGTGAATTCGACGTGAAACGGGCGGAGAGCGCCGTCCGAGAACTGCTCATCGCGGTCGGCGAGGACCCGGACCGGGAGGGGCTGCGGGAGACGCCGGCGCGGGTGGCGCGTTCGTACAAGGAGATTCTGGCCGGGCTCAGGCAGGAGCCGGAGGACGTGCTGACCACGACCTTCGACCTGGGGCACGACGAGATGGTCCTGGTGAAGGACATCGAGATCATGAGCCTGTGCGAGCACCACCTTCTTCCCTTCCACGGGGTGGCCCACGTCGGCTACATCCCCGCGGTCAGCGGCAAGATCACGGGCCTGTCGAAGCTGGCGCGGCTGGTCGACGTCTTCGCCCGCCGGCCCCAGGTGCAGGAGCGGCTGACCACGCAGATCGCCGACTCCCTGACGCGCATCCTCGAAGCGCGCGGCGCGATCGTCGTCATCGAGGCCGAGCACATGTGCATGTCGGTGCGCGGCATCCGCAAGCCCGGCGCGAAGACGACGACCTCCGCGGTGCGCGGCCAGCTGCGCGACGCCACGACGCGCGCTGAGGCGATGAGCCTGATACTCGCGCGCTAGAACGGGCTAGGACACGCTGGAAGGGGCGGGCGCCGGTGCGGTCCGGCGGGGCCTTCGCCGCGCGGAACCGGTCGCCGGACGAGTGCGGGTCGGGCTCGTACACGCTGTACGTGTACGAGCCCGACCCGGGAGATGACGCGGGCTCTCAGGCGCTGAGGCGGCTGCCCACCCACTGGAGGACGCCGGGGATCTCACGGCGCCAGGTGTTGAAGTTGTGGCCGCCGCTGTCCAGGATCATCGAGGAGACCCGGGCCGGCTCCTTGGCCCCGTCGATGAACTTGAGGGTCTCCTTGTAGTTGTGCTCGCCCTGCTTGCTGCTGGTGACTAGCAGGTTGGCCTTCGGCATGGGCTTGTGCTTCAGGCGCCACAGCAGGTTGTTCTCGTTCGCCAGCTTCTTGTTGCCGCCGAAGAGGCTGCCCGTGGTGGCGTCGATGGGGGCCTTGTAGTAGCCGGAGAGGGCGGCGCCGGTGCCGTACGCCTCGGGGTGGCGCATGGCCATCTTGAGGGCGCAGTAGCCGCCGGTCGAGTCGCCCACGATGCCCCAGTTCACGCCCTTGGTGCCGATGCGGTACTGATCGCTGAGGGCCTTGCGGAGATCCTTGGTGAAGAAGGTCTCGGTCTGAGGGCCGTGCGGTATGTCCATGCACTCGGTGTCCCGCGGCGGGGAGACGGTCGGGCGCATCATGACCAGGATCGTGGGCTGCATCTTGCCCTCTTTGGAGAGCTTGTGCGCGGTCTGCGGGTAGTGCAGGCCCTTGATCAGCGCTTCGGCGGTGCCGGGGTATCCGGTGAGGACGACGGACGCGGGAAACTCGCGCTTGGCGTACTGGGTTTGAAAGTACTCCGGCGGCAGATAGACGTACGCGGGGCTCGCGATCTTCGACTTCGGCCCCTGGACGCTGATCTTGTCGATGCGTCCGGCGACGCGCGGCACGGAGCCTCGCGGCACGCTCACCTGCTGGGTGCCGACGACCTGTACCGACTTGCCGCTCGCCTTGTTGTCGTGGTCGACGACCACGCCCGGCTCCTGCTCCTGTCCGAAGAGGTCGGCCCAGGAGGCGTAGAAGCCGAAGGAGTAGTTGGCGAAGAGCCCGAGGGCGGCGATCATCGTGATCTGGGTGGCCAGCAGCATGCCGACGCGCGCGAAAACGGAGGGGATACTCCGCTTCGAGAGCCGCGGCCACAGCCATATCGTCAGGGCGAAGAGCACTACTGCCGCTATCACGGCCAGCAGCAGAACTTTCTTGCTGGTGAGACCCATCGAGGTGCTTTCTGCCGAGCGCACCGGTCGCCCGGGTGCGGAATGGTTACTTCTCTGCCGGGGCCGGTCCACCGCTGGAACCTCGACCCCGAAACCGACGTCCTACAGAGCGCAAAATGTCCGGGCGCTGCGGCTGTACAGACGCAGGTCCTCTCGACAGGGCGACGGGAAGAGATGTCTGTCAGGGTAGATGGCAAAAAGTCCAGTGAGGTTCCGTCGGAGCCGAAGCGGCTGACGGGACTGAAGAGGCTGGTGAGAGGTCCGAGCCCGGAGCGCGTACCGACGGTCGTCGGCACCATAGCGGCCCTCATCGGATTGCTGGATGTCGCCGCGGGGGTCTTCCCGCGCTTTCGGCACAGCCGGATGCACGCGCTCGCCGAGGTGCTGCCCGGCGCGGTGAACCAGCTGGCCGCCGCCGCGTCGATCGTCGTCGGCGTGGTGCTGCTGATGCTGGCGCACGGCCTCAAGCGGTCCAAGCGGCGGGTCTGGGTCGCCGCCGTGGTGCTGCTCCCCATCGGTGCCGCCGCGCAGATGATCTACCGCCACTCGGTGAGCGGCGCCGTCCTCTCGCTGCTGCTCTTCGGCTACCTCGTACGCCACCGCGGCTCCTTCGAGGCGCTGCCGGACCCGCGCAGCCGCTGGAAGGCGCTCGCCAACTTCGTCATCGTCGGCGGCGTCAGCCTCTTCCTCGGCTTCGTGATCGTCGGCTCGCACCCCCACCAGGTCGTCGGCGAGCCGTCGCTGACCGCCCAGCTGGAGCACGTGCTCTGGGGGCTGTGCGGGTTCGAGGGGCCCATCCAGTACGGCGGCGGCGTCGACTACACCGTGGGCTACTCGCTGGGCGCGCTCGGCCTGCTCACCGCGGCCACCACCGCGTATCTGGCCTTCCGGCCGGAGCGCCCCACCGCCCACCTCACCGAGGACGACGAGGACCGGCTGCGCGAGCTGCTCGCCAAGCACGGTGCGCGCGACTCGCTCGGCCACTTCGCGCTGCGCCGCGACAAGAGCGTGATCTTCTCGCCCACCGGCAAGGCCGCCGTCTCCTACCGCGTGGTCTCCGGCGTGATGCTCGCCAGCGGCGACCCGATCGGCGACGTCGAGGCGTGGCCCGGCGCCATCGAGCAGTTCATGGAGCTGGCCAAGCGCCACTCCTGGACCCCCGCGGTCGCCGGGTGCAGCGAGACCGGCGGTGAGGTCTGGACCCGCGAGACCGGTCTGGACGCCCTGGAGATGGGCGACGAGGCGATCGTCGATGTGGCGGATTTCACCCTGACCGGCCGCTCCATGCGCAATGTGCGCCAGATGGTCAAGCGCATCGAGCGCAACGGCTACGTCACCAAGGTGCGCCGGGTCGGGGATCTGTCCGCCGACGAGCTGGCGACCGTACAGCGGGCGGCCGACGCGTGGCGCGACACCGAGACCGAGCGCGGCTTCTCCATGGCGCTGGGCCGGATCGGCGACCCGAAGGACCTCGACGCGATCATCGCCACCGCGCACAAGGCCCCGGACGACGGCGAGGAGGCCGGTCCGCACGGGGACCTCAAGGCCATGCAGCACTTCGTGCCGTGGGGCCCGGACGGCATGTCGCTGGAGCTGATGCGCCGCGACCGCAGCGCGGACCCGGGCATGAACGAGCTGCTCATCGTCGCCTTCCTCCAGGCCGCGCCCGAGCTGGAGATCGAGCGTGTGTCGCTGAACTTCGCGTTCTTCCGCGCCGCCCTGGAGCGCGGCGGGAAGCTGGGCGCGGGGCCGGTGGCGCGGGTGCAGCGCGGGGTGCTGGTGTTCCTCTCGCGCTGGTTCCAGATCGAGTCGCTGTACAAGTTCAACGAGAAGTTCCGGCCGCGCTGGGAGCCGCGCTTCGTGGTCTTCCCGAACAACCGGGACCTGCCGCGCATCGGTTTCGCGATGATGCAGGCGGAGGGGTTCGTGACGCTGGCACTGCCGCGGCCGTGGCGGCGCGGTGGCTCGGTGGCGGCGAAGCGGAAGCCGTGCGAGCACGGGCTGGAGGCCGTCGCGGGCCCCGCGGAGGCACGACGCGCGGCGTGACGCCCTGCCGTCCGGCCTAGGCTGGGAGGCATGAGTACGTTGCGAGGGCGAGTCGGTCCGGTCGGTCTGCCGCAGTGGGACCGCTGTGCGGTGATGGGCGTGGTGAATGTGACGCCCGACTCGTTCTCGGACGGCGGCCGCTGGTTCGACACGGATGCGGCGGTCAAGCGCGGCCTGGACCTGGCCGCGGAGGGCGCGGACCTGGTCGACGTGGGCGGCGAGTCCACCCGGCCGGGCGCCTCGCGGGTGCCCGAGGACGAGGAGCTGCGCCGGGTCGTCCCGGTGGTGCGCGGGCTGGCGGCCGAGGGCGTGGTGGTGTCCGTGGACACCATGCGGGCCTCGGTCGCGGAGGCCGCGATCGCCGCCGGGGCGGTGCTCGTCAACGATGTGAGCGGCGGTCTCGCGGATCCGGCGATGGTGCCGGTGGTCGCGGCGGCGGAGGTGCCGTTCGTGGTGATGCACTGGCGCGGCTTCAGCAAGGACATGAACAGCCGGGCCGTGTACGCGGACGTGGTCGGCGAGGTGCTCGCGGAGTTGGGCGAGCGGATGGACGCGGTGGTCGCGGGGGGCGTCGCGCCGGATCGGCTCGTGGTCGACCCGGGGCTGGGCTTCGCCAAGACCGCCGACCACGACCTCCAGCTGGTGGCGGGCCTGTCGCGGCTCTCCGCGGAGCTGGGCCGCCCGGTGCTGGTGGCCGCCTCCCGCAAGCGGTTCCTGGGGCGCGTACTGGCCGGGGGCGAGGGCAGCCCGCCGCCGGCCCGGGAGCGGGACGCGGCGACGGCCGCCGTCACGGCGCTCGCGGCGCGCGAGGGCGCCTGGGCGGTGCGCGTGCACGAGGTACGGGCGAGCTCGGACGCGGTACGGGTGGCGCGCGCGGTGGAGAGCGCCGGGGCCCGCGGCGCCGAGGGGGCCGTGTGACTTCCGCGCGTACGGACAGCGAGCGGGTCGAGCTGGCGAACACCGCCTTGTACGAGGCGATGGAGCGTGGCGACCAGGCGGCCATGGACCGGCTGTGGCTGGACGACGAGTACTTCGACGTGGTGTGTGTGCACCCGGGGTGGCCGGTGCTGCGGGGGCGGGGCGAGGTGCTCCGCTCGTACGCGCTGATCATGGCGAGCACCGAGTACATCCAGTTCTTCCTCACGGACGTCGATGTGCAGGTGGCCGGTGACATGGCGCTGGTGACGTGCACGGAGAACATCCTCAGCGGCGGCCCGGCGGAGGAGGACGGCGCGCTGGGCCCGCTGGTGGGCCAGCTGGTCGTGGCGACCAATGTCTTCCGGCGCTCCGCCGACGGCTGGAAGGTCTGGTCGCACCATGGCTCGCCGGTGCTGGCGGGGACCGGTGACGACGACGAAGAGGACGGCGCCGACGGCGGTGGGCCCGAGGGCCCGGCCCAGCCGTCTCCCTGATCCGGTTTCCCGTCTTCGGCCTGGTGGGAGCTGCCCTGGCCGGTCAGCGCGGTGAGTCAGTGTGAGGGTGCTGTGGCCACTCGTTCGAGGTGCTTGGCGGCGGGGTAGGGGTGGGACTCAAGGCACTGGGGTAGTCGCGGCGGGAGCCTTCCAGGTCAGGCCCTGGCAGCGCGGGGCCGGCTGTCCATAGCACCCGCGGGCGGGCGCTGACAGTGCTCGCAGGTAGATTCGAACGGCGGGAGCGGGTCGGCACCAGCCGATCCGCCGCCCGCATACCGACAATCAGCAGGAGTGATTCGTGTGGATCGTGTCGCGCTGCGCGGCCTGAAGGCCCGCGGGCACCATGGGGTGTTCCCTCGGGAGCGCGAGGAGGGCCAGACCTTCATCGTGGACCTGGTGATGAGTCTGGACACCCGGCCCGCCGCGGCTGACGACGACCTGACGAAGACCGTGCATTACGGCGTGGTGGCGGAGGAGGTCGCGGCCGTCGTCGAGGGCGATCCGGTCGACCTCATCGAGACGCTCGCCGAGCGCATCGCCCAGCAGTGCCTCAAGCACGACGTGGTGCGGGAGGTGGAGGTAGTCGTCCACAAGCCGGACGCCCCGATCACCGTGCCGTTCGACGACGTGACGATCACGATCTCCCGGAGCCGAGTATGAGCAAGAGCGACCCGACGGTGCAGCCGGTACCCACCTCGGTGGTGGAGCGGGTGGACGCCGCCGATGTGACGTTGAGCAACCCCAAATGGGCCGTGGTCTCGCTGGGCAGCAATCTGGGCAACCGCCTGGAGACGCTGCAGGGCGCCGTCGACGCGCTGGGGGATACGCCGGGCCTGCGGGTCAAGGCCGTCTCCCCGGTGTACGAGACCGAGCCGTGGGGCGTCGAGCCGGGCACGCAGTCCTCGTATTACAACGCGGTCGTGCTGATCAAGACGACGCTGCCGCCCTCGTCGCTGCTGGAGCGCGGGCACGCCATCGAGGAGGCGTTCGAGCGGGTGCGCGACGAGCGGTGGGGGCCGCGGACGATCGATGTGGACATCGTGTCGTATCAGGAGGTCGTCTCGGACGATCCGCTGCTGACGCTGCCGCATCCCCGGGTGCATGAGCGGGCCTTCGTGCTCGTGCCGTGGTACGACGTGGACCCGGAGGCAGTGGTTCCGGGCCGTGGCACGGTGGCGGACCTGTTGGCGGAGACCGGCAGTGCCGGTGTCGAGCACCGGGCCGACCTGGAACTCAGGCTGCCGGAGTAGGCGTTGGCCGGTTGTGGGGCTGGGGGGCCAAGGCGGCGGGCGCGGGCGCTCCGGGGTCTCCGCGCGCTGATGTACGTACGCAAGAGGACGTGAGGGGTCGACCGCTCGGTGAAGCAACTACGGGTGAGTGTGCTGGTCGGGCTGTTCGCCGCGGCCGGAGTGCTGTCGTGGGCCGGCGCCCGGTTGTGGGATTCGGTCGGGACGCTGCCGAAGGTGCCGGTGGCGGCGCCGATCGTGCTCGCGGTGATCGCGGCGGCGCTGGCGGCGACGGCCCTGTCGCTCCGCGCGCGGCTGCGCGCCCAGCGCGACCGGAGCCCCGGCGCCAAGGGCGTCGATCCGCTGGTGGCCGCCCGCGCGGTCGTCTTCGGCCAGGCGAGCGCGCTGGTGGCGGCCCTGGCCGCGGGGATGTACGGCGGCACGGGCGTCTTCCTGTGGATGGACGGCCTGGACGTGCCGGCGCGGCGTGATCAGGCCATCTACGCCGGGGCTTCGGTGGTGGCGGGGATCTGCGTGGTGGCGGCGGCGTTCTTCATGGAGCGCGTGTGCCGGCTGCCGGATGACGATGATGACGACGGGAGCGGGGCGGCGCGCGCGTAGGAGCGCGGGTCCGGCCGGCAGCGCGTGGGCCTGACGGCGTCCTGAGCGGGCCGGGAGGCCGCCCGGCGCTTTGGAGCCCGTACCCGCCTGTACGGGCGGCTGGAGGCCCGTACAGGCGGTTGGCGGGCCCCCGGGCCGCGGCTTTGGCCCCCGGCCGCGGCCTTTGGCCGCCGGGGGCGCTGAGCCGCCGCACAGCCGGCCGTCGGCGCGCCCCGCGGCCTACACCTCCGAGACCGTCTCCAGCTCCACGTCCTCGCGCGCCCGCCCCTTGGCATCCGCGTCGATGGAGCGGCGCAGCGCCTCATGGAGGCGGGCCGGGGTGAGGACGCCCAGGAAGTGGTCGGCGTTCTCGCCGTCGAGGACGGCGATCCAGCCCGCGTCGTGCTGGAGCATCGTGCTGAACGCCTGCTTCAGGGACGCGCCGACCGGCAGCCATGCCGCCATGCGGCGGGAGCGGTCGCGGACCGAGCCGCCGCCGGTGAGGGCGTCGGCGGAGACCCAGCCGTGCAGGTGCTCCGCGTCGTCCAGGACCACCGCCCAGCGGGCCCCCGGGTCGGTGGCCGTGAGCCGGGCCGCGGCGTCCGGCAGCGGATCGTCGAGGTGGACGACCGGCGGCTGGACGAGGTCGCCGGGCTCGATCGGCGTGACGGACAGCCGCTTGAGGCCGCGGTCGGCGCCGACGAAGTCGGCCACGTACGGCGTGGCGGGCGCCCCCAGCACCGTCGTCGGCGGGTCGAACTGCTCGATGCGCCCCTCCCCGTACACGGCGATGCGGTCGCCGAGCCGTACCGCCTCCTCGATGTCATGAGTGACGAACAACACGGTCTTGTGCATCTGGGACTGGAGGCGCAGGAACTCGTTCTGGAGGTGTTCGCGGACGACCGGGTCGACCGCGCCGAAGGGCTCGTCCATCAGCAGTACGGGCGGGTCGGCGGCGAGCGCGCGGGCCACGCCGACGCGCTGCCGCTGGCCGCCGGAGAGCTGGTCCGGGTAGCGGTCGCCGAATACGGACGGGTCGAGGCCGACGAGGTCCAGCAGTTCGGCGGCGCGGGAGCGCGCCTTCTTGCGCTGCCAGCCCAGCAGGTGCGGCACGGTCGCGGTGTTGTCGAGGACCGTCTTGTGGGGGAAGAGGCCGACCTGCTGGATGACATATCCGATGCGGCGGCGCAGTTCGACGGGGTCGACCGTCGCGATGTCGCTGCCGTCCAGAAAGATCTGGCCGCTGGTCGGCTCGATGAGTCGGTTGACCATTTTCATGGTGGTGGTCTTGCCGCAGCCGGACGGTCCGACGAGCGTGACCAGCTCGCCCTCCGCGACCTCGAAGGACAGATCGTCCACGGCGGTCGTGCCGTCGGCATAGCGCTTGGTGACGTGCTCGAATCGGATCATGGCTCCCCATTGTGTCCGTACTCCTGGCGGACATTGTTGCCGTTGTGTGGCGGCCGGAGGCGATTGTCAGTGCTCGGGGTTAGGGTCGCCAGGAATCGATGGCCGAGGGTCAGACGGGGGGTGAGAGCGCATGGCCGACCAGAACTGCCTTATCGCCAATGAGTGGATCTGCGGTGAATACGTACGGACGCGTGGGGCGGAGCTGACGGACGCCACGCTCCAGCACATCGGCATCACGCTCGGATCGGTGGCCATCGGGCTGCTCGTGGCATTTCCGCTGGCGCTGCTGGCGCGCCGCTGGCGCGCGGTGGCGGGGCCGGTGCTCGGGCTGACGACGATTCTGTACACGCTGCCGTCGTTGGCGATGTTCTCGCTGCTGTTGCCCGTTTTCGGGGTATCCGTGGCGGTCGTGGTGACGGGCCTCGTGCTGTATTCCCTGACGATTCTCGTGCGGAACATATTGGCCGGGCTGGCGTCGGTGCCGGAAGAGGCGCGGGAAGCCGCGCGCGGCATGGGGTACGGGCCGCTGCGGCTGCTCTTCGAGGTGGAACTGCCGCTGGCGCTGCCCGCGGTGATGGCCGGTCTGCGGATCACCACGGTATCCACCGTCTCGCTGACCACGGTCGGCGCCATCATCGGATACGGCGGTCTGGGAAACCTCATTTACGAGGGCATGCGCAGCTTCTTCAAGGCGCAGGTGCTCACCGCGTCGGTGCTGTGCGTGGCGTTGGCGGTCGTCGCGGATCTCGCGCTGCTCGGAGTGCAGCGGCTGCTGACCCCCTGGACGCGTAAGCGGCGGAAGGTGAAGACCTGATGGGCGTCATCGGGGACGCGTGGACCTGGCTCGCCACCGGGGCGCACTGGAGCGGCGTGGACGGCGTGTGGCACCGGCTCGGCGAGCATCTCTTTCTGACCGTGGCCTGCCTGGTGATCTCGTGCGCCATCGCGCTCCCCATCGCCCTGGTGCTGGGGCACCTGGGCCGTGGCGGTGCCGTCGCGGTGAACCTCTCCAACGTGGGGCGCGCGGTGCCCACCTTCGCGGTGCTGGTCCTGCTGCTGCTCAGCCCGCTGGGCACGCACGGCTCCTGGCCGACGATCATCGCGCTGGTGCTGTTCGCCATCCCGCCGCTGCTGACCAACGCGTACGTGGGCATGCGCGAGGTGGACCGCGACGTGGTCGAGGCGGCCCGCGGCATGGGCATGTCGGGGCGTCAGCTCGTCGGGAGGGTGGAGCTGCCGCTCGCCTTTCCGCTGATCATGACGGGCGTACGGACCGCCGCCGTGCAGGTCGTGGCCACGGCGACGCTCGCCGCGCTGCCCGGCGGCGGCGGGCTGGGCCGGATCATCACGGCCGGCTTCCGGTTGACCGACACCGCGCAGGTGGTGGCCGGCGCGGTGCTGGTGGCGGGGCTGGCGCTGCTGGTGGAGGGCGGGTTCGCGCTGCTGACCAGGGTCCTGGACCCGATGCGGCGGCGCGCCGGGCGAAGCGGCGGCCCGGCCGAACGGCCGCCGGCCGACCAGGCGCCAACGGCCCCGAAGAGCCTCGAACTCACCTGACCCGACCTGACCCGGGCCGTGTGCCGTCGGCGCACGGCCTCTCCCGGACTTTCAGCCGGCCGACGGCCGGCGATGAACAAGCACGTATGACGACGGATGGGGACACCATGAACAGGATCTACCGGGCGGCGGGCGCGGCGACCGCCGCCGTCGCGCTGGCGGCGAGCCTGGCCGCCTGCGGGGGCGACAGCCTGGAGAAGTCCAAGGGCGGCGACAGCTCCGCCAAGCCGGGCGCGGGCTCGCTGGTGGTCGGATCCGCGTCCTTCACCGAGTCCAAGGTGCTCGCCGAGATGTACGCGCGGCTGCTGGGGGACGCCGGCTATTCGACGTCGATCAAGACGGTCGACGCCCGTGAGCTTTATGAACCCGCCCTCGAACAGGGTCAGATGGACGTCGTCCCGGAGTACGCGGCGACGCTCGCCGAATTCCTGAACAAGAAGGCCAACGGGAAGAACGCGGGCCCGGTGGCCTCGCCGGACGCCGATGCCACGGTCAAGGCGCTGCGCAAGCTCGCCGAGCCGCGCGGCCTGAAGGTCCTCGACCCCGGCAAGGCGGTGGACCAGAACGCCTTCGCGGTGACCAAGGAGTTCGCCGAGAAGCACCACCTCAAGACGCTTTCCGATCTTGGAAAGTCGAAGCAGAAGGTCAAGCTCGCGGCGGGCGACGAATGCCCGGACCGACCCTTCTGCCAGCCCGGTCTGGAGAAGACCTACGGCATCGACATCACGGGCATAGACCCGCTCGACGTCGGCAGCGTCCAGGCGAAGCAGGCGGTCAAGGACGGCAAGGACCAGATGGTCCTCACCACGACCACGGACGCGACGCTCGATCAGTTCGGCCTGGTGCTGCTCAAGGACGACAAGAAGCTCCAGAACTCGGACAACGTGCTGCCGGTGGTGAATGCGAAGAAGGCCGGCTCGAAGAAGATCACGGACGCGCTCGACAAGATCACCAGGGTGCTGACCACCGCTGATCTGACCGAACTCAACAAAAAGGTGGAGGCCGAACGCCTGAAGCCGGCGGACGTCGCGGAGCAGTACCTGAAGGACAAGGGCTTGCTGGCGAAGTAGGAGAAGTAACCGCGGCGGAACAGTTTGGGCGGTGGGGTCCCACTCGGCACTCGGCGCACGGTAAGTTTCAGGCCATGCCACGTGGACGCCACCGTCATTCGCAACCCCTGCACAAGCTGCTCGCTCCGACGACGGTCGCCGCGACATCGGTCGTGTGCGCCGCCGGTTCCTGGGTGGTGGGCGAAACACTGGTGATCCGCTCGCTGGCCGCCGCGGCCGGGGCGGCCGCGGTCGTCGGCGCGTTCCTTATGCGCCACTGGGACCGGGGCGCCGGGAAGCGGGTCACCGAGCTCACCACCGCCCTCACCCGTGAGGAGTGGAAGACCGACGAGCGCATAGCCGAGCTGGAGAACGACGCCGAGGAAGCGCGCGAGATGCGCGCCGCCCTCGACACCAAGCTGCGCGCCAAGCGCGCCGAGCTGGCCCGGCTGCGCACCGAACACGCCGACCTGCTGCGCCGCTACGCCACCGCCGAGACCGAGCGGGCCAGCGCCCTGGAGGGCCGCCGCAAGCTCGCCCTGGAGTCCGCGGACCCGGCCGCCAGGGCCTTTGCGGGCGCCGCTGCCGGTCGGAAGGACCGTACGGGCGGGCGGACGCCCACGCGCGCCGAGTACCGCACGGCGGACGCCGCCCTGCGCGACCTCGTGCGCAACGCCGCCCGCCAGGACATCAAGCGCACCATCGAGGAAGCCCGCCGCCGGGAGGCCGCCGAGCGCCGGGAGCAGGACGGCCCGGACGGTTCGGGGGAGCGGGGCAAGCACGCGGCGACTGACGCCCGTACCGCTGTCAGGGGCGGGGACGTGGTCCGCGAGCACCACACCGTGCCCGCCGCCGCGGCCGTCGTGCCGCAGCATCCGGCCGCCCGCCGGGCCGCGTCGCGCGCGCAGGGCGGCTTCGACTTCTTCGGTACGGGCGCGGGCTCGGGCAGCGCCGCGGAGGCGGGTACGGAGCTGAATACGGAACCGGGCACGGGTTCGGAGGCGCGTACGGGCGCGAGCGCGCCGAAGGCCATAGCCGCTTCACCGTCGGCCGGGGCTCCGGGCGACGGCGAAGCGGGCGACGGCGAGCTGGCCGGGGCGGACCTCGCGGACGTCGTCGGCGACGAGGCGGTCGCCGAGCAGGAGCTCCGCAAGAGCGACTCGGGCGAGGTCATCGACCTGACCGTGCACGACGAGACCGAGCAGATCGACGTCGCGGAGCTGCGTACGGCGATCTCCTAGGACCGGGCGGCGGGGCCCGCCGCGCGTCGGCCCACCCGCCGGTCCCCTCGTCGGCCGGCCGTCGGCCGCCCGTCGGTCTACTTGTCGATGTCGCCGACGACGAAGAACAGCGAGCCCAGGATCGCGACCATGTCCGCGACGAGCGTCCCCGGCAGCAGCTCCGCCAGCGCCTGGATGTTGTTGAACGAGGCCGAGCGGAGCTTGAGGCGGTACGGGGTCTTCTCGCCCTTGGAGACGAGGTAGTAGCCGTTGACGCCCAGCGGGTTCTCGGTCCAGGCGTAGGTGGCGCCCTCCGGCGCCTTGAGCACCTTCGGCAGCCGCTGGTTGATCGGCCCCGGCGCGAGGTCCGCGATCCGATCGAGGCAGGCGTCGGCCAGGTCCAGCGCGTTGTTGGTCTGTTCCAGCAGGCACTCGAAGCGGGCGAGGCAGTCGCCCTCGGTACGGGTGACGACCTTGAGGGTGTCCTGGAGCTCGCCGTAGGCGAGGTACGGCTCGTCGCGGCGCAGGTCGAAGTCGACGCCGGAGGCGCGGGCGATCGGCCCCGAGACGCCGTAGCCGTGCACGGCCTCCGGGGACAGCACGCCGACGCCGCGCGTACGGCCCCGGAAGATCTCGTTGCCGAGCACGAGCCGGTCGTACACGTCCATGCGCGACCGCACGTCGGCGACCGCGAGCCGGGCCCGGCCGAGCCAGCCCGCCGGAAGGTCTTCCTTGAGGCCGCCGACCCGGTTGAACATGTAGTGCATCCGGCCGCCGGAGACCTCCTCCATCACGGCCTGGAGCTCCTCGCGCTCCCGGAAGGCGTGGAAGACGGGGGTGATGCCGCCCAGTTCCAGGGGGTACGAGCCGAGGAACATCAGGTGGTTCAGGACCCGGTTCAGCTCGGCGAGGAGCGTGCGCGTCCACACGGCCCGCTCGGGGACCTCCATCCCGAGCATCCGCTCCACGGCCATGACGACGCCCAGCTCGTTGGAGAAGGCGGAGAGCCAGTCGTGGCGGTTGGCGAGCATGATGATCTGGCGGTAGTCGCGCGCCTCGAACAGCTTCTCCGCGCCCCGGTGCATATAGCCGATGACGGGCTCGGCCTGCTGGATGCGCTCACCGTCCAGGACCAGGCGCAGGCGCAGCACCCCGTGCGTGGACGGGTGCTGCGGGCCGATGTTGAGCACCATGTCGGTGCTCTCCGCCGCGCCGCCGATGCCGACTGTCGTCTCCGTCATGGGGAGTAGTTTGTCAGCTCGCGCGGGCGGCGGTACGGGCGTGGGGCCGGCGGCCGGTGAGAGCGGTGGCACGGGCGCGGAGCCGCCCGGGGCCGCCCGGGGCCGTCAGCCGGCGAGGGCGGCGGGCAGCCCCGCGCAGGCCGGGCCGACGGGCTGTATGAGCCAGCCGAAGCCGCCCAGGCCCGTCGGGTCGGTCAGCTCGGCGCCCTCTCCGGCCGCGCCGAGGGCCCGTACGTACCCGGCCGGATCGCTCGAAGCGAGGGACAGCGGCGGCCGTCGCCCGTCGACGCCGAGCGCCCGGAGGACGTCCCGCTGGGTGCGCGGGACCGGGGCCGGCCCGTCGTCGCAGCCGGCCGCGGCGCACGCGTCCAGGGCCACATGCGCCGTGATGTCGCACGAGCCGTCCGGCACCGGCCGCACCTCCCTCCCGTCCCTGAAGCCCGTCAAGGTGCCCAGCGGCGGTCGCGCGCCGCGCTCGTGGGCGTAGTCGACGGCGACGGCGAGGCCCGCGCCGAGGCCGCGGACGGCGCGCGCCCACGCCAGGTCGCGCGGGCGCCCGATCTCGGCACGGGTGCCCGGCGGCGCGCCGTCCAGCGGCCACCAGCGGGCCAGCCAGGCGGCGTCCTCGCCGTCGACGGGGCCGCCGGGCGCCTCCTCGCCGTCGGCCCGTACGAGGACCCGGCGGGCGGTGCCCTCGGCGTCGGTCTCGGCGACGTCGACCGGCACGTTGTCGAGCCACTCGTTGGCGAAGAGCAGGCCCGTCAGCCCGGCCGGGGCCTCGTCGAGTCCGGCGAGCCACATGATGCGCGGGTCGAGACCGGCGGGCCGGGGGGCGCGCTCGACGGCGTACGGGCGCAGCCGCGCGGCCATGTCCGCCGGGACCCGGGCGAGGACGCCCGCCACCAGCTCGCCGCGGCCCGCACCGACGTCGACGAACGCCAGGCGCGGCGGGTGCGCCAGGGCCTCGTCGACGCGGCGCAGCAGCTCGGCGACGGCCGCCGCGTACCGGGGGGAGGCGTGTACGGACGTACGGAAGTGCCCGGCCGGGCCGGGGCCCCCGGACCGGCGGTAGAAGCCGTGCGGCCCGTACAGCGCGGCTTCGGTCGCCGCCTGCCAGGTCCGCGTCCCGCTCGCTGTGCGCGTCATGCGAGAACGGTATGCGAGAGCGGTGCCCGAGCGGTTCGGCCTGTGGATAACCCCTGGTGCCTGCGGCCGGATCGGCGGAGCGGGCGGCCGAAGCGGAAGCGCGGGTGGGACGGAAGGGCGGCTGAAGCGGAAGGGCGGCCGGACCGGAAGCGCGGGCGGGTCGGAAGGCGGCCGAAGCGGAAGCGCGTGCAGGTCGGAGGGGCCGTCGGTCCGGGGAGCGGGCGGGCCGGGAAGGCGGGCGGAGCGACCGGTTCGGGGTGCCCGTCGATCCTTCGTACCGAGTCCGTATCCACCTTGGGGAGTAGACCGGAGGTGCATGGATCGATCGTCCGGCTGACCCCGGCACGTGCTTGCGGTACCTACGCTGGGTTACGTGCAGCGCCTCTACGACTTCTTCCGCAGGCACCCGACCGGTGTGGACAGCTTCTGGGCTCTCCTGCTGTTCGGGGTGAGCGGTATCTGGCTCGTGCAGGCCCCGAACGGCACGGTCCAGTTCATCGTGGCCGCGGTGACCGTCCTCTCGCTCTGCGCGGTGGTCGCGCTGCGCCGCCGGTGGCCCGAGTACATGCTGCTCGTGGCGCTGGTGTGCGGGGTGCTCCAGGTCGCGGGCAACGTGGACACCCACCCAGCGGACTTCGCCATGCTGGTGATCATCTACACCGCGGCCGCGGACGGGAAGCGCTGGGCGTCCCGGCTGGCGCTGGTCTGCGGCCTGCTCGCGCCGACGATCAACAAGCTGCGCTGGCCGGGCGGTGCGCAGAGCGGCTGGCAGGGCGTGGTGGCGGTCGTCTTCGTCACGGTGCCCTTCGTGCTCGCCTGGGTGCTGGGCGACTCCGTGCGCACCCGCCGCGCGTACTGGGCGCAGCTCCAGGAGCGGGCCGACCGGCTGGAGAAGGAGCGCGAGGCGCAGTCGCGGATGGCCGTGGCCGCCGAGCGGGCGCGGATCGCCCGCGAGCTGCACGACGTGGTCGCGCACAACGTGTCGGTGATGGTGGTGCAGGCCGACGGCGCCGCGTACGTCCTGGACGCCTCCCCGGACCAGGCCAAGCAGGCGCTGGAGACGATCTCCGGCACCGGGCGGCAGGCGCTCGCGGAGATGCGGCGGCTGCTGGGCGTGCTGCGCACGGAGGAGGGCAGCGAGGGCGGCGAGTACGTGCCGCAGCCCGACGTGGAGCAGATCAACGACCTCGTGGAGCAGGTGCGTACCGCCGGGATGCCCGTCGACTTCCGGGTCGAGGGGTCGCCGCGCCCGCTGCCGAGCGGCGTCGAGCTGACGGCCTACCGCATCGTGCAGGAGGCGCTCACCAACACCCGCAAGCACGGCGGCCCGGACGTCGGCGCCAGCGTCCGGCTCACCTTCTTCGACGACGGGCTGGGCCTGCTGGTGGAGGACGACGGGCGGGGCGCGCAGCACGAGCTGTACGAGGAGGGCGGCGCGGACGGCATGGGGCACGGCCTGATCGGGATGCGCGAACGCGTCGGCATGGTCGGCGGGACGCTGGACGCGGGCCCGCGGCCGGGCGGCGGGTTCCGGGTCAGCGCGCTGCTGCCGCTGAAGGCCGGCCGCTGAAAGCCCGCCCCAGGGTTGGCCGGTGGACGCATCCGGCGCGTACGCTCACGAAACCGCTGAGGAAAGGTATCCCCGCATGTCGATCCGGGTCATGCTCGTCGACGACCAGGTCCTGCTCCGTACCGGCTTCCGCATGGTGCTGGCGGCCCAGCCCGACATGGAGGTCGTCGCCGAGGCCGGAGACGGCGTGGAGGCGCTGGAGGTGCTGCGCGCCGGCGCCGTGGACGTGGTGCTGATGGACGTACGCATGCCGAGGCTGGACGGCGTGGAGGCCACGCGCCGCATCTGCGCGCAGCAGAACCCGCCGAAGGTGCTGATCCTGACCACCTTCGACCTCGATGAGTACGCCTTCTCGGCGCTGAAGGTCGGGGCCAGCGGCTTCATGCTCAAGGACGTACCGCCCGGTGAACTCCTCGGCGCGATCCGCGCCGTGCACAGCGGCGACGCCGTGGTGGCCCCCAGCACCACCCGCCGCCTGCTCGACCGCTTCACCCCGATGCTCCCGAGCACGTCCAAGGACCCCTCCAACTCCGACCTGGACCGCCTCACGGGCCGCGAGCGCGAGGTCATGCTGCTGGTCGCCCAGGGCATGTCGAACGGCGAGATCGCCGCCCGCCTCGTCCTCTCCGAGGCCACCGTGAAGACCCACGTGGGCCGCATCCTCACGAAGCTGGGGCTGCGGGACCGGGTGCAGGTCGTGGTCATGGCGTACGAATCGGGCCTCGTACGGGCCGGGGGCGGCGCGCAGTAGCGGGCTGGTTCCAGGCGCCGGAGCCTTGGGCCGTGGCGCTCCAGGTCTTGAGCGGCTCGGTGTCGAGAGCGATGCCTACCGGGTGCGGCAGTGTGACGGTCTTTCCGAAGGCGGCGGAGTGGCGCTCCTGGCAGGCGCCGTCCGCGGGTTCGCTGTAGACGGTGACCTCGCCGCCGCGGCGGCGAGGGCTTCGAACTGCTCCGGCTGCATCTGGGCGTGTGCCTGCGGCCTGTCGTCCACGGCTGTCACGGCAACCTCCTCATGCCTGGGAGTCTCAGGCTAGCCGCGGGTGCTGACAGCCGCCCCGGACCGGCGCGGCTGCCCGGTGTTCAGCGCAGCACGCTCTGCAGGAAGTCGCTGCCGAGGCGGGCCACGACCGTCAGGTCGAGCTGGTGGAGGACGTACCGGCCGCGGCGGCGGGCGGAGACCAGGCCGGCCTTCTTGAGGGCCGCGATGTGGCGGGAGACCTCCGGCGGCGTCAGCCCGTACGCGGCCGCCAGTTCGCCGGTGGTGTGCGGGCCGCGGGCGAGCGTGCGGCACAGGCGCATGCGGACCGGGTGGGCGAGGGCCTCCAGGCGGCGCTGGACCACCTGGAGGGCCATGACCTGGGGGAGCTCGGGGGACGCGATCGGGTACTGGATGACCGGGGCCCAGCCGGGGCGGTGCAGCACGAAGAGGTGCGGCCAGCCGAAGGCGGTCGGGACGAAGGTGAGGGAACCCCCGTACGCGCTGGTGCGGGAGCTGGCGAGCTTGTCCACCACGATCCGCGAGCCGTCCTCGGAGAGCGTCACCGCCGGTGAGACCGCGGCCAGCGCCTCGGTCAGGCCCTTCCGCCGGAGCAGATCCGCCTTGTGGCGCGCGTCGGCCGCCAGCTGGATCCGTACGCGCTCCCAGGTGTCCGCGAAGAACGCCTGCTCGCAGTCCTCCAGCAGCCGCCGCAGCCAGGCCCGCAGCGCGCGCGGCTCTTCCAGCATCCGGTCGGTGAAGTCCGCCTGCTTGGGGCCGCGCGCGGCCGACAGCTCACGGACCCGGGCCCGCTGAGCGGCGTCGACGAGAGGGGAGGGCGTCGCGCGGTCGTACGTGGCCGAGCAGGTGATCTCGAAGGCCGCGGCCACGAACGTCTCGTCGTCGATCCGGTCGAGCGCGTCCAGCTCCTCGGCGAGCGTCGCCCCCGGTACGGACGGCAGCAGGATGTCCGAGCGCGCCGACCGCCACAGGAAGTCCGCTTCGGTCAGCCGGTCGGCAAGGTCCGGCTTGAGGGCGGCGGCGGTCGCGGTGGCCCAGCCGTGCAGGCCCGGGTGGTGGCCCGGCTCGGACAGGGCGTGCAGCATCGCGCCCAGTTCGGCCAGCGGCGACGGGCTGAAACCGATGCGCTCCAGGGGCAGCCCCGTGATGTCGATGTCCACGCTCATGGGCTCATCGTGCCGGTCGCCGGCGCGGGTCGGCGCGTCGATTGACTGTCCTCGTCAATCGGCGCGCCGCGGGCGGCCGGTGCGCCGCACGGTGGTCTCCGAGCCGGTCCCGTACCGGCGGAGCCCCCTTCATGAGGAGAGAACCGTGGACGCCGTACAGCAGCACATGCTCGACACCTACCGGGCCGCCCGGCGCGGCGAGGCGGCTCCGCCCGCGCCCGGCGCCGGGGACCTGCGCGCGGTGCGGGAGGTACGCCGGTGGCGGGAGTTCGCGGCCGTCGTCGACGAACGGGCCGCTGCCCGGCGCACCCGCGCGCGTGCCCGTCGCGCGGCGCTGGTGCGCTTCCTGCGGCTCGGCGCCGGACGGCCCGCGGCCGTCGGCCGCGCGCCGGGGCGAGCGGCCCGCCCCCGGCTCTCCCCCGGGCGCCCGGGGGCGGGGTGCGGGGAGTGAAGCGGGGCGGGTGCCGCGCGTCTTCGGCGGGGTGGTGTGCGGGCGGGGCGCTGCCCGGGTACGTACGGTCGAGGGCGGCCCGGCGCGGTGGCGGCGGCCCGCCCGTGGAGTTATCCACAGGCGGTGGACGGGGCCGCCGCCGCTTGGAAACACTCGCGTAGCATGACGGGGAAATCGTCCGGTACCCCCCGCGGACTGGAACGGAAGGCCGTCGACGCGTGAACGCACCTCACCCCCCGAACCCCACGGGCCCCTCAGAGCAGACCAACCCGCAGGACCGCCCCGCCCGACTCACCGTCGGCGTCGTCGGCGCGGGCCGTGTCGGCCCCGCGCTCGCCGCCGCGCTGAGCCTGGCCGGCCACCGCCCTGTAGCCGTCTCCGGCGTCTCCGACGCCTCCGTCCGGCGCGCCGCGGCCCTGCTCCCGGACGTACCGCTGGTGTCGCCCGCCGAAGTCCTGGCGCGCGCCGACCTCGTGCTCCTCACCGTCCCCGATGACGCCCTGCCCGGCCTGGTCGCGGGGATCGTCGAGACCGGCGCCGTGCGGCCAGGGCAGCTCCTGGTCCACACCTCCGGGCGGTTCGGAACGGCCGTGCTGGACCCCGCCCGCCGGGCCGGCGCCCTGCCGCTGGCCCTGCACCCCGCGATGACGTTCACCGGCACGCCCGTCGACGTGCAGCGCCTCGCGGGCTGCTCCTTCGGCGTCACCGCCCCCGACGAACTGCGGCTCGCCGCACAGGCCCTGGTCATCGAGATGGGCGGCGAGCCCGAATGGATCGAGGAGGCCGCCCGCCCGCTCTACCACGCGGCCCTGGCCATCGGCGCGAACCACCTCGTCACCCTGGTCGCCCAGTCCCTGGAACTGCTCCGCGCCGCCGGGGTCGAGGCCCCCGACCGGATGCTCGGCCCGCTCCTCGGCGCGGCCCTCGACAACGCGCTGCGCGGCGGCGACGACGCGCTGACCGGCCCGGTGGCCCGCGGCGACGCCGGTACCGTCGCCGCCCACGTCGCCGAGTTGCGCGCGCACGCGCCCCAGTCCCTCGCCGGATACCTGGCGATGGCCCGTACGACGGCCGACCGCGCCCTCGCCCACGGACTGCTCAAACCGGAGCTGGCGCAGGACCTGCTCGGCGTCCTCGCGGAGGGCGGAGCCCGTCCGGACGGGGAGGCGGACCGATGAACGGGCGGCCCGGCGCCGCCCCCGAAGCCCGGCTCCGCACGGCGGCCGAGGTCCCCGCGGCCGACGCTCCCGCGGCCGAGGTCCCTGCGGCCGACGCTCCCGCGGCCCCGCTCCGCAGTGCGGCCGAAGCGCCGCTCCGCACGGCGGCCGAGCTGCGCGCCCTGTCCCGGGCGCCGGACGAGCGGCGCGCCGTCGTGATGACCATGGGCGCGCTCCACGAAGGGCACGCGACGCTGATCCGCGCCGCCCGCCGCCGCGTCGGCCCGTACGGACAGGTCATCGTCACCGTCTTCGTCAATCCGCTCCAGTTCGGCGCGGGCGAGGACCTCGACCGCTACCCGCGCACCCTCGAAGCGGACCTGAGGATCGCCCGGGAGGCGGGCGCGGACGCCGTGTTCGCCCCCGCCGCGGACGAGGTCTACCCCGGCGGTGAACCGCAGGTCCGCATCTCCGCGGGACCCATGGGCGAGCGCCTCGAAGGCGCCCACCGGCCCGGCCACTTCGACGGCATGCTCACCGTCGTCGCCAAGCTCCTCCACCTCACCGCCCCGGACCTCGCCCTCTACGGGCAGAAGGACGCCCAGCAACTGGCGCTGATCCGCCGCATGGTCCGGGACCTCGACTTCCCGGTGGAGATCGTCGGTGTGGACACCGTCCGGGAGGCCGACGGCCTCGCCCTCTCCAGCCGCAACCGCTATCTCTCCGCCGCCGATCGCGCCGCCGCGCTCGGACTCTCCAGGGCCCTGACCGCCGCCCGTGCCGCGGCGCCCCTCGGCCCGGCCGCCGCCCGGAAGGCCGCCCGCGGCGTTCTCGGCGGTCACGATGTTCACGACGGCGGCGGTACTGCCGGTGATCGCGGCGTTCACGACGGCGCGGTGCACGCGGTGCACGGGGTGCACGGGGAGGCCGGGCCACCGGTCCTGTTCCTCGACTACCTCGCCCTCGTCGACCCCGCCGACTTCACCGAGGTCCCCGACGACCACACCGGCGACGCCGTGCTCGCCGTCGCCGCGAAGGTCGGGACCACGCGCCTGATCGACAACATCCCCCTGGAGTTCGGAGCGGAACGATGACCGGCATACGCCTCCACGCCCCCGCGCCCGGCTGGGCCCTCGAAGCCGATGTCATCGTCATCGGCTCCGGCGTCGCGGGACTCACCGCCGCGCTGCGCTGCGCCGCCGCCGGGGCCAAGGTCACCGTCGTCACCAAGGCGCGTCTCGACGACGGCTCCACCCGCTGGGCGCAGGGCGGCATAGCCGCCGCCCTCGGCGACGGCGACACGCCGGGACAGCACCTCGACGACACCCTCGTCGCGGGCGCGGGGCTCTGCGACGAGGCGGCCGTACGCCCCCTGGTCACCGAGGGCCCCGCCGCGGTGCGGCGGCTCATCGCGACCGGCGCGCAGTTCGACACCTCGGCCGAGACCGGCGAGATCCTGCTGACCCGCGAGGGCGGCCACCACCGCCGCCGCATCGCCCACGCGGGCGGCGACGCGACCGGCGCCGAGATCTCCCGCGCGCTCGTCGAAGCGGTACGGGCGGCGCGCATCGAGACCGTCGAGAACGCCCTCGTCCTCGACCTGATCAAGGACGCCGACGGGCGCGCCGCGGGCGTCACCCTGCACGTCATGGGGGAGGGCCGGCGCGACGGCGTCGGCGCCGTGCACGCCCCGGCCGTCGTGCTGGCCACCGGCGGCATGGGCCAGGTCTTCTCCGCCACCACCAACCCGGCGGTCTCCACGGGCGATGGCGTCGCGCTGGCGCTGCGCGCCGGGGCGGAGGTCTCCGACCTCGAATTCGTCCAGTTCCACCCCACGGTGCTGTGGCTGGGGCCGGACGTGGAGGGGCAGCAGCCGCTGGTGTCCGAGGCGGTACGGGGCGAGGGCGCCCACCTCGTCGACGCGGACGGCGTCCGCTTCATGCTCGGGCAGCACGAACTCGCCGAGCTGGCGCCGCGCGACATCGTCGCCAAGGCGATCATGCGGCGGATGCGTGAGCGGGACGCCGAGCACATGTACCTCGACGCCCGGCACTTCGGCGCCCGGATGTGGGAGACGCGCTTCCCCACCATCCTCGCCGCCTGCCGCGCCCACGGCATCGACCCGGTCACCGAGCCGATACCGGTGGCCCCCGCCGCCCACTACGCCTCGGGCGGCGTCCGCACCGATCTGCGCGGCCGCACCACGGTCCCCGGCCTCTACGCGTGCGGCGAGGTCGCCTGCACCGGCGTCCACGGAGCCAACCGACTGGCGTCGAACTCGCTCCTGGAGGGCCTGGTCTTCGCGGAGCGCATCGCGGCGGATGTGACGGCTCCGGCGGTGCCGGGGGCGTGTACTCCTACCGAAACGGCCCCGGCCGTCGAAACCGTCCCTGCCCCCGAAGCAGCAGCCTCCGCTGCCTCCGCTGCCCCCGCAGCCTCCGCCCCCGGCGCCGAAGTGGCCCTCGTCGCTCCCGAGGCGCGCTACGCCATCCAGCGCATCATGACCACCGGAGCCGGAGTCCTGCGTTCCGCGGCCGGCCTCGCGGCGGCGGCGGAGCAACTGACGCGGCTGCACACCGGGGCCGTCGACGCGCTGGCCCGGGAGGGGAAGACCGCCGAGCCCTCCGTCGAGACGTGGGAGACCACCAACCTCCTCCTCGTCGCCCGCGTCCTCGTCGCCGCCGCCCGGCGCCGCGAGGAGACCCGCGGCTGCCACTGGCGCGAGGACCACCCGGAGCGCGACGACGCCGCCTGGCACCGCCACCTCCTCGTGGCGCTGCGCCCGGACCGCACCCTCGCCGTCCGTACGACGCAGACCCCCGCCTTCCCCGCGACCATCGCCCCCCTCCCCGAGACGGAGTCGTATCAGTGAGCACCCCCGACCTTCCCCTGCTCCAGATCGGCCGCCTCGGCCAGAGCCCCGCCGACGAGGGGGCCGGCGGTGGCTGCGGTGACGCGTGCGGCTGCGGTGGCGGTGAGCCGTACGACGCCGACCCGCTCGAATGCGGCCTCGACCCCGGCCTCGCGCAGCTGCTCGCCGACGCGGGCCTCGACCCGGTCCAGGTCGAGGACATCGCGCAGGTGGCCATCGAGGAGGACCTGGACCAGGGCGTGGACGTCACGACCATCGCGACCGTTCCCGAGGACGCCGTCGCCACCGGCGACTTCACGGCGCGCGAGAGCGGCACCGTCGCCGGGCTCCGCATCGCCGAGGCGGTCCTGTCCGTCGTCTGCATGGACGAGTTCGAGGTCGAGCGGCACGCGGAGGACGGCGACCGTGTGACGGCCGGTCAGAAGCTGCTGTCCGTACGGGCCCGTACCCGCGACCTGCTCACCGGCGAGCGCAGCGCGCTCAACCTCCTGTGCCGCCTCTCCGGCATCGCGACCGCGACCCGCGCCTGGGCCGACGTCCTGGACGGCACGAAGGCCGAGGTCCGCGACACCCGCAAGACCACGCCCGGGCTGCGCGCCCTGGAGAAGTACGCGGTCCGCTGCGGCGGCGGCGTCAACCACCGCATGTCGCTGTCGGACGCCGCGCTCATCAAGGACAACCACGTCATCGCGGCGGGCGGGGTGGCCCAGGCGTTCAAGGCGGTACGGGCCGAGTTCCCGGACGTGCCCATCGAGGTCGAGGTGGACACCCTCGAACAGCTCCCGCCGATCCTCGGCGAGGGCGCGGACCTCATCCTGCTCGACAACTTCACCCCCGAGCAGACCCGCGAGGCCGTCGAGCTCGTCGCGGGCCGCGCCGTGCTCGAATCCTCCGGCCGGCTCACCCTCGACAACGCCCGCGCCTACGCGGACGCGGGCGTCGACTACCTCGCCGTCGGCGCCCTCACGCACTCCTCCCCGATCCTGGACATCGGCCTGGATCTGCGGGAGAGCGACCAGGGCGCCACCGACACCACGGAGGAGCGCGTCTGATGCTGCTCACCATCGACGTCGGAAACACCCACACCGTCCTCGGCCTCTTCGACGGCGAGGACATCGTCGAGCACTGGCGGATCTCCACGGACGCCCGCCGCACCGCCGACGAACTGGCCGTCCTCCTCCAGGGGCTGATGGGCATGCACCCGCTGCTCGGCGAAGAGCTGAGCGACGGCATCGAGGGCATCGCCATCTGCTCCACCGTCCCCTCCGTCCTCCAGGAACTGCGCGAGGTGACCCGCCGCTACTACGGCGACGTGCCCGCGATTCTCGTCGAGCCCGGCGTCAAGACGGGCGTGCCGATCCTGATGGACAACCCGAAGGAGGTCGGCGCCGACCGCATCGTCAACGCGGTCGCGGCCGTCGAGCTGTACGGCGGGCCGTGCGTCGTCGTGGACTTCGGCACGGCCACCACCTTCGACGCGGTCAGCGCGCGCGGCGAGTACGCGGGCGGCGTCATCGCCCCCGGCATCGAGATCTCCGTCGAGGCGCTCGGCGTCAAGGGCGCCCAGCTCCGCAAGATCGAGCTGGCCCGGCCGCGCAGCGTCATCGGCAAGAACACCGTCGAGGCCATGCAGTCCGGCATCCTCTACGGCTTCGCCGGCCAGGTCGACGGCGTCGTCACCCGCATGGCCGCCGAACTCGCCGACGACCCCGAGGACGTCACCGTCATCGCGACGGGCGGCCTCTCGCCGCTGGTCCTCGGCGAGTCGTCGGTCATCGACGAGCACGAGCCGTGGCTCACGCTCATCGGGCTGCGCCTCGTCTACGAACGCAACGTCTCGCGCGCTTAACATCTCCCTGACGATCTTGGTCGGGCCTCCGGGGCCCGGCCGAGGCAACCAACCCGACGCACGAACGGTCCTGTGGGCGGGCGGAGTTGCGGGAGCGGGCGAGGGGTATGGGGCGTATGGGCGTGAAGCGGAAGTTATGCCGTGCGGCGGTGGCCGTGGCCGCACTGGCGGCCGGCGCGGTCCTGGCGGCGGGGCAGGCCGACGCCGCCGACACCGCGCCGCCGGCCCAGGGCTCCGGCAGGTACGCGACCGTCGACTACCAGGCCGTCGGGCACGTGGTGGAGGGCAGGATCGGGCAGACCGTCCCCATCGAACTGGGCGTCAGGAACGGCGGCCCGGGTGTGGCGCACCTCAACGGCCGGACGGGGCAGGGCGCGGGCACGTACGCGGTCACACCGCCGGAGGGCACCACCATCACCTCGGGTGCCGGTTCCTGCGGGGCGACGGGCTCGCGGACGTACGTCTGCGCGATCGGGGCGCCCCTGCGCCCCGGCGATACGGACACGCTCCGCTTCGACGTCCGTATCGACAAGAAGGTGGAGGGGGCGGAGGGGGAGATCCGCGTGCTCGACCGCGCGGACGCGCCCCACGACCCCTACCCGGAGAACGACACGGCCCCGATCCTGACGGACATCGAGGACGGGAGGGCCGCGGAGGCCCTGACGGTCACCACCATGCCGTCACCTCCGGCGGCGGCCTTGGCCCTGGCCGACACGGGCCCCCACGACGCGCCTCTCCTGCTGACGATAGCGACGGGAGCCCTGGCCCTAGGCATAACAGCCACAACAACACCCCCACGCCGCCACCACCAATAACCCCACCCGCCGCGCGAGAACCCTGGGTTCGGCCCATCCAGCCCGCCCGGAGTTTCAGGACACCGAAGCCCAGTCGGGTCGCCTTCACCGACCCGCGTGAGAATCCCCGGGGCCCGGCCGTCCAGCCCGCCCGCCAGGACCCCGAGGCCCAGTCGGGCCGCCTCCACGCACCCGCGCGAGAATCCCCGGGACCCGGCCAATGCAGCCCGCCCGCCTCCACGAGCCACCCGCGTGAGAACTCCCGAGGCCCGGCCAATCCAGCCCGTCCGGCGATTGAGGACACCCGGGCCCGGTAGGGCGGCCTCCGCTCAGTCTCCGTACGGCCGCCAATTCAGCCCGTCCGGCGATTGAGGACGCTTGGCCAACCCGGGCCGCACCTGCCCACCCACTCAGCCCGTCCGGCGCTTGAGGACACACACGAAGAACGGCCCGGCGCCCCCACCTCCCCCCAAGGCCCCCAAACCTACCGAAAGCACCCGGCCACGCCCGACTAATACCTCCTAAACCATTTTTGTCCGCTAAGCACTTAAAGTCGCTCCATGCCCACGCCCTATGGACCCCGCGGCGGAATGGCGTTCAGCGCGGACGAGCTGCGTGTGCTCCGACGCGCCCTCGCCATCGCCCTTCAGCCCCACCCCGTCCCCGCCCCGATCGGCCCCGCACGGGCCGAGGAGGTCCAGGACTGCCTCCGACTCGCCGAGGCCGTGGACGAGGCGGTCCGTGAGGGAGGCCGGCTACGAGCCTTCCTCCTCGCCGACCTTGCCCGCTACCGCGCCGCCCTCCCCGGCTCCGCCCCCGGCTACCTGGAGCAGCTTGAGGACGCTCTGTCGGCCGGCTATCTGCCCCGCCCGGACGACCTCGCCGCCCTCCGCTCGCTCTGCTCCGATCCGTCCGGCGACGCCGAGGCCGACCGCCGCCGTGCCCTGCTGCACCGCTGCGAGCGGATCGCCGAGCGGTCCGTACGGGCCCGCCTCGCGGGACGTACCGCCGAGCCGGCGCCGCCCGCCCTCCCGATGTCGCGGCGCGCGCGGCTCCTCGCGCTGCCCGGGGGACGCGGCGCGCAGGCCGCCGACGAGGGCGCGCCCCGCCCCGCACCCAACCCGGCGCCCCGGCCCGCCGCCCCCGCGAAGCCCGGGACGCCGCAGCCCAAACGGCCCGCGCCCACCCCGGCCGAGGTCTTCCCGCCGCGCCGCCGCCCCGACCCGGCGGCGGCCCCGGACACGGCCCCGGACACGGCCCCGGACGCGGCACCGGCACCGGCCGCGGCGCCGGGTGAGAAGGCCCGTACGGCCTGACGCGCGCGGCCGGGGTGCGGCGCGACATGCCGGGCGGTCGTGCCGTTCCGCCACCCGGGCCGAGCGCGCCGGGTGCGGGTCGCTAACCTGGATGTCTCGCGCAGCAATCGCGGCGGCAGCCGCAGAAGGAGGCCGACGGCCATGGACTACGTCTCCGCGCTGACCCCGCCCCTGATTATGGCGGTGGCCTTCACCGCGCTGATCGTCGTAATCGTCAAGAGCCAGGGTGGCGCGAACAAGGGTAAGGAAGACGAGGCGGTCGACGCCGCACTCAAGCGCGCCGAATCCGCCCAGCAGGCGCCCAACGGCTCCGGGGCCTGATTTCACCCAGCGTTCCGCCCCGGGTTCTCCCCAGGGTTCCGCCCCCGCGTTCTGCGCGGGGTTCTGCCCGGCCCCGTCGGCGGCCGCCGCAACGGCATGCCGCCACCGCCCGTAACGAAGGGGCGTGTGGACCGCGATCACAAATCGCGGCCCGCACGCCCCTTTATGTCGCGCAAATAAACCGGCATTGGAGACATCTCCCACTATTATTCGCGTGTGCCTCGACGACTGGGTGATCTGGAAGACGCCGTCATGACGCGCGTGTGGGAGTGGAACCGTCCCGTCACTGTTCGAGAAGTCCTGGAAGACCTTCAGCGGGAACGCTCCATCGCCTACACCACGGTCATAACGGTGATGGACAACCTGTATCAGAAGGGTTGGGTACGCCGGGAAGTGGAAGGCCGCGCCTATAGATATGCCGCGGTCTCGACGCGGGCCGCCTACTCGGCCGCACTGATGAACGATGCCTGGTCCGTCAGCGACAACCCGGCGGCCGCTCTGGTCGCGTTCTTCGGGATGATGTCCGCCGAAGAGCGGGATGCCCTGCGGGATGCGATGCGGGTGGTGCAACTCGGGCCCGGCGACAGCTCCGGCGAGGCGGGGCGATAGCGTCCGGCCATGGCCGCACTATCAAAAGTCGTCACCGTCCGCCGGGCCAGGACCAGCGATGTACCAGCGCTCCGCAGGCTCATCGACTCGTACGTACCGGACGGCATCCTCCTCGACAAAGCCATGGTGACTCTTTACGAGGACATCCAGGAGTTCTGGGTCGCCGAGCGAGCCGGGGAAGCCGTCGAAGCCGCTGAAGTCGCTGAAGCCGCCGAAGCCGCCGAAGCCGCCGAAGACATGGCGGACGCCGAGGTCATCGGCTGCGGCGCGCTGCATGTGATGTGGGAAGACCTGGCCGAGGTGCGTACTCTCGCGGTCGACAAGAGCGTCAAGGGCCTCGGAGTCGGTCATCTGGTTCTGGACAAGCTGTTGGAGACGGCTCGGTGGCTGGGTGTGCGCCGTATTTTCTGCCTCACCTTCGAAGTGGACTTCTTCGCCAAGCACCGCTTCGTGGAGATCGGCGAGACACCCGTCGATGGTGATGTCTACAGTGAGCTGCTGCGTTCCTATGACGAGGGCGTTGCCGAGTTCCTGGGTCTCGAACGGGTGAAGCCGAACACCCTTGGCAACAGCCGGATGCTTCTGCATCTGTGATCGCGGGCTCTATGTCCGAATCGCGCCCCTATCACATGGCTCTGGAACGCGTGGTTCCCACGCGGAAGCCGAGGCGATCCATCCCCGGGGGTTTGTGTTTTTCCGGGAAAGGCGGTTTGCTATTCCCTCGTAGTGTAATTACTGGGGCAGCGACATGCGCTGCTATCGCCGTGGTCCCCAGATCCCCTTTTCTGTGAAAGGAATCCCCCGTGGCACAGAAGGTTCAGGTCCTTCTTGTCGATGACCTCGACGGTGGCGAGGCCGACGAGACCGTCACGTTCGCACTGGACGGCAAGACTTACGAGATCGACCTCACCACCGCCAACGCGGACAAGCTGCGTGGCCTGCTTGAGCCGTACACGAAGAGTGGCCGTCGGACCGGCGGTCGCGCCGCGGCCAGCCGGGGCAAGGCCCGTGCCGGCGCCGGCAGCAGCCAGGACACCGCGAAGATCCGCGCGTGGGCGAAGTCGAACGGTTTTGAGGTAAACGACCGCGGCCGCGTGCCCGCGACCGTGCGTGAGGCTTACGAGAAGGCCAACGGCTGAAACTCCGAGGGCTGACCGCTGCGAGCCCCCGCGGCACGTAGCAACCGGGCCCGGTGACACTCCGTCGCCGCCGCGCCCACGAGCCGTACGAGATCGGGGGCGCCCCCACCGTCCCCGAGGCCGGTGACCGGCAGCGTCGGCTCGACCTCGCACCCCGGTTCGGGAGGCCGTACCCATACGGTCTCCCGCGAGCCGGCGACCGCGCCCGGCGTCGGTGCGGCGATCCGGCCGCCCGGTCCGAGCACGGTCAGATCGAGGGCGATGCCGCCCCACTCCAGCCAGTCGAGCAGCCCCGGCAGCTCGTCGGCGCTGCCCGCGGCGACCAGCAGCCGCACGGCGCCCGCGCGTGGGTCGAACGCGACCGGACCGGTCCGCGCCACTCGCCGCAGCACCGCGAACCCGGCGTCGGAGGGCAGCTCCAGCACGTCGAACCGGACCCCGGTGAGCAGCTGTACGGGCTCCCCGGCCGAGCCACCCGTGGCCGGCCAGCCCAGCTCGCGCTCGTACCACCGCCGGACGGCGTCGAGCGGCGCCCTGGGGCGGGGCACAGGGACGGCGGAAGTCATGCTTGCTGCAACTGCCGCGAACCGGCAGAGGTTACGCTCGGTCCGGGCCCCGAAGCGAACCGTGATCGGCAAGGGGAGTTCGGAGGCGCCAAGGGGGCGTGCGGGTGTTCGCCCGTAGCGGATGGAATCCACCCGCGCGGCATGGACTGTCAGTGCTGACGGGTAAGACATCCCTAGTGGAGAGGGGCGGTCCGCGTGTCAGGAGGCTCGGCGTTCGCCATCGGCGTACTGGTGACGGGCGTATATGCCTGGCCTGCGGGAACATCGTCTCGCACCATCGGGTTGGAGCAGATGTCGGCTGTTCGGCGAATTGGTTTCCCTGCTGCGGTGGGGGTGATCCGGACGGATGTCGGCAGTTGGAATGAGCTGTCCCGTCCTACGGGACTAGCATGCGGAAGGACAGGGAGGGGACCGTCCCCGATCTGCCTGACCGCTCTGAGGAGCGATTAACGATGTTCGAGAGGTTCACCGACCGCGCGCGGCGGGTTGTCGTCCTGGCTCAGGAAGAAGCCCGGATGCTCAACCACAACTACATCGGCACCGAGCACATCCTCCTGGGCCTGATCCACGAGGGTGAGGGTGTCGCCGCTAAGGCCCTGGAGAGCCTCGGGATTTCGCTCGAGGCGGTCCGCCAGCAGGTGGAGGAGATCATCGGGCAGGGCCAGCAGGCCCCGTCCGGGCACATCCCCTTCACCCCCCGTGCCAAGAAGGTCCTGGAGCTGTCGCTCCGTGAGGCCCTTCAGCTCGGCCACAACTACATCGGTACGGAGCACATCCTGCTCGGCCTGATCCGCGAGGGCGAGGGCGTCGCCGCCCAGGTCCTCGTGAAGCTGGGCGCCGATCTGAACCGGGTGCGGCAGCAGGTCATCCAGCTGCTCTCCGGCTACCAGGGCAAGGAGGCCGCCACGGCAGGCGGTCCGGCCGAGGGCACGCCCTCGACCTCCCTCGTCCTGGACCAGTTCGGCCGCAACCTGACTCAGGCCGCCCGCGAATCCAAGCTCGACCCGGTCATCGGGCGCGAGAAGGAGATCGAGCGGGTCATGCAGGTGCTGTCCCGCCGTACCAAGAACAACCCGGTCCTCATCGGCGAGCCCGGCGTCGGCAAGACGGCGGTCGTCGAGGGACTGGCGCAGGCCATCGTCAAGGGCGAGGTGCCCGAGACCCTCAAGGACAAGCACCTCTACACCCTGGACCTCGGCGCGCTGGTCGCCGGCTCCCGCTACCGCGGTGACTTCGAGGAGCGCTTGAAGAAGGTCCTCAAGGAGATCCGCACCCGCGGCGACATCATCCTGTTCATCGACGAGCTCCACACCCTCGTGGGTGCGGGCGCCGCCGAGGGCGCGATCGATGCGGCTTCGATCCTTAAGCCGATGCTGGCCCGCGGCGAGCTCCAGACGATCGGTGCCACGACGCTCGACGAGTACCGCAAGCACCTGGAGAAGGACGCCGCGCTGGAGCGCCGCTTCCAGCCCATCCAGGTCGCGGAGCCGTCGCTGCCGCACACCATCGAGATCCTCAAGGGGCTGCGCGACCGTTACGAGGCCCACCACCGGGTCTCCATCACGGACGAGGCGCTGGTCCAGGCCGCCACCCTGGCCGACCGCTACATCTCCGACCGCTTCCTGCCGGACAAGGCGATCGACCTGATCGACGAAGCCGGCTCCCGGATGCGCATCCGCCGGATGACCGCACCGCCGGACCTCCGCGAGTTCGACGAGAAGATCGCCGACGTGCGCCGGGACAAGGAGTCCGCGATCGACTCGCAGGACTTCGAGAAGGCGGCCTCGCTGCGCGACAAGGAGAAGCAGCTCCTTGCCGGGAAGACGAAGCGGGAGAAGGAGTGGAAGGCCGGCGACATGGACGTCGTCGCCGAGGTCGACGGCGATCTGATCGCCGAGGTCCTGGCCACGGCCACCGGCATCCCGGTCTTCAAGCTGACCGAGGAGGAGTCCTCGCGCCTGCTGCGCATGGAGGACGAGCTGCACAAGCGCGTCATCGGCCAGAAGGACGCCATCAAGGCGCTCTCCCAGGCCATCCGGCGCACGCGTGCGGGCCTCAAGGACCCGAAGCGCCCCGGCGGCTCGTTCATCTTCGCGGGCCCGTCCGGCGTCGGTAAGACCGAGCTGTCCAAGACGCTCGCCGAGTTCCTCTTCGGCGACGAGGACGCGCTGATCTCCCTCGACATGTCGGAGTTCAGCGAGAAGCACACGGTCTCCCGGCTCTTCGGCTCCCCTCCCGGCTACGTCGGGTACGAGGAGGGCGGCCAGCTCACCGAGAAGGTGCGCCGCAAGCCGTTCTCCGTCGTCCTCTTCGACGAGGTGGAGAAGGCCCACCCGGACATCTTCAACTCGCTGCTCCAGATCCTGGAGGACGGTCGGCTGACCGACTCCCAGGGCCGGGTCGTGGACTTCAAGAACACGGTCATCATCATGACGACCAACCTGGGCACCCGGGACATCTCGAAGGGTTTCAACCTCGGCTTCGCCGGTGCGGCCGATGTGAAGACCAACTACGAGCGCATGAAGAACAAGGTCAACGAAGAGCTCAAGCAGCACTTCCGCCCCGAGTTCCTCAACCGCGTCGATGACACGGTCGTCTTCCACCAGCTGACCGAGGAAGACATCATCCAGATCGTCGACCTCATGCTCGCCAAGGTGGACGAGCGGCTCAAGGACCGCGACATGGGCATCGAGCTCAGCGCGGAAGCCAAGTCGCTGCTCGCCAAGCGGGGCTACGACCCGGTCCTGGGCGCCCGGCCGCTGCGCCGGACGATCCAGCGGGAGATCGAGGACATCCTCTCCGAGAAGATCCTCTTCGGTGAGCTGCGCTCCGGTCACATCGTGGTCGTCGGCGTCGAGGGCGAGGGTGACCAGCAGAAGTTCACCTTCCGCGGCGAGGAGAAGGCAGCCCTGCCGGACACCCCGCCGATCGAGCAGGCGGCCGGTGGCGCTGGGCCGACGAATCTGAGCAAGGACGCGTGACGCGTGGCGCCTGACGGCTGAGGGCTGCTGCCTGACGCTTGTCGGCGACATGTGAGGGGCCGGCCCCGGACCGTATATGACGGTCCGGGGCCGGTTTCTTTGCGTCCGGGGCCGCGGCTGTTCGTTCGTGTACGGGCTGGGGCTGGGGGCGGGGTCGGGTCCGGGGCGGGGTCGGGTGTGCCGTCGGCGTACGGGGCGGGGCGGATGCGCCGTCGGTGTACGGGGCCGGGGCTCAGGGGCTAAAGGGCTCAGGGGCCCTTAGCAGGCTCAGGAACCTCGGGAGCCTCAGGAGGCCGGGATGCGGGGCTCCGCCCGTACGCGCCCCCCTTCCAGCTCGACCCGTCGGCCCGTGAAGCGCCGGGTGAGCATCCGGTCGTGGGAGACGGTCACCAGCGCGCCCCGGTAGTGGGACAGGGCCTCCTCCAGGTCCTCGACCAGGGCGGGGGAGAGGTGGTTGGTCGGCTCGTCCAGCAGCAGCAGATCGACCGGGCGCCGCAGCAGCCGGGCCAGGGACAGCCGGCGGAGCTGGCCGACGGACAGGTCGCCCACCGGCGTCAGCAGGTCGGCCGGGCGGAACAGCCCGAGCCCGAGCAGCGCCTCGCGGTGCTCCTCGGGCGCGCCGGGCAGGGACTCGGCGTAGGCGGCCAGCAGGTCGGCGCGCGGGTCGGCGATCTCGCCGGTGCTCTCCTGCGGGAGCCAGCCGGTCCGGCGGGCGCGAGTGACCTGGCCCCGGTCGGGTTCGAGGGCGCCTGCCAGGACGCGTAGCAGGGTGCTCTTCCCGGCCCCGTTGGGACCGGTGACGAGTACGCGCTCACCGGGCCCGACCTCGAAGGAATCGACGTCGAGCCGGTCGCCCACCCGTACCCGGCTGAGGTCGGCCAGAGGATTCCGGCCGTCGGCCGACGCTCCTCCGGCCGCCGCCTCGCCGGTCGCCGCCCCTCCGGCCGGCCGTGCGGTGAAGCGCATCGGCTCCGGGGGCCGCGGAACGGGGTCTTCCGTCAGCCGTCGCAGCCGCTCCTTGGCGTTGCGCACCCGGGCGGATATCTGCTTCTCCACGTTCCGCTGATGCCGCTGCGCGGACCGCTCGGCGTCCCGGCGCGGCCCGGACGCCAGTACACCGGCGGCGGTGTGGGCGAGGGCGCGCTGCCGGTCCACTTCGGCGAGCCAGTTCTGGTGCGCCTGCTCCCAGCGGAGCCGGGCAGCCGCCTTCTCGCGCAGATAGCCCGCATAGCCGCTGCCGTGCCGGGTAACGGCGCGCCGTTCGGCGTCGACCTCCCACAGCGCGGTGGCGACGCGCTCCAGGAACACCCGGTCGTGCGAGACCACCAGTACGCTGCCGCGATGCCGGCGCAGCCGGTCCTCCAGCCACTCCAGCCCCGCCGCGTCGAGGTGGTTGGTCGGCTCGTCCAGCAGCAGCAGCTGCGGGGAGGCGGCGAGCAGGCAGGCGAGCCCCAGCCGGGACAGCTCGCCGCCGGAGAGGCTGCCGAGCACCCGGTCCCGGCCGATCCCGGACAGCCCCAGCCCGTGCAGGGCAGCCTCCACCCGGGCGTCGGCGGCGTAGCCGTCCCGGGCCTCGAACGCCTCGACGAGCGCGCCGTACTCCTGGAGCTTGGCATCGAGGTCGCCCGGGCCGCGCCCGAGTCCCTCCTCGACGGCGCGCATCCGCCCTTCGAGCCGCCGCAGCTCGGCGAGGGCGTGGTCGACGGCGCTCTGTACGGTGCCGTCGAGCGGGAGCTCCGGCGTCTGCGGCAGATATCCGACGCCGCCGGGGGCCTGTACGAGCACCTGCCCGCCGTCGGGCGCATCGACCCCGGCGATCATCCGCAGGAGCGTCGACTTACCGGAACCGTTCTCTCCGGTCACCCCGATCCGCTCACCCAGAGCGACGGACAGCCCGACCCCGTCCAGCACGGCCGGCCGCCCGGGCGCGGGGGCCCGTACGGCATCGGTCAGCACGACCTGAAAAACCTGAGGGGTCTGAGAGGTCTGAGAGGAGCGTGAGCGATATGAGTTCTGCATGTGCGGATCCACCTTCTCGGCAGCGAAGTAACCATGAGTAATGCGGGGTCACCGAGAGGAAGCCGAATGGCTGCGGACGGGCGTGAACGGGGGCCGCGAACGGATGTGGTCAGGTGCGGTCAGTTGCGATCCAAAGCGGTCGTATACGGCCGGTCGGATAGGGCCTGATGTATACGGCCTGACGGAAACGGTCTAACGGACCTGACGGATACGTGCCCGATTCGTTCCTGATACGGGCCGACCCAGGCGCACCGAATTGGCGGCGCGCCTGAGTCGCGCCGCGAGGGGCCAAGTAATCCGATCACTGCGGGTGCGGCACAAAACCGTACGACCCACTGCCGTCCGGGAAGCGCTACGGCTCCCGAAGGG
This sequence comes from Streptomyces sp. NPDC044033, assembly GCF_056434425.1. NCBI lineage: Bacteria > Bacillati > Actinomycetota > Actinomycetes > Kitasatosporales > Streptomycetaceae > Streptomyces > Streptomyces sp. NPDC044033. Next base: position 50,449 of record NZ_JBWKFF010000020.1, on the reverse strand, counting down.
GAATCAGACGAAGAAAAAACGCATATGCATGGGGACAGGCTAGCGGCGTTTGCGGATGGGGTCGCTCTATTTTCTGGGGCAGGGGGGAGGGGAGTGATGGGTGGGGCGGCGCTGTACTTCGGGGCGCGAGGTGAAACCCGTAGCGGACGGCGTACGAGACCGCGCCCGGCGGCAGCACCGCAGCGCCCTCAACTCCCTTCCTCCGACGTTATTTTGGGCCCGTATGGACTGAACTCGCATGGGTTGGAATCCCGGGTGCTTCGGCAGTCGGACCGCTGATGGTGGCGCCGGCGCGCGTATCGGGTCGTGATCATGATCATCGCAGCTTGCGGGGCGGGAGCCCTTCGGGGGTACGGGGCCGGCGATCCACGGCTGCGCCGTGTGGGCGCGAGTGACCGGAAGCGATATTGCGGGCGGGCCATCCCGGCGGGCGCGCAGCCGGGGGCCTCGGGTCCCGCCGTCGCGTCATGCCATGGCGAGCCGGTCCACCAGCAGCTCCACTCTCGGTCCGGCGTCCTCCGGCGGCAGCCGTCCCGCTCGGGTCAGGGTGGCCAGCCCGTGCAGGGCCGCCCAGAACACCTCGGTGAACAGCCCCGGGTTGACGCCGTCCCCGGCGACCTCGCCGAGGCTTTCCAGTAGGGCGGCGAAGGCGTCCTTCAGGGGTTGCGGGGTGCCCTCGTCCGCGAAGGCCAGGCCGCCGTCGAGCTCGAACATGGCGTCGTAGACCGCCGGGTTGCGTGCGGCGAATTCGAGGTAGGTGCGGGCGAGGGCGGTGACCCGGGTGCGAGGTCCGTCCGCGGCGGAGACCGCGGCCCGCAGTGCCGCGGCCACCTCGGCGGCGCCTTCGAGGGCGACGGCGCCGATGATCTCGCGCTTGCCGCGGAAGTGGCTGTAGAGGACGGGCTGGCTGTACTCGATGCGCTCGGCGAGCTGACGGGTGGTGACCGCGTCCCAGCCCTGCTGCTCGGCGAGTTCGCGGGCTGTCGCCACGATGAGGCGCTCGCGCTCCGCCCGTTCGCGCTGCTTGCGCTCCTGTACCGACATGGTTCGATCCTAGCACCGCTAGACAAGCGAGCGGCAGCAGTACTAGCGTCGACCCGTCAGCTAGCAGCGCTAGATATTCAATGCCGGACATCGGGATGGGTCATCATGCTCAGTGCACTTGAGGTGTTCACTACCGTGGTCGTCGGCGTGATGGTAGGGGTGGAGTTCTCCGTCGCCTTCGTCATCAATCCGATCCTCAACGCACTCCCCGCCGACAATGGCCTGCGCGGTCGCGCCCACGGGGCCCGGTTGCTCGGCGCCGTGATGCCGTTCTGGTACATCGGCTCGCTCGTCCTCGTCGCGGTCTGGGCCGTCACCGGCTGGCACCACCACGGCACCGGCCTCGTCACCACCGCCGGCGCGCTGCTGATCCTCAGCGTGGCCATGTCGATCCTGCTGCTCGTCCCGATCAACAACCGGATCAAGACGTGGACCGCCGATGGCCCGCCGGCCGACTGGAGGCAGCAGATGAACCGCTGGGACCGCCTGCACTACGTCCGCGTCGCCGTCATCATCGCCGCCTTCGCCCTGTTGGTCACCGCCCTCATCTGACCCCCCTTCGCGGCCCCCGTGATCAGGCCCTCCGGCAGGGTCTGGTCGCGGGGGCGTCACGCTACTGCCGGAAACGATGGGACACCGTCGGCCGGGCACCGGATTCCCGCGGTATCTCCCATCGCCTCCCGCCGGGCCTGAGCCGTCAGGCCGCGCTCTCGAACTGCTGGCGCAACGGCTCGGGGTACGGCTCGATGAACTTCCGTTCCAGGTCGGGCAGTTGCGCACGCTTGACGCAAGGCGATCTACCGGATCGAAGGTCAGCGTGAAGAGCGGCACGAAGATCGGTACCTGGGGAGGGCCCGCTCGTTGATCACGGCCCGGTGCGCGCCCTACTGCTTCGGGACGTCCTTGACGAACACGACGCCGTCGCTGTTCGCCAGGTGGCCCGGATCGAGCGGGGCGTAGCCGAACCAGGGGGACTCGCGGAGCGCGGGCCGCGAATCGCCGAGGGCGGTGGACAGCCGCCGGGCGTCGATGACGCAGCGGTCCTCCGGGAGCGCGTACAGGAGCCCTTCGAGGGTGTCCGGCGGCGGGGTGTCCACTCCCTGGTGCCGGATCGTGCCGAGGGCCGTGGCCACGAAGGCGTACTCCTCGCCCAGGTGGGCGCTGACGATGGAGCCGGCGCTCCACCACTTGAGCAGCGGGTGGTCCCACATCCGCATCGTGCTCTCCTCCCGCTGGAGATGGGAGTTGTGGGCGTGGGCGAGCGTCGGGCCCCGTTCGGCGACGGCGAGGAGGTTGTGGGCCATCATCTGGTCCCGCACACCCAGCAGCCGCGTCATGCGGGCGGGCGAGGTGTCGGCCATCCAGTGGTGGTACCGCAGCAGACCGGTGGCGGTACGCCCGTACAGGCGCGCCCGGTCCCAGCCGTCCCGCGAGGTCGCCGCGATCAGGTGCGGTGTCCGCGCGTCGAGCAGCGCCACCAGATCGTCGGCGAGCAGCCGCAGTTGACCGGCCTCGGCCGACTGCCCCACGGACTGGGACGGGTCCATCATCGTGGCGGGATCGGTCCACCGGTCGTCGGGGCCGAGCAGGCGGTCGAGTGTTTCCCCGGTGCAGGGGAGCAGGTCCGCGTCCACCTGAGCCGCGAGATAGCCGTGGAGCGCGGTGAGGGCCTGCCGGGGGCTCGCGGCTCCGGTGATCTCCAGCGGACCGTCGAAACCGGCGAAGCGGAGCCGGTCGGAGGTGGGTCGGCCGTCGTTGAAGTCCCGTATCCAGCGCACCAGTTCGCGGTTGGCCGCGGAGGCGCCGAATCCGTGGCTGAACCCGTGCTCCATCACCTCGTCGAGGGTGCCCGTGCCCGCGGTGACGTAGTCGTCCACGACCAGGCCCATCATGCAGTCGCTCTCGATCGCGATCGTCCGGTATCCCTCTTCCTCGACGAGCTGCTGGAAGAGCTCGTTGCGCAGGTCGAGCAGAGCGTCCTCGCCGTGGGTGGGCTCCCCCAGAGCGAGCAGCCGAGGCCGGGCCGAGAGCAGCCCCATGATGGCGGCAGCCTTGACGGCATGGGCAGTGTCCTTGAAGTCATTGTCCATACCCTCAACGGTATCGTTGAAGCCTCGGTGGAAACTTTTCTGCGATACGGTCGGCCTCATGGGGCGAAACCTTCAAAGCGGTATACGACTCAGGCCAGTTGATCTGGCGCGCGAGCACGGTCTGTCCACGCAGGCGATCAGGAACTACGAGGAGGCCGGCATCCTTCCGGCCGCCGGTCGCACACCCCACGGCTACCGCACCTACACCCCGTTGCACGCCGGGGCCCTGCGCGCGTTCCTCGCCCTGGTGCCCGGCCACGGCCACCAGGTGGCGACGTCGATCATGCGGGCCGTGAACCAGGGCGCGGCCGATGAGGCGTTCCGCCTCATCGACGAGAGCCATGCCCAGCTACTCGAAGACCGACGGACCCTCAAGGCCGTGGAGAGCGCCCTTCGTGACTTGGAGTCGGGTGTGGGGCGGGGGTCCGGAGCGGGTTCCAAGCCCGACGCGGGGCCTGGGGGTGTCGAGATGTCCGGGCCCGGCGGCACGTTCATCGGGCCGCTGGCGGGGCAGCTCGGAATCCGGCCCGCGACGCTGCGCAACTGGGAGCACGCCGGGCTGGTCCGTCCGCGTCGCGACCCGCGGACCGGGTACCGCGTCTACGACGAGGCCGACGTACGGGACGCCCGGCTGGCCCACCAACTCAGGCGCGGTGGCTACCTCCTGGAGCAGATCGCCCCACTGATCGCCCAGGTGCGAACGGCCGGCGGGCTGGAGCCGTTGGAGGCCGCACTGTGTGACTGGAGCGGCCGACTGAACGCCCGGGGGCGGGCGTTGCTGGCCGGGGCCGCCGAGCTGGAGGTTTACCTCAGTCGATGCGGATGAGATTTCGGCTGTGGGAATGGGCGTTGGCAGAGTCGTCCGTTGAGCCGTTGAGCCGTTGAGCCGTTGACTCGGCGAGCGATTGGCCGGAGGGCGCTGGTACGGGCTCGGGGCCCGGAGCGGGCGACCGCCGGAGTCCGACAAGGCGCACTGTCGCGAGCCGCGAGCCGCGAGCCGCGAGCCGTGCGCCGTGCGCCGTGCGCCGTGCGCCGTGCGCCATTCGGTTGATCTGACCTCCTGTTAGCGTGCGCCGATGGAAAATCTGGGACTTGTGACGTGGCCGCCTGAGCCGATCAGGACCGAGCGGCTCGTACTCCGTGAGCCCGAGGCGCGGGACCGCGCGGTGTTCATCGAGTTGCTCGCCTCGCCAGAGGTGCACACCTACCTCGGCGGCCCCCGGCCGCGTGACGAGCTTGAGCGCGAGACGCCCGAGGTGCCCGAGAGGTGGCCCGGGAGTTTCGTCGTCGATCTCGACGGGGTGATGATCGGCCAGATCCTGCTCAGGAGAGCAACGGGGCACCGTCGCCCGGCCGCCGCGGATAGGGCCGACCTCGGCTATCTGTTCCTGCCGCGGGCGTGGGGGTTCGGGTACGCCGCCGAGGCGTGCGCGGCGGCGCTCGGCTGGTTCGACGGCGTCCTTCCCGGCGAGCCGGTGGTGCTCACCACCCAGTCCGCCAACGTCGGTTCGATGCGCCTCGCGGCGAAGCTGGGGTTCACCGAAGTGGAGCGGTTCGAGGCATGGGGCGCCGAGCAGTGGCTCGGCATGCGGTCCACGGTCACGCCGTCCGGCTGAGTCCGTGACGTAACCGCTGGGGAGCGCCCGCCCATTCATTCGCGGGCGCGAGCGGTCCGCGACCGCGACGTGCCCGCGCGCGTGCCGGGCATTACCTCTGGGTCGTACGGCCTACGGCCTAGCTGTCCGCCGCGACCAGCCTGCGCAGAGACCGGGCCGAGGGAGATCCGGGGTCGGCCGTGATCAGGACGATTTCCTGGTCGTCCTCGGGTACGAGGAGCACGTCGCAGTTCAGCCGGAGTCTGCCCGCCGTCGGGTGATCGAGCGTCTTGGTGCGGTGGCCGGGGGCGTGGACCGGGCGGGTCTCCCAGAGCCGGTGGAACTCTGCGCTGCCGGTGCGAAGTTCGAGCAGCAGGGCGGCGAGCTGCGGATCGTGCGGGTAACGGTCGGCGGCCCGGTGCAGCCGTGCCACCACGATGCTCCCGAACTCCTCGAAGCTGGAGCTCTCGTACAACCGCCCCTCCCCGAGAAACCGGCGCCGGGCCAGATTCGCCGTCCCCCGCCCGAGGCCACCGCCCAGCAGGGCCTGGGCCAGCGGGTTCCAGGCGACGACGCCGTACGCCGCGTCGGTGACGATCGCGCCGGTCTCCGGCAGCCGCCGCAGCATCCGGGCCACATGCGGGCGAACGCTCCGTACGGCACCGGTGGCGGGCGGCGGCGTACCCGTTCCGGCCAGGCGGAACAAGTGGCCGCGTTCGGCCGGCGTCAGGCGCAGCGCCTGGGCCAGTGCGTCGAGGATGCGGGCCGACGGACGCGGGCCGCGCGCCTGCTCAAGCCGTACGTAGTAGTCGACAGACATGTGGGCGAGCTCCGCCACTTCTTCGCGGCGCAGGCCCGGAGTACGGCGCGGGGCGTCGGTGGGCAGACCCAGCTCGTACGGGCGCAGGGCCGCGCGGCGCTCCCGCAGGAAACGGGCCAGCTCCTGCCGCGCCATGAACTCTCCTCCCACTGCCTGGTACAGGTTGTCCCTGGCAGGCCGGGGGCCACCAGGGGACCGTGGCTGCCATGAACGATCGCACAGCACTCGTCACCGGTGCCAACAAAGGAATCGGCAAGCAGATCGCCCGCCTGCTCGCCGCGGAGGGCTTCGTCGTCTACGTGGGTTCCCGCGACGCCGGGCGCGGGCAGCGGGCCGCCGAGGAGATCGGCGACGCCGCGCGGCCGCTCGTCCTCGACGTGACGGACCCGGACAGCGTGGCCGCGGCGGCCGGGCGCGTGGACCGCTTGGCCTGCCTGGACGTACTCGTTAACAACGCGGGCATCTTGCCCTCGCTCGCGCCGCCGACGGAATCCGGTATCGAAGAGCTTCGCCGTACGTACGAGACCAATGTCTTCGGGGTCGTCACGGTGACCAATGCCTTCCTGCCCGCCCTGCGCCGCTCCCCGCGCCCTCGGATCGTCAACGTCTCCAGCGGGACGGGGTCGCTGGCCTGGAGTACGGGCCCGAATCCGCAGTTCGCGCACGGGAGCGGCGGGGCGGCGGCGTACCGGTCGTCGAAGGCCGCCCTCAACGCCCTCACCGTCCTGTACGCCAACACGCTGGCCGAGGAGGGTTTCAAGGTCAACGCGCTCGCCCCCGGCCTGCGGGCCACCGACCTCAACTCCCGCGCGGCCGCTGCGGATGGGGACCCGGCTGAGGCCGCTCGGGGGGCCGTACGGCTGGCGCTGCTGCCGGAGGACGGGCCGACCGGCGATTTCTTCTCGTGGGACGGAACGCCTGTGCCGTGGTGACGGGGGCAGGGCGCTGATGACCTAAACCGGATGCCGGGCGGGGTGCGGCTACGTAACATGCGCTACTGACATTTAGCTATTACGCGTTGCTGTTGCCGTTGCTGTTGTAGCTGTTGGTGGGGGTGAGCTTGATGGTTGCGGAGCTGGTCCGGACTTGGGTGGCGGGTTGGTCCGTGTCGCGGGCGACGCCGCCGCCGGTGGAGAAGCCCTGGGGGTTCTACATCGCGGTGGCCGGCAGCTCCCGGGAAGTGGGGCGGCATGTCCTGCCCGTGACCGATGAGGCGCTCGTCCGCAGCGCGGCCGCATCGGTGAGCGCGCCACGTACCTGGATGAAGATGCCGGGGGAGCCGGAGGAGGTCGAGCCCTGGCTGCTTCCTGGCTGGGTGATGGCCTCTGAGGAGACCGGCCACCTGATGGCGACCGATCTCGTGGCCACGAACCCGCTTGTGCCCGAGGGGTACACGGCGGTGGTGGAGGCCAGTGGGTCCGTCATCCACGTGCGGGTGTTGAGCGCGGCGGGTGAGCCGGCGGCCAGGGGGCAGGTCGCGGTGGTGGGGGAGGCCGGGATCGTGGACCAGGTGGAGACCGAGGAGGCCCATCGGCGGCGGGGGCTGGGGCAGTTCGTGATGCGCGCCCTCGCCGACCACGCCGTGGGGGAAGGGGCCGGCCTCGGTGTCCTCGGCGCGACGGACGCCGGGCGCGCGCTGTACGAGACGTTGGGGTGGAAGAAGCGCACCACTCTGGCGGAGTGCATTTATCGGCCTTGAGGGGTGGGGGCTGAGGCTTGGGTGCCTTGGGTGCCCTGGGGTTTGCGGCTTGGGGTTTGCGGCGTCCGGGGCTGGTGGGTTGGTTGCGCTGGTGGGGCTGCCGCGTGGGGCGGTATTGGGAGTGGTTGGGTGCGGGTTTCGTCTCGGACCCTTCGGGTCCAAGGCGCTGGCAGCGGGAGGGGAGGGGGGCGGCCTGAGGTTGGTTCGCTGCCTGCGGGCCGGTTGGTGGTTGGGGTCAGGACAGGCTCCGCTGCGCTCCGCCGCTGGCTGCTGCCGCGATCGGGTGTTGTGGGTGGCTCGGGCGGCGGGTTCGTCTCGGACCCTGCGGGTCCAAAGATGGCCGGTAGCGGCGAGGAGCGGGGCGGGCTGGGCTGGTTTGCCGTGCTCCCTTGGGGAAGGCCCAGGCCAAGTTGGGCGCGGGGGAGTTTGGTACCGCCCTATGACGTATGAAGCTCCGCAGGGTACGGCGAGAGGGCTGTTTACGAGACGGGTGTGATCCCAGGGGCGGACGTGGCGGCGTGGGGGCAGTTCGGCCTGATGTGCTGCGACAGAGGTGAGTTGGGACCCGTTGAAGTGCTTTTTCGGGGCCCTAACCGGGCAGTAACTGCACTCTATTGACCCAAGGAGCGGGCATACCGGGCATATAGGTACCTGGATGGCCATGGAGTCGGTCTGTGGCCCCTGACTGGTGGTCCCTTGCGCACAATTTGCCTGCGGCCAGGCCCCATCCCCTTGCTTTGGGCCCGAAGGGCCCGAGACGAGACGCGCGGCCGAAGCACTCGTCTCCACCTCATCGCGGCAGCAGCCAGCGGCGGAGCGCAGCGGAGCCTGTCTTGACCTCCGCCACCGATTCGCTCGCGCTCAGCGAACCGGCCCCCGCACCGCCCCCTCCCCTTCCGCTGCTGGCGCCTTGGGCCCGTAGGGCCCGAGACGAAGCCCGCAGCCGACCGAGCACAATGCCGCCCCACGCGGCAGCGGCCCCCGCCCCCGCCGGGGGTTCGCCGCCCTGCTCGTTCATGGGTCGGGGCCGTAGGCGCTGGGCCTTGGCCCGGTGGCTCAGTGTCGGTGATCGAAGGTGCCTGTGCGGATGGCGCGAATGAAGGTTCGGAGTTCGGGACGGGTCGCGGTGACGACTGCTTCGGGCTCGTCGCTTTCGCGGAGGTGGAGCCCGGCGGGGGACGCGGCGAGTTCTACGCAGTTGGCCTGGTTCTCGCTGAACGTGGACTTCTGCCAAGTCGGCTCCGGCATGGTGCCCTCCTCAGTGGGGTGGTGGCCGTGTTCAACTCGTGTGGTCGAGGCCGCCGTTCCCGATATATCGCAGGAACGCGCGGAGGCCGCCTCGGGTCGTGACGACAGCTGTGTCGGGTGCGTCGCTCTCGCGGAGGTGGATGTGGGTGGACAGTGCGGCTAGTTCGACGCAGTTGACGCCGGGGCCTTCGCTGAATGTGGATTTCTGCCAAGAGAGTTCAGGCATGGCGGTCTTCTCTAGTAGGTGTAAAGGACGTGATGGACCAGCCCCAGGGAGTCTTGTCTCTCGTGTAGCTCCTGGGATTCGGCCCCTCGCATCGGCGGCAGTGAGTTCTCGCTGAGGGCGTCGAGCGTCGCCTGGTACTGGGCGATGGTCTCAGCGCCGCTGAGCCGCAAGTTTGCGGAAGGATGTTCAGCGATGACCGTCTCAAGCCCGGGCACCCCTGAGCTGAGGAGGGTGAACGGTGCGCTGAACCAGCCCGAGCTGACGCCGGACTCGAACGGCAGGAACTGGATCGTCACGCCGGGCTTCGTGGAGGCCCGAGCGAGGTGCATGATCTGTTCCCGCATCACCTGCGCTCCACCCACCGCCACACGCAATGCCGCTTCATGGATCACGGCGTGAAACGTGACAGTTGGACCCGAGCTGAGGATCTCCTGCCGTTCCTTCCGGAACCTCACAAGCCTTTCGATCTCTTCGCGAGAGGCGCCGGGGCGACCTTTGCGGAAGAGGGTCCGCATATACGACTCGGTTTGGAGTAGACCTGGGATGATCAGTGTCTCGTAACTCTGGATCGCAGTCGCTTGTGACTCAAGTTCAGCGAGGTCCAGGGTGAACTGCGGCAGCTCCTTGCGGTAAGCGGACCACCACCCCTTCCCGCTGCTCTCTGACATCTCCACCAGCGCGTCAACGTACGGCTCATCCCTGACCTTGTACGCCTCGGCCAGCGCGCGCAGTCTGTCCGCAGGGATGGCGGTGCGGGCGGCTTCGATGTGGCTGAGGTGTGTGGCCCCCAGGCCGATCAGGGCGCTTGCGTCGCTGACGGACAGTTGCGCCTGGTCGCGCAACTTGCGGAGCTCCAAGCCGAGTCGGCGTTGTCGCTCGGTGATGACGGTTCGCAATGCCAAGGCCGGAGCCTCCCCTTGGGTGTGCTCTCAGTGTGCCCGTGGCGGGCGGTGGGGTCCACCAATAGCCGAGAGCAGGTTGCACTCATGATGAGACGAACTCTACTCTACGTGTCGTGACGCTCACACAGCGATGTCGGAAGCGTCTCAGTCGACATGCCCTCGCGGGAAGCGCAGCGCACCGCACCCCCCACTGCGAAACGCCATGGAGGCGTCTCATGGGCGTACGTACCGAACCGTCGCTGACCCACAGCGTGTTCACCCCCAGCACCCCCACCGCTCCCAAGATCTGCCGCGACTTCGTGCGCAGCGTTCTCGCCGCGTCCGAGTTGGATCACCTCGCCGAAGTGGCCGTGCTCTGCACCTCGGAGCTGGTGACCAATGTGCATCAGCACGCCAAGGGCGACGTTCTGCTCGTGGCCGCCGTCGAGCCCGCGCACGTACGGATCGAGGTGCGTGACGACGGGCCCGGGCTCACCGAACTCCCCGCTCCGCGACGGGCGGAGCTCGGTGATACGCACGGGCGCGGGCTCTTTCTCGTCTATGCCATGGCCGACCTGTGCGGGGTGACGGCCACCGCCGCCGGTGGCGGGAAAGGGGTGTGGTTTCAGCTCAACGTCGCTGAGGGGTGACGTCCTCGTCGGGTGCGCGGACCTCGACCCCCGGCGGCAGGCCGCTGAGGGTTTCTCGGACGAGATCGTGACTGAGCAGGTAGAGGACCGCGAGCTGCGGGCAGAGGCGGGCGATCTCCTCGACTCTGTGAGGCGAGAGGGAGCCCCGCTCCAGCCCGAGGGTTCGGACGGAGGGTAGGACGACATCGGCCGGGATGACGTCCAGGGATGCCGGGGTGATGCGGAGGTCGGACAGATCAGGCAGCGTGCCGAGTTCCGCCCAGTCGGCCGGGGTCTGCGGGCTGCTGGCCGCGCCGAGTTGGAGTTCGGTGAGGCCCGGCCACCACCGGCCGAGGCCGCACAGCCCGCCTTCGGGCCGGGTGGCGCGGGTGAGATGGAGGCGGCGCAGGGGCGCTTCGCCCGGCAGGTCTTCCAGCCGCCAAGCGGCCTGCGGCGGGAGTGTCAGGTCGAGTACGCGGGACGACGACGGCAGCCGCCGGATGAGGCTTCCGTGGTTCAGGTTGATCAGCCTGACGGCTGTCAGCGGCAGTGCGCCGATGCCCGACAGGTCGCGCAGCTCTGGGCAGTCCTCGACTCTGATCGATTGCAGCTCTGTCTGGCCGACGAGGAAAGAGAGGTCGGTGAGGAGCGTGTTCCCAAAGATTCTGATGTGGGTGAGGGTGGCGTCGCGCGCGTACGCGGTCAGCGCCTCGGCGGATACGTCGCCATGGACGTCCAGCATGGGACGCGTGCCGAGGGTCCGTAGCGCCCGTAGCTGTTCGTCCGACCGTACGGTGAAGTACAGGCCGGCGGGTTCCAGGTGGGCGATGATCTCTTGTGCGTACCGGTCCGTGTCGAACTGGTTCCAGGAGGTGACCAGTTCGACACGGACCACTTCCGACTCGTGCCGGGTGAACTGTGCCAGGAAGGGGATCGCCCGCTCGGACCCCACGTCGCATGCGATGGAGACGATGTTGCCCGCCGTCTCCTCGTCGAGCCCTTCCGGGCCGGGCAGCAAGTCCAGGACGAGCGGGCCCGCCGATGCCAGGGCGATGGCCTCGCCGACGTTCTTTGGCGGGATGAGGGTAGCGGTGCGCTGCTCGACCTCCGCGCGTACGGCCGGGTCGAGCTCGGACGCGTACTCAAGGCACGCCATCGACAGGAGGTAGCTGCGGGCCTGGTCCCGGCCGCCCTCCGCCCTGTCCCCGTGGGCCAGCAAGGCACGGAAGAGTTCGGCGCGTTCGCGCGGCCTGGCGTGCGCCACCGCCATGCGGATGACGTCCCCCCACTGGTCGTCCCCCGCGTTGCGGGCCAGCAGCCCGAAATCCCCCTCCTCCACGAAGGCCCGCGCCCCGAGGTAGTCCTGGAAGGTCCGGTGGATGAAGTCCACCGTCTCCGGCGACGTCTCGCGCAGCAGGCCGCTGCGGTGAACGAAGTGCTTGAGGAGGGTGCGCGCGTCGCACTGGGCGGCGGCCTCGCGGATGGCGGGCAACGCGTCCGTGATGATGGATTCGGCCCGGCTGCGTTCCATCTCCGTACGGCCGTTGCGGATGAGGTAGGAGGCGAGTTTTTGCAGGATCTGGATCTGCGGTTCCTCGCGCAGCTCCACCTCGGCCAGTCCGGTCATGGAGCGCTCGCGGTCGCGGCGGGTCAGCAGCATCGACAGGGCCGCGTCGTACAGCTCCTTGCGTCCGGTCGGCAGAAAACCCCGCCGGTCGCGGTGCAGGGCGCAGATCAGGCCGCACATCAGGGGGTTGGTGGCGAGTCGGCCCAGGTCCGGCTTGGCCGCGACGGAGCTGAGGAGCTGGGTCTCGTACGTAGCGAGCTGCGCGCTCTCCTCGGCGCTTGCTCCGACGCGGGCCGCCGTGTGCCAGCGCCGTACGAAGGAGGCGACCTCGACCCGCCCCATGGGCGCGAGGGTCAGTTCGGTGAAGCCGTCGGACGCCAGCCAGTCGTCGCGTACGGCCGAGGGGCGCGAGGTGATCAGCCAGCGGTTGCCGGGGTAGAGGTCGACGAGATCGCGTAGCCACGTGCGGGTGCGCGGCCGGTCGGCGTCGGGGATCTCGTCGACGCCGTCGATCAGCAGCAGCCCGCGTCCGGCGCGCAGCACGCGGTCCGCCCAGCCGTCGGGCTGGGCCCCGGCGAGCGGGGAGCCGGTCGCGGCGAGGAAGCGGTCGGGGCCGGGGGCGCGCTCGCCGTGGGTGGGGAGGGTGCGCAGGGGGAGTACGAACGGGATGCGGTCCTGGAGGTACGCCATGTGTTCGGCCAGGTCCTGGCCGGCGGCGGCGGAGACGGCCAGCCACTGGACGAGGGTGGTCTTGCCCGATCCGGCCACGCCGCGCAGCAGCACGCGGTCGTGGTGGATGAGCGCCTGGTCGGCGGGGAGCGGGGTGCTGGAGGTGAAGTGGCCGAGGACGGTGGGCTCGCCCGCGCCGTCGGGGTCGCCGAGTACGAGCTGATGGTCGCCGTCGGGCGGTACGGACCGCAGCGCCCTGCCCATCGCGCGAGTCAGGGCGGTGGACACCTCTTCTTCCGTCGGACGGGGGACCCCGCCGAGCGCTTCCCCGCCCCTCGAACCGGTGAGGACGCCCGGCGCCCCCTTCCCCCGCCACTCCCCGTACGCGTTGAGCGTCACCATCCGCCCCGACTCGTTCGCCCCCAGGCTCAGGTATGCCTTGGCCAGCTGCCAGCGGTCCGGGGAATTGGTGAAGTCGATGCCGTAGATCGTGAGCTTGCCGTGCTTCTGCGCGATGTGAGCGAGGTACCGGTGCTCGAAGGCGGTGTCCTCGTCCCCCGGGCGCGGGGTCCGGGCGATGAGGGCGTCCATCTTGGCGATCAGCTCGGCTATCAGGCCGCTCTGCTCCACCAGCGTCCGGGCCACGAAGGTGGAGCGCTGGGTGAAGAAGTGCAGGATGTGCAGGCAGGCGGTCTCCAGGACGGAGTCGTAGAGGTAGCGCGCGTCGGTGGAGAGGTGCCGGGCCGGGGAGCCCGCCCGGTCGCTTCGGTCGCTTCGGTCGCGGAGCCGCCGGGCGAGTTCCGTGTGGCCGAGGCGGACGGCCTGTACGTCGTCCATGTCCAGGGAGCCCAGCGCGTACAGGGCGTGGTGCAGGGCGCTGACGACCTCCTGGCGCTCGGGGGGCGGCAGCGCGTCGTGCGGTCCGGCGGCTCGTACGGCCCGGTCGACGAGGTGCGACGCGAGTTTGAGCACGTCCTCGCGCTCCAGCGTGCGCTTCTCGCCCCGGAAGGAGACCAGCCCCGATACGCGGACGGGTCTGTCGACCAGGCCGGCGCCGGGGCCCTCGTGCACGAACAGCTTCTTGATGAGCGGTGCGACGGCGCTGGACGCGAGCCGTGCTGCACCGGTGCTTGCGGGATCCACTCGCCCGTACCCCCAGGGACTGTGCGGCGCTTGCCGATCGGCAGCGTACCGCCGCACCCGGGCCGTCGGTCCCGAAACGGACATACGAAAGTCCCGCCGGAATTCGAGTGGATCTTATATCGCGGTGACATGACGCACAGGGCTCAAACCCGGTACTAAACGCATTAGGGGGAGCGCTATGACCGGACCCGGGACTTTCGGCCCGCCGGGTGCGGGGCTTTTGCGGGGGAGGAGGCCGAGGCTTTCGGGCGTACGAGCGTACGGGCAGGTCAAGGGGTTCCCCGCGAGTGCCGGGCGAGCGTTTCGGCGTCGCCCGGCGGGGGTTTTCCGGTTTGGCTCGCGCTGTCGGTAAGAGGCGGAATTCCTTTTCCTCCAGTACGGCCGAGGATAGTAGCGGCCCCCCTTGGCGGCACGCCATTGCCGGGTTACCAAGGTATGGCGCTCCCGGTCCGCAGCCGGGACTTAATCATTCCTGGCACCCCTGGAGGTTGTTCCGTATGTCGAAGCACACCCCGTTCCGTAGTCCGAAGAAGTCGAACAAGTCCGTTCTCCGTACCCGTGCCGCCGTGCTGGCCGCCGGGCTGGGGGCTTCGGCCGCGCTCGGCTCCGGCGTCGCGATGGCCGCGGACGCCGGCCACGGCAGCCTGCTGGAGCTCGGTTCGGTGTCGGCGCTCGACAGCGCGATCAAGGCGCAGGCCAACAACCAGCAGAAGTCCGCCGACCAGCAGAAGAAGGCCGCTGAGCAGCACAAGAAGGACGCCGCGAAGAAGGCCGCCTCCTGGGTGAAGCCGGTGGGCTCCTACCAGATGGGTCAGCCGTACGGCATCGCCGGCAGCCACTGGGCGCACGACCACAGCGGGCAGGACCTCGTGGTCAACACCGGCACCCCGGTGGAGGCCGTGCACGGCGGCACCGTCGTGAAGGCGGGCCCGAATGGCGGCGGCGACGGCCCGGCGTACGGTAATGCCATTGTGGTCAAGCACGACGACAACACGTACTCGCAGTACGCGCACCTTTCGAAGATCGGCGTTCACGTCGGCCAGTCCGTGAAGACCGGCGAGGAGATCGGCCACTCCGGTTCCACCGGCAATTCGACCGGCCCGCACCTGCACTTCGAGATCCGCACCAGCCCGGATTACGGCACCTCGGTGGAGCCGCTCGGCTTCATGAGTGCCCACGGCCAGAAGCTCTGAGCCCATTCGGCGAGCTGAATCGGCGAGCTAAACGGCGAGCTGATTCCAGCGGACAGCGGACAGCGGACAGCGGACAGCGGACAGCGGGCAGCGGACGGCGGGCCACGGATTCGGCGGACTGATTCCAGTCGGACTCAGTGGGTCGGCTTCACCTGAGCCCAACTGAATCCCGATGAATCCACATGACCTCGGCTGGGTGGGCTCGGACGACGAGTCCACCCAGCCGCATGGCACTCACACATGAGATCCATGGGCTTGGGTCACCAAATCGATGGCGACCTCCAGGACGGCCTTGCGCTTCTCCTCGGGGTCGCCTTCGATGTTGTTCAGCGCGAACATTCCGACGTGCACGCTGAACAGCGCGACCACGCAGCGGGCCTGGTCCGCCAGCGGCGCCGTGGGGTCCTGGAGCACATCGCTCATGGCGGACATGCGCTTTTTGAAGCGCTCGCCGATGCTCAGCTCGCGCACGGTCGCCTGGTTCTCCTGCATGAAGCGGAAGAGAGGGGCGGCATCGTTGAGGGATGTGCTGTAGCGGCGCAGGAGCTCCGTCTTGGTGTCCAGGCTGTGGGGTTCTCCCTGGGCCCAGGCGATGAGCTCGTCCAGCGGGCGGCCGAGGTCTTCGAAGATCGAGACGAAGATGTCTTCCTTCGTCTTGAAATGGTAGTAGAGGGCGGCCTTGGTGACGCCCAGCTCCTCGGCGATCTCGCGGAGTGAGGTCTTCTCGTAGCCCTGCTCGGCGAAGAGTCCGAGAGCTACGTCCTGGATGCGCTGGCGGGTGTCGCCCCGGCGCGCCTGCGATGTGCCCATGGATGCTCTCCTGCGTTCGTCTGGCTGTGGGGCCTGTTGTAACTTACTTGACGCCCGGCTAGTAGCGGCTCTACCTTACGGAGTGTACCCACCTAGCCGGTCGGCAAGTAAGTTGTCGGTCCGGCTCTCTTGCCGCCCCAGGGGGAGCAAAAAGTATGTCAAGCGCCCGTTCCCGACACGAGGCCCCACCAGCCGATTCGCCGAAGAGTCCGGCAAAGACTCCGGCAAAGGTCCCGCAACCGCGCAGCGTCCGCGTCGTTCTGATGGCGCTGATGATCGCCATGCTGCTGGCCATGCTGGACAACATGATCGTGGGCACCGCGATGCCCACCATCGTCGGAGAGCTGGGCGGCCTCAGCCACCTCTCCTGGGTTGTCACCGCCTATACGCTCGCCACCGCCGCCTCCACCCCGATCTGGGGAAAGCTCGGCGACATGTACGGGCGCAAGGGCATCTTCCTCACCTCGATCGTGCTGTTCCTCATCGGCTCGGCGCTGTCGGGCATGTCCCAGTCGATGGATCAGCTGATCGCCTTCCGTGCCGTCCAGGGTCTGGGCGCCGGCGGTCTGATGGTCGGCGTGATGGCGATCATCGGCGACCTGATTCCGCCCCGTGAGCGCGGCAAGTACCAGGGCATGATGGCCGGCGTGATGGCCGTCGCCATGATCGGCGGCCCGCTGGTCGGCGGCACCCTCACCGACCACCTCGGCTGGCGCTGGTCCTTCTACATCAACCTGCCGCTCGGTGCGATCGCCCTGGCGATGGTCACGGCGGTGCTGCACCTGCCGAAGAAGCGGGCCGAGGGCCGTATCGACTACGTGGGCGCGGCGCTGCTGACCATCGGCATCACCTCGCTCGTGCTGATCACCACCTGGGGCGGCACGCAGTACGCCTGGGGCTCCGGCCGCATCATCGGGCTGGGGGTGCTCGGGGTCGTCGCGCTCATCGCCTTCGTCTTCGTGGAGCGCAAGGTCAACGCGCCGATACTGCCGCTGCACATCTTCCGCAACCGCAACTTCTCGCTCGTCACGGTGGTCGGCTTCCTGGTCGGCTTCGTGATGTTCGGGTCGATGACCTTCCTGCCGCTCTACCAGCAGTCCGTGCAGGGCGCCTCGGCCACCAACTCCGGCCTGCTGCTGCTGCCCATGCTGCTGGCGATGATGGTCGTCTCGCTGATCGCGGGCCGCGTCACCACCCAGACCGGCAAGTACAAGATGTTCCCGATCATGGGTGGCGCGCTGATCACCATCGGGCTGGCGCTGCTCGCCCAGATGGACACCGAGACCTCGCGCTTCACCTCGGGCATCTACATGGCGGTGCTCGGCGCCGGCATGGGCTTCCTGATGCAGATCACGATGCTCATCGCGCAGAACAGCGTCGAGATGAAGGACATGGGCGTCGGCTCCTCGTCGGCCACCCTCTTCCGTACGATCGGCGGCTCGTTCGGTGTCGCGATCTTCGGCGCGATCTTCACCAACCAGGTGAAGGACACGATGGTGGAGCGCCTCGGCGACAAGGGCGGCGCTTTCGTCGCCAGCGGTGCGCAGATGGACCCGAAGAAGATCCACGGACTGCCGACCATGATCAAGGACGCGTACATGCACGCCGTCTCCAGCGGTACGCACAACGTCTTCCTGTGGGGCGCGGGGATCAGCATCATCGGGTTCGCCGCCGCCTGGTTCATAAAGGAGATCCCGCTCCGAGGCGCCGAGCCGAAGCCGGAAGACACCCCGGCGGACGCGTCTCCGGCCGAGCAAGCGGCGGTCAGCAGCGCCTGACGCGCCCGGACCGACCCGCCACCACCTGCTGCCGCACCCGCTCCCTGCCCGCCCCCCTGGGTCGGGGGGCGGGTGCGGCTGTTTCTTCTACGGGTTCTTCTACGGGGAGGGGCGCGGCCGGTCCGTCAGGTTTTCTACGGGGAGGGGCGCGGCCGGTCCGTCAGGCGTGGGCGCGGCGGTGGGCCGCCACGCGTTCGCGCGTCGCGCAGCGGCGTGAGCAGAAGCGGCGGGCGGGGCCGCTGTTGAGCGTGACGAAGACATCGCGGCAGCTCGGCGACGCGCAGAGACCGCCGGGCGGGCGCTGGCGGTCCCAGACGAGGACGGTCAGGGCGAGGCAGGACGAGGCGAGGAACCACTCGCCCAAGGGGCCGTCGTCGTGGCTGTCGAGGTGGGGGTGCCAGGGAGAGCCGCCGCCGTGGGCGGTGAGGCGGAGGTGGGCGCTGGTGCGTTGGAGGAGGAGGTTCAGTACGGCCGCGGCGGCGTCCACGTCGGCGGCGGCGAACACCTCACGTAGCGCGTCGGCCACCTCCCGCATCTCCGCGATGTCGCGGGCGGAGAGGGAGACGGGCTCGGATTCGCCGTGCGCGCGCAGCACTTCGGCGACGGCGTTACCGGTGGGGCCGGCGGGGTTGTCAGTGGGGCCAGCGGGACCAGTGGGGCCGTCGGCGGCGGTCTCGGCGGACAGGGCGTTGATGAGGGCTGCGGTCCGCCGGGCGGTGCTCTGCACCGAGTGCCGGGTGGACCATTCGCTGTTCGGAGTCAGCACCAGGCGAATGTAACGCTCCTGGTCATGTTCTGCGTTACGTACGTAACGTGCCTCGCATGAGGAAGCGTTACGCGATGGGGTCGTACGCGCTCGGTGCGGCGACCGCCCGTACCGGTGACGAGATGTCGGGGCCCGCCCTGCTGCTGGCCGGTCTCGCGGCCACCGGATCGGCATCCTCCGGGTCCGCGCTGCTGGCGGGCATGACGGTCTCGGCCGCGGCCGGTGGCCCGCTCTTCGGCGTGCTGCTCGACCGGTCCACACACCCCGGCCGACTGCTGGCCGGGGCGCTCGCGGGCTATGCCGCCGCGCTGGCCGCCGTCCTCATCAGCCTCGGCCGCCTCCCCTTTCCCTGCACCGTGGCGATCGCGGTATTCGCGGGGCTGCTGGGGCCGGCCCTGGCCGGCGGCTGGACCTCGCAGTTGCCGCGTGTCGCGTCGCCCGAGGCGCTGCCGCGCGCCAACGCCTTCGACGCGATGACGTTCAACGTCGCGAGCCTGGCGGGCCCGGCCCTGGCCGGAATCGCCGCGGGGCTGATCGGAGCCCGGGCCGGAGTGGCGGTCGCCGTCGCGCTCATCTGCCTCGCCCTGCCCTCGGCGTGGACGCTGCCCCCGGCGGCCCGCCCGGCGCGCGCCGCACCCGCGGCCTCGGTCCTCGCGGGGCTCGCGGCGGGATTCCGCGCCGTCGTACGGACACGGACCCTGGCCCGGGCGACGGCGGCCTCCGTGGTCTCCTGCCTCGGCGAGGGCATGCTCGTGGCGTGCGCCCCGCTGCTCGGGGTACAGGTCCTCGGCGGTGCCGGGCGCGGCGCGCTGCTGCTCTCCGTCGTCGCCGCCTCCGCCCTCGCGGCCAACGCGGCGCTCTCCCGCTTCCCCCGGTCGCTGCGCCCGGACACCGTTCTGTGGTGCGGCCCTCTCGTCCTCGCCGCCGCGTTCCTGCTGGCGGCCACGGGGCGGCCCGTACCGCTCATCGCCGCCATGGTGCTCGCGGGCGTCGCCGAAGGACCGCAGCTCACCGCCCTCTTCGCGGTGCGGCACCGGGAGGCTCCCGAGGGGCTGCGCGGCCAGATCTTCACCACGGGGGCGAGTTTGAAGATCACCGGGTTCGCGGTCGGGGCGGGGCTCGCCGGACCGCTCGCCGGCCGGTCCTTGACGGGTGCCCTGGTGACCGCCGCCGGGACCGAGGTCCTCGCCGCGCTGGTCTTCGCGGCGGTCGGCCTTTCCGGCTCGGCTTCTTCCTCTCCTGCCCCGTCGCGCAGTTGACTCTCGCCTCAGCCGGCGTGCAGAGCCCTTCCGGCGACGTTTGCGCAGCTCACAGTCGATTGTCAGACCCCTGTGCCAGCATCCATGACAGTCGGCATCCGCGGCGGCCGGCATCCATGGCAGCGAGCAGGACAGCAGGACAGCAGGGCAGATCGGACAGATCGAAGACAGCGGCAGTCGGCCGTGGACGGGCAGCCGCCCGCCCACGCGATCTCAAGAAGCGTGCTGAACCCGTCCTGCCTACGGTGGCAGTGACGGACCTCATCCCTAGGAGCGCGTCATGATCAAGGGTCTCGCCATCGGCAACGTCTGGGTGCTCGACCAGGACCGGGCCAAGGAGTTCTACACCGAGAAGCTCGGCTTCGAGGTCCGTATGGACATGACCATCGGCGGCGACGGCGGAATGCGCTGGCTGACCGTCGGCGCCAAGAACCAGCCGGACCTCGAACTGACGCTGTCGCTGCCCACCGAGGGCAGGCTGGACAAGGAATCCGTCGAGATGGTGAAGAAGCTGGTCGCCAAGGGGGCGCTGGGCCCCGGGGTGCTGACCACCGACGACGTCAAGGGCGACTACGAGGCGTTCAGGGCGCGGGGCGTCGTGTTCCTCCAGGAGCCTCAGGAGCGGCCGTATGGCATCGAGGCTGTCTTCCAGGACGACTCGGGCAACTGCTTCGCGCTCACCCAGCCGAGCGAGCAGATGGACATGAGCAAGGGCTGGGGGGAGTGCACCGAGTAGACCGGTCCGCCGCCGCCCGGCCGTACCCGCTGAGCCGCCGCTCGGGCCCCAAGGCCCGCCTCGGCTCGTCCTCGGCCCGTCTCGGCCTGTCCTCTGCCCGTCTCGGCCCGCACCGGCTCAGCGGGGGGCCGGCCCGCTCCAGGCTCCGATCCGGGCTCCGATCCGGGCTCCGGTCCGGGCCCCGCTCCCGGCCCCGGCTCAGTCCGGGACCTGGATGACCGGGAAGCTGCCCGTGCTGGTGGGGGCCGACTCGGGGAGCCACAGCACCGCGACGGCGCCGGTGCCGCCCTCGGCGACCGGGTCGGCGTTGCGGAAGGTCAGGCGTGCGCCGAGGACCCTGGCCTGGCCTGCCGCGATGGTCAGGCCCAGGCCGTGGCCCTTGCCCGCGCGGTCCTTGCTGCCCGTACGGAAGCGGCTCGGGCCCTCCCGCAGCAGTTCCTCCGGGAACCCCGGGCCGTGGTCGCGGACCCGCAGCACCCGGCCCTCGACCGTGACCTCGAACGGCCCCTTGCCGTGCTTGGCGGCGTTGGCGAGGAGGTTGCCGAGGATGCGCTCCAGGCGGCGCGGGTCGGTGGAGACGTAGGCGTCCCGGATGACCCGGCAGTGGGCGTCCGGGGCGACGACCCGGACCCGGCGCATCACGAACTCGCCGAGTTCGACGTCCTGCATCTCGGCCCGCTCCGCGAAGCCGTCCAGCCGCGCCACTTCGAGTACGTCCTCGACGAGCGTGCGCATCGCCTGCGCCCGGTTCCGTACGAGCTCGGTGGGGCGGCCGGGCGGCAGCAGTTCGGCGGCGGTGAGCAGGCCGGTGACCGGGGTGCGCAGCTCGTGCGCGATGTCGGCGGTGACGCGCCGCTCGGCCTCCAGCCGGTCCTGGAGCGCCTCGGCCATCCCGTCCACGGCGCGCGCGAGGTCGTCGGTCTCGTCGCGCACCCGGCCGCCGATGGAGTCGCGTACGCGGACGTCCGACTCGCCCTCGGCGAGGTTGCGGGCGGCGACGGCCGCCTTGCGCAGCCGGCTGGAGAGCTGGCCGCCGATCAGGATGCCGAGCGCGGAGCCGCCGAGCACCACCGAGATCGACCCGATGACCAGCGCCTTGTCCAGCTCGTCGAGGATCGCGAAGCGGTCCTTGAACCGGGTGTGGACGGAGAGGATCTTGCCGTCGCGCAGCGGTACGGAGGCCCATACCTCCGGGGCGCCGCCCGAGTCCTGGAGGTAGGTGGCGCGCAGCCCGACGGCGGCGGCCTCCCGCAGCTGCTGCGGCAGCGCCGGGTCGTCGATCTTCGTGCGGAAGAGCAGCCGGTGGGTGGAGTCGTAGATGCGCTGGGCGTCCTGCACCCGCTGGTCCATCACATCGCGGCTGTTGTCGAGCATCGAGACGCGCGCGGCGTTGTGTACGACGAGGCTCAGCGCGATGGCGACGAGAGCGCCCACCCCGGCGATGGCGAGGCTGACCTTCCAGCGCAGCCCGGTGCGCAGGGCGAGCTTCACCGAGCCACGCCCCGTGCCCTGCCGCGCGGCGCGGCCCGGCAGGCGCGCGCCCTCGGCCCGGGCGTACCGGCGCGGCCCGGCCGCCCGGAGCCGACGCGGCCCGGCCGGGGCGAAGCGGGTGGCTGCCGGGGCGCGAGGGGGCTTTCCCCGAGGGAGTGCGGCACCATGAGGAGAGGCTAGCCTCGAAGTTTGTAGCCGAAGCCGCGGACGGTCTCGATGCGGTCCTGCCCGATCTTGCCGCGCAGCCGCTGCACATGGACGTCGACGACGCGGGTGTCGCCGCCCCAGCCGTAGTCCCAGACCCGCTCCAGCAGCCGGTCGCGGGAGAGCACGGTGCCGGGCGCGGCCGAGAACTCCAGCAGCAGCCGCATCTCGGTCGGGGTCAGCGCGACGGACCGGCCTCCTTTGCGCACCTCCATCCCCTCGGTGTCGACCTCAAGGTCGCCGAAGGTCAGTACGCCGCCCTCCAACTGCGCGTCGTCGGCGCCGGAGGCGCCGCCCGGCCCGCTGGCGTGGCCGAAGCGCCGCAGCACCGCCCGGATGCGGGCGACGAGCACGGCGCCGTCGAAGGGCTTGGTGACGTAGTCGTCGGCGCCGGCCTCCAGGCCGAGCACGACGTCGATGGAGTCGGCGCGCGCCGACAGCATGATCACCGGGACGGTCGACTCGTCGCGGATTCGGCGGCACAGGCTGACGCCGTCCAGCCCCGGCACCATCACGTCGAGCAGCGCGATGTCCGGCTGGTGGGCGCGGAACTTCTCCAGCCCGGTCAGCCCGTCCGGCACGGCGGTCACCTCGAAGCCGTCGCGCTCCAGGGCGAGCTGCGTGGCCTCGCGGATGACGTCGTCGTCCTCGACGAAAAGCACATGTGTATCGGCCACCGCTGCTCTAGCCCTCCGTTCCCGTGCTGGGGAGGTCGTCCTTGTCGTCGCCGTTGACGGTCTTGCTGTAGTCGGTGTGCGTGCGCCCCGTCTCCTGGAACTTGTTCTTCGTCCAGTGGTACGTGAACACGTCCTCGCCCGACGGGCAGCACATCGCGTCCCCTGAAGCGTAGATCTGCTTGGTCACCCGCAGGTCACGGCGGTCGATGTCGGCGTAGACAGGCGACTGCTCGGCCGAGAACACGTTCTCGTACGAGTCGGAGTCGCCCTTGGGCCGGTACACATAGGCACCCACGCCGAAGGAGTCGCCGCAGGTCAGGATGTTCACCACGATGTCGGTCCGGGACGAGCCGGTCAGCTGCCCGTACGAGACGTCGACGGGGTACTGGTTCTTCGTGCAGGGCTTGAGGCCCCGCTTGATCTGAGGGCTGACCTTCGGGTCCGCCTTGATCAGCGCGATGGCGTCGACCTTCTCCTGGGAGGGGGAGGCCGACGCCGATGGTGTTCGCTTCGCTCTGGCCGCGCTCTCGCTCTGTGCGGGGCCCTCTTTCCGTACGCCCTCGCCGCTCGCGTTGCAGCCGGACAGCACGAGGCAGGCGGCGGCGGCCATGGAGGCCACCGTGCCGCCGGTGATCAGTGCTGGCTTGGGAGGAGCCGGCTTTTTCAGGCCGCGCACCGTTCCTGCCCCCGCTCGCCTCGTTCCAGCGCGTGGAAGTCCAGGTCGCGGCTCTCCAGTTCCTGACGCAGACGGGCCAGCGCCCGGTGCAGCGTGCTCTTGACCGTGCCGGTCGACATGCCGAGCGCCTCCGCCGTCTCCTCAGTGCTCATCTGCTCCCAGTGTCGCAGCACGACGACGCTGCGCTGCTTGGGGGCGAGGACTCCGAGGATGTCCATCAGAAGTGCGCGGTCGGCGTGTTGCTCGGTGCCGTCCTCGACGCTCGCGTCCGGGAGTTGCTCGGTCGGCACCTCGTCGAGCTTACGGGCGCGCCACCACTCCGTGCGAGTGTTGATCATGACGCGTCGGAGATAGGCGTCGGCCAGGGACTTGTCGGCTATGCCGTCCCAGCGACCGTAGGTGCGCACCAGCGCGGTCTGGAGGAGGTCCTGAGCGTCGATGGGGTCCGGAACCAGGCGGCGGGCGCTGCGCAAAAGCGCGTCCTGCCGGTTGCGAACGTACTCCTCAAAATCCAGAACCTTGCCGCTGCCAGCCATCCGAGCAGCCTCCATTCCGCTTGCGTTCCCCGCGTCACGCTGGTGGTCGTCCAGCACGTAGAGGACGCTACGGAGGCGCTGTTGCAGCGCCATGTGCGATAGCCCTTCGGCATGTGCACAGCTGTCCATAGGTTGTGTAACAGGGGGAACGAACCGGACATTGCGTTCGTCCGGGTGTCGGACGGTGACGGTCCGGTGACGGCTTCGGGACCGGGTTTCGAGGGTGAAAGGCCCCGAGAATGGCGGCAGTTGGAGACTGTGGGGCGGTTGTGACGTTTGTTGTTACGGCAGCCGACATGATCCGTTACGTCCGCGGTCGGGGAAGCCGTTACGTCCATCGTCATGCCCACGGTTGCGTGAGCCGATACATCCGTCGTCACGTTCGCTGTCATGCGAGCCGTTACGTGAGCCGTCACATGAGCCGTGGCGTCCGTCATCGCGGAAGCCGCGCTGAGGGAAGCCGTCATCGCGGAAGCCGCGACTACGGAAGCCGTCGCGAGGGGAGTCGCGGCGAGGGAAGCCGCGGCCACGGAAGCCGCGACTTCCGTCGTCACGTCAGCGGCAGCCGGTACGCCCCGTCCGCGAGCGGTTCGACGAGCCCGTCCGCGACCAGCCCGTCGAGCGCGCGCGCCCGCTGGATGGGCTCGTCCCACACCCCGTCCAGCACCGCCTGCTCCACCGGCCCGACCGCCTCGCGCAGCACGGCCAGCAGCTTGCCGCGCACCTGCCGGTCCGTACCGGCGTAGGTCTGGCCGCGGCGCGCCGGGCCGTCGTGCGCCGGTGACCCGGCCGCCCGCCAGGCGCACTGCGCGGCGATCGGGCAGCGGGCGCAGGCGGGGCTGCGTGCGGTGCAGACCAGCGCGCCCAGCTCCATGGTCGAGGCGGCCCAGCGGGCGGCGGTCGACTCCTCCTCGGGGAGCAGGGCGCGGGCGAGCTTGCGCTCGGCGGCGGTGGTGGCGTTCGGCGGGTACTGCACGCCGGTCACGGCGCGCGCGAAGACCCGGCGCACGTTGGTGTCGAGGACCGCGTGCCGCTGCCCGTACGCGAAGGAGGCGACGGCGGACGCGGTGTACTCGCCGACCCCGGGCAGCGCGAGCAGCTTGGCGTGGTCGTTCGGCACGTCCCCGCCGTGCCGTTCCGCTATCGCCGCCGCCGCGCCGTGCAGCCGCAGCGCGCGGCGCGGGTAGCCGAGCCGGCCCCAGGCGCGTACCGCTTCACCGGGCGGTTCGGCGGCCAGGTCGGCGGGGCGCGGCCAGCGCGCCACCCACTGCTCGTACACCGGCAGCACCCGGCTGACGGGGGTCTGCTGGAGCATGAACTCGCTGACCATCACGGCCCAGGGGCCCGCGTCGGGGCGGCGCCAGGGCAGGTCGCGCGCGTGCGTGTCGAACCAGTCGATGACGGCGGCGTGCAGGGCCGCGGGGGGCGGGGACGCGGGGGCGGCGGCCGGCGTCGGGGGCGTGGTGGGCGTTGGCGTCGTAGTCATGGCTCATCGATCCTGGCACGCCCGGGCGGGACCGTGCGGCATGCCCCGGGTCGGACGCGCGTCCCCACTCGCTCGGGCCTGTGCTCCCGCCCCTGGCCCCGGCCCTGTCCCCGCCCTGTCCCCGCCCCGTCCCCGTCCCCGCCACGGCCGCGGGAGCTCCGGCGGGCGCGGGTGTTCCAATGTCATCGGCGCCGGGCGCTCCACCGTGCCCGAGCGCTGTATGCCGTATGCCGTACGCCACGTGGCGCGACGCCTGCCCCGAGGAGTTCACGATGACCCAGGCCGACACCGGCGGCACACCCGACACGGGCGGTGCCGGGCCCATCCTGCGGGCGCTCGACGGGCACACCACGATGACGCTCGCGTATGCCGACGAGGACGGCCCGCAGGCCAGCGCCGTGCTGTATGCGCGCGGCGGCGACGCGGACGCGCCGGTCCTGTACTTCGTCACCTCGACCTCCACCCGGCACGGCCGCGCCCTCGACGCGCCCGGCGCGCGCGCCGCCTTCACGGTGCAGCGCGACGGTCAGGAGTGGACGGAGCTGACGGGGGTGCAGGGCCGGGGCGGCTGCCGACGGCTGGCGGGCGCGGAACGGGCGGACGCCTGGCGTACGTACACGGAGCGCTTCCCCTTCACCGTCGCCTCCGAACGGCTGCGGGCGGCCATGGAGGCCACGGCCCTGTGGGAACTGCGCCCCGACTGGCTCAGATTGATCGACAACGCCCAGGGGTTCGGGCACAAGCGGGAGTGGTCCGCGTCACGTTGACGGCGGCTCGGAGCCCGTACGTCCGTACAACCCGCCGCTCCGCCGCTCCGCCGTCCGTCGGGCGGCGTCGGCGTGTCGCGGGCCGGACGGCCCCTGTGCCGCCTGTGAGCACGGCTTCCGGGCAGATGATGAGAAAAGTACGGGGCCCCACGGGGTGTATTGGCTGGTGCCGTGGCGGATCTCTCGTAGAGTCTTCGCGTGGGATCTCTGCGCAATCCGATCGGGCCGCTTCCCTCCTCCATCTACTGGCGGCGGAGGTCAGTTGCGCTGGCCCTGATCGCGCTGCTGGTGCTGCTGGTGGTGTGGGCCGTCAGTCTGGGCGGCAGCGGCAGCGGCAGCAAGGACGACCAGGGCAAGGGGTCGAACGGCGACGACTCCGGCTCCACCAGCACCATCACGCCGGGGCCGACCCCGTCCGGCACGCACTACAGCCAACGGCCGGGCGGCCGTGACGAGTCCGGCAGCGGCGGCGGAAGCGGCGGTTCCGATTCCGGTGGCAGCGGCGGCAGTGGGGGCAGCGGCGGCGGTACGGGCTCGGGCGGGGCCGCGGGCCCCGGCGTGCTCGGGGCCGGCGACGGGAAGGCCGTACCGGCCGGGTCGAGCCTGCCGGAGTGCAGCACCTCCGATGTCCATCTGACGGTGCGCAGCGTGAAGAACACCTACGCCCCGGACGAGAAGCCGAAGTTCGAGGTCATCGCCAAGAACACCGGCAGCGGAGCCTGCAAGGTCGACTTCGGAGTGAAGTCCGCCCTGCTGAAGATCGCGCCGACCGAGGAGCCCGACAAGCCGGTGTGGTCCTCGGGCGACTGCCCGAAGGGCAGCGGCCCGGTCCCGATCGAGGTCGCGGGCGGCAGCGAGACCAAGCGCACCGTGGAGTGGGACCGGAAGCCGAGCGCCGCCAATTGCGCGACCCCGGCCACGGATTCCGTCGAGCCCGGCACGTACCTGATCGAGGCGGAGATCCCGGGGCTCGGCAAGACGCAGGGATCCTTCGTCCTCGCGGAGGACTGACCCGCGGAGACTTGACCCGCGGAGGGCCGGCCCCCTCGGAGGGCCGACTCGCGGAGGCGCGGCTTGCCGGGGGCCGGGGGCTCCGCTCTGCTCCCCTGCGGGACGGGTTCGGTGAGCCCGTTTGCTCACGCCGCGCGCCGGCGCGCCAGCTCCTCGCGGAGACCGGCCGTGATCACCCGGAGCGCGAAGCGCGAACCTCGCGTCGAAATCGGGCGCGGTCCGCATCCTGGACCCGTGGACCCGTGGACCCGTGGACCCGTGGACCCGTGGACCCGTGGACCCCGGCCGTCCCCGACCGCCCGGGCAGCCGCACCGCCGACACCTTCCCGGCGCGCGCACAGCAGGCGCCGGAACGCGCAGTCGGCAGTAGGGCCGCCCGGGGGAAACGTTCCCCCGGGCGGCCCTACTGCCGTGCCCGACGCGGCTGCTTCCCGTGGAGCCGTTACACGTAGCGTTCGAGGATCGAGGACTCCGCCAGCCGGGAGAGGCCCTCGCGGACCGAGCGGGCGCGGGCCTCGCCGACGCCGTCGACGGCCTGGAGGTCGTCGACGCTCGCGGCGAGCAGCTTCTGCAGGCCGCCGAAGTGGTCCACGAGGCGTTCGATGATGGCGCCCGGCAGCCGGGGCACCTTCGCGAGGAGTCGGTAGCCGCGCGGCGAGACCGCCGAGTCGAGGGTCTCGGGCGAGCCGCTGTATCCCAGCGCACGGGCCACGATGGGGAGTTCCAGCAGCTCGGAGTGGGTGAGCGAGTTGAGCTCGGCCAGCGCCTCGGGGACCGTACGGGTCCGCTTCGCGGTGGGCTGGGGGACGTAGTCGCGCACGACGAGCTCGCGCTCCGGCTCGACACCGGCGATCAACTCGTCCAGCTGGAGCGAGAGGAGCCGCCCGTCGGTGCCCAACTCCACGACGTACTCGGCGATTTCGGTGGCGATACGGCGCACCATCTCCAGGCGCTGGGCGACCGCCGTGACATCGCGGACCGTCACCAGGTCCTCGATTTCGAGGGCCGAGAGCGTGCCCGCGACCTCGTCGAGGCGGAGCTTGTACCGCTCCAGGGTCGCGAGCGCCTGGTTGGCGCGGGAGAGGATCGCCGCCGACTCCTCCAAGACGCGCCGCTCCCCGTCCACGTACAGCGCGATCAGCCGCATCGACTGGCTGACGGAGACGACCGGGAAGCCCGCCTGGATGGAGACGCGCTGCGCGGTGCGGTGGCGGGTGCCGGTCTCCTCGGTGGGGATGGAGGCGTCCGGAACGAGCTGCACCCCCGCCCGCACGATCTTGGTGATGTCCTTGTCGAGGACCAGCCCGCCGTCGAGCTTGCACAGCTCGCGCAGCCGGGTCGCCGAGAACTCGACGTCCAGGACGAAGCCGCCCGTGCACATCGATTCGACGGTCCTGTCCATGCCCAGCACGATGAGCCCGCCCGTGTTGCCGCGGAGAATGCGCTCCAGGCCGTCGCGCAAGGCGGTGCCGGGGGCGACCGCGCTCAGCGTGGCGCGCATCAGGCCGTCGGCACCGGAGCTTCCCCCGGCCCTGCCGGGGCCCGATGCCCGGTCGTTGGCTGCCACTGCACTCCTCCGGTCGCAAGGTCAACGGTGCCGCAGCCCGCCCCTCCGGCGCGTGTACGCGGGCGTACGGGCGAGACCCGGGCAAAGTCTACCGGCGCTGGTCCTCCTCCTGTGGGGCCTCCCGGCGTACGCGCTTCGGCAGCACCCGGAGCGCGTCCCCTATGTCCGCGACCTCCAGTACCCGCATACCGCTGGGAATCTTCCCCGGGTCGCTCGGTACGAGGGCGTGGGTGAAGCCGAGGCGCGCCGCCTCGGCGAGCCGGCGCTGTACGCCCGTGACCCGTCTGACCTCGCCCGCGAGCCCCACCTCGCCGATCGCCACGAGGTTCTGCGGCAGCGGGGCGTCGCTCGCCGCGCTGGCCAGGGCGAGCGCGATGGCGAGGTCGGCGGCCGGTTCGGAGAGCTTCACGCCGCCGACCGTGGCGCTGTAGATGTCCCGCTTGCCGAGCGCGCTGATCCGGCCGCGCTGTTCGAGCACGGCGAGCATCATCGAGACCCGGGAGGTCTCCAGGCCGGAGGTGGTGCGGCGGGGGGAGGGGATCTGGGAGTCGACGGTGAGCGCCTGGACCTCGGCGACCAGGGGGCGCCGGCCCTCCAGGGTGACGGTCAGACAGGTGCCGGGCACGGGCTCGGAGCGGCGGGTGAGGAAGAGGCCGGAAGGGTCGGCGAGGCCGGTGATGCCCTCGTCGTGCAGCTCGAAGCAGCCGACCTCGTCGGTCGCGCCGTAGCGGTTCTTGATGCCGCGCACCAGGCGCAGCCGGGCGTGGCGGTCGCCCTCGAAGCTCAGGACGACGTCCACGAGGTGTTCGAGCAGCCGGGGGCCGGCGATGGCGCCGTCCTTGGTGACGTGGCCGACGAGGAGCGTGGCCATGCCGCGCTCCTTGGAGGCGCGGATCAGGGCGCCCGCCACCTCGCGGACCTGGGCCATGCCGCCGGGCGCCCCGTCGATCTCCGAGGACGCCACCGTCTGGACGGAGTCCATGACCAGGAGGGAGGGCTTGACCGTGTCGAGGTGGCCGAGCACGGCCGACAGATCGGTCTCGGCGGCGAGGTAGAGGTGGTCGGAGAGGGCGTTGATGCGGTCGGCGCGCAGCCGGACCTGGCTGGCCGACTCCTCGCCCGTCACATAGAGCGTGCGGTGTTCGTCGGAGGACGCCTTCGCCGCTACGTCCAGCAGGAGCGTCGACTTGCCGACCCCCGGCTCGCCCGCGAGCAGCACGACCGCGCCGGGTACGAGGCCGCCGCCCAGCACGCGGTCCAGCTCGTCCACGCCGGTGGAGCGCGCGGTGGCCGTGCGCCCGTCCACTTGGGCGATCGGCAGCGCGGCGGCGCTGACCCGGCCGGGCGCCGTCGTACGGACCGCTGGAGCGCCGCCGAACTCCTCGACCGTGCCCCACGCCTGGCACTCCGGGCAGCGGCCGAGCCACTTGGCGGTGGTCCAACCGCACTCGGTGCAGCGGTAGGAGGGCCGGTCCTTGGCGGACGCTTTACGGGTTGCCATGGCGGTAACGCTAGCGGCAGGGTCCGACAACGCCGAATGACGCGGGACAGTCCCAGGCGGCGCAGCCGGCGCAGGCAGCGCAGGGGGTGTCAGGGGCTGCCAGGTGAGCGGGAGGCGCCATCACGAAAGGTTGGGTTCGTGTCCTCTTTTGAGGGAGATGGTCACCCGTAAGGGTTAAAAGGGAGCAAGAGGCGCGAGGTGATCTGCATCGTCCTTCTACCGTCGCCGGGTGATGAGCAGCAGGCCCGACCACCCGACGCACTCCACCGGCGCACACCGGGCGCGGCGCCGTGCGCCCCAATCGCCTCAGGAGCCCCACCCGTCGCAGTCCCCCTTGCCCCATGAGCCCCAGTCGTCGCAGCCTCCTCTGTCTCCTCTGCCCCATGAGCTTCCGCCGTCGCAGCCGCGGTCGGCGCCCTTGCCGTCTCAGCCAATGCAGCCGTCTCAGCCATCTCGGCCATCCCAGTCGTCCCAGCCGTCTCAGCCGGTGAAAGAGCCGCCCGCGCGGTACGAGCCGTATCTGGACGGGCTGTTCACCTACTGCCTCTCCGTACTGTGCGAGCACGACGCGGCGACCGCCGTGCTCGGCGAGGTGCTCGCCCTCGCCGAGCGCCGCGACGACCGCTGCCCCGACGAGGAGGGGCTGCGCCGCCCCTGGCTGTACGCCCTCGCCCGCTGGACCTGTCTGCGCAAGCTCGCCGAGCTCAACGCCGGACACGGCGGAAACACCGCGACCGCCTCGGACACCGCGACCGCCTCGGACGCGGACGGCATGTCCGAGGCCGCCGCCGTACAGCGGCGGCGCGAGCTCGCCCGGCTCGCCTGGCCCGAGGCGGCCGGCACCTCCTCCGAACAGCGCGAGGCACTGGAGCTC
The DNA here is from genome assembly GCF_056434425.1 of Streptomyces sp. NPDC044033. Lineage (NCBI taxonomy): Bacteria > Bacillati > Actinomycetota > Actinomycetes > Kitasatosporales > Streptomycetaceae > Streptomyces > Streptomyces sp. NPDC044033. The sequence goes on along the minus strand of NZ_JBWKFF010000020.1, from coordinate 19,506 downwards.
GCCGTGCGCCACCGGCTCTCCCCGGCCGAGGTCGCGACCGTGCTGCGGATGGAGCAGGGCGCGGCGCGGGCCCTGCTGTCCGCCGCCGCGTGCGAGGTGGAGCGGACCCGTACCGCGCTCGCCGTCGTCGAACTGGGGAACTGCCAGGTCGTCGCCCGGCTCGCCGAGGACACCCACGTGCTGCTGGGCACGGCGCTCCGGAGCGAGCTGGTGCGCCATGTGGACGAGTGCGGCGACTGCCGCCGCACCGCCGAGCGGGCCACCGCGGGCGGACCGTGGCCCGGCATGGTGGCCGACGCCGCGACCCTGCCCGTACTGGAAGCGCCGCGTCCGGCGGCGCACGCCGCCATGCAGCTCGCGCTGCGGACACGCCCGGCGCGCGGCACCACGCTCGCCGGCCCGCGCTTCGACCGGAGCGGCTTCCCCCTCGCCCCCAAGGACCGCGCCGCGCGCCGCCGCCGGATGCGCAACCGCGCCGTGACGACGACGGTGGTCGCGGCGGTGGTGGCCGCGCCCGTTCTCGCCCTGTGGGCCGCCTACCGCGGCGCACAGGAGACGGGGGAGGGGCAGGACGGCGCGACGTCCGTGACGGCCCGTTCGCCGGACGGGCTCGACGGGCGCCCGTACGAGAAGGCGGGCAGCGTGCGCAGCGACCGCGCCGTCCCCCGCTATCCGGCGGAAAGCCCGTCGCCGGGCGTGTCGGTGGAGGTGACCGGCGCCGACGGGAGACCGCTCCCCGGCGCGAGTCGCGCGCCGGGGAGCGGCGGCGACGAGGACGGCGAAGGCGAGGGCGGCCGAGCGGACGGCGAGAGCGGCCGACCGTCCGGCGCGGGCTCGGCGCCGGGGAGGCCCGGCCCCGTACCGGGCCCCGGGCGGCTCACGGTCGACGCGCAGCCGAGCGGGGACGGTACGGCCGTGACGCTCACGGCGAGCGGCGGGCGGGCCGTGCGCTGGTCGGCCTCGGCCGACGCGCCATGGCTGAGCCTCAGCAGGTCGTCCGGAGCGCTGGAGCCGGGGCAGACCGTCACGATCATGGTCGGCGTGGACCACGCGCGGGAGCCCGCGGGGCCGTGGACCGCCCGGATCTCCGTGGCCCCGGCGGGCGCGGTGATCACCGTCGAAGGCCGGGGCCGGACCCCCACCCCGACGCCCACCCCGCCGTCCCCGAGCCCCACCACGCCGACCCCGACACCCCCGGCCCCGACGTCGGCGCCCGCGGGGGGCGGGTGAGATGGCCGCGGCGCGCCCGGCGGCCCGGTCCTCAGTCCGCCGGGTGCGGTGCCACCATCGGCAGCTGCGCCGCCAGCCTGGCCTCGCAGTGCTCGACCAGCCGCTCGTACGCCTCCTCGCCCATCAGCTCCGTCAGCTCGGGCGCGTACGAGACGTACACCGGCTTGCCCGCGCCGTGCGCGGACGTCGCCGACGTGCACCACCAGTGCAGGTCGTGGCCGCCGGGGCCCCAGCCCCGGCGGTCGTACTCGCCGATCGTGACCTGGAGCACCCGCGTGTCGTCCGGGCGGTCGATCCAGTCGTACGTGCGCCGGACCGGGAGCTGCCAGCAGACGTCCGGCTTGGTCTCCAGCGGTTCGCGGCCCTCGCGCAGCGCGAGGATGTGCAGCGAGCAGCCCGCGCCGCCCGCGAAGCCGGGGCGGTTCTGGAAGATGCAGGACCCCTCGTACCGGCGGGTCTGCCGCTCGCCGTCCTCGTCGACCTCGACCCAGCCGGACGCCTTGCCCTCGTCGTGGAACTGCCAGACCTCCGGCGACAGCCGGTCCACGTGCAGCGCGACCCGCCGCTCGTCGTCCTCGTCCGAGAAGTGCGCGCCCAGCGTGCAGCAGCCGTCGTCCGCGCGCCCGGCCTGGATGCCCTGGCAGCCCTGCCCGAAGATGCAGGTCCAGCGCGACGTCAGCCACGTCAGGTCGCAGCGGAAAACCTGTTCGTCGTCGGCCGGGTCGGGGAATTCGACCCAGGCGCGGGCGAAGTCCAGACCGACCTCGTCGGACGGCTGCGGCTGCGCCGTCTCAGCTCTCTTCGCCGTGTTCTTCACTTCTTTGTCCCGCTTCGCCTTTTTCGTCTTCGCCACCCCGCAAGCCTATGCGCCGTGCGGGCCCGCAGTAGCGTTCCGTCCATGAGACTCGGTGTCCTCGATGTGGGTTCGAATACCGTCCATCTGCTGGTGGTGGACGCGCACCCCGGCGCGCGCCCGCTGCCCGCCCACTCCCACAAGGCGGATCTGCGGCTTGCCGAACTCCTGGAAAAGGACGCCGGGGACCACGAAAAGGCCGGCGGGAATCACGGGAAAGGCGGCGAGGGCGCCGAGTACGGGAGTGAGAAGCGCGACACGAACGGCGGCGGCACCGGCGGCGCGATCAGCGAGGCCGGCATCGACCGCCTCGTCGACGTCGTCCGCAAGGCGCTCCAGGCCGCCGAGGACAAGGGCTGCGAGGACGTGCTGGCCTTCGCCACCTCCGCCGTCCGCGAGGCGGCCAACGCGGACGCCGTCCTCGCCCGCGTCCACCAGGCGACCGGCGTCGCGCTGTCCGTGCTCTCCGGCCCCGAAGAGGCGCGGCTCACCTTTCTCGCGGCCCGCCGCTGGTTCGGCTGGTCGGCCGGGAGACTGCTGGTCCTCGACATCGGCGGCGGCTCCCTGGAGACCGCCTACGGCATGGACGAGACCCCGGACGTGGCCGCCTCCCTGCCGCTCGGCGCGGGCCGGCTCACGGCCGGCTGGCTGCCCGGCGACCCGCCGGACCCCGCGGACGTACGGGCGCTGCGCCGGCACGTACGGGCCGAGATAGCCCGGGTCATCGGCGACTTCGCCCGGCACAGCGCGCCGGACCACATCGTGGGGACCTCCAAGACCTTCAAGCAGCTCGCGAGGATCGCGGGCGCGGCGCGTTCCCCCGAGGGCCTGTACGCGCAGCGCTCGCTGTCCCGCGCCGCGCTGGAGGAGTGGGTGCCCAGGCTCGCCGGGATGACCCGCGAGCAGCGCGCCGAGCTGCCCGGCGTCTCCGCGGACCGGGCGCCCCAGCTGCTGGCCGGCGCACTGGTCGCGGAGGGCGCGATGGACCTCTTCGGGGTGGCCGAGCTGGAGATCTGCCCATGGGCGCTGCGCGAGGGCGTCATCCTGCGGCGGCTGGACCGGCTGCCCGCCGGATGACGGGCGGTCGTACGCTGTCCTTCGTGACGGAGCCAGTGGTGCGCATCCCGGATGCGAAGGTCGCCCTGTCCACGGCCTCGGTGTATCCGGAGTCGACGGCGACGGCCTTCGAGATCGCCGCGCGTCTGGGCTACGACGGCGTCGAGGTCATGGTGTGGACCGACCCCGTCAGCCAGGACATAGAGGCCCTGCGCAGGCTCTCCGACTACCACCAGGTGCCGGTGCTCGCCGTGCACGCGCCCTGTCTGCTGATCACGCAGCGGGTGTGGTCCACGGACCCGTGGGTCAAGCTCCAGCGGGCCCGCGCGGCGGCCGAGAAGCTGGGCGCGTCCACGGTCGTGGTGCACCCGCCGTTCCGTTGGCAGCGCAACTACTCGCGGGACTTCGTGAACGGAATCTGGCGGATGGCCGACGAGACGGATGTGCGGTTCGCCGTGGAGAACATGTACCCGTGGCGCTACCGGGACCGGGAGATGCTCGCGTACGCGCCGGACTGGGACGTCACCAACGACGACTACCGGCACTTCACAGTGGACCTGTCGCACACCGCCACGGCCCGTACGGACGCGCTCCGCATGATCGACCGCATGGGCGACCGGCTCGCCCACGTCCACCTCGCCGACGGCAACGGCTCCAACAAGGACGAGCACCTGGTGCCGGGCCGCGGCAAGCAGCCGTGCGCGGAGCTGCTGGAGCGGCTCGCGACCTCCGGCTTCGGCGGGCACGTCGTCGTCGAGGTCAATACCCGCCGGGCGATGTCCGCCGCCGAACGCGAGGCCGACCTGGCGGAGGCGCTCGCCTTCACCCGGCTGTACCTCGCCTCCTCCACCGGAGTGCCGGGATCATGAGTGACGTCGAGGGGCCAGCGGGCGGGCGCGTGAACGAGTGCGTGGACGGGGCGGAGTCCGGCTCCGCCCCGAAGAAGCGCGGCCGTCCCGCCCGTACGAGCACGGCCCAGGGGCCCGGCGCCCGGGACCGCATCCTGACGGCCGCCCGCGCCGAGTTCGCCGAGCGCGGCTACGACAGGGCGTCGATCCGCGCCATCGCCAAGGGCGCGTCCGTGGACCCGGCCCTCGTCCACCACTACTTCGGGACGAAGGAGCAGGTCTTCGCGGCGGCGGTCGAGGTCGCCTTCGCGCCCGCCCTCTCCGCGTCCGACACCGTGCTGGCGGGCGGCATGGACGGGGTGGGGGAGCGGCTGACCCGCTTCATCTTCGGGCTGTGGGAGAACCCGGTCACCCGCGATCCGCTGCTCGCCATCGTCCGCTCGGCCGTCTCCAACGAGACCGCGGCCACCGTCCTGCGCAACCTCGTCACCAGCAAGCTCATGGTCCGTATCGCGAGCGAGCTGGACGTGCCGGACCCCGAGCTGCGCTCCGAGCTGGCGACCGCGCAGGTGGTGGGCGCCGTGCTGCTCCGGTATGTGATCAAGGCCGAGCCGCTCGCCTCGGCCGACGTCGAGACGGTCATCGTCATGGTCGCCCCGACGGTGCAGCGGCACCTGACCGGCGAGGGATGACGGATGGCGGATGACGGGCGAGGGGTGACAGGCGGCTGAGCGAGGCCCGCACCCCCCGCCCGCACCCCGCCCGCGCCCTGCCCGCACTCCGCCCGCGCCCCCGCCACCGCGTCCGCTCTCCGGTCCCTCGTCTCACATACCGGAGGCCGTGTCCAGATCTTGGAGCGGAGGGCGTACGCTCGGCCACAGCCGCACCGACGGCGTCGAACAACCCCGAGGGAGTGTCCACTGTGCCCGAGCTGAGGTCCCGCACTGTCACCCACGGCCGCAACATGGCGGGCGCCCGAGCGCTTATGCAGGCGTCGGGCGTAGCGCGCGAGGACTTCGGCAAGCCGATCGTCGCAGTGGCCAACAGCTTCACCGAGTTCGTGCCCGGCCACACCCACCTGGCGCCGGTCGGCCGCATCGTCAGCGAGGCGATCCACGCCGCGGGCGGCATCGCGCGCGAGTTCAACACCATCGCGGTCGACGACGGCATCGCCATGGGCCACGGCGGGATGCTGTACTCCCTGCCGTCCCGCGACCTGATCGCCGACTCCGTCGAGTACATGGTCGAGGCGCACTGCGCGGACGCGCTGATCTGCATCTCCAACTGCGACAAGATCACCCCCGGCATGCTGATGGCCGCGATGCGCCTCAACATCCCCACGGTCTTCGTCTCCGGCGGCCCGATGGAGTCCGGCAGCGCCACCCTCGTCGACGGCACGGTCCGCAAGCTCGACCTGATCACCGCGATCTCCGAGGCCGTCAACGACAACGTCTCGGACGAGGACATCGCCCGCATCGAGGACAACGCCTGTCCGACCTGCGGCTCCTGTTCCGGCATGTTCACCGCCAACTCCATGAACTGCCTGACCGAGGCCATCGGCCTGTCCCTGCCGGGCAACGGCTCGGTGCTGGCCACCCACACCGCCCGCAAGGCGCTGTACGAGAACGCCGGCCGTACGGTCGTCGAGATCACCAAGCGCCACTACGAGCAGGACGACGCGAGCGTACTGCCGCGCAACGTCGGCACCCGCGCCGCCTTCGAGAACGCCATGGCCCTCGACATCGCCATGGGCGGCTCCACCAACACGATCCTGCACCTGCTCGCCGCCGCGCAGGAGGCCGGGATGGACTTCGACATGAAGGCCATCGACGGGCTCTCCCGCCGTATGCCGTGCCTGTCGAAGGTCGCCCCGAACATCGCGCCCGGCGGCGTCTACTACATGGAGGACGTGCACCGGGCCGGCGGCATCCCCGCCATCCTCGGCGAGCTGTACCGCGCGGGCCTGCTGAACGAGGACGTCCACACCGTCCACTCGGCCTCCATCGCCGACTGGCTCAAGCAGTGGGACATCCGCGGCGGCTCGCCGTCCGCCGAGGCCGTCGAGCTGTTCCACGCGGCCCCCGGCTGCGTCCGCTCCGCGACCGCCTTCTCGCAGTCCGAGCGTTGGGCCACCCTCGACACGGACGCCGAGGGCGGCTGCATCCGCGACATCGCGCACGCCTACTCCACCGAGGGCGGGCTCGCGATCCTCTACGGCAACCTGGCCGAGGACGGCTGCGTCGTGAAGACCGCGGGCGTCGACGAGTCGATCTGGACGTTCGAGGGCCCGGCCGTGGTCTGCGAGTCGCAGGAGGACGCCGTCGACGCGATCCTCACCAAGCGGATCAAGGAGGGCGACGTCGTCGTCATCCGCTACGAGGGCCCCAAGGGCGGCCCCGGCATGCAGGAAATGCTCTACCCCACCTCGTTCCTCAAGGGCCGCGGCCTCGGCAAGGCGTGCGCGCTGGTCACCGACGGCCGCTTCTCCGGCGGCACCTCGGGCCTGTCCATCGGCCACGCCTCGCCCGAGGCGGCGTCCGGCGGCACGATCGCGCTCGTCGAGGACGGCGACCGCATCCGCATCGACATCCCGAACCGCTCGATGGAACTCCTCGTCGGCGAGGACGAGCTGGCGGCCCGCCGGACGGCGCTCGGCGGTACGTACGCCCCGAAGAAGCGCGAGCGGAAGGTCTCCACGGCGCTGCGCGCGTACGCGGCCATGGCGACGAGCGCGGACAAGGGCGCGGTGCGGGACGTGGGCCTGCTCGGCTAGGTCCGGCTGTCCGTCCGCCCGTCCACGGTCGATCACCATGGGCGGGCGGACGTCTGTCGGTTCACCGCTGCCACGCCTCGCGGACGAGGCCGCGCGGGTCCTCACACAGTTCCCAGTCGCGGCCGATGACCATGGTGGCCCGGCGCTCGGTGTCGTACGGGACCCAGCCGGGGTCGCCGGTGCGGGCGAAGCGGATCCAGGCGGCGTGCACGCGGTCGGCCAGGCCGGCGGGCGGTCCCCCGGGGCCGAGCAGCGCGCGCTCCCCGCGCAGCGGCGCCGGGTCGAGGCCGAAGACGAAGGGGAGTTCCACGGTGTGGGCGGCCCCGAGCCGCCCGCCGAGGGCGGGCGAGCGCCAGTCGAACAGATAGCTGTACGTGGCCCCCGCCGACCGGTTGGCGTGCGCCCCGGCCAGGGCCCAGCTCCCCGCGCCGAACAGGGCGTCGCCCATGACGGCGGAGCGCGACTCCCCGGGCGTGGCCTCGGGACGCTCCGCGCGGTAGGCGTCGAGGAGCGGGCCCGGGGCGGGGTGGGAGAGCTCCGCGGCCGTACGGACGTCCGCCGCGGTCGAGGCGGCGTGGGCGCCGGAGGGGACGAGGTAGAGGTTCCCCTCCTCGGAGTTGGTGCCGATCAGGAGATCGACGGCGGCGCCGCGCCCGGCGGCCACGGCGTCGGCGGGCTGCTCGTCCGCGACCAGGCTGAAGGGGCTGAGCCCGATCAGCGGGTCGTGGGCGGTGGCGGTCCGCAGGTCGGTTCCGCCGAGCCGGGACGCCGCCTCGACCAGGCCCGCGTCGGGAACCGCGTCGAACGCCTCGGCGCACGGGGCGGCCCCCAGCGCGTCCGCCGCCGCCTTCGTCACCCGCGCGGCCTGCTCGGGCGAGAACGCGCCCAGGCCGCTGCCGCTCTGCACGATGGCGCGCCGCACGAGGCCGCCGCTCCGCGGGGCGGCGATGACGGCGCCGGTGAGGGTGGCCCCGGCGGACTGGCCGAAGAGCGTGACGAGGTTCGGGTCGCCGCCGAACGCGGCGATGTTCTCCCGTACCCAGCGCAGGGCGGCGAGTACATCCAGGAGGCCGCGGTCGCGGGGCGCGCCGGGGAGGTCGAGGAAGCCGGCGATGCCGAGGCGGTACTGGACGGTCACCAGAACGACGCCGCCGCGGGCGAAGGCGGCCCCGTCGTACAGGCCCGCCCGCGCCGACCCGGCCACGAAGCCCCCGCCGTGTACGAACACCATGACCGGCAGGGGGCGTTCGCGGGGTTCGGGATCGGGGCCGGTGCCGGGGCCGGTGCCGGGCGTCCGTACGCCGTCGGGCGCCCACACGTCGACGGTGAGGTAGTCGTCCCCGGGGATCCAGCCGGGCCCGAAGTAGGGCGACATGTCGATGGCGCCCAGGTTCCGCTCGGCCTGCGGCGCGGTCGGGCCGGGCGCGGTCGCGTCCCGGACGCCGGTCCACGCATCGTGCGGCGACGGCGCGGCGAAGCGCCCGGCGCGGGACGGCGGCGCGGCGTAGGGGATGCCGTGGAAGACCGCGAAGCCTTCGCGGCGGGCGCCGCGGACCGCCCCTTGAGCGGTGTCGACGGTGCGAGTCCTCATGCCCGCGCCACCTCGCCCGCCGCGTCCTCGTCGCTCTCGTCGCCCTCATCGCTCTCGACGGGCTCGACAAGCTCGTACGGGGTGAACGGGGCCCACCCCTTGATGGCGAACCCGTCACCCGCGTGCTCGACCTCGGCCGCGCCGTGGCCCCCCAGATGCGCGGGGAAGACCAGCGCGTTCTGGTCCGCCGCCCGGCCGAGAATCCGGCGGCGCGTGGCGCGCGCCACGGCGGGGTCCTCGCAGAAGCAACTGTTGTGGTCCGGATCGATGATCTGCACGGGGCTGTGCACGAGATCGCCGATGAAGACGGCGCGGTCCGTGCCGCCGGCGAGGGTGAGGACGCAGGAACCGGGGGTGTGCCCGGGGGCCGGTTCGAGGCTCAGGCTGCCGTCGATCCGGTGGCCGCCCTCCCACAACTGGACCTGTCCGGCCCGGTGCACGGGGGCGACGCTGTCCTCGAAGACGTTCTGGTTGCCGCGGCCGAGCAGGGGCGTGTGCCCGTTCTCCGGGTTCCAGAAGTCGTAGTCGTCCTTGTGCATGAGATAGGTGGCGTTCGGGAAGGTGGGGACCCATTCCCTGCCGTCGAGGCGCGTGTTCCAGCCGACGTGGTCGACGTGCAGATGCGTGTTGATCACGATGTCGACGTCCTCGGGCGCGACGCCCGCCCGCGCCAGGCGGTCCAGGAATCCGGTCCGCAGACGGCTCCAGACGGGGGAGTACGGGCGCTCCTTGTCGTCGCCCGCCCCCGTGTCGACGAGGATCGTCCTCCCCTCGCTGCGCAGCACCCAGGTCTGTACGGCCGCGTTGACCATGTTCGTACGCGGGTCGAGGAAGTCGGGCGCGAGCCAGTCGGCGTTGGCGCGCCAGACGTCCGGGGGGACGGTGGGGACGAAGGCGTCGGGTGTGAAGCCGATGGGGCCGTAGAACTCCTTGACGCGGGTGACGGTGACGCCGCCGAGTTCGATGCGGTCGGCGGGGTCGGCGGGGTCGGTGGCGTCAGTGGGGTCGATGCGGTCGGTGAGGTCCATCGAATGCTCCAGGTCTTCTTCGGTCGGGGCCCCGGGCCGGGAGCACCACCGTCGCCGGGCCCGCCCCGAGCGACCAGCCCCGCCGCCGCCTACCTCTGGCAGGGTCAGGCTGGGGCGCACCCGCCCGATGCAGACTTGACGGCATGAGAGAACGCGGCCGCCTCGGTGACTTCCTGCACGCGCGGCGCTCCCAGGTGCGCCCCGCCGACGTCGGCCTGAAGGACTACGGCGACCGGCGGCGCGTGACGGGCCTGCGCCGGGAGGAGCTCGCGCTGCTCGCCGGGGTCAGCGCGTCTTACTACACGCGGCTGGAGCAGGGGCAGGCGGCGGGCGCGTCCCCCGAGATCCTGGACGCCGTCGCCCGGGCCCTCGGCCTCGACGAGGCGGAGCGCCGGCATCTGCACGACCTCGCCGACGCCGGCCGCAGGCGCGCACCGGCCCGCCGTCCGCAGATCGAACACGTGGGAGCCGACACGCTCGCCTTGCTGCACACGCTGGAGGGCGTCCCGGCGCTGGTGACCGGCCGCCGTGCGGACGTACTCGCGTGGAACCGGCTCGGCCACGCGCTGTTCGCCGCGCACCTGGACTTCGGCGGCCCGCAGCGGGCGGCGGAGCGGCCCAACCTCGCCCGGATGCTCTTCCTCGACGCCCACACGCGCGAGCTGTACGCCGACTGGGAAGCGAAGGCCAAGGGCATGGTCGAGAACCTGCGGATGGTCGCCGGGCGCTACCCCGACGACACGCTGCTGACATCGCTCATCGGCGAACTCACGGTCAGGAGCGGGGAGTTCGCGGCCATGTGGGCCGGCCACCGGGTGCAGCCCTGCGCCGCCGCCCGCCACGAGATGCGGCACCCCCTCGTCGGCGCGCTCACCGTCACCCACCAGAGCCTCAGCCTCCCGCAGGCCGAGGACCAGAACCTGGCCCTGGCCGTCACCGATCCCGGCTCGCCCTCACAGGAAGCCATGGCCCTCCTCGCCCAGGCCACGGCCGGCACCGCCGGACCGGTGGCCCTCCCGCGCTCCGGCGAACGGGCCGACGGCCGCGCTCTCCGGGAGGGGCGCCCCGCGTAGCCCGTCCGGGATCGATGGAGCGCGTACGGGCGTACGGGCATACGGGCGTCCGCGCGACTGCGGGGGCCCGCCTGTCCGGCCGTGCCCTCCGGGAACCCCCGCGCGACCGGCCGGTTCGCCGGAGTGCCTATGGGCGGGCTCCGGGCTTCGCGGCCCCGCTCTACCAGCGCGCCGGCGCCCGCTCGTCCACCGCGAAGACCGTGCCGTCCGGCGCCGCCGCGAAGACCCTGCCGTCGGCCACCACCGGAGCCGGCACCAGTTCCAGATAGCCGTGCCCGGCCCGCGCCAGGCGCGGCGGCGTCTGGCCCATGAGCGTGTGCCGGGCCGTGTCCACGGCCAGCAGCCGGCCGTCCGCGGCGGAGAAGTAGAGCCGGCCGTCGGCGGCGACCAGATGCGACGCGTTGGCCACGGACGTCTCCAGCCGCCAGCCGCGCCCGCCGCGCGCGGTGTCCACGGCCACCAGCCCGCCCTCGGCGCCCAGCAGATACACCATGGAACCGCGGGCCGTGACGCTCACCGCGCCGAGCGGCGAGGACAGCCGCACCCGGTGCTCGACGCGCGTCGCCGGGTCGTAGCGCACGACGGCCGAGGTGCGGGTGTCCGGCGCGGTCGCGGTGAGGAAGAGGGCGCCGCCCGGGCCCGTACCGGCCGCCGACAGCGCCCCCTCGCTCCGCCGCTCCCACAGCGTCGTGCCGCGCACCGGGTCGACGGCGGCGATCCGCGTGTGCCGGCCGTCGGGGGAGGGCGTGACGGCGTAGGCCACGCGCCCGTCGCCGTACGAGGAGAACTGCGGCTGGTCCTGCCCCGCCACCCGGTGGTGCCACCGCTCCTCGTTCGTCGCACTGTCCACGGCCGTGACCGTGCCGTCCGCCGCGACCAGCAGCACCGTCCCGCCCGCGTGGTAGACCCGCCCGCCGTACGCGGACACGTCCCGGCTCCACCGCACCCGCTTCGTACGCGGATCGAGCGCCGTCAGCCGCGCACCGTCCCGCGACACCACCTGCACCACGGAACCGGACAGTACGGGCGCGGTCGGCGCGCCGCCCCTGCCCGTGGTGTCCGCGGCCGGGCGCTTCCACGCCACCTTCCCGCCGGCCGGGTCGATACGGGACGCCTGCACGCCGCGGCCGGAGCAGAACAGCGCCCCGTACCCGTACGAGCAGAACGTCGCCCGCACTTCGCCGCCCTTGGCCGGAGCCCCCTCGTACACCCCCGACTCCCACGGCTGCCGGTCTGTCGCCACGGGCGACCGCCGCGGTGGCGCGGGCTCCGCGCCGTCCAGCTGCCGCACCGTCCACGCGGCCCCCGCCCCCACGACGACCAGCGCCACGGCCCCGGCCGCCAGCAGGCGGGCCCGCGGCCTGCCGCGCCGCGCACCGGAAGCGGCGTCCGAAGCCCGCGCGCGCGGCGGCGGGGCCGTGCGTCGCGGGGTGGGGAGGTCCTCCGGCGCACCGGCCGCGTCACCGTGTGGCGCCGCAGGGCCCGCGGCCCCCGCCGCACCGCGCTGCACCGGGACGCGCGGGCCCGGCGGCGCGGACGGCGGCGGTACGGGCGCGGACCGCAACTCCGCCATCAGCGCGTCCGGCGTCGGCCGGTCCCCGGGCTCCTTCGCCAGACACGCGCGCACCAGCGGCACCAGATCATCCGGAACGCCCGCCAAATCCGGCTCGTCGTGCACGACTTGATAGGCGACGATGTACGGGCTCTCCGACTCGAACGGCCCGCGCCCGGTCGCCGCGTGCACCAGCAGCGACCCCAGCGCGAAGACATCGGCCGCGGGCCCCACATCGCGCGGGCGCTGGAACTGCTCCGGCGCCATGAACGGCGGCGTGCCGATCAACTTGCCGGTCTCCGTGCGCAGTTCACTGTCGTACGGGCGCGAGATGCCGAAGTCGATGACCTTCGGCCCGTCCTCGGCCAGCAGCACATTGCTCGGCTTGAGGTCCCGGTGCACGACGCCCGCGCGGTTGATGTCGCGCAGCGCCTCGGCGAGCCCGGCGGCCAGCCGCCGCACCGCGCCGGGCCCCAGCGGCCCGTTCCGCTTCACGCGTTCGGCGAGGGTGGGACCGGGGATGTAGAGGGTGGCCATCCAGGGCCGTACGCCGTCCGGATCGGCGTCCACGACCGGCGCCGTGAACGCTCCGCTCACCCGCCGCGCGGCCGCCACCTCCTGCCGGAACCGCGCCCTGAACTCGGGGTCCGCCGCGTACTGCGCATGCACGACCTTCACCGCGAGCCGCAGCCCGGAGGTCGACCGCGCCAGGTGCACGACGCCCATTCCGCCCGCGCCGAGCCGCGCTTCGAGCCGGTACTCCCCGGCGTACTCCGGATCCTCCGCTTCCGGGCCCGTCCCGGTACTGCGCAGCGGCGGCATACCCCACCCCCGTGATGTCGGCCGCATCCACGCGACGTCCGGAGCCTAGTCGATGGTGCGTACGGCTCCCGGGAAGCGTTGCTAGCCTGCGCATGTCACCGGTCGCCGCGACCGGTTGGGGCCCCGCCGTCCGCGCGGGGCGCGAAGTTTCCATGGGGGAGGGCCGTATGGCTGTGGAAGAGGCCGAGGAAATCAACGAGAGCGCCGACGCCGAGGCGCGGGCCGCGAGCGTCGTCTACTACCCGGTCGCGCCCGACGTGCAGCTCAGCGTCCGGCGCGGCCCCAGCACCAGCAGCCAGCTCGTCAAGAAACTGGCGATCGGCTCGCGGGTGCCGATCCGCTGCCAGACCCGCGGCCAGCGGATCTCCGGCCCGTACGGGACGACCGACATCTGGGACAGCATCGCGCCCGGCCAGTACGTCTCCGACGCGTATGTGAAGACGGGCAGCGACGGCTTCATCACGGTGCGCTGCTCGGGCTGATGGCCCCCGGCGGGCGGCCGGGCCGGGCTCGTGCCCGGTCGCCCACCGGCCCGGTCGCCCACCGGCCCGAACGGTTCGGCGGGGCCGGGCGATAATCGGGGTATGAGCGATGAGCGGCAGGCCCCGGACGCGGGCCCCCGGCCCACGGAGATCCGGTTCTACGGCACGACCTGGCTGAACCACGACGGCGGCTACGCGCTGCGCCGCGCCGCGACCGCGATCGGTTCGCTGGCCGCGGCGGCGGCCGGGTGCTTCGTGCTCCGCTTCGCCTTCCAGGGCGTGGCGGACGCCGAGGCCGGGAGCCTGGTCAACGTCCTGCTCGTGGTGGCCTTCGCCATCTGTAGCGCGATCGCCTTCCGCCACACCTGGTCCGGGTTCGTACGCCGCCCGGACGCCCCGGCCGACGCCGCCGCCGAGAAGTCGATGCGCAGCATCCGCGTCATCGGCTTCGTCGGCATCCTGCTCGCCTACTTCTGCCGCACCTTCGTCGAGGCCCCGGGCGAGAAGCTGCGGCGGGCGGAGTACGAGGAGGAGCGCGGCCGGTACGAGCGGCGGCGTACGGCCCGTACGGGCAACCCGGCGGGCAAGCCGAAGAAGCGCAAGAACCGCTAGCCGGCCGGAGGCACTCCGATACGTGCGCCCGCGCACCGCTGAGGTGTACGGCCCGCGCACCGCTCAGGCCCGGCGGCACCCCGATACGTACGCCCGCGTACCGCTCAGGCCCGGCGGCGCGCGCCGCTCATCGCACCGATCAGCCCGATCGCGCCGGCCACCAGCGCCCCGCGCCACAGGCCGTCCCACAGGCTGCCGAAGAAGCCCTCGCTCGTCAGGATCTGACGCATCAGAAAGTCGCTGACCAGCAGCAACGCGGCGGGCACGGTCGCGACCTGCCAGGGGTGGCTGCGGGCCCAGCGCCGGATGCGGTGGTCCGCGCGGGCGCCATCGCGGCCGCCGAGCGCCGCCCCCGCGCCGCCGACCAGGAAGAACAGCATCAGCGCGACGGACAGCGAACCGGCCACGACACCGAGGCCGAAGTCTCCGGTGACCGCGTTGAGCCCGAGCGACACTCCGCCGCCGAGCGCGCCGACCGCGGCCGCGGCCCGCCACGGGCCGAGACTGGCCGAGGCCACGGCCAACTGCCGCTCCTCGGTACGGGATACCTCACCTGAACGGTATGAACGACTCATACCGCCACGCTCCCGCCGCCCGTCCGCGAACACCATGGGGGATGACCCTGACGCGCCCCGGAGTTCGGCGGCCGGGATGTCCGGGGCGCGGCCGACGCCTGTGAGCGGGGCCCGCCGCCGTCCCTCCGGCGGCGGCGGGCCCACGCGGTCACGCCTCCGAAGGCAGCGCCGACCCCGCCGTCGCCGGAGCGTGCCGTTCCGCCCAGCCTTCCAGCGCCACCCCGCACGCGTGGTCGACATGGCGCAGACCGCTCAGGTCCAGCTCCACCTCTCGCCCGTGCGGCAGCGAGTGCGCCAGCGTCTCCAGCTCGTCCAGCAGTTTCGGCAGCCGCAGGAAGTTCGCGCTGCCCAGCACCCGGACGCGTACCGTCCCCTCCGCCGCATCCCCGCTCACCTGCGTGGTCTCCACCCGTACGTGCGAGGTCTCCCACGCCGCCTTGGCGACCGCCATGAGCAGACCGATGATCACGCCCTCGAACATATTGGTCGTCACGATGGCCACCGCCGTCACCATCAGCACCACGGCCTCACCCCGATGCTGACGCCACAGCGGCCCCAGCTCGCGCAGCGGTATGAGCTTCCAGCCCGCGTGCACCAGGACGCCCGCGAGGGCCGCCAGCGGAATGACGCCCAGGGCCGCGGGGAAGAGCACCGCGAAGATCAGCAGCCACGCCCCGTGCAGCACGCGCGACATCTTCGTGCGCGCCCCGGCCCGTACATTGGCGGCGCTCCGTACGATCACGGCGGTCATCGGCAGCGCGCCGAGCACCCCGCACACCGCGTTGCCCGCGCCCTGCGCGATGAGCTCTTTGTCGTACTCGGTACGGGGGCCGTCGTGCAGCCGGTCCACGGCCGCCGCGCTGAACAGCGATTCGGCGGAAGCGATCAGCGTGAAGGCCAGGACCGTGCCCAGCACCCCCACATCGGCCAGGCGCGCGAAGTCGGCGGCGCCCGGCGGCTGCACCGCGGCGAGCAGGCCGTGCACCTCGACCCGGGCCACCGGCAGGCCGAGGGCCGCAACGGCGACCGTCGCCAGCGCGACCGCGGCCAGGGGCGCGGGCAGCGCCCGCGCGCCGCGCCGCCAGCGCGGCCACAGTACGAGCACGGCCACCGTTGCGGCCCCGACCGCGACGGCGCTGAGCGCGGCCCCGGAACCGGCGGTGTCCGCGACCAGCTCCGGCAGCGAGCCGATCTTCTCCAGCCCGCCGGCCGGGGCCTTGGCGTCGGCCAGCGCGTACAGCTGGCCGGCGATGAGCACGAGCCCGATGCCCGCGAGCATTCCGTGCACGACGGCGACGGATATGGCCCGGAACCACCGGCCTATGCCCAGCGCCCCCATCGTCATCTGCAACAGCCCGGCCACGAGCACGAGGACGCCGATCGCCCCGAGCCCGTACTCCCGCACGGCCTCGTAGACCAGCACGGTCAGCCCGGCCGCCGGGCCGCTGACCTGGAGGCTGCTGCCGGGCATCAGCCCGGTCAGCAGTCCGCCGACGATGCCGGTGACGAGCCCCAGCTCGGCCGGGACCCCGGAGGCGACGGCGACGCCGACGCAGAGGGGGAGGGCGACGAGGAAGACGACGAGAGAGGAGGTGAGGTCGGCCCGGGCGTCGGCCCGAAACCAGGGCGTCCCGAGCGCCTGGGACGCCAGGGACTGGGGGGAGGGGCCGTGCGGACGGCCGCGTCGGACTCGGACTCGGACTTTTCGGACGCGGTTGAGCGGCGATTTCTGCATGCGGAGCGCCTCCAGCGCGCCACGGCGGGCGCACGTCGATGAGCTGCGTTACCTGGCGGGTGATGGGTGAGCGGGCCGGGACCCTGCACGGGTCGGCCGGTGCGCGGGCAGCGCGGACCGTACGAGCCGGTCGAGGGCGCGTACGAGCTCCCCGCGGCCTTCAGGAAGAGGACAGGCGGGAATGGGCCGAGCGGAAAGAGGACAGGCCGGGCGGAGACAGAGCTGTCAGCAGCGGAAGACCTGAAGGGCGACGGGAAGCCCGCCGGATCTCAGAAACGGCGAGACCGCGTGCCCGGCCCCGCGCCCGGCCTCTCGCGCACGGGCGGCGGTGTCCCGCCCGCAGCGGTCGGGGCCGCCCACGCGGATACGCCCGGTCTGCGCATGCGGTACGGGCACGGCGGTCGAGGACCGGGTGGCCCGGCGCGTCTCGCGGCGCTCGGCCTCTTCCTCGGCGCGCTCGGTGAGCGCGGTGGAGGAGGCGGCGGGGAGCGAGGTGACGGCGGTGACGGGTGCGACCTGTGTGGTCAGACCGTCGATGGCGAAGAGAAGGGCGAGCAGCACCGACAGGGCGGTCAGCAGCGAACGGCCGACCGACTGGGATGCCACGGCCATCGCCCCCCTCCGGCGCGCTTGGACACTTACCTTCATTGTGTCCAAAGAACAGCGTCTTTTGTGATGAGTCATGTAACAGCAAAATGAACTCAGGGTCACTGAACCGGAATTCTCTGTTCCGATCACTCCGGCGGACGCCCTGGCAAAAGCGCCCTCCCGAGCGCCGTACGCCCTGTTCCCCGCCCCCTGGGGCCTACCCACCGGGCCGGTCCCGACAGCTGAAACGCCCGGATCGCCGCGGAGGCGGAATGCGAGGATGGCCCGCGACACATCCGGCGCATCGGTGAGGTGAACAGACCCATGTCCCAGAAGGTCGCAGTACTCGGCACCGGGAAGATCGGCGAGGCCCTGCTCTCCGGCATGATCCGCGCAGGCTGGTCCCCCGCGGACGTCCTGGTCACCACCCGCCGCCCGGAGCGCGCCGAAGAGCTCCGCGGCAAGTACGGCGTCGAATCCGTGACCAACGCCGAAGCGGCCAAGTCCGCCGACGTCCTCATCCTCGCGGTCAAGCCGCAGGACATGGGCGCGCTCCTCGACGACCTCACCCCGCACGTGGCCGCCGACCGCCTGGTCATCAGCGCGGCGGCCGGGCTGCCCACCACCTTCTTCGAGGAGCGGCTGCCGGCCGGCACCGCCGTCGTCCGCGTCATGCCGAACACCCCCGTCCTCGTGGACGAGGGCATGTCCGTCATCTCCCCGGGCACCCACGCCACGGAGGCGCACCTCCAGCGCACCGAGGCGCTCTTCAACCCCGTCGGCAAGACGCTCCGCGTCGCCGAGAGCCAGCAGGACGCGGCCACCGCCCTGTCCGGCTCGGGACCGGCGTACTTCTACTACCTGGTCGAGGCCATGACGGACGCGGGCATCCTGCTCGGCCTGCCCCGCGACAAGGCGCACGACCTGATCGTCCAGGCGGCCATCGGCGCGGCCGTGATGCTCCGCGACAGCGGCGAGCACCCGGTCAAGCTCCGCGAGGCGGTGATGTCCCCGGCCGGGACCACGATCAGCGCGATCCGCGAACTGGAGAACCACGGCGTACGCGCCGCCCTGATCGCCGCCCTGGAAGCGGCCCGCGACCGCAGCCGCGAACTGGCCTCCGGCCAGGGATGACCGCCGTTCGGCCACCGGGTCAGCCCGCGGGCAGCAGCCCCACGGCCGCGTAGGCGGCGTCCACCCGTGGCCGCGCCAGCGCGCGCGCCCGCTCGGCGCCCGCCCGCAGGACCCCGTCCACATGGCCGGGGTCGGCGCACAACCGGGCGTGCAGCGCCCGTACCGGCCGCAGCAGCTCGACGACCGCCTCCGCCGTGTCCGCTTTCAGCGCGCCGCACGAGCCGTACGCACAGGCCAGCTCCGCCGGCTCCCCGCCCGCGCACGCCGCCAGGATCTCCAAGAGGTTGGCCACCCCCGGCAGCTCCTCCCGGTCGTACGCGACCCGGCCGCCGTCATCCGCCGCCGCCCGCATGATCTTCCGCCGGACGGCCTCCGGCTCATCGAGCAGATAGACGGTCCCGCTCGTGTCGGCGCGGGACTTCCCCATCGTCGACAGCGGGTCCCGCAGATCCATGACCCGCGCGGCCACCGCGGGGTACACCGCCTTCGGCACCACGAACGTGCGCCCGTACCGCTGATTGAAACGCCCGGCCAGCTCCCGCGTCAGTTCCACGTGCTCGGCCTGGTCGTCCCCCACCGGCACCTCGTCCGTCCCGTACGCCAGGATGTCGGCCGCCATGAGCACCGGATACGACAGCAACGACAGCCGTACGCCCTCGCCCGCCGCCCCCTGCCGCGCGGCTCTCTCCTTGTACTGAGCCAGCCGCCGCATCTCGTCGTCGGTGGCCGAGCACTCCAAGAGATAGGAGAGCCGTGTGTGCTCATCGACGTGGCTCTGTACGAACAGGGTGCACCGCGCCGCGTCCAGCCCGGCGGCGAGCAGCAGCGTGGCCGCCTGGCGACTGAGCCTGCGCACCCGGGCGGGGGAGTGGTCCACGGTCAGGGCATGCAGGTCCACTACGCAGAAGAGCGCGTCCGCGCGGTGCTGATCGACCTCGACCCAGCGCCGGACGGCCCCCAGGTAGTTGCCGAGCGTCAGGTGCCCGGTGGGCTTGACCCCGCTGAAGATCCGCTTCATCTCTGTCGTCTCCTGGTCAGGAGCCCCCGTGGCGGACAACAGAAAGGCCGCCGATGCGGCGGCCGGTGGAGCATGCGCAGGTGTCGGCCGCGGTCAGGCGGCCCACCACTGCTGTGTGTACGCATGCGGGATCACCGCCCGACCGTACGCTCACCAGCGGTCGCCCGCCACAGGTTTTGATGCTCGGCGAGCCCTCGTGTAGTGTGCTCCGAGTTGCCGCGGCGTCCGAAAGGGCGGCGGGACAGCCACTTGAGCCGCACCGGCGGCAAATCACTACAGCACGGCTCCTGAACGGGAACGATTTCGGCATGCCAGAATTCGGACCACGGACTCGATTATGAGTCACCAGGGAAATCCGCTAAAGTAGTGACCACGCCGGAAGGCGCGAGAAACCCCCTCCAACGGGGACCGGAAATGTAATTCGGACCGGAAACGGAACGAAAAACGGATCTGGTAGAGTTGGAAACGCGAAGAAGCCGAAAGGCCGAAACGCACCGGCGGAAATCAGGACCGCGAGGATCTGATAGAGTCGGAAA
>NZ_JBWKFF010000019.1:111221-174516 GCF_056434425.1 Streptomyces sp. NPDC044033 | reverse complement strand
TGGTTCTGATTCAACACCGAGGGGGAGGGGCACACACCCCACAAAAAAAAACAGAAGAAGGAGGGAGGGGAGAAGCCCCCCCCCCTCCCGGCCCCCCCCCCCCCCCCCCCCCCCCCCCCCCCCCTTTCCTCCCCCCCCCCCCCCCCCCCCCCCCACGGCTGTTCGCGGGCGGCCGGGCGGCTCCGCCCGCACGGCGGGTGTTGACCCGCGCATGCCGTGCCGTTAGCTTCGCCCCACGGACTTCCACAAAATGTTGATTCGGGTGGCGGACTGCGGGAGGGTGCCGAATGGGGCAGCGGGAGACGGCGGCGACCAGCCTCGATCGGACCGTACGCGAAGGGCTCGGCGCACTGCTCGCCGACGTCGACGCCGACCTCGCGCGCCGCTACCCGGGCGACCCCGGCACCCGGCAGCCCGTCCACACCGTCTACGTCCCCGCCGACGCCTTCACCGCCGGCACCATCCGCACCTGGGGCGACCGGGCCCTCGCGGCGCTCGACGAACACGCCCCCGACGCCGCGTCCCTCGCCGCCGTCCTCGGCATCCCCGGACAGCTCGCCGGACCCGTGCACGAGCGCGTACGGGCCAAGCTGGAGCGCGAACCCGTCGAGGACCTGCGCATCGACTTCGAGGACGGCTACGGCCCGCGCCCCGACGCCGAGGAGGACGCCGACGCCGCCCGCGCCGCGGAACTCACCGCCGCCGCCTGCCGGGACGGCACCGCCGCCCCGTACATGGGCATCCGCATGAAGTGCATGGAAGCCGCCGTCCGCGACCGCGGCATCCGCACCCTCGACATCTTCCTCACCGGCCTGATGGACGCCGGCGGACTCCCCGCGGGGCTCGTGCTGACCCTCCCCAAGGTCAGCCGCCCGGAGCAGGTCACCGCCATGGCGCGGCTGGCCGAGGAGTTCGAGAAGGCACGCGGCCTGGACGCCGGACGGATCGGGTTCGAGATCCAGATCGAGACCCCCCAGTCCATCCTCGGCGCCGACGGCACCGCCACCGTCGCCCGCATGATCGACGCGGCCGGGGGCCGCGCCACCGCGCTGCACTACGGCACCTTCGACTACAGCGCGGCCTGCGGCATCAGCGCCGCCCACCAGTCCCTGGACCACCCGGCCGCCGACCACGCCAAGGCCGTCATGCAGACCGCCGCCGCGGGCACCGGGGTCCGGCTGTCCGACGGCTCCACCAACGTGCTGCCCGTCGGCCCCACCGGACAGGTCCACGACGCCTGGCGGCTGCACCACCGGCTCGTACGGCGCTCACTCGCCCGCGGCTACTACCAGGGCTGGGACATGCACCCGGGCCACCTGCCCACCCGCTACGCCGCCGTCTACGCCTTCTACCGCGAGGGCCTGGAGCAGGCCGCCGCCCGCCTCGTCGCGTACACGAACCGCGCGGGCGGCGACGTCATGGACGAACCCGCCACCGCCCGGGCGCTCAGCGGCTACCTGCTGCGCGGACTGGACTGCGGCGCGGTCGACGCCGGTGAGGCCGCCCGGCTCACCGGCCTCACCCGCGCCGACCTCGACGCTCTCGCGGGCCGGCCGGCGCCGCGCCCTTGACGGGGAGACGGCCCGCGGCTCACTCCCGCCGCGTCTCACGCCGCCGGCCGCGGTGCCGGAACAGCCGCGCCCGCTGCGAGAGCCTGCTGCGCATCCGCACCGTCACGGCGAAGGCCACCAGCAGGATCAGCACCCCGAGGCTCGCCGCCTGCCACACCAGCGACTGAAGGACCGTCACGACTCCTATGAAGGCAAGCCCCAGCAGGAACACCATCTCCCGGAGTTCCTTCTTGAGCTGGTACGAGCGGCTGGAGCGGATCCGCACCGTCGCCAGCCACTGCTCGCCCAGGCCCAGCCCCCACCACAGCCGCCGGTCCAGGAAGACCCACGGCAGATCCGGGAACGTGCCCAGCGCGTCCAGGGAGCTCGGATAGCGGCTCGTCATGTCCCCGCCGTGCAGACGCGTCCGCCGCTCCTGCACCTCCGAGCTGGCACGGATCGCCTTCAGCTCCAGCGTGGGCACGATGCCGTCCCCGTCCGGGAACCCCTCGATCACGACGCTGTCCCCACTGGTGACGCCCAGCAGCTCCAGCGTCATCTCGTCCAGCAGGCACACCTCGTGCTCGGCGCTCGCCCGGTCCCCGTCCTGCACCCGGCAGGCCACGTAGTTGGGCGGGCCGAAGAAGAACCCCGTCCACCGGCTGCTGCCGTGCCGCACCTGCGCCGGCGCGACCGTGACGGCCTCGCCGGGCTCCAGCCCCAGCCCCACCCGCAGCGAGTGGTCGACCTGGAGCGTCCGCGTGTCGTCGGCCGCGATGTCGGCGGCGACCACCACATTGGCCAGCGCGCCGAGCCGTTCGTGCCGGGCCGCCGGCAACTGCGCGTTCTGCACCATCAGATGGACCGGATCGCCCAGTTCCCGCGCCAGTCGCGCGGAGACGCGCACGACCCCGGCGCCGCGCTGATCGAAGAGGTTCGGCGTCCGGCACGCCGGATAGTGGTGGGTGGGCAGTTCGTTCAGCGGGTGGATGTCGTCGTAGACGGTGCCCGCCGGGGCCGGCGGCACATACTCCTCCAGGCCCGAACGGGTGGCGCGCCCCTCGTCCGCGAAGAGCCGGGTGCCCTTCTCGCACAGGTGCCGGTCCCCGCGGGCCGCCGCGCTGAACTCCTCCGGAGTGGAGCCGAACCAGTCCCGCAACTGCCGTGACTCCGAGATGAGGTCGGTCAGCAACTGCCGCTCGCCCGGGTGGTCGCGCGGCGCACCGGAGCCGTCGTGCAGCACCCCGTACCGGTTCACGTACGCGTACATGCCGCCCAGCAGCTCACCCGACGGCAGCTCCGCGCGGAACACATCCCCCGGCAGCACCACCCGGTCGTACTCGCCGTCCGGATCGAAGATCCCCTCGCTCGCGTCGACGAGCTCCAGCTGCGCCACGTCCAGCCAGGTCACGAACAGGTCCATGGTGCGGCCCGGGGCCCGGTACGGCGACGACGACACATAGCCCAAGGGCGTCACATACGCGGACACCCCGACCCCGACCCCCGACACCCGCACCTTGGCCATCGGGATCGTCGCGGAGACGCCCGCGCCCTCCATCTTGTGGCACAGCTGCGCCGGACAGGCGTTGGACCCCACCGAGAGCACGGGGAAGCGGTCACCGACGAGCGTCTGGTTGGCGCTCATCAGCGCGTAGTTGAGCGGCACGGGCTCCTCGACCCCGGGGGTGCCGCGGAACCCGCCGGGCGGCGGCTGCACCTGCCACTTGGCGAGCCGGCGGCCGGCCACCGGGAGCAGACGCAGCAGGCGGCGCTGGTGCAGCAGCCCGGACTCGGCGGGCCAGGCGCCGGGATAGAGCAGCGGATGTTCACGGGGCGCCTCGGCGAGGCCGAGCGCTTCGAGCGTACGGTCGTCCACGGTGCTCCTGTGTCGGTGAGGCGGTGTGTGACCGAGCTGATGCCGGAGCGCCGAACTCGGCTCCGGTGAGGGAGAGATACCCAACCCGGCGCCAAAAGCGCGCTGTGGACGCCGAAGGTACTCCGGTCGTGGGACCACCCCCGCGCGTCGCCGCTCCACCCGGCCGCGACCCTCGGCGGCGCGGTGCGCCGCGTGGCCGCGTCACGGGCCCGATGGCCGGTGCCGCGAGCGCGCTACACGCCCTGCGCCGGCGGGAGTTCGCCCGAGCCCCGGGCGACGAGGCGGGTCGGCAGGACGGCCTGCCGCGGCGCCTCCGCCACCCCGTCCAGCCGGCGGAACAACTGCTCGGCGGCCGTACGCCCGAGCCGCGCGGCGTCCTGGGCTATCACCGTGATCCCCAGCAGGTCGGCCAGTTCCAGATCGTCGAACCCGACCAGCGCCACGGGGTGCGGCCGTTCCGCGAGGACGCGCACGGCGGTCACCGTCACCCGGTTGTTCCCCGCGAACACGGCGGTCACCGGCTCGGGCCCGGACAGCACCCGGTCGACCTCGGCCCGTACGTGCTCGGGTGCGGTCGGTCCCAGCGACACCCAGGACTCGTCCACGGTCAGCCCCGCGTCGGCCATCGCGGTGCGGTAGCCGCGCAGCCGCTCGCTCGCGGTGTGGATGCGCGGCTGGTCGCCGACGAAGGCGATCCGGCGGTGGCCGTGGGCGATGAGGTGGGCGACGCCCTCGCGGGCGCCGCCCATGCTGTCGGAGAGCACGGCGTCCGCGTCGATCAGTCCGGCCGGGCGGTCCACGAAGACCGTCGCGACCCCGGCCGCCATCTCCGGTTCGAGGTACCGGTGGTCGTCGCCGGCCGGGATGATCAGCAGGCCGTCGACCCGGCGCGCGCAGAAGGCGAGCGCGAGCTCCTGCTCGCGCTCGGGGTCCTCGGCGCTGGAGCCGTTGATGAGCAGCGCGCCGTGCGACCGGGCGACCTCTTCGACGGCGCGGTTGAGCGGCGCGTAGAAGGGGTCCGCGAGGTCTTCGAGCACCAGGCCGATGGAGGCCGTGCGGCCCTTGCGCAGGATCCGGGCGCTGTCGTTGCGGCGGAAGCCGAGGCCGGTGATGGCCTCCTGGACGCGCCGCTCGGTGTCGGGCGTCACGCCCGGCTCGCCGTTGACCACCCGGGACACGGTCTTCAGGCCCACACCGGCGCGCGCGGCGACGTCCTTCATGGTCGGCCGGTTGCCGTATCGGGGCTGCGGACTGCGGGGGGTGTCGGCCACGGTGACTCGTCCTGTCGTTGCTGCTGTACGTACGGGAGTGACGTCGAGCATAGAGCCTGGACAACGTTGTCAACTGTGGAGAGACTGTCGCTCTGAACCTCCGCCTTCGCCCGTGGACCAGGAGACATCGCACCCATGCACACCGACCTCGTCGCCGCACTCGACATCGGCGGCACCAAAATAGCGGCCGCCCTGGTGGACGGAGGCGGGCAGCTGCTCGTACGCGCGCAGCGGCCCACCCCCGCCCGCG
Source organism: Streptomyces sp. NPDC044033 (assembly GCF_056434425.1). Taxonomy (NCBI): domain Bacteria; kingdom Bacillati; phylum Actinomycetota; class Actinomycetes; order Kitasatosporales; family Streptomycetaceae; genus Streptomyces; species Streptomyces sp. NPDC044033. Next base: position 169,569 of record NZ_JBWKFF010000019.1, on the reverse strand, counting down.
AGGACGGCGCGACGGTGATGCGTACGGTGACCGCGGTGCTCGACGAGCTCAAGGAGTCCGGCGGCTGGTCGCGGGTGCGGGCCGTCGGCATCGGCAGCGCGGGCCCCGTCGACGCGTCCAACGGCACCGTCAGTCCGGTCAACGTGCCCGGCTGGCGCGGCTTCCCGCTGGTCGCGGAGGTCACCAGGAGCGCCGGCCCGGTCCCCGTCGTGCTGGTGGGCGACGGGGTGGCGATGACGGCCGCCGAGCACTGGCAGGGCGCGGCCCGCGGCAGGGCCAACGCGCTGTGCATGGTCGTCTCCACCGGTGTCGGCGGCGGGCTGGTGCTGAACGGTCGGCTGCACACCGGCCTCACCGGAAACGCGGGTCACATCGGCCACATCAGTGTCGATCTCGACGGCGACCTGTGCGCCTGCGGCTCGCACGGCTGCGTGGAGCGCATCGCCAGCGGCCCCCACATCGCCCGCCGCGCCGTCGAGAGCGGCTGGCGGCCCGGCCCGGACGGCGATACGAGCGCCGCCGCGGTCGCCGCCTCGGCCCGGCTCGGCGACCCGCTCGCACTGGCCTCCTTCCAGCGCGCCGCGCAGGCCCTCGCCGCCGGCATCGCCGCGACCGCGACGCTCGTGGAGCTGGAGGTCGTGGTCATCGGCGGCGGCGTCGCGGGCGCGGGCGAGACGCTCTTCGCCCCCCTGCGAGAGCAGCTGCGCCGCTATGCCACGCTCTCCTTCGCCGCCGGAATCGAGGTCGTGCCCGCGCAGCTCGCCGGAGACGCGGGGCTGGTGGGCGCCGCCGCCGCGGCGGCGCAGACGCTGGGCCTGTGGAGCGCGGAGCGCGAGGCGGCGACGCCCACGCGGTGAGGACTCGGCTCGTGCTGTAGGGCGGCTACGGGCGCGGGCCGGTCCCCCGACCACGCGGACCGGCCGACGATGCGGCCCGCTACCCGTGGCGCTCCGTCGAGATCCGGTAGATGGCGGTGCCGTGCGCGGGGACGGTGGCGCTGATCTCCCCATGCGTGTTGTGGTGCTTGTGCTGCCACAGGTCGCGGAGCCGGTACGTGGGGGCCGCGGGCATGCCGACGGCCTTGGCTGTGGTCGTGATGATCTGGGGCTGGTCTGTCTCGTTGAAGAGGGCGACGGCGCGGTCGCCGTCCTTCAGCTGCTTGACGACGATCCAGCGCCCGCCGTCGGAGGACAGGACCGTGCCCTGCTTGCCGAGCGGGTCCTGGTCGAGCGCGATGATGTCGCGGTTGGCGACGATCTCGTACGTCTCGGGGGTCGCCGTGCGCAGGTCGGTGCCGATGAGCAGGGGCGCGGCCATCATCGACCACATGGAGAAGTGGGTGCGGTACTCGGTGTCGGACATGCCGCCGTTGCCGACCTCCAGCATGTCAGGGTCGTTCCAGTGGCCGGGGCCCGCGTAGGGGGCGAGCGGCAGGTTCTGCTTGAGGATGGAGAGCATGCTGCTCCACTGGTCCCTGATGTCGCCGGTCGTGCGCCACAGGTGGCCGACGTCCGAGGCCCACAGCCAGGGTTTGTTCTCGCCCCACTCGCACAGGCCGTAGACGATGGGGCGGCCGGTGGCCTTGAGCGCGTCGCGCATGGCGGTGTAGCGCTTCTTGGCGTCCAGGCCGAGGTTGTTGCAGTTGTCGTACTTGAGGTAGTCGACGCCCCAGCCCGCGAACTGCTGGGCGTCGGACTTCTCGTGGTACAGCGCGCCGGGAAGGCCCATCGGGTTGCAGGTCTTGAGGCCCGCGCTGGTGTAGATGCCGAACTTCAGCCCCTTGGAGTGGACGTAGTCGGCGACGGCCTTGATGCCGTTCGGGAAGCGCTGGGGGTCGGGGACCAGCTTGCCCGCCGCGTCCCGCTGCGGGAGCGCCCAGCAGTCGTCGAGGTTGACGTACTGGTACCCGGCTTCCTTGAGCCCCTTGGCGACGAAGATGTCGGCGATGGACTTGACCATCGACTCGTTGAAATCGGGCCCGCAGTGCGTCGAGTTCCAGTTGTTGAAGCCCATGGGCGGTGTGGAGGCGAGCCCGTCGGGGAGGCGGGGCGAACGGGTCCCGGCGGTGCTTGGGGTTTCGGCGTTCTGGGCGGCAGCCGGCCCGACCGGTCCGGCGGGCCCCGCCGTGCAGAGCAGAGCGGCGGCGAGCGATCCGATGACTCTTCGGCCGGTGATAGCGGTAAGAAGATGGCGCATGGTGCGGTACTCCGTCCTCCAGAGGAATACATGGCGTCATGTACGTGTCACCAACGCGCGTTTACGGTAGACCGTGTTGGAGTCTGTTGGAAGAGATGCGGTAACGGTTGTCCGGTATCGCGTCAAAACCCTTGACGGTGCCCGGAGTTGACGGTGAAATCCCAAGACTTGCGTTCGGTTGTGTTCGATTGAACCCCTGAGGAGGGGGACATGGCACAGTCATCGTTCAGTGGTTCGGCCGAGCGGCACGGGAGCGCGGGACATCGGATGTCCCGCCGGACGCTGCTACGGGCCACCGCGCTCGGCACCGGAGCTGTCGCCCTCCCCGCGCTGCTCACCGCCTGCGGCAACGGCCCCGATGGGGGCGGCATCACCCTGGGCTCCAATGCCTCGGACCCGGTGCCCAAGAAGGCGTTCGCGGAAGCCTTCGCCGCATATGAGAAGACATCGAAGAAGAAGGTCAGAGTCAACACCGTTGACCACAACAGCTTTCAGGGGAACATCAACCGGTATCTCAAAGGCAGCCCGGACGACGTATTCATGTGGTTCGCCGGCTACCGGATGCAGTTCTTCGCGAAGAAGGGGCTGCTCACCGACATCAGTGATCTCTGGCCGGGATTCCAGGGCTTCTCGAAGGCGCTGAAGGACCAGTCCACCGGCGAGGACGGCAAACAGTACTTCGTGCCGTACTACTACTATCCGTGGGCCGTGTTCTACCGGAAGAGCGTCTTCCAGCAGCACGGCTACGAGGTGCCGAAGACCTTCGACCAGTACACGGCGCTCGCCCGCCGGATGCGGAAGGACGGGATCGTACCGATCGCCTTCGGCGACAAGGACGGCTGGCCCGCCATGGGCACCTTCGACTACCTCGACATGCGCGCCAACGGCTATGACTTCCACCTCTCGCTCATGCGCGGCAAGGAATCCTGGACCGACCCCAGGGTCAAGCACGTATTCGACCTCTGGCGCGGCATCCTGCCCTACCACCAGCAGGGCGCCAACGGCCGCACGTGGCAGGAGGCCGCCCAGAGCCTCGCGCGGAAGAAGGCCGGGATGACCGTGCTCGGACTTCCGCACCCCGGCCAGCAGTTCAGCGCGGCCGACCGCGCCGACCTCGACTTCTTCCCCTTCCCGGAGATCGACTCGCGGTACGGCCAGGACGCGGTGGAGGCGCCCGTCGACGGCTTCCTCATGTCGAAGAAGGCCAAAAACAAGAAGGGCGCGAAGGATCTGCTGAAATACCTCGCCACACCGGTCGCCGAGGAGCGCTATCTCAAGAGCGACCCCAACAACGTCGCCGTCAACGACCGGGCGTCCACCGGCTCGTACAACGCGCTGCAGAAGAAAGCCGCCGAACTCATCTCCGGCGCCAAGCAGATCTCCCAGTTCATGGACCGCGACACCCGGCCCGACTTCGCACAGACCGTGATGATCCCCTCCATCCAGCGCTTCATCAACGATCCCGGCGACATCGACGGCCTGCTGAAATCCATCGAGTCGCAGAAGAAGACCATGTTCGCCGGCGACTAGGAGCCATGCGCCGTGCCTTCCGCCACCACACGGCGCGCCCGACGGCGCGGACAGCGGAGATTCACCCGCCGCGACCTCGCCGTCATCGGCGTGCTGCTGGGCATACCCGTACTGCTCGATCTGGCCATCATCTGGGGCCCGACCCTCGCCTCCGTCGGCCTCTCCTTCACCAGCTGGGACGGGATCGGCGACATCAAATGGGTCGGCGGGCAGAATTACCACGACCTGTTCACCGACTACCCGCCGTTCTGGCCGGCCGCCCGCAACAACCTCCTGTGGCTCGCCTTCCTCGGGCTGATCGCCACCCCCTTCGGGCTGCTGCTGGCCGTACTCCTCGACCGCGGCGTCCGCTTCAGCCGCTTCTACCAGTCCACCCTCTACATGCCGGTGGTGCTCTCGCTCGCCATCGTCGGCTTCATCGCCCAGCTGATCCTCTCCCGCGACCAGGGAGCGCTCAACGCCGTCCTCGCCCGCGGCGACCCGGTGGACTGGCTCGGCGACCCGGACCTCAACATCTGGATGATCCTGATCGCGGCGGGCTGGCGGCACACCGGCTATGTGATGATCCTGTACCTCGCCGGGCTGAAGTCCGTCGACCCCTCGCTCAAAGAGGCCGCGGCCATCGACGGCGCCGGCGCGCGCCAGACGTTCTTCCAGGTCGTGCTGCCCACCCTCCGCCCGGTCAACGTCATCGTCGGGGTCATCACCGTCATCGAGGCGCTACGCGCCTTCGACATCGTCTACGCCGTCAACCAGGGCCGCAACGGACTGGAACTGCTCTCCGTGCTCGTCACCGACAACATCATCGGCGAGGCCGGCCGCATCGGATTCGGCTCCGCCATCGCCGTCGTCCTGCTCGTCGTCTCCATGGGGTTCATCGTGGCCTATCTCGTCCAGGAGCTGAGAGGGGAGAAACGCCGGTGACCGCCTCCGCCCTCACCACCCGCCGCCGCGTACGCCCGGGCCGCCTGGGCCTGCACGCCTTCCTCCTCACCGTCTCGGCAGCCTTCCTGGCACCGCTGCTGCTGGCGGTCTACGCCTCGCTCCGCCCGTACGAGGAGACCGCCGAACACGGCTACTTCTCGCTGCCCCGCCACCTGTCCTTCGACTACTACCGCCAGGCGTTCAGCGACTCGGGGATGAGCAAGTACTTCGCCAACTCGCTGATCATCGCGGTCCCCGGCGTACTGATCACGCTCTTCCTGGCGTCCTTCGTCGCCTTCGCCGCCTCCCGGCTGCGACTGCGCGGCGCGACCGTGCTGCTCATCGTCTTCACCGCGGGCAACCTGCTGCCGCAGCAGGTCATCGTCACCCCGCTGTACGTACTCTTCAACCGCATCCCGCTGCCCTACTGGATGTCCGACTCGCTGACGATGTACGACTCCTACTGGGCCGTCATCGCCGTGCAGATCGGCTTCCAACTCGGCTTCTGCGTCTTCGTCCTGGCCAACTTCATGCGCACCCTGCCCATGGAGATCCTGGAGGCGGCGATCGTCGACGGCGCCGGGGTATGGGCCCAGTACTGGCGCATCACCCTGCCGCTGTGCCGCCCCGCACTGGCGGCGCTGGGCACCCTGCAATTCACCTGGATGTACAACGACTTCCTCTGGGCCCTCGTCTTCATCTCCAACGGCGACAAACTCCCCGTCACCTCGGCCCTCAACAACCTCAGAGGCCAATTCTTCACCGACTACAACTTGCTCGCGGCGGGCTCGGTGATCGTCGCGCTGCCGACGATCCTGGTGTTCCTGCTGCTCCAGCGGCACTTCATCGCGGGGCTGACGCTGGGGGCGAGCAAGGGGTAGCGCGGGGGCGGAGAAAGGCACGTCAAGGGGCGGCACCGAGCGGGGCCGTGGGGCCGGCTGCCCGGTCGAAGACGAAACCCAGGTCGAGCCCGTGTGGAGCGCCCAAGCCCTGGCCCTTCGGGGCCACCCGCCAGTCCAGTCGGTACGCCCACACCTCGCCGCCGCCCGCGGCCTGGGCCTCGGCCGGCCGGATCGCGGGCAGCCGCCAATTGCCGGCGGTGATCAGCATCTGCTCCAACTCGGCCGTACCGGCCGACGGATGCAGCCGCCGGTAGCCGTCGCGCAGGCGCTCCAGCTCGGCGGGGCCGATGCCGATCAGGCCGCTGCCCACGATCCGTACCAGCCGGTCGGGCATGGCGTCGAACAGTTCCTGTTCGTCGTGGTTGCTGCCCACCAGCACTCGCACGCCGGCCGCCGAGCCGGCCGCGAGCGCTTCCAGAGGCTGCCGGGGGACGGTGTTCCCGTCGACCACGGCGCGCAGCGGTGCCATGACGCCGGCCGTGGCGACGACCCGGCTCTGCGCCCGGACCAGTTCCTCGACGGGGCCGTCCGGAGCTCGTACGCCTTGGCCCGGTCCAGACCGAGCTCGGCGAGGAGCGCGTCGGTGAACTCCCGTGCCCATTGGTGCCCGTGTGAGACTTGCGCTATGACGGCACACCTGATCGCGGTGATCGGCAGCAGCCCCGGAGTCGGCAAATCGACCCTGTGCGGCGCCCTGGCCCGCTGGCTGCGCGGCACCGGCGCGAGTGTTGACCACTTCCAGGAGGCGGACATCCTCACCCGGCCGGCCTTCGGCGCCGTGGCCGAAGAGTTCGCCGGAGGAACCGGCAGCGTACAGCCCGAAACCCTGGTCAAGGCCGTCCGGACATATGTCTCGCAGGCCCGGGCGGACGGCGTGGACGTGCTGGTGACGGACGCGCTGATCCCCTTCGTCCCCTCGCTGGTCGCCTGGGGCCACGACGAGCCGACGATCTCCGCCGTCGTACGCGACTTGGTGGAGGCCGTCGAGCCGACCCGGGTGACCGTGGTGTACCTGCGCGACGACCCCGACGCGGCACTGCGGCGCGCGATTGACCGTGAAGGGCCGCAGTGGGCGGACTGGTTCGTCGGCCGGCTCGCCGGCTCACCCGGCACGCGCTCCGTGGACAGCCTGGCGGCCGCCGCCGACCACCTGCGCCACGAGGCGCAACTGACGCTGCGGCTCCTGGCGGCGACGCCCTGGTCCGTCGTGACCGTGGACGTTGGGGGCCGTTCCGCGGCCGAGGCCGAAGAGCGCGCCCGGCGCGAACTCGCCGGACCGCTCGGGGTGTAACCGGCGGCGCGCCGTCGCCCGATGTGCGCCCCCGCGCACATATCGGCGCTCGACCGGTAGCCGTGTGCCCCCGCGCCGCCCCTTCGCCCCTTTACCCGCAGAGCCGCTCGCACGCGTTTTCGTGGCAAGGTGTTCCGGGCAATTCACAGGGGGCTACGCAGAAAAGGGGGCACCGTGATCGTCTGGCTGAACGGTCCGCTCAGTGCGGAGAAGACCCGCACGGCGCGAGAACTGGTGAGTCTGATTCCGGGCAGCACCCTCTACGACCCGGGCGTGATCGGCGGACTGCTCCGCGCGCTGCTGCCGCCGCACCGGCTCGGCGACGCCGTCGACCATCAAGACCTGCCCATTTGGCGGCGGCTGGTCATCGATGGCGCCGCCGCGCTGCTCGCCGAGGTCGGCGGGGTATTGGTGGTTCCGTTGGCACTGTTCCGGCAGGAGTATCGCGACGAGATATTCGGCGGGCTCGCGGCTCGCCGCATTCCCGTGCGGCATGTGCTGTTGTCACCCGATGAAACGGCCCTGCGGTCGCGTGTCCTGAACCATGCGGAATTCCGGGCGGCATCGACGGGAAACACGGAGTACGCGGCAAGCGCGGACAACGCCGCGCACGCCGAGAACGCCGCGCACGCCGAGAACGCAGAGAAGGCGCGGATCGGCCCATGCGCGTCCGAGCACATCGCGCGCTATCGCGAAGCGCTGCCGTGGATCGGCGCCGACGCCTATGTCCTGGACACCGGCTCCCTCACCCCCCGCCAGACCGCGGAGCGGATAGCCGAAGCCGTACGGACCGGTGCGGCCGGCTGTTGCGAGATCGTGCAGACCCCGGAGCCGAAGGCCGAGACGACCGCCGCCGGAGTGCTGCTCTTCGACGAGGACGACCGCGTACTCCTCGTCGACCCCACATACAAGCCCGGCTGGGAGTTCCCCGGCGGCATCGTGGAACCGGGAGAGCCGCCCGCCCGCGCCGGCATGCGCGAGGTCGCCGAGGAACTGGGCCTCGAACTGGCCACCGTCCCCCGGCTGCTCGTCCTCGACTGGGAGCCGCCACGGGCCCCCGGCTTCGGCGGGCTGCGCCTCCTCTTCGACGGCGGCCTGCTGCCCCGCGACAGAGCGGAGCGGTTGCTGCTGCCCTGCGCGGAACTGCGCGGCTGGCGCTTCGTCACCGAGCACGAGGCCGCGCGGATGCTGCCGCCCGTACGGCAGACCCGGCTGCGCTGGGCGCTGCGCGCACGCGAACAGGGACGCCCGCTCAATCTCGAAGCGGGCGTCCCTGTCGGCTGAGGCGGCGGGGGCGGGCGGCCGAGAGCGTGAGACGGACGACACCAGCGGCCCGCCCGGCCCGGCACCCCGAGGCGGCCGATACCAACCGCCCTGCCCCGGCACCTCAACGCGTGAGCCGGTCGGGTCAACGCGAGAGCCGGTCGGGCCCGGTGGCCCGCCCCGCCCCTGTCAGCGCTTGCTGTCCGCGTAATTGATGAGGAAGACCGCCTCCGCCAGCGAGAGCCGCTCCAGCTCCTCGGGCGAGACGCTCTCGTTGACGGCGTGGATCTGCGCCTCCGGCTCGCTCAGCCCGATGAGCAGGATCTCCGCCTCGGGGTAGAGCTGCGCCAGGGCGTTGCACAGCGGGATCGAACCGCCCATGCCCGCGGTCTGCATCTCCTCGTCCGGGTACGCGACCCGCATCGCCTCGGCCATCGACACGTACGCCGGGCTGCCGGTGTCGGCCCGGAACGGCTGGCCCTCGCCGATCTGCGCGACCTCGACCCGCGCGCCCCAGGGCGCCGCCGACCGCAGGTGGGCGGTCAGCAGCCCGGTGGCCTCCGCCGCGTCCTGGCCCGGCGGCACCCGCAGGCTCACCAGCGCCCGCGCGCCGGCCTGTACGGACGGGGTGGCGCCGACGACGGGCGGGCAGTCGATGCCGAGGACGGTGACGGCCGGGCGCGCCCAGACGCGGTCGGCGACCGAGCCGGAGCCGATCAGCCCGACGCCGTCGAGCACCCTGGCGTCCTTGCGGAACTCCTCCTCCGGGTACTGGAGCCCCTCCCAGGCGGCGTCCGCGGGCAGCCCCTCGACCGTCGTCGAGCCGTCCTCGGCGCGCAGCGAGTCGAGTATCCGGATCAGCGCCGCGAGCGCGTCCGGTGCCGCGCCGCCGAACTGGCCGGAGTGCAGATTGCCTTCGAGGGTGTCGACCTGGACGCGGACGAGGGTCATCCCGCGCAGCGTCGCGGTGACGGTCGGCAGGCCCACCCGGAAGTTCCCGGTGTCGCCGATGACGATGGTGTCGGCGGTGAGCAGCTCGGGGTGCGCCCGCGCGTACTGCTCCAGGCCGCCCGTGCTCTGCTCCTCAGAGCCCTCCGCGATCACCTTGACGCTCACGGGCACGCCGCCGTGCTCCTTGAGCGCGCGCAGCGCCGTCAGATGCATGATCAGCCCGCCCTTGCAGTCCGCGGCGCCACGCCCGTACCAGCGGCCGTCGCGCTCGGTCAGCTCGAACGGCGGCGAGAGCCAGGCGGCCTCGTCCAGCGGCGGCTGCACGTCGTAGTGGGCGTACAGGAGCACGGTCGGCGCCCCCTCGGGGCCGGGCAGAAAGCCGTAGACCGACTGCGTGCCGTCCGGGGTGTCGAGCAGGGCGACGTCCTGGAACCCCTCGGTGCGCAGCGCCTCGGCCACCCAGCCCGCGGCGGCCTCGCACTCGCTCCGGGGGAACTGGTCCGGATCGGCGACCGACTTGAAGGCCACCAGTTCGGCCAGCTCGGCCTTGGCCCGCGGCTGAAGGGAGGCGACGGTCCGGGCGAGCGCGGGGTGGGCGGTCGGCGGGGTCGAGGCGAGCTCCATGGAACGCTCCTTGTGGGCGCGACGTTATGTCCATACGTGGGTGTCCGTATACGGGGTTCGTGCGTACGGACGATTCGGGGGTTCGATCTTCCCACAGGGGGATCGCCGTACGGCGGGCCGTAGGATGCGGGCGACAGCCGGAGCCAGGCAGCGAGCGGGAGTAGAAGCACAGGTGAGCAGCGACAACGCAGCCCAGGACAGCGGAGCGACCGACGAGTCGGTGTGGGACGTCGTGGTGGTGGGTGCGGGGCCCGCCGGGGCCTCGGCCGCCTATGCCGCGGCCGTCGCCGGCCGCAGGGTGCTGCTGCTGGAGAAATCCGAGCTGCCCCGCTACAAGACCTGCGGCGGCGGCATCATCGGACCGTCCCGCGACTCCCTGCCCCCCGGTTTCGAGCTGCCGCTGCGGGACCGCGTGCACGCCGTCACCTTCTCCCTCAACGGCAAACTCTCGCGCACCCGCCGCTCCAAGCAGATGCTCTTCGGGCTCATCAACCGGCCGGAGTTCGACGCCTCCTTGGTGGAGACCGCCAAGGAGGCGGGCGCCCAGGTGCGTACGGGCGCGACCGTCTCGCGCGTCGAGCAGCACGGCTCGTCGGTGCCCGACCGGCGCACCGTCGCCGTCGTGCTCGCGAACGGCGAGATCGTGCTGGCGCGCGCGGTGATCGGCGCGGACGGCAGCGCGAGCAGGATAGGGGCGCACGTCGGCGTCAAGCTCGACCAGGTCGACCTCGGACTGGAGGCGGAGATCCCGGTACCGGCGACGGTGGCGGAGGACTGGGCGGGCCGGGCGCACATCGACTGGGGCCCGATCCCCGGCAGCTACGGCTGGGTCTTCCCCAAGGGGGACACCCTGACCGTCGGGGTGATCTCGGCGCGCGGCGAGGGCGCGGGCACCAAGCGCTACCTGGAGGACTTCATCGCCCGGCTCGGCCTCGCGGGTTTCGAGCCGAGCGTCTCCTCCGGACACCTGACCCGCTGCCGTTCCGATGACTCGCCGCTGTCCCGCGGCCGGGTGATCGTCTGCGGCGACGCGGCCGGGCTGCTGGAACCGTGGACGCGGGAGGGCATCTCCTTCGCGCTGCGTTCGGGGCGGCTCGCGGGGGAGTGGGCGGTCCGCATCTCCGAGGCGCAGGACGCGGTCGACGCGCGCCGCCAGGCGCTCAACTACGCCTTCGCGATCAAGGCCGGGCTCGGCGTGGAGATGGGGGTGGGCCGGCGGATGCTGGCCGCCTTCGAGCGCCGCCCCGGCGTCATGCACGCGGCCGTTACGAGCTTCCGGCCCGCCTGGCAGGCCTTCGCGAAGATCACCCGGGGGACGACGACGCTCGCCGAGCTCGTACGGACCCACCCGATGGCCCGCCGGGCGCTCACCGCGATGGACCGGTCGCAGACGGGGAGCCGGGGCGGGAGCCGGGCGCAGGGCCAGGGCCAGGCGGAGGAGCAGCCGGAGGGCCGGACGGAGAATCAGCCGGGGACGCAGGCGGGGTAGGGGCGCGGTCGCCTGACCTCGCGTGCGGTATGAGCTATGCGGTATGAGTTATGCGGTCTGGGGGGCGGGCGGCCGTGGGCCGGCGCCATCGGACTGGCGCCCAGCCGTCAGCCTGACCCTGCTACTCCCCGGGGAGTACGGGCGATCACCACGCGTGGCTGACGCGCCCGGCGGCAACCCCGTCTAGCGTTGCCGGCATGAGCAGCGAGAGGCGGGTGCCGTGGGCGCGGCGGGCGCGTGAGCGCGGCCGCCATGAGCGCGGCGACGGCCCGTCGCGGGGGCGCGAACCCGACGGGGCCCCGCCGTGGGCGCGTGAGGGCGACGGTGGCGGCCCGCCGTGGGAGCGGTGGCTCAGCCACCCCGCCGAGCGGCTGCCCTGGATCTCCTCGCTCGCCGTCGCGGTGATCCAGCAGGTCGGCACCGGCTTCGCCGCCCATGGCCAGCACGGCCGCGTGGCCGTCGACCTGTTCGCCAGGGCGCTGCTCCTGATCGGACCGCTCTTCATGGTGGTGCGCCACCGCCACCCGGCCCTCGCGGCCTTCGGCGCGTCCGCCGCCGCCACGGTCTACATCGGCGCGGGCTACCCGTTCGGGCCGGTCTACTTCAGCGTCGTCATCACCTGCTCCGCCGCCGTACTCGCCGGATGCCGCCGCGCGGCCTGGGGGGCGGTGGCCCTGCTGTGGACCGGCCAGGTGATCGCTTCGCACTGGCTCTACCGCTGGCTGCCGCCATCCGGCGACGGCCCCGGCGGCTGGGTATCGGACTCGGGGAGCGCGGCCTGGCTGCTGGTCGTCATCGCCGTGTCGGAGCTGGTGCGCGGCCGGCGCGAGCAATGGGTGCGCGACCGCGCGGAACGGGCGGCGGCCGAGCGCCGCCGCGGCGACGAGGAGCGGTTGCGGATCGCCCGCGAACTGCACGACGTGCTGGCCCACAGCATCTCCGTCATCAACGTCCAGGCGGGCGTCGGCCTCGCGCTCCTCGACCGGGACCCCGAGCAGGCCCGTACCGCGCTCACCACCATCAAGGCGGCCAGCAAGGAAGCGCTCGGCGAGGTCCGCCAGGTCCTCGGCGCCCTGCGCGCGCCCGGCGACGCGCCCCGTTCGCCCGCGCCCGGGCTCGACCGGCTCCCGGAACTGACGGAGCAGGCGTCGAGCGCCGGGCTCACCGTGGACGTCGCGGTCGAGGGCATACGGGCCGAACTGCCGCCCGGTACCGACCTGGCGGCCTTCCGCATCATCCAGGAAGCCCTCACCAACATCGTTCGCCACTCCGGCTCGCGCACCGCGCGGGTACGCCTGCGGTACGCGCCCGACCTCCTCGAACTCCGCGTGGACGACGACGGCCCCGCGACGTCGGACGGAGCGACGGGCGGCGGCAACGGACTCGTCGGCATGCGCGAACGCGTCGCCGCGTTCGGCGGCGACATCGAGGCGGGCCCCCGGCCGGACGGCGGGTTCCGTGTCGTCGCGCGCGTTCCGCTCAGGGCGCCGGGCAAGGGCGGGCACGCGGCTACGGCGACCCCGCCCCAGGACAAGGAGACCCCATGATCCGCGTACTGCTCGCCGATGACCAACTGCTGGTGCGCGCCGGGTTCCGGGCGCTGCTCGACGCCGAGCCCGGCATCGAGGTGGCGGGCGAGGCGGCCGACGGCGAGCAGGCGGTGGCCCAAGTGCGCGCACTGCGCCCGGGCGTGGTCCTCATGGACATCCGGATGCCGGTACTCGACGGCCTCGCCGCCACCCGCCGCATCACCGAGGACCCGGCGCTGAACGAGGTGAAGGTCGTCATGCTCACCACCTTCGAGCTGGACGAATACGTCTTCGAGGCGATCCGCTCCGGAGCCTCGGGGTTCCTCGTCAAGGACACCGAGCCGGAGGAGCTGGTGCGCGCGGTACGGGCCGTGGTCGACGGCGACGCGCTGCTGTCGCCCGGGGTGACGCGCCGTCTGATCGCGGAGTTCGCCGCCCGCTCCAAGGAACCGGCCGCCGAGGCCGGGCTCGCGGAGCTGACCGACCGGGAACGGGAGGTGATGGCGCTGGTCGGCGTCGGCCTCTCCAACGAGGAGATCGCCCGGCGCCTCGTGGTCTCCCCGCTCACCGCGAAGACCCATGTCAGCCGCGCCATGGTCAAACTCGGCGTCCGGGACCGCGCCGGCCTTGTCGTGCTCGCCTACGAGTCGGGGCTCGTACGGCCGGGCTGGCTGGGGTGAGGGGGCGGGGGAGGGGCGGCGTGTCCCGACGAGCGGGGCGGTTGTACGGCCGGTGGGCCACGGCTCAGAACAGCGCGTCGGGGCCGGACGGTGCCGGAGCCCGTACGGTCACGGTGGTCGCCGCTCCGGGCGGCGCGGCCGACAGGGGCCAACCGGCCAGTTGCCGCGCGTCGGTCAGCAGCAGCCGGCCGTCGGCGGTCTCTACGTACAGGTCCGGCCCGGCGACCGCCGCCACCGTGCCCGCCAGCGTCCGGTCGGCCTCCGGCGCGACCGTGCCGTCGGGCGGACGCAGCCGCCCGAGGTGGAACGCCGCGTCGTGGTGGACCGGCCGGAAGTCCATGGAGGACAGCGACTCCGGCAGCCCGGGCAGGCCCCGCGCCCGCTCGTGCAGGGCCGCCAGTTCGGCCGCCCGGAGCGGTTGCGGCGGCAGCGCGTGGCGGGCGGAGCGCTTCGCCGCGTACGGGAACCGGTCCGGCACCGACAGCGCCGTGCCGAGTACGGCCTCGGCCCTTCGCGCGGCCATCAGCGGGCCGCGCCCGAGCAACGCGTAGGACAGGGCCGCCTGTTCGAGGAGGCGGACCCCTTCGCGCTCGGTGGCGGTGATGCCGACTTTGATCAAGTCCGGTCCGAACCAGGCCAGATAGACGTCGTACGGGCGCGGGTCGTCGGCGATGGTGTCGGCGGCCACCGAGTGCGAGCGGTCGAGCCGCGCGCACTGCGGACACTGTGCGGAGACCGCCGACGGGGACAGCGAGGCCCCCTCCGGACACGGCGTGTGCCGCCCGCCCCGCCGGACCCCGGTACAGCTCCGCCGCCCCCCGATGGTGAACGCCAGCGGTCTGCCCCGCGGCAGCGGCGAGGAACGGTCACCGCGGATCGGGTGGCGCCAGGACAGGGCGGGCCCCGAGTGGTCCCACCGCAGCCCCGTGCACTGCCAGTCCTCGCGCTCCGACCTCATCTCCGCACGGTAACCGAACAGCCCAGGACGCTCGCCGCCGGTCCGCGCCACGTCGCGGACCGGTCGGCATGCTGCGCAGCGCCGACCGGGGGGACGGGAGGACGGGGGACGGGCGGGTGGCGGCGGTCCGCAGGGCCGCGCCGGTCGAGCCGCCGGAACGCTCCCCGCCGGCCCCTACCGCGCCCCGCCCGCGGCACTCCGCCCGCCGACGGACGCCGTCCTCGCGTCCTCGCGTCCTCGCGTCACGACAGCGCACCGGTTTCCGGTTGCCGTCACGATGACGCCCTGGTCTCCGGGTGCCGTCACGACAGCGCACCGGCTTCCAGTTGCCCTCACGGCGACACCCCGGTTTCCGGGTGCGGCCACTGACAGCGCACCGCGTTCCCGGTGCTGTCACCGGCCGCGCGACTGTTTCCGGGTGAGGTAGGCGATCGCCGCGGCGACGGCGGCCAGCAGCGCGACCGTGGTGAGCGCGGTCGGCAGCGACCAGCGGTCGGCGAGGAAGCCGATGGCGGGCGGGCCGAGCAGCATGCCGCCGTAGCCGAGGGTGGAGGCGGCCGCGACTCCGCTCGGCCCGGCCAGTTCACCGGCCCGCCCGATGGCGACCGGGAAGATGTTGGCGAGGCCGATGCCGGTGACGGCGAAGCCCAGGAGCACCAGCCAGGTGGCGGGGGCGAGCGATCCGATCAGCATGCCCAGGGCGGCCGTCGAGCCGCCGGCGACCAACGCCCTGGTCTGGCCGAGCCGTTCGAGGAGTGTGGTGCCGGTCAGCCGCCCGAGGGTCATGGTGGCGGCGAAGACGGAGTAGCCGGCGGCCGCGAGGCCGGGCCCGGCGTGCAGGTCCTGCTTGAGGTGGAGCGCGCCCCAGTCGGCGAGCGCCCCCTCGCCGTACGCCGTGCACAGGGCGATGACACCGAAGACGGCGACCAGGCGGCGGGCGCGGCCCGTGAGCCGTGCGGTGGGCGCGGCCTCGGCGGCCGGAGCCTTCGGCGCGGCGGGGGAGTCCGCCGGGCGGGAGTCCGCCGGGCGGGAGTCCGCCGGGCGGGAGGGGGCCGGGCCGGGAGACGCTGCGCGGGAGGATGCCGTAGGGGGAGGCGTCGCGCGGGTCGGCGCCGGGTGGGAGAGCAGGATGCGGCCGGCGGCGGCCGTGAGGACCAGCCCCACCACGGTCAGTACCAGCAGATGGCGGGTGGGGGACAGCGCTCCGGCGACCAGCCCGCCCAGTCCCGCGCCGAGCATCCCGCCGAGGCTGAACGCCGCGTGGAAACTGGGCATGACCGGCCTGCGCAGGGCCGTGACGAGGTCGACGGCCGCCGCGTTCATCGCGACGTTGATCCCGCCGTACGCCGCGCCGAAGACCAGCAGTACCAGTCCGAGGGCGAGCGCGGAGTGCGTCAGCGGCGGCAGCGCGATGCTGAGCGAGAGCAGGACTCCGGCGACGACGGTGACCGGGTGGGTCCCGAAGCGGTGGCAGAGCCGGCCGGTCACCATCATGGTGGCGACCGCTCCGGCGGACACGCCGAGCAGGGCCATTCCCAGATCGCCCGTGGAGGCGCTGGTCTGCTCCTTGATCGCGGGGATGCGGACCACCCAGCCGGCGAAGATGAAGCCGTCGAGGGCGAAGAATATGGTCAGGGCGGTACGGAGGCGGCGAAGGGCGGGGTCGGGCGTCGTGGTGCGCTGGACCCCCGTTATGGCCGTCCGTATTTTGTTTAGCGTCGGCACAAAGCCAGAATAGGGGCGTGACCCAGAATCGGACAACACGACTGGAGCGGGGCCGTGGTGCCCTCGGCCCGGCGCTGGAGCTCGTACACACCGGCCGCGCGCCCACCCGCGCCGTGCTCACCGCCGAACTCGGCGTGACCCGGGCGACGGCCGGGGCCGTCGCCGCCGAACTGGAGGCGCTCGGCCTGATCCAGGTCGACTCGCGGCCGGCCGCCGCCGCGGGTTCCCAAGGGCGCCCCTCCCACCGGCTGTCGATCGCGCCCCGCGGGCCCGTCGTCCTCGCCGCCCAGATCCACGCCGACGGCTTCCGCGCCGCCCTCGTCGGGCTCGGCGGACGCCTGGTCGCCACCGCGCCCGGCTGCATGACCGTGCCCGCAGACCCCGCCCGGGTGATCGACGCGGTGGTCGAGGCCGGGGCCGGACTGCTGCGTGACAGTGGCCACCGCTGCCTGGGCGCGGGCCTCGCCGTGCCCTCCGCCATAGCGGAGCCCGAAGGCACCGCGCTCAACCCGATCCACGTGGCCTGGGCGGCCGGCGCCCCGGTCCGCGAACTCTTCGCCGAAAGCCTCGCCAAGGCGGACATCCCCGGACCGGGGAACGCCCCCACCGCGGGGTTCACGGGCAACGACGTCAACCTCACCGCCCTCGCCGAACACCGCCACGGCGCGGGCCGCGGCGCCCAGCACCTGCTGTGCGTGGCGACCGGCCACCGCGGCGTCGGCGGCGCGCTTGTGCTCGACGGCCGTCTGCACACCGGCAGTTCGGGGCTCGCCCTGGAGGTCGGCCACCTCATCGTCAACCCCGACGGCCCCGTCTGCCACTGCGGCAGCCGAGGCTGCCTCGACATCGAGGCCGACCCGCTCGCCTTCCTGGCCGCCGCCCGCCGCGCCCCCGGCCCCGAGGTCTCCCTGCTCCAGCAGGCCCGCGACCTCCTGCGCACGGAGTACGGCGACCCGGCCGTACGAGCCGCCGCCGACCTCCTGATCGACCGCCTCGGGCTGGGCCTCGCCAGCCTCGTCAACATCCTCAACCCCGACCGGATCATCCTCGGGGGCCTCCACCGCGATCTCCTGGACGCCGACCCCGAACGCCTGAGGGCTGTCGTCGCGGACCGCAGCCTGTGGGGGCGCAGCGGAGGGGTACCGATCCTGCCCTGCACGCTGGACCACCACAGCCTGGTGGGAGCGGCGGAACTGGCCTGGCAGCCGGTGCTGGACGACCCTCTGGCGGCGCTCGGCTGAGGCGAACGCCGCCGGATCCCGGCCGACGTTGCCAGGGCAAGGGTTCGTGAAGGTCAGGCCGGGGCGTGTCCGGCGGGAGCGTCGTAGACCAGGCTGTACCGCCAGAACAGGCGGCGCCGGAACCGGGCGCCGGGCAGCTCCCGCGCGGCCGCGCCCCGGATGTCCCGCAGGGTCTCCCGGGGAGCGGCGGTGGGCGCGGTCATGTGCGGGGGCGTCGCGTCGGCGGGGGCCGGATGCTTGACCAGCCCCATGACCGGATTGGCGAGCGCGGCCGGCAGGGTGGCGAGCAGGTCGACGGTTCCGGCCTCCTGATAGCAGCCGACGACCACGAGGCGCCCGCCCGGAGCGAGACAGCCGCGCAGTTCACGCAGGGTCGCGGCCAGCGGCAAGTGGTGCAGGACGGCGACCAGGGTGATGGCGTCGAAGCGCCGTTGCGGGTCGCGCCCCGCGAAGTCCGCTTGGACGACGGTGACCGCGGGGTCGTCGGCGAAGCGCTCCGCTGCGGCGCGGGCCGTCCGGGGGTCGGGTTCGAGCCCCGTGACGGTACCGGCCCGACGGCGCAGAAGCGCGGCGAGATTCCCCGTGCCGCACCCGACGTCGAGGGCGTGGCGGGCCCCGGACTTGGCCACTTGGTCGGCGACCCAGGGGCCGTAGTGGTCGTTGTGGCTCCAAGGATGCCGCTGGTTGAAACGGTGGAGGCGGGACAGTGACGGAGCCATGGGGCCACGGTAGACGGGAGCGGCGTTTCACCGGGTGCCCTCGGTGCCAGCGTGCCCTTGGCCACCTGCCGGGCGTATCGAGTCAGTGGCGGTGGACCTCGCGGGCGACGGGGTGCGCTCCCCTGAGGCGGTCGGGGCCGCCGCGGCGCGAAGGTGCGCAACCGGCGTGTGCGCAGGGCCGATTCCCGAATCCGGCATATGCCCAGAAGGGCTTTTGTGCCGATAGAATCTGGCCACGCCGCCGGGACTGGCCCCGTCGGCGTTCGACATCGGCCGCCCCGCTCCGCCGTGCGGCCACTGCACCATCCCCAGGGGGGGACTTCCATGCATGAAATCAGCAAGGGCGCCAACATCCGTTTAGCGGCCCTCAGTGAGAACACCGACTCCGTCATCGTGAGCCTCGGTTGGCACAGCCCGACGGGGGACGGGGACGCGGACGTGTCCGTACTGCTCCTCGACGCGCGCGGGAGAGTCCGCGACAACGAGGGCTTCTTCTTCTACAACAACCCGTCGGCCGCCGACGGCAGCGTGCAACTCCTGGGCCAGGTCCCGGCGGAGAACGGCAGCGAGGACCGCATTCAGCTGGACCTCACCGCGTTCCCCGCCGACGTCGACCGTGTGGTGATCGCCGCCAGCCGCCATCTGCGCGCGCACTTCGGCGCGTTGGAGAACCTGCGGCTGACGCTCGGCGACGGCGTCGGCGAGACGATCCTCGGCTTCTCGATCACCGACGCGGGCGTGGAGAGCGCCTTTGTCTTCGGCGAGATCTACCGCCGCGGCGAGGAGTGGAAGTTCCGGGCCGTCGGACAGGGTTACGACACCGGTCTCGCCGGTCTGGCCACCGACTTCGGCGTCGAGATCGACGATGACGACGACGCGGCGGAGGCGGGGGCCGACCGGGACGCGGCCGATGTGCTCGCGGAGGCCCCCGTCGCGTCCGAATCGGAGCAGCGCGCCGAAGAAACGATCCTCCCGGCGCCCGAAACCTCCGCTGCACCCGTACCCGGACCCGCGCCCGTACCCGTACGCGCCCCATCAGCCCCCGAGGCACCGGCCGCCACACCGGCCGCCACACCGGCCGCCGCACAGGAGGGCAATCCGGCCGCATCGGACGACAAGCCCGCCGCACCGCGCCGGCTGCGCACCGCGAAGAAGAAGGTGACGCTGCCCCGCACGCCCAAGAAGTCCCTCGCGGAGAACGAGGCATGGCGGCCCGCCCGGCTCTTCCCGGTCTCCTCTCTCAAGAGCGACCGGGAGCGCGAGGCGCGCGCCACCTCCATCCTGCTCTCCGTGATGGCCCAGGTCCCCGAGTTCGGGCGCAGGCTCACCGCCGCCTTCGGCGCGCCCGCCGGGCGCATGGAGACCTTCACCGAGGTCACCCTCCCCAACGGGGAGGAGCCCAAGCGCCCGGACGGCGTCATCCGGATCGAGCGCGCCGGGAAGCTGTGGACGGCCCTGGTCGAGACCAAGACCAACGGCAACGCGCTGAAGGACGCGCAGATCCAGGACTACATGGACATCGCCACGCGCCGCCGCTACGAGGCCGTCATCACCCTCTCCAACGACGTCGCCCTGGAAGGCCGCCCGCTCGTCGACATCAAGACCGACGGCCGCCGGAAGCACCAGGTCGGCCTCTGGCACCTCTCCTGGGCCGAAGTGGCCCACCAGGCCCAGATGCTGATCCGCCACGAGGGCGTACGCCAGGAGTCCCACGCCTGGCTGCTCCAGGAGCTCCTGCACTACCTCCAGCACGAGAGCTCCGGCTGCCACGGCTTCCAGAACATGGGCCCGGCCTGGGTCCCCGTACGCAACGGGATCGACGACGAAACCCTGTGCCGGGGCGACGCCCGCGCCACCCGCGTCGTCGAGAGCTGGGAGCGGCTCATCCGGCAGGTCTGCCTCCGGCTCGGCGGCGAACTGGGGGAGAAGGTCGTCCCCGTCCAGCGCGCCAAGCGCACCACCGACGCGCAGAGCCGGCGCGCGGCGCTCGCGGACCGCCTCTGCGACGAGGGGATACTCGACGCGGCCATCCGCGTCGAGGGGGCCGTCGGCCTCCTGACCGTCACCGCCGACCTGCGCACGGGCCGGCTGCGCACCTCCGTCGACATCCCCGTGCCCGCCCAGGGCTACCCGCTGAGCTGGGCGAAACGCCTGATCAAGCAACTCGCCGAGGCCCCTGCCGACCTACACGTCCAGACCCTCCTCGAAGGCGACGCGGCAGGCCCGCGCGGCACGTTGGAGAAGCTCCGACCCGAGCCCGGTGACCTGCTGCCGAAGGACGCCTCTCCCATCACGGGCTTCCGGCTGTCGCTCTCCAAGAGCATGGGCAGCACCCGGGGCAACGCCGAGACGGGGTTCATCCGCAGCGTCGACGCCGCCGTTGACCGCCTCCACTCCACGGTCCTGATCCAACTGCGGAGCACCGCCCGCCGCCCGGCCCCCGCCGACGCGCCCGAGCCGGTCTGACAGAGGAGCCGTACTCCAGAGAGAGCTGATCATGGCGGACTCGAACGACGGGCTCGCCTCCGCGCGGGCCCGCGCCCGGGTCGGCGGGCGCCGGCCACAGCTCACGGCCGACCAGGCCGAGCGCGCCCAGCAGTTCTACGACGCCCGGGAGAAGGCCGCCCAGCAGATAGCCGGCATGTTCAACGTGTCCCGTTCCACGGCGTACGGGCACCTCGGCAAGGCCAAGGCCAAGGCCGTGCCTCGCCGGCCGAAGAAGGCCGCCGCCGCGAAGCCCTGAAAGCTATCGGCGGGTTACTTGCTCCCTGGTGTCCAGCCAGGAGCGCAGGGCCCGTACGGGAGGCGGAGAGGGCGCGGGATCGCGGGCCCCGCCCGCCTGTACGGGCTGACGGACGTACGGGCGGGAGCCCGCGTACTCCCCGCGAGGTACGCGAAGTACCGCTGGCCGTACGACGACCGGCGGGTCCGCGAGAGCGATGCTCGGTGGTGTCGAGAGAAACCGCCACCACCGAGGAGCTGAACCCTCATGAACACCCTGGCCCAGAACTGGTCCGACGGCGGGCCCGGCCCGTGGATCCTCTTCTTCCCGCTCATGTGGGCGCTGGTCGTCGTCGGCGTCGTCACCCTGCTGCGCCGCACGGTGTGGCGGGGCCGGGGCGGACCGCGGCAGCCGAACGCCCCGTACACCGAGAAGTCCCCGATCGCTGTCCTCGGCCGCCGCTTCGCGGCCGGTGAGATCGACGAGGAGGAGTACTGGCAGCGCGTCTCCGTCCTTGAGGAGCACTTCGGCCCCGTCGCGAAGGAACGCTCCGCGTGATCTGCGGCAGCCCTCGCGCACCCTGCGCGCTCATGTCGCCCACGGGGGTGGCGGCATCAGCGCGCGGCGTGCGAACCGGACTGCCTCCGGGCCGCTTCCGGCCCCGGTCACTCAGCCCAGAACCGCCGACCGCGCGGGCGCGTGCTCGCGGAGCCCGCCGGTCCGGCGCGTCGGGGCCGGCTGTTCGAACGACACCGTGGTCTCGGGCGCGCACAGCGGAGTCGGCGGTTCGACGGCGACCGCGGGCGGCACGGGAAGCGTGAACCATACGGCTTTTCCGCCGCCGTCCTCCTGGGCCCGGATGCCCCAGCTCTCGCTGACCGCGTCGATCAGGGCGAGCCCGCGTCCGTGGGTGCTGCACTCGTCGGTGTCGGCGAGGCGCGGCAGCCGGGGGTCGTGGTCCTGCACCGAGACCGTGAGCCGGTCGAGCAGGAGGACGATCTCCACCGTGCACTGCTTGTCGGGTTCCGCGTGGCGGTGCACATTCGTCAGCAGCTCGGTGACTCCGAGCGCCGCGGGGTCGATGAGCGGATCGAGATGCCAGTACCGCAGTTGCGCGGATACGATTCTGCGGACCTGTCCGATCCGTGACGGCAGAGCCTGAAGCTCCACCGTGCAATGCCTGCTTGGCCGGCTGATCACGGCTGCGACTCCCTGAAGAAGTAGGGCTAGCCTGATACAGATGCGGGCTGAAAACGGTTCCTGCAGTGTGGTGGCTGCCGAGCCGGCCGACGGAGGCTGGGTCTCAGCGTTACCGCCGGTGAACCCTCAGTGATGCTGGTACGAGTCAAGAGTCGACCAGAATCGGCGCACGCGCAACTTGTGCCTCGTCAGCCTCTGGGTCAGCCTTTGGTCCCTCGGGTTTCTCGGGCGTGCGCCGTGCGCACCGCGTCCAGGAAGCGGTGGGCCGTGCCCGTGCCCAGCTCGCCGGCGGCCTCGCGCTGATCCAGGGTGAGCAGATAGCGGGTGCCGTTCACGGTGGCGCGGGCGCGGCCGCGGGCCGCGAACCAGGGCCTGCTCGCGTGCACGGAATCCACGGGCGCACTGTCGATCTCGCGGCCGTAGCTGGTGAGCAGTTCCAGCCTGCCGTCCTTGATCTTGATCTGCCCGGCCCGGGTGAGAGAGCGAAGAAACCGCTCGATCCGCACCCCTGTCGCATTGAACTCGGACGCCGCGAACTCTGGCTCCGCCACGGTGCACCACCTCCCCGGCCGACAGCCGAACCAACCACTTGCCCGCAGTCTGCCTGTGAGACGGCTCGTGCACCAGTGCCCATTTATGATCGAAAGGTCCGAGAGCTCCCGATGAGCTCGGAAGCCATCGTGAGGAGCGGCGTGAACAGCACAGCGCAACCGGGGGCGGCGGACGCGACAGGGATGGCTCCAGGGGGTCCCGCCACCCCCACGCTCGACGTGGACCGTACCGATTCCGGCTATCGGAGCTGGCTCAAGGAGGCCGTCCGCAAGGTCCAGGCCGACGCCAACCGCTCCGCCGACACCCATCTCCTGCACTTCCCGCTGCCCGAGGCGTGGGGGATCGACCTCTACCTCAAGGACGAGTCCACCCACCCCACCGGCAGCCTCAAGCACCGTCTCGCCCGCTCCCTCTTCCTGTACGGGCTGTGCAACGGCTGGATCCGGCCCGACCGGCCCGTCATCGAGGCGTCCAGCGGGTCCACCGCCGTCTCCGAGGCGTACTTCGCCAACCTCGTAGGCGTGCCCTTCATCGCCGTGATGCCGCGCACCACCAGCGCGGAGAAGTGCCGGCTGATCGAGTTCCACGGCGGACAGTGCCACTTCGTGGACGACCCCCGGAAGATGTACCAGGAGGCGGCCGCCCTCGCCGAGCGCTCCGGCGGTCACTACATGGACCAGTTCACCTATGCCGAGCGGGCCACCGACTGGCGGGGCAACAACAACATCGCCGAGTCCATCTACAGCCAGCTGCGGCTGGAGCGGCACCCGGAGCCCGCCTGGATAGTCGCCACGGCCGGCACCGGCGGCACCTCCGCGACGATCGCCCGCTACATCCGCTACATGCAGCACGACACCCGGGTCTGCGTCGCGGACCCCGAGAACTCCTGCTTCTTCGAGGGCTGGCGGGACCACGACCCCGAGGCGAGCAGCGACCGCGGCTCCCGCATCGAGGGCATCGGCCGGCCCCGCATGGAACCGAGCTTCGTGCCCGGCGCGATCGACCGGATGATGAAGGTCCCCGACGCCGCGAGCGTCGCCGCCGTACGGGCCTTGGAGCAGGCGATCGGCCGCAAGGCGGGCGGGTCCACGGGGACCGGGCTGTGGGGCGCCCTGAAGATCGTCGCCGAGATGGTCGCCGAAGGGCGCACCGGCAGCGTGGTCACCCTGATCTGCGATCCGGGCGACCGCTATCTCGACAAGTACTACTCGGACGCGTGGCTGGAGGAACAGGGCCTGAACATGGCGCCGTACGCCGGAACCATCGCGACCTTCCTGGCGACCGGCCGCTGGCCCGAGTAGCCCCCGCTCAAGCCCGCCTCACGCGTGAACAAGGCGCGTGAACGAGCGGTCTCATACGGTCGCCAGCCGCCGGTCCAGCGCGCGCACGGCCTCGCGGAACGCGCGCCCGAACCCCGGCCGGGCCAGCCGCAGCGCGCCCCTCACCGGGGCCGCCGCGTCCGCGGCGAACGTCCACCGCACGCGGGTGCCGGCCGTGTCCCCGGAGCCGATCGGGGTGAGCCGCCACTCCTCCAGCAGGGCGCGGATGCCGGGTGCGTTCACCTCGTCGACGCGGTAGGCGTACCGCTCGGGCGCGTCCGCGGCCATGATCGTCTCGATGAAGCGGACCCCGCCGACCAGTCGGACCTCCCGGCCCCTCGTGCCGTCGACCGGACGGGCCAGGGTGATCGCCCGATACCACGTGGGCCAGTCCGTGACCTCCTCGGCCAGCGCCCGGTAGACCGTCTCCGGCCGCGCCGCGGCGTCAGCGGCGAAGACCAGGCGCAGCGGGGCGGTCTCGACGAAGTCGAGTCCGACGGGGCGGAGTCGGCGCGCCATGGGACGTACACCCCCAACAGGATCGGCGACGTGACCGGCGGGCACACCATAGCGGTCGGGCCGTCAGATGTCTGCGTCCTCTTCGGGGCCGCCCACCACTACCAGCTCCGACAGGTGCTCGGAGATCTCCGCGCGCGCCGGCGCCGGCAGCCCCGCGTCCGTCACCAGCGCGTCCACCTCCTCCAGCGCGGCGAACGAGCTGAGACCGACCGTCCCCCACTTGGTGTGGTCCGCCACGACCACCACCCGCCGTGCGGAGCGCACGAAATGCCGGTTGGTCTCGGCCTCCGCGAGGTTCGGCGTGGACAGCCCGGCCCGCACCGAGATGCCGTGCACGCCCAGGAAGAGCACATCGAAGTGGAGAGAGCGGATCGCGGCGTCCGCCACCGGCCCCACCAGCGTGTCCGAGGGCGTACGGACCCCGCCCGTCAGCACCACCGTCGCGGCGCCGGGCCGGGGCCCCGAACCACCGCTGGCCGCCGCCCGCTGCGCGTTGTAGAACACATCGGCCACGCGCACCGAATTCGTCACCACCGTCAGGTCCGGCACCTCCAGCAACTGCTGGGCCAGGGCGAACGCGGTCGTACCGCCGGCCAGGGCGATGGCGCTGCCGGGCGCCGCCATCCGCGCCGCGGCTCTGGCGATGTCCTCCTTCGCGCTGAGCTCAAGGCCCGCCTTCGCCTCGAAACCCGGCTCGTGCGTGCTCGCCTCCGCGACCGGCACCGCTCCGCCGTGCACCTTCTCCAGCACGCCCTGCCGGGCGAGCGCGTCCAGGTCGCGGCGGACCGTCATGTCCGAGACGTTCAGCTTCCGGGTCAGCTCATTGACCCGGACCCCGCCGCGCCGCCTGACCTCGTCGAGGATCAGGGCGCGCCGCTGCTCCGCGAGGAGGTTCTGGTTGTCGCTCACCCGGCCCGTCCCTTCCGATCAGCCGTCGCCCGTTGTCGCGCGCTCATCCTCCCACGCGGGTATGACGGCGCATCGCCGGAGCGCTCCCGGACCGTTCGGATCACGATTGCGCCTCAGCCGTGCCGCAGCGGGTGTTGTCAGTGCCTCCGGGCACAATCCTCTTAGCGAACCACCACACCGGGATCGGGGGCACGGTGGCACCGGCCGCGCACGACAGAGCGTCAGCAGCACGAAGCACCGAAACGCGGAAGACGGAAGGGCAGGCGACCGACGGCACTCGCGACGGGCAGCAGGACCGCCCCGCGCTGGAACTGCTCGTCCACGGGGTGGGCGGCACCACCCCGCAGGAGATGCTCAACGACGCGCGCACCGAGCGCGTCACCGGCGACGCCACCGCGGGCATCTACCGGCGCTCCGGCGACATCGACGCCGAGCAGCGCCCCGCCGACTACCGCGAGGAGCCGGTGCGCGAGGCGTACGTCTGGTGCGACCTCACCTCCGGCGACAGCTCCCGCGCCCTGTGGCTGGTGCTGCTCCCCTTCATGGTGGCCAACCTCGCCCACTGGATGCGGCCTTCCGCCACCGGCCGCACTCGGACCGTGCGCGCGTACGGCATGATCATGCGGCTCGTCGCGCTGAGCCTCACCGTCCTGCTCATCGCCGCCGCCTGCGAGGTCGCCCTGGACCTCACGGCCTGGCAGTGCGCCGGCACGGCCTCCTGCGCCTCCGGGAAGTCCTGGCTCCACTTCATGTCGCCGGAGCGGGGCGGCTGGTGGAGCCAGCCCGGCCGGCGGCTCGCGCTCGCGGCCGCCGTGCCCGCCGCCATAGTGGCCCTCCTCTGGTTCCTCTCGCACCGCACCTGGAGCGCGTACGAGTCCCAGCAGCCGACCGGCCGACCCCTCGACGAGGACGACCCGGCGGGCACCGGCCGCCCCGCGCTGTGCCTGCCCGGCTTCTGGTACGGCCGGCGGCTCGTGGCCCGGCTGCGCGCCGCCCACACCGCGGCCGGCTTCCTGACCGTCGCCGCCGCGATCTCCTGGGCCGTGTCCCGCTACGACCGCCGGGAGGGCGGCGACCCCTGGCTGGACGTCTTCGGCTGGTGGCTCGACGTACTGACGATCTCCGTCGGCGCCCTCATCGTGTACGTGGTGTGCCGCCGCGGCCGCAGCGAGGCCCGCACCGACGACGCGCTCGACCGGGCCACCGCGCGGTCGCTGCCCGGCATCGCCTTCGCCGTCCTGCTGCTCTCCGTGCTGCACGCCGCCTGGAACCGGCCCGGCTGGACGTCCCGGGGCATGCTGCCCGGCAACGAGACCTTCGGGCTGATCGCCCTGGCCCAGGGCGTCCTCGTCGTGGGCCTCGCGGTCGCGGCCCGCGCGCTCTACCAGGGAGCCCCCATAGAGCGGTCCCCGCTGCGCGGTCTCGCCGGCCCCGCCGTCGCGATGCTCGCCTGCGCGCTCGGCGGCGTGCTCTCCGGCGGCGTCGCCCAGTGGATCGCCGACCGGCTCGACGGAGGCCGCACGCCCGGCATGGGCGGGGGAGCCGTCGAGGGGCCGCCGGTGGTGCTGTCCTGGCAGGCGTCGATCATCCCGGCGCTGCTGTCCGCCCTGCTGCTCCTGGTGCTCTACTTCGTGTGGACGACCCTCGTGCGCAAGCGGCGGCTCGTGCGCACCGTCCCCGACGGCTACCCGGACGAGCGGCCCGACGCGGCCCGTACGGGCGCCATCGCCGGGACCATCGCGCGCGCCGGGCTCACCGACTCCGCCCCCTGGGTGGTCGCCACCGTCGCCGTGGTCACGCTCGTACTGGGCGGCGTCGCCGTCGCCGGTGCCTGGAGCACCCACGAGGTGCCGGGCCAGGCCGCGGAGGGAACGACCGGCGTCATCGAGGCCGGGGCGCGGGCATCGCAGGCGCTCGGCTCGTGGTTCATGGGCTTCGTCTTCGTGCTCTTGCTGACCTGGGGGCGCCGCGCCTACCGCGACCCCTCCGCGCGCCGCACCATCGGCATCCTGTGGGACGTCGGCACCTTCTGGCCGCGCGCCGCCCACCCCTTCGCGCCGCCCTGCTACGCGGAGCGGGCCGTCCCCGACCTCACCTGGCGGATGAAGACCTGGACGCA
This sequence comes from Streptomyces sp. NPDC044033, assembly GCF_056434425.1. NCBI lineage: Bacteria > Bacillati > Actinomycetota > Actinomycetes > Kitasatosporales > Streptomycetaceae > Streptomyces > Streptomyces sp. NPDC044033. The sequence continues at coordinate 142,207 of NZ_JBWKFF010000019.1, read as the reverse complement.
GCGCACCGAGGGGCGGCTCGTGATCTCCGGGCACTCCCAGGGCAGCGTCCTCGCCGCCGCCGCCGTCTGGCAGCTGGACCGGCGCACCCGGAAGCGCGTCGCCCTGCTCACCTACGGCTGCCCCCTGGAGCGGCTCTACGGGCGCTGGTTCCCCGCCTACTTCGGCCCCGCGCAGCTGACCGCGCTGCATGGCGACATCCACTGCTGGCGGAATCTGTGGCGGCTCACGGACCCGATCGGCGGCCCCATCCGGCTGCCCGACAACACCGGCCCCGAGGTCGACTGCGGCCCCCTCAAGGACCCCCTCGCCTACGGACGTACGCCGGACCACCCGCTGCCCGCGCCCATACTCGGCCACTCCGATTACCAGGCCGCCCCCGAGTTCGACGCGGAGCGCACCACGCTCCTCGCCAGGCTGGGGCCGACCCGGATACCGGCACAGCCCGGGGCTCAGGGCAGCTCGGGCAGATCCTCCGAGTAGAGCAGCGTCAGCTCGTCGGTGCTCGGGTCGGGGAGCTGCGCCACCCGGCCCGCGTGCCGCTCGACCATCGCCTCGAAGGTCTGCCGGGCGGTGCGGCCGTTGCCGAACGCCGGGCCCTTGGGAAGCTCCGTGAAGTAGGTGAGCAGTGCCTCGGAGGCACCCTCGCCGATCCGGTACTCGTGCTCCTCCACCTGCTGCTCGATGATGCGCAGCAGCTCCCGCGGCGTGTAGTCGCCGAAGGTGATGGTGCGCGAGAAGCGGGACGCCACACCGGGGTTGACGGACAGGAAGCGCTCCATCTCGGCGGTGTACCCGGCGACGATCACCACGACCGCCTCCCGGTGGTCCTCCATCAGCTTCACCAGCGTGTCGATGGCCTCGCGGCCGAAGTCCCGGCCCGAGTCCTCGGGGGACAGCGCGTACGCCTCGTCGATGAAGAGCACTCCGCCGCGTGCCCGGTCGAACGCCTCCTGGGTGCGGATGGCGGTCGAGCCGATGTGCTCGCCGACCAGGTCTACCCGCGAGACCTCCACCAGATGGCCGCGCTCCAGCACGCCGAGGGAGGCGAGGATCTCGCCGTAGAGCCGTGCGACGGTGGTCTTGCCGGTGCCGGGGGAGCCGGTGAAGACGAGATGGCGGCGGACCGACGCGGCCTTGAGGCCGGCCAGCTGACGGCGGCGGCCCACCTCGATCATGTCGGTGAGGGCGCGCACCTCCCGCTTGACGCTTTCCAGGCCGACCAGCGCGTCGAGTTCGCCGAGCACCTGGACGGAGGGGCGCACGGAGGAGGCGGCCGACGGCTCGGGCGCGGCCGGCTGCGGGGTGCGCGGCCCCGGCACCCCGCCGAGCAGCCCGACCGTCTGCACCGCCGTCTCCACCGCGGTGGCCGGGGAGCCGAGCCCGGCGGAGGGGGAGACGGCGGCGAGCGTCGCGCTCTCGTCGCTCGTGCAGTCCTCGCTGACCGGGCCGTCCTCGGCGAACTCGTAGCCGCCGCGCGCGCACCGCTCGGTGCGGCACCGGGTCAGCGTCGTGCGGCAGCCGTCGATGATGTGGAAGCCGTAGCCGCTGCTGCCCGTCACCCGGCAGCCGTGAAAGGTGCCGCGGCCCTCCGCCGACACGTAGAACCCCGCCTCGATGGGCGACGTCACCGTGCAGCGCTCGATGGAAGGGTCCGCGCCCTTGGTGACGATGACGCCGGTCGCCGCCCCGTCGATCGTGCAGTTCGCCAGGGTGCCGCCACTGCCGTGGTCGCGGAACCAGGCCCCGGTCGCCGCCTCGCGTATCCGGCAGTCGTCGAGCTGCGCGGTGGCGCCGTCGCTCACCGACACGGCCGTGTTGCGGACCTGGGATATGTCGCTGTCCACGACGTCGGCGCGCGAGCCGCGGTCGAGGACGAACAGGGCGTCGGGCACGTCGCGCACCCGGCAGGAGTCGAGGACGGCGGTCGCGCCGTCGCTCACCCAGACCGCCGGGTAGTCGCCCGTACTCTCGTTGATCTCACACTGGTTGGCGTCCACCCGCGTGCCCGGGTCCCACACGGACAGGCCGTTGCGGCCGAACCGGCGCACCGTGGTGCGCGTCAGCGTGAGCACCGAACGCGACCGCAGATCGACCGCGTTCTCCGGGATGTCGTGGATGTCGCAGTCGGAGAGCGTGAGCACGGAGTCGGTGTCGAGCGTGACGCCGTCCGCGGAAGTCCGGTGCACTTGGCAGTCCGTGAGGTGGCCGGTGGCGCGCGAGGCCAGCTGGACGCCGCTGCCCTTGATCTCGTACACCTCGCAGCCGATGGCCTCCAGCGCGGTGCCCTCGCCCGTCATCGCCAGCCCGGCCCCCGAGGTGTGGTGGATGCGGCAGCGCTCCAGGCGCGGATGGCCGCCGCCGCGCACCGCGACCCCGGACTGGCCGGCGGCCACCACCTCGCACTCCTCGAAGACGCCGCCGGCTCCGTCCAGCACGCTGATGCCGACGCCGCCCGGGTTGTCCACGGTGCAGCGGCGGACCGTCGGCCTGGCTCCGCCACGCACCTCGATGCCCACCGCCGAGCGGGTCGCCACCCGAAGGCCGGCCAACTCCGGTGCGCCGCCCTCGATGAGCAGCGCGGGCACCGTCGAGTCCTGCCCCTCGACGTAGAGGTCGTGCAGGGCCGCGGAGCCCCGTACGGTCAGTGGCACGCCCTCGGTCGGCGCGATCCGCACCGAGCCGCGCGCGCTCTCGCTGCCGCGCAGTGTGACGGCCCGGACCACGACGAGGTTCTCCCGGTACGTGCCGGGAGCGATGGACAGCACGTCCCCGTCGGCCGCGGCCTCCAGGGCGGCGGCGAGGGAGGCGTACTCTCCCGTGCGCCGCCGCCACCGCGATGTGCCGGTGTGCGTCACCTGGACCGAGCCCTGTGCCATGGTGCTGTTGTGCCCCCACCTCGTGCGTGTGTTCACCGCGTACGGACGTGTACTGGCGGCACCACCGTAGCGTGCGCGGGGGACGGGAGTTGACCGGTCAGCTCCCCGCGCCCGCACGGCCCCAGGTCTGGCCCGCCCGCGCCCACGCGTGGTCCCACCGCGCGTACCTTCTCAGCATGAGCTGCCGGACGACCACCCGGCGGAGGCCCTCGACGAGCCCCGCTGTCGCGCCGGCCGTGCCGAGCCCGGCGAGGGCGGTGTGCGCGGCGGCCGTGGTGCTGTCCATGGGACGGGCGGAGGCCCTGCCGGTGTCGTCGGTCCACAGCGGGAACGGGTCGCCGGGGGCGGCGACCTGCCGGGCGCTGACGACGCCCGTGCGCGTACCCCCGTCGGGGCCGGTCCAGTTGGCGAGCACCCGGCGGTGCCGTGGGCGGTGCCCGGAGGCGGTCTCGGGGTCGGGTTCCATCGGCGGTCTGGGCATGAGCCGCACGGCCGTCGCGGTGACCAGATGCCGGTGCTGCTGCTGTTCCCGTACGGTCTGCCGCAGCGCGCCATGGGCGAGCGAGCCCACGATCCAGCCGGCCGCCGGGGCCGCGACCAGCATCAGCAGTACGGCGACCAGTCCCACCCACGCCTCGACGAGGTCCGTTCCACGGCGCAGCGGGTTGTGCCGCCACCGCCAGATGACCGGAGTCTTGTGCACGGTGCTGCACCCCCTTCCGCGTCCGTAAATACCTCACTTGAGGGGTTACATGCGCGAGACGGCGGGGGAGAGAGCAAAATCACCCTTTGCGCAGGGCTGTCGCCGTGGCGCGTTGACGCGGGGTGACGGGTGTGCTCCCACGGGGGCTACTCAAGAATCTCGACCGCGTCGCCGACCCGCAGCGTCCCGGTGGTTTCGGGGATGAGGTTCTGCCCGAACACGAGCTGGTCGCCGATGCGGTGGTGGCGGGCGAGCGTGCGCAGCGGCTCCTTGCCGCGCTCCGCGGTGCGCTGGTCGGTCGTGGTGATGACGCAGCGCGCGGAGAACCCGGCGACCCGGAAGCCGACCTCGCCGATGCGCACCCGCCGCCAGCTGTCCTCGGCCCATGGCGCGACGCCGTCGATGACCACGTTGGGCCGGAAGCGGTTCATGGGCAGCGGGCCCTCGTCCGCGTGGTCGCCCTGAGCGATCAGGGAGTTGAGGGCGTCGAGCGAGGCTGCCGTGGTGAGCAGCAGCGGGAAGGCGTCGGCGAAACTCACGGTCTCGCCGGGCCGTGCGTACTCGGGGTCGATCGGGCGGCGGTGTGCGGGGGCATCGAGGTATCTCAGCCGGGCTTCGACGCCGAGGTAGTCGCCCGCCCAGGCGTCCGCGGCGGCGCCCGCGGGCACTGCCTCGACCTTGTCCCGGAAGAGCTGCACGGGGACTGTGTCGATCTCCCCGGGTACTGCGACGTCCAACGGCTCGCGGCCCGGGGCCGCCAGCCGGATCCCGCCGTCGGGCAGCGGGGACGCCGACGCCAAGGCGAGGCGCGGCTGCTGCCGTTGAGTGATCATCTTGCCGTCGGGCTCGGTCAGCACCCATCTCCGGTCCCCGGCGAGCCCCCACGGCTCCACGGCCGCCTCGCCGGGCGCGCACCCCGCGACCGACTTCACCGGATAGACATGGACCGCGTTCAACACTGGGTTGGGCATGCGGTCAGTTTGCCAGCCGGGTCGGACAGTTGAGCGATCGGTCAGGTCAGTAGCCTCCTTGGTTGGGGTACTGACGGCCGTACTGGTCGTCGTACGGCGACGGGGCCGGCCGGGGCGCGACGGGCCGCATCGCCTCGTACCCCGAGGGTGCGGCCGGGCGCTGCTGGTACTGCTGCGGGCCCGGGTAGCCGCGCGGGCCGCCCGCCTGCTGCGGGATGTACGGCGCGGGGGCCTGCTGGAGCGCCGGCTGCTGCGCCGCGGCGGGATAGCCCTGCGGCGGAGTGTGCTGGGACGGCCCCGCCGGCAGCGCGGGCAGCGCGGCCGGGAGCGCGGGGAAGTGTCCGCTGGAGTCGTACGGGGAAGGAACCCGGATCGGCGCGATCTGCGGAGTGCCCCGCTCGGCGACGAGGCTGTCGTAGATAGGGGTGTCCGGGAACGACGACGCGGCGAAGTAGCCGCCGCCGTAGGAACTGCGGGGGGAGGTCATAGCCCATAAGTTAAGCCCACCGCCCAGGCCCGGTCTACGGGAAGGTATCAGCAACCCCCTTCTGACCTGCAAATACACAGGTTGGCCCACAAGGGGCACATCGGGACACACCCGTATGTTCAGCCACCCCTGGCGCAGGGGTTTCCGCTCCGCGGGTCCGGCCGGCGAACGCCCGTTCCGGCCGCGGGGGAGGGGGCCTCCACGGTTCCGCCGGTCGTCGCCCTCCTGTGCAACTCGGCTGCTCCTTCGGTGAGTTCACCCGCAAGGGGGGTGCGGGTGCGGGCGGCGGGCGGGGTCGGCGCTCCGCCTGTGGGCGCCGCAAAGCGAGCGAACCTGCGAAAAGCGGTCGCCAAGGTACGTTGGGACCGCGTACAGACCGGCCGCGGACACGGCCCGTTCGGAGGGGTGGAGCATGACCATGCGCAAGGGCGCCAATGTGCAGATTCCGGCACCGTCGGTGAGGGTCGAACTGGGCTGGCGCACCGGTGCCGGCGTGCCGGACGTCGATGCCTCCGCGCTGCTGCTGTGCTCGGGGAAGGTCCGCTCCGACGCGGACTTCGTCTTCTACAACCAGCCGGCGCACGCCTCGGGCGCCGTGCGCCACGAGGGCAAGCGCCCCGCCGACGGAGCGGTCACCGACACCCTCTCCGTCGACCTCGACCGGGTCGAGCCCGCCATCGAGACCGTCGTCATCGCGGCCTCCGCCGACGACGGCTCCTTCGGCCAGGTGCCGGGCCTGTGCGTCCGGGTGCTCGACGCGTCGAGCGGCGCGGAGCTCGCCCGGTTCGACAGCGAGGACGCCACGGTCGAGACCGCCTTCGTCCTCGGCGAGCTCTACCGACGGCAGGGCGCGTGGAAGTTCCGCGCGGTCGGCCAGGGGTACGGCACCGGGCTCGCCGGACTGGCGACCGACTTCGGCATCAGCGTGGACGAACCGCCGGCGGCCGCCTCCGCGCCCGTACCGTCGGCCGCCCCCACGCCCGTACCGCCGGTCGCGCCGGCGCCGCCGGCCGCCCCGGCGCGGTCCGCGCAGCCCGCGCCGCAGCCGCCCGCGCAGCCCGTCGCGCCGCCGCCCGCCGCCCCGCCGGCTCCGGCTCCGGCTCCGGCCCCAGTGCGGCTCACCAAGGTGACGCTCACCAAGGAAGCGCCGTCCGTCTCGCTCACCAAGCAGGGCGGCACCTCGGGCTCGATGAGCGTCAACCTCAACTGGGAGGTCCGCAAGCAGGCCGCCAAGGGCTGGGGCCAGAAACTCGGCAAGGCCATGGCCATGCACACCGACCTCGACCTCGACCTCGGCGCGCTCTACGAACTCACCGACGGCACCAAGGGCGTGGTGCAGGCGCTCGGCAACTCCTTCGGCTCGCTCCGCCAGGCCCCCTACATCCACCTCGACGGCGATGACCGGACCGGCGCCTCGGCGGCCGGCGAGAACCTCACGATCAACCTCGACCGCAAGGCGGAGATCGCCCGCGTGCTGGTCTTCGTGACCATCTACGAGGGCGCCCGTAGCTTCGCCAACCTGCACGCCACGGTCACCCTGAGCCCGCAGGGCGGCGCACCCGTCGACTTCTCGCTCGACGAGTGCACCGTGCCCTCCACCGTCGCCGCCCTCGCCCTGATCACCAACACCGGCGACGACCTCATGATCCAGCGCGAGGCCCGCTACCTCGTGCCGGACCGCGGCGTCAGCCCCCAGCGCACCCTGGACCGCGCCTACGGCTGGGGCATGAACTGGACCCCCGGCCGCAAGTGATCGCGCCGGCTCACGGCGCGGCCTCGGGACGGGCGTACGTACGCCCCTTCCAGGCCGCGCCGCGGCCCCGGTAGTGCTGCACGGCGGAGTCGACGGTCATCGCCAGATACGCCGCGGCGATCAGCGGCAGCAGCGGAGCCAGCCACAGCGGCTGCCGGTAGTAGCGCAGTATCGGCAGGTAGGTGCCCGTCATGACCGCCCAGGCGCAGCCGCCGAGCAGCGCCGGGGCGGCGGCGCCGGCCGCCGCGCCCGCCACCAGTGCCACGGGCGGCGCGAGATACACCACCGTGAGCCCCGCGACCGTGCCCACCAGCAGCAGCGGATGGTGGCGCAGCTGCGCGTACGCGCTCCGAGACACCATCCGCCACAGCGGCCCCAGGCCCGTATACGGCCGGACGCTCTCCACCCGGTCCGCCAGCCCCAGCCAGATCCGCCCGCCGGACCGCTTGACCGCCCGCGCCAGGGTCACGTCGTCGATCACCGCCTGCCGGATGGCCTCCGGGATCCGCGCCCGCTCGGCCGCCTCCACGCCGAGCAGCACACAGCCGCCCGCCGCCGCCGCCGTCCGCCCACCGGGCCGGTTGACCCAGCGGAACGGGAACAGCTGCCCGAAGAGGTAGACGAACGCCGGGACGATCAGCCGTTCCCAGACGGTCTCCACCCGCAGCCGGGCCATCTGCGACACCAGGTCCAGCCCGTTCGTCCGCGCCGCGCACACCAGCTCGCGCAGGCTGTCCGGGCCGTGCGCGATGTCGGCGTCCGTCAGCAGCAGGTATTCGGCGTCCGTACGGGCACGGGCCAGCGCCATCCCGTGCCGTACCGCCCACAGCTTCCCGGTCCAGCCGGCCTCCGGTTCGCCCGGCGAGTCGACGGTCAGGGGCAGTCCGCCCCGGTCGGCGGCGAGCGCCCGCGCCAGGTCGCCCGTGCCGTCCGAGCTGCCGTCGTCGATCAGGAAGACCTCCGCCCGGCCGGGGTACTCCTGGGCGAGCAGCGTGGGCAGGCTCCGCGGCAGGACCTCCGCCTCGTCCCGGGCCGGTACCACCACCGCGACCGACGGCCACTCGGCGGGCGGCGCCCGGTCCGGCAGCCTGACGTCCGTACGCCAGAAGAAGCCCTGTCCCAGCAGCAGCCACCCCCAGGCGGCCAGGGAGACGACGGCGATCCAGGTCAACGCGTTCACCCGCCGCAGTCTGCCTCACCCGCGCCCTCCCGGAGGGGCCCCCGCGCGATCGGCGCGGAAATCGGCGGAAGGCGGTGGCAGGAGGCGTGCGGCAGTCGGCGTCCGCCCCCGCGCGCCCCCGCGCAGACCGCCCCGGTAAGGTGATCGAGTGAAGATCGCGCTGATGGACTCTGGTAACGGGCTGCTGGCCGCGGCAGCCGCCGTACGCCGGCTGCGACCCGACGCGGATCTGGTGCTCTCCTCCGCGCCCGACACACTGCCCTGGGGCCCCCGGAGCGCCGAGGACGTCACCGAACTCTCACTCGGCTGCGTACGGGCCGCCGCGGCGCACCGCCCCGACGCCCTGATCGTCGCCTGCAACACCGCATCCGTGCACGCCCTGGAGGCGATCCGCGCCGAGCTGGAGCCGGGCATCCCCGTGGTCGGGACCGTTCCGGCGATCAAGCCCGCGGCGGTCGGCGGCGGGCCGGTCGCGATCTGGGCCACCCCGGCCACCACGGGCAGCCCCTACCAGCGTGGGCTGATCCGGGACTTCGCCGCCGGGGTCGACGTCACCGAGGTGGCCTGCCCCGGCCTCGCCGACGCCGTGCAGCACGCCGATCCGGCCGCCCTCGACGCCGCGGTGGCCGTCGCCGCCGCCCGCACGCCCCACGATGTAAGGGCCGTCGTCCTGGGCTGCACCCATTACGAGCTGGTCGCCGAGCGCATCCTCGCCGCCGTCCAGCAGCCCGCCGCGCCGCCCCTCGCGCTCTACGGCTCGGCCGACGCCGTCGCCGCCCAGGCGCTGCGCCGGATCGGCGCGCGACCGGCCCCCGCGGCCGAGCCGACCGGTGATCTCACCGTCCTGCTCGGCGGTCAGGAGGCGGCCCTGGAGCCGGCCTCGCTCACCTATCCGGAGGGGCGTCTTCTGGCGGTGGTCAGTCCGGCCTGACAGCAGGGGCCGACCTGGAGGAATGGGCCAGGGGGAACATGGGTACGGACGGTGCGGGACGTTCGGCCCGCTGTCGGCATGCCCGAATTTGGATAGGCTGCCTCCCATGAAGGACCACACCGAGGACGAGAAGCCGGGCGTGACCCCGCACCTCCCCGATGTCTGGACAGGGCGTGCCACCAACCGGGTGCAGTGGGTGCTGGCCGCGGCGGGCGCGGCCTGCGTGGCCCTCGGCGTCCAGCTGGCCGTCGACTCCGCGTGGACCTCGGGGCTCGCACCGCTGGTGATGTCCGTGGTCGGCTGTCTCGCGGCCGGACTGCTGATGCTCTACGGGACCCTGGCCTTCGTGCACGTGGCGGTGCGGGTCGACAAGGAGGCCCTGGAAGTGCGCTGCGGCCACATGGGGCTGCCCCGCCGCCGCATCCTGCTCGCCCATGTCGTCGACGCGGACTTCGCGCCCAGAGTCACGCCCCGCCAGTGGGGCGGCTGGGGCTACCGCTGGCGCCCCGAGATCGGCACCGCCGTCGTGGTGCGGCGCGGCGAGGCGATCGTGATCCGGCTCGGCGACGGCATGTCGTTCACCGTCACCGTGGACGACGCAGAGGCTGCCGTGCAGGTGATCCGCGACCTGCTGCACCTCGCTCCCCCCGGCCGTACGGCGCGTATCCAGCCGTAGCGGGGCGGATTCCTAGCCACATTCGAACAATGTCCGAGTCACGCCCAACCCGGGCCGCGTTCTCGCGGTCCGGGCCACGGGCCCGCCCTGCGCGCCGTGCCGCCCCCGGCTCATGATCGGCACGCCCATTACGCTCGGGGTATGGCGACTCCCGACTTCATCCGAGAACTCCGCGCGACCGCGGGCCACCAGCTGCTGTGGATGCCCGGCGTCAGCGCGATCGTCTTCGACGACCAGGGCCGGGTGCTGCTCGGCCGCCGGGCCGACAACGGCCGCTGGTCGATCATCGGCGGCATCCCCGAGCCGGGCGAGCAGCCCGCGGCGACGGCCGTGCGCGAGGTGTACGAGGAGACCGCCGTGCACGTCGTGCCCGAGCGGGTGCTGCTCGTCGAGGCGCTGGACCCGGTGACCTACCCCAATGGGGACGTCTGCCAGTTCATGGACATCTGCTTCCGGTGCCGCGCCGTCGGCGGGGAGGCGAAGGTCAACGACGACGAGTCCCTGGAGGTGGGCTGGTTCTCGCTGGACGCGCTGCCCGCCTTGGAGGAGTTCGCCATGGCGCGGATCAAGCAGGCCGCGGGGGACGAGCCCACCTGGTTCCGGGGGGTCGACGGGGCGCCGGACGCGACACGGCGGTAGGGCGGTTGCCGATTGCGGGGGGCCGGGTGGTAAGCAAAGGTCATGAGTGGCGCCGGCCGTGGACCGGCCGGGTAAGACGCCGCGCGATCGCTCTTTCATGAGGGAAGGACATCATGCCGCTAGAGGGAGAGTACGAGCCCAGCCCGGAGAAGATGGTGCGCGACCAGGTCGAGCTGTTCGAGCGGACCGGGGGCCGCGAGGGGAACACGATGCAGGGCATGCCCGTCATCATCCTCACGACCCGGGGTGCGAAGTCCGGCAAGATCCGCAAGACCCCGCTGATGCGGGTGGAGCACGACGGCTCCTACGCCGCGGTCGCCTCGCTGGGCGGTGCGCCCAAGCACCCCGTCTGGTACTTCAACGTGCTGGCCGACCCGCACGTCGAGCTGCAGGACGGGGCCGAGCGCCGGGATCTGACGGCGCGTGAGATCGCCGGCGAGGAGAAGGCGCGGTGGTGGCGGCGCGCGGTCGAGGCGTACCCGGACTACGCCGACTATCAGCGCAAGACGGACCGTGAGATTCCGGTGTTCGTGCTGGAGCCCGCCGGGGCCTGAGCCCGGGGGCAGGGTCCTTTGGACAGTCGGAGGGGGCGGTTCCGCCGATCCGGCCCGCTACGCGGGCGGGGCGGAGCCGCCCCTTTCTGTATGTACCTGACATTTGGGACGGCCATCATTCGGCCGATTTCCGGGCGGGCGTGTCCTGTGGCCGAGCACCCCCCGAACATCGAAGCGAACTAGTCGATCAGGAGGACTAGACCAATACCGGTCCAGGTCACCACATGTGCCACCGACACGGGCCACCGCCGCCCCGGTGCGGCCGCCGTGATCCTTGCAGCGTGCATTCAGGACAGCCGGCGGCGCGGGATGGCCGCTTCCTGAGCAGTGTGCGACTCGCGGCACTCCGGTTTGCCGCAATATATGGCTGTGCGGTTGAGGCGTGGGCGTGGGGCCCGTGCAGGGGCGTGCTGAGCCGGGGTGGGGAGCTCCGGCCGCCGTTGGGGTCACACCGCACTCGAAGGATGACATCGGTTTCGCGTGCGGTCACCGCTCTTCGCGCTGCGCACGCACCTGTACCGGACGGACCGCGCACGGTTCCGTCCCGGGGGGAGAACACCATGGGGCAACTGGCCCGACTGGCCTCGGCATGCGCCGCGGCCGCACTGCTCGCGATGGCGCTACCGGCGGCCGGAGCGAGCGCCGCGGAGGACATACCCAGAGTCGACCTACGGCTCCTGGTCGTCGACGACGGCGAGCCCGCCACCGCGGCGATACGCGCCGAACTGACCGGCGCCGGGACGCCGTTCACCACCGTCAGCCTCACGGACAGCGGGCGCGCCCGCATCGACGACGCGTTCCTCAGCGACACCGTGGACGGGCGGCCGCGCGCCAAGTACCAGGGCGTGGTACTGCCGAACGACAACCCGTTCGGGGCCGACTCGAAGGAAATGGCCGCGCTGGCCGCGTACGAGAAGCGCTTCGGCATACGGCAGGTGGACGCCTACACCTACGCCCGGCCGGCCGTCGGCCTCAACCTCGCGCAGGACTCCGGCTACCTCGGCCCGCTGGACGGGCGCACCGCGCAGGTGACGGCGGCCGGCTCCGCCGGCCCCTTCAAGTACCTCAGTGGAAACGTTCCTTTTGAGGACAACGACCCTACTGTCAATGAAAGTTACGGCTACGCGGCCGTGCCGCTCGCCAAGCAGCAGGACGGCGCGACCTTCACCAGCTTTCTCGACACCGCCATCGCCGGCAGCTCCGCCCGCGGCTCCCTGATCGGTGAGTACACGCACGACGGGCGCAGCGAACTCGTGGTGACCTTTGTCTACAACGAGTACCAGAGCCAGCAGCGACTCGTGTCGCGCGGCGTCCTGGAGTGGCTGACCCAGGGCGTCCACCTGGGCGCCTCCCACAACTACTTCTCCATCCACGTCGACGACCTCTTCGCCGCCGACGACCGGTGGGACAGCAAGCTCAACTGCACCCCGGGCGACGTCGACTGCCCCGGCGGCACCGAACCCGTCACCGACCCCATCCGGATGACCACCGACGACGCGGAGCACGCGAAGGAGTGGTCGCGGGAGAGCGGCATCAAGATCGACTTCGCCTACAACGGCGGCGGCAGCGTCGAGTACAAGGCAGAGCACGGCGGCAAGGACCCGCTCGCCGAGAAGTTCGTGGCCGACCAGAGCTCATACCGCTGGATCAACCACACCCTGAGCCACGCCTGGCTCGGCTGTGTGCAGGACCTCAGCGTGGTGCCCTGGAAGTGCAAGACCGACTCCAGCGGCCGGCCGCTGTGGACCCCCCGCGCCGAGATCACCTCGCAGATCCAGGACAACCTCGACTGGGCCAAGAAGGAAGGGCTGACCGTAGAACCGCACGAGCTGGTCACCGGTGAGCACTCCGGCCTCTCCACCACGCCCCAGCAGCCCGCCGACAACCCCGAGCTCACGCCCGCGCTCATCGCGACCGGCGCCACCTGGCTCGGCAGCGACACCTCCCGGGAGAAGGGCCAGCGCGCGGTCGGCCCCGCGCTCACCGTGCCCCGCTACCCGATGAACGTCTTCTACAACGCGGGCAAGGCCGCCGAAGAGGTCGACGAGTACAACTGGATCTACGGCAAGAAGGCCGACGGCGGCAGCGGCACCTGCGAGACCTCCACCAACACCACCTGCCTGCCCGCACCGCTGGACATCGCGACCGGCTACACCTCGTACATCGTGCCGCTCGAAGCCCGGATCGCGCTCGGACACGTGCTGGGCAACGACCCGCGCCCGCACTTCATGCACCAGTCCAACCTCTCCGAGGAGCGCATCGGCTACGTGGCGCTCGACAAGGTACTCGGCGATTACAAGGCCCTGTTCGCCGACAACACCCCGCTGATCAACCCGCGGATGCGGGACGCCGGCGCCGAGCTGCGCGAACGGGCCGACTGGCAGCGGGCCGTCACCGCCGGACAGGTCACCGCCTACCGGATCGGCTCGGCTGTCACCGTCACCGCTCCCGCCGGCGTCAAGGCGCCGGTGACCGCCCCGGACGGCACCGTGCAGAACAACGGCGGCTCCCAGACGGCCTTCGGCGCCGCGTACGCGGGGCAGCGCTCCGGCTGGGCCGCGCCCGCTGCCGGGCAGAGCGCCGTCACCCTCGGCCTGCCCGCCGCCGCGACCCCCGCCCCGGCGGCCCACGCCGGAGCGGCCGCGCACGTACAGCGCCCGGCCGCCGACCTCCCGGTCCCGGCCGGAGTACGCCACTCGGTGGGCTACGGCCCCGGAGACACCACCCGGCGGTAGGAGAACCGCCGTTCCGCACCGTCTCCAGGGAAGTACCGATCGGGGAGAAGCGACTTCCATGCACGAACCGCCCGCCGGACCGGGGTTCGGCACCGTCTCGGTGACCCTGCTTACCGAGGGCACCTATCCGCACAGCCACGGCGGCGTAAGCGTCTGGTGCGATCAGCTCGTCCAGGGCATGCCGGACGCCGATTTCAAGATCATCGCGGTGACCGGGACCGGCCAGGAGAAGCTCGCCTGGCCGCTCCCGGGCAACGTCAAGGAATGCGAAACCCTGCCGCTGTGGGGGGCCGCGCCGGACGGCGCGGCCCCGCGCGGCCGCGCCATGCGCCGATTCCTGGAGGGCTACGAGAAGTTCCTGTGCGCGCTTCTCGACCCGGACCAGGAGTACCACTTCGCCGACGAGCTCTACCGACTGGCCGACTATGCCGAGCGCGGCACGCTCTCCGCGGCGCTGCGCTCGGAGGCCGCCGCCCGCACCCTGGCCCGGCTGTGGACCGACCCCCGGCTGCCCACCGCCGCCGCCCGGCCCACTCTGCACGACGCGCTGACCGCCACCGACCTGCTCGAACACGCCCTGCGCCCGCTCGCCGCACGACCCTCGCCGGGCGGGGTCGCGCACGCGGTCAGCGGCGGGCTCGCGGCGCTGCCCGGACTCGTCGCCCACCACCGGCACAACACGCCGTTCCTCCTCACCGAGCACGGCATCTACCTCCGCGAACGCTATCTGGGCTTCCGCAAGGAGCCCTACCGCTGGCCCGTACGGGCCCTGATGCTCGGCTTCTTCCGGATGCTCGCCCAGGAGAGCTACCGGTGCGCCGCGCTCGTCACGCCCGGCAACCGCTACAACCGCCGCTGGGAGGAGCACGGCGGCACTCCGCCCGACCGCATCCGCACCGTCTACAACGGAGTGGACCCCGCGGCCTTCCCCTTCGCCGGCCCCGAACCCGAGGAGCCGACGCTCAGTTGGGCCGGCCGCGTCGACCCCATCAAGGATCTGGAGACCCTCATCCGCGCCTTCGCGATCGTACGGTCCGAGATGCCGGCCGCCCGGCTGCGGATCTTCGGCGGCACTCCGCGCGGCGCGGAGGGCTACCGCAAGGGCTGCGAAGCGCTCGCCGCGGAGCTGGGCGCGGCCGACGCGGTCACCTTCGAGGGGCGGGTCGAGGACATCCGGGACGCCTATGCCGCCGGGAACGTCGTCATGCTCTCCAGCATCAGCGAGGGCTTCCCCTTCACCCTCATCGAAGCGATGTCCTGCGGGCGGGCCACCGTCTCGACGGATGTCGGGGGAGTGCGCGAGGCCGTCGGCGACAGCGGACTCGTCGTGCCGCCCCGGGACCCCGAGCGGATGGCCCGCGCGGCACTGCGTCTGCTGGGCGACCGGGAGGAGCGCACCAAGATGGGGCAGGCGGCCCGGCTACGGGTGATCGACCAGTTCACGCTCCGCCAGACGATCACCGCCTTCCGCGACATCTACCACGGACTCGCCGGCACCTCCGGCCGGTTCGCGGCGGAGGAGGCCCCCGCCATGGCCATGGCAGCGGGCGGTGCCGGATGAGCGGCTTACTCAGACTCGTGCCTCCCGACGACCCGGAGCCCGTACCGCGGCTGCACTGGGGGCCGCCGCCCGACGGCGGTCCCGCGACCACCCGGCGGCTGCGCGCCGCGGCCGAGGGCCCGGCCCGGCCGCACCGCCGGCCCGGCTGGGCGGCGGACCCGCTCGACGAACTCGCCGAGGAGCTCTTGGAGGTGTGCGCCGCCGCCGTGCACCCCGACGAGATCGCCGCCGTGCTGGAAGCGGACGGCATGACGGCCGAGAAGGCCGTCGAGCGCTACGGCCGGCGCGACGCCTTCGAGCTCGCCGAGGACCTGTTCGCGAAGGTGCCCCGCGCCTACCCCGACCCCGGCCCCCGGCCCGACCCGTGGAAGGCCGCGCCCTGGCAGTCCCTGCTGCGCGCCGTCGTCTTCACCCTCCCCGGGCTCGGCTACGGCCTGGCGGAACCTTTCCTCGTGGCGCCCCGCGAACAGCAGACGGCGAGCATGGCGGCGCTCGTCGCCTCCGCCCTCGTCGCCTGGGCCTGGAACCAGGGGCTCGCCCACCGCGCGTACGGCCGGCTGGCCTCCGGCGGACGCGCGGCCTGCGGCCGGACCCTGCGGCTGGGCGCGTCGCTCGGCGCGGTGCTCGCCTTCTGCTCCGCGCTGGCGTTCCTCGCGCCCGGCGGGGTGACGGCCTTCTCCGCGGGCCAGTCGCTGTACCTGGCGGCGGCCACCGTCCTGCTGGTCCTCGGCGGCGAACGGCTGCTGCTGCTCTGTCTGCTGCCCACGGCGGCCGGGGCCGCGCTGCTGCTCGCGGCCGACCTGCCGGGGGCGGTGCGCGCGGCTCTGCTGCTCGCCACCGTGGGCGGGGCGCTCGGGGCCGCGGCGCGCGAGACCGTACGCGCCACCCGCGACGCCCCGCCGTCCGCCCCGGCCGCCGCGCCGCTGGCCGCGTCGGTGCCCTACGGGCTGTTCGGCCTGGCCTGCGGGGTACTGACGACCTTCGCGGCGCTCGGCGACCGGCTCTGGTACGGCAACGGCGCGCCTGCCTCCGGGCCCATCGTCATCGCCCTCACGCTCAGCATGGGGGCCGCCGAGTGGCTGCTCTACCGCTGCCGCGGGCTGTCCCTGCGCGCCCTCGCGCACAGTACGAGCACGGGAGGGCTGGTGCTGCGCGCCGCGCGGGTGCTGGCCGTGTGCCTGAGCACCTACCTGGGGGCGCTGGCCGTACTGGCCCTCGCGACGACGGCGCTGTGGCCCGGCAGCCCGCCGCTGTCCGCGCCGCGCAACGCCGCCCTGCTCCTCCTGGGCGCGGTGCTGTGGACGGGGCTGCTGCTCCAGGCGCTCGGCACCGCCTGGGCCCCCGCGCTGCTGTGCATCGGCGCGGCCGCCGGCGAGGCGGTCGTGTTCATCCTGCGGTCGGCCGGCCCGACCACCGCCCAACTCGCCCTGTGCGGCGCCGCCGCGGCCGCCCTGTTCGCCGTCGCCACCGCCCAGCTCGGCCGGATCACGACCCACCGCTGAACGGCGCGGAGCACCGCGGCACGGCCCGTTCCACCCGCACCACGCACAGCAGACCACCAGTACGGCGCCAAGCGCACCGCGCACCCGCCCCACGGCACAGCACCGGCGCATCACCGAGCGCACGTCACAGCACCGACACGTCACAGAGGGAACACGCCGCAGAGCGTGTCGCGATAGAGGAGTACCCGCATGACCGCAGTCCCCCAAGTACCCGTCGCCGTCACCGGCGCGGAGGGATTCATCGGCTCCCACCTGGTCGAGGCGCTTGTCGCCTCCGGCCGGCGGGTGCGCGCGATGGTGCAGTACAACTCCTTCTCCTCGTTCGGCTGGCTGGAGACGCTGCCGAAGGAGGTGCTCGCCCAGACCGAGGTCGTGCTCGGCGACGTACGCGACCCCGGCTCCGTGACCGGCCTGGTCACCGGCGCCGACACCGTCTACCACCTCGCCGCCCTCATCGCGATCCCGTACTCCTACCAGGCGCCGCACAGCTATGTGGAGACCAACGTCACCGGCACCCTCAACATCCTCGAAGCCGTACGCCACTTGGGGACGCCCCGGCTGGTCCACACCTCCACCAGCGAGACGTACGGCACCGCGCTGACCGTGCCGATCACCGAGGACCACCCGATCAACACGCAGTCCCCGTACGCCGCGTCCAAGGCCGGCGGCGACCGGCTCGCCGACAGCTACCACGCCAGCTTCGAGACGCCCGTCGTCACCCTGCGGCCCTTCAACACCTACGGCCCCCGCCAGTCCATGCGCGCCGTGATCCCGACCGTCATCGCCCGCGTCGCCGCGGGGGAGCGCTCGCTCGACCTCGGCGACATGCGCCCCACCCGGGACTTCAGCTACGTCAAGGACACCGTGGCCGCGTTCCTGGCCGTCGGCACCGCGCCCGCCGAGCACGTCGTCGGGCGGACCTTCAACGCGGGCACCGGCCGCGAGATCTCCATCGGCGACCTCGTGACGCTCATCGGCAAGCTCATGGACGCCGAACTGGACGTCCACGAGGACACCCGCCGGGTGCGGCCGCCCGCCTCCGAGGTGATGCGGCTGCTCTGCGACGCCTCGCGGCTGCGCGCCGCCACCGGCTGGTCCCCCGCCCACGACCTTGAAGAAGGTCTCGGCCGCACCATCGAGTTCTTCCGCGACCCGGCGAACCTGGCCCGGTACAAGACCGACATCTACAACGTCTGACGAGATGTCAAAAGGAGTCAGTGCCATGTCTGTTGCCCATGAGAAGGACCCGATGCACGCCGTCATCCTCGCCGGGGGCAAGGGCGTCCGCCTGCGTCCCTACACCACGGCGCTGCCCAAGCCGCTCGTTCCCATCGGCGACCAGCACGCGATCCTGGAGATCGTGATGCGCCAGCTCGCCGCGGCCGGGTTCACCAGCTGCACCCTCGCCATCGGCCACCTCGGCCACATCATCCGCGCCTACGTCGGCACCGGCGCCCAATGGGGCCTGCGCGTGGGCTACACCACCGAGGACAGCCCGCTCGGCACCATGGGACCGCTGCTCACCATGCTCGACCGGCTCCCCGAGCACTTCCTCGCCCTCAACGGCGACATCCTCACCGACCTCGACTTCGGCGACGTGCTGCGCGGTCACCGCGACTCCGACGCCTCCCTGACCATCGCCACCTACGCCCGCCAGGTCGAAATCGACTTCGGGGTGCTGACCACCGAATCCGACCGGGTCGTCGGCTTCACCGAGAAGCCCAGCATGGACTACCGCGTCTCCATGGGCGTCTACGGCATCTCCCGGGACGCCCTCGCCGGCTACACCCCCGGGCTGCCGCTGGGCTTCGACGAACTCGTCCTCGACCTGCTGGCCGCCGGGAACCCGCCCCGCGCCTACCCGTTCGAGGGCTACTGGCTCGACATCGGACGGCCCGACGACTACGACCGGGCCAACGCCGAGTTCGCCGGCCGCCGCGACATGCTGATCAAGGGAGTGTGACCAGCCGCATGCGCATCCTCGTCCTGGGCGACGGCGGCTTTCTGGGCGGACACACCGCCCGGCAGCTCCGCGCCCTGCCGGGCGTGCGGGTCACGGGCGGGGGCCGCACCCCCGCCCGTACCCCCGGAAACGGACTCACCGTCGACCTCGCCACCGCCGACGGGCCCGGCTTCGCCGACGCCCTGCGCACCCTCGCGCCCGACGCCGTCGTCAACTGCGCGGGCGCGACCGGCGGCAGCCCCGTCCACCTCGCCGGGACCAACGCCCGCGGCCCCGCCTTCCTCTGCGCGGCGCTCCAGGAAGCCGCGCCCACCGCCCGGCTGATCCACCTCGGCTCCGCCGCCGAGTACGGCGCCCCCGACGGGCCGCGCCCCTCCGCCGAGAGCGACCCGGCCCGGCCCCTCGGCCTCTACGGCGCCACCAAACTCGCCGGCACCCTCGCCGTCACCGAATCCCCGCTCGAAGCCGTCGTGTTACGGGTCTTCAACCCCGTCGGCCCGTACGCACCCGGCACCACCCTGCCCGGCCGGCTCGCCGCCGAGCTGCGCCGCGCCGGGCCCGACGGCCCCGTCGCCGTGGGCGACCTCTCCGCCTGCCGCGACTTCGTCGACGCCCGCGACGTCGCCGACGCCGTGGTACGCGCCGTCACCGCGCCCGGACCGCTGCCACGCCTCATCAACATCGGCAGCGGCACCGCCCGGCCCGCCCGCGCCCTCGCCGAGGGGCTCGCCCGCGCCGCCGGGCACCGCGGCGAGATCGACGAGGGCGGCCAGGGATCACGGCGCTCCGCCGCGGTGCCCTGGCAGCAGGCCGACATCTCCACCGCCCGAGCGGCCCTCGACTGGACGCCGCGGCACACCCTCGACGACTCCCTCGCCGACCTCTGGGCGGCGTACGACCGCAGCGCGGAGCCCGCGCGATGAAGGGGCCCGGAGCCGGCGCCATGACAGGGCCCGCACGCGACACCGGGCAGCGGCTGCTCGTGCCGCTGTACGTCCACCCGGAGGCCGACCCTCAGGCGTGGACGGCGCTGGTGCGGGCCGCGACCCGGCTCGAAGCGGTGATCCTCAACGCCGCCGACGGCCCCGGGGCCCGGCCCGACCCCGCCTTCACCGTCGCCGCCACCCGGCTGCGGGGGGCGGGCATCCCGCTCCTCGGCTACGTCGACACCGGATACGGGCGGCGCCCGCTGCGCGCCGTCGTCGCCGACATCCGCCGCCACCGCAGGTGGTACGGCGTCGACGGGGTCTTCCTCGACCAGGCCGCGGCGCAGGCCGCCCTGCTGCCCCGCTACCGCCGCCTGATCGTCGCCGCCCGGGTGCTGGGCGCCCGGCGGACGGTCCTCAACCCCGGTACGTACCCCGACCCGGGATACGCCGAGATCGCCGACCTGCTCGTCACCTTCGAGGGCGACTGGGCCGCGTACCAGCGCGCCGAAGTGCCCGCCTGGGCGCACGGCCACCCGCCGCGGCGCTTCTGCCACCTCGTCTACGGGGTGCCGCCCGGCCGGGCCGACGAGGTGGCCCGGACCGCCGGACGGCGCGGCGCGGCGGTGCACTACGCGGTGCCCGGGGCCGGCGCCAATCCTTGGCAGACCGCGCCGCCGGAGACCGCGACCCGAAAGGAACACTGGTGACCGTACGACGCGTCCGCGCGGCGCTGCTCGTCTCGCTCGCGCTGCTCATGGCGGGCTGCGCGCAGACCGGCCTGCCCAAGCCGCGCGAGGACGCTCCCGCCAAGAGCCGTTGGCAGCCGAAGCCCGGCACCGCCTGGCAATGGCAGCTCGACGGGCGGGTCGACACCGACGTGCGCGTACCCGTCTACGACATCGACGGCTTCGAGAACAGCGCGCGGACCGTCGCCGCCCTGCACGCCCGTGGCGTCAAGGTGATCTGCTACCTCAACGTCGGCGCCTGGGAGAGCTTCCGGCCCGACGAGGGGGCGTTCTCCGAGAAGCTGCTGGGCGCGAACAACGGCTGGGGCGGGGAGCGGTGGCTGGACATCCGCCGCCCCGACCGGCTCCGCCCGGTCATGGCCGCCCGCATGGACATGTGCCGGAAGAAGGGGTTCGACGCGGTGGAGCCCGACCTCACCGAGGCGTACCGCAACCGCACCGGGTTCACCGTCACCGCCGCGCAGCAGCTCGCCTACAACCGCATGATCGCGGGGCTGGCCCACGAACGCGGGCTCGCCGTGGGGCTCAAGAACGACGTCGATCAGATACCGCAGCTGGTCGACGACTTCGACTTCGCCGTGAACGAGGAGTGCGCGCAGTTCAACGAGTGCGAGGAGCTGCGGCCGTTCATCGAGCACGGCAAAGCCGTCTTCCATGTCGAATACAAGCTGGAGCCGGGCGAGTTCTGCGCGAAGACCGAGCGGATCGGGCTCAGCTCCATGCAGAAGCGCCTGAAACTGGACGCCTGGCGGCGCCCCTGCTGAGAACGGTGTCAGCCCCCGGCCGGGCGCCCGGCGCCTGGCACGCGCGCTGATCCGGCCCGGGACAGGACGGGGGCTCTGAGGGCGGTGCGGTTCCGCCGCGGCCCCGGCTTCGAGGCGCCCCCTCTCACCGGCCCCTCAGCGGTGCGTGAAGGACGGCGGCCGCTTCTCCGTGAACGCGGCCATCCCCTCCTTCTGGTCGGCGGTCGCGAACGTCGCGTGGAACAGCCGGCGTTCGAACCGCACGCCCTCGGCGAGAGTGGTCTCGAAGGCCCGGTTCACGCTCTCCTTGACCATCATGATGACGGGCGCGGACATCTCGGCGACGGTGCCCGCCGTGGCCAGCGCTTCGGCGAGAAGCTCATTGGCCGGGACCACCCGCGAGACCAGGCCCGCCCGTTCGGCCTCGTCCGCGCCCATCGTCCGGCCGGTCAGGCACAGCTCCATCGCCTTGGCCTTGCCGACCGCGCGGGTCAGCCGCTGCGACCCGCCGATGCCGGGGATGACGCCCAGCCTGACCTCCGGCTGGCCGAACTCCGCGGTGTCGGCGGCCAGCACGATGTCGCAGAGCATCGCCAGCTCACACCCGCCGCCCAGCGCGTACCCCGACACCGCGGCGACCGTGGGCTTGCGGAGCTGCCCCAGCCGGTCCCAGGCGGCGAACCAGTCGCTGAGGTAGACGTCCATATAGTCGTTGGGCTGCATCTCCTTGATGTCGGCGCCGGCCGCGAACGCCTTCCGCGATCCGGTGATCACGACGCACCCGATGTCCGGATCGCGGTCGAGAGCGGTCGCGGCGTCGATGACCTCGTCCATGAGCTGGAGGTTGAGGGCGTTCAGGGCCCGGGGCCGGTTGAGGGTGATGACGCCTACGCGCCCCTCGCGGTCGAGCAGGATGGTCTCGTAATCGGTCATCGGCTGTACGTCCCTTCGACGGTGCTGTCCGCGGCGCCGGAGTCCTCGGCCCGGCCGCCGCCCACGCTGCTCATCCCCGCGGCGGCGGCTGTCACGGCCGCCGTCCCTCCGCCGGGGCCGGGCCGAGCCCGAGTTCGCCGTCGCCGAGCGGCGCGAAGAAGCCGGTCACGTGCTCCTCGGTGACCGCTTCGAGCGTCGCCGGAGACCAGCGCGGCCGCCGGTCCTTGTCGATGACCTGGGCGCGGATGCCCTCGACCAGGTCCGCCGAGGCGAGCGCCGCGCACGAGACGCGGAACTCCTGGTCGAGCACCGGCCGCAGCGCGCCCAGGGCGCGGGCGCCGCGCAGCGCGCGCAGGGTCACCTTCAGGGCGGTCGGCGACTTCCCCATGATCTGCTCGGCGGCCTCCTTGGCGGCCGCGATCCCGGTGTTCGAGAGCCGCTCCACGATCTCCTCGACCGTCCCGGCGGCGTAGCAGCGATCGATCCACTCCCGCCGCTCCTCGAACACGCCGGGCGGCGCGGGGCGGGCCTCGGCCCGTACGGCGGCGTCCGCGTCCGTGCTGGCCAGCGCGTCCACGAGCGCCTCCAGGCGGTCCGACGGCACGAAGTGGTCGGCGAATCCGCACAGCAACGCGTCGCCCGCGCCCATCGCGGAGGACGTCAGGGCGAGATGGGTGCCCAGCTCCCCGGGCGCCTGGGCGAGCAGGTGGGTGCCGCCCACGTCGGGTACGAAGCCGATGGCGGTCTCCGGCATGGCGACCTTCGACCGCTCGGTGACGATCCGGACGCCCCCGTGCGCGGAGAGGCCGACCCCGCCGCCCATGACGATGCCGTCCATGACCGCCACATAGGGCTTGGGGTAGTCGGCGATACGGGCGTTGAGGAGGTATTCGTCGCGCCAGAAACCGGTGGAGGCGCCGCCCGAGGCGGTGGCGTCCGCGTGGATCGAGCGGATGTCGCCGCCCGCGCACAGGCCGCGCTCACCGGCCCCGGTGATGACCACGGTGGCCACGTCGCCGTCGTGCTCCCAGGCGCGGAGCGCGGCGTCGATGCGCAGGACCATGGAGTGGGTGAGGGCGTTCAACGCCCGCGGGCGGTTGAGGACGATCCGGCCCGCCCGGCCGTCCTTGCGGAGGAGGACGGCGTCGTCGGCGGGCGCTTCGTCGTGCGGGGAGGGGCTCACGTGGCAGAACCTGTTCTCGTCAAGGGGATCCAGGGGCGGGGCGTGCCGTCGCGCGATGGCGCGTGGGCGGGGAACGCGTGGGCGAGGAACCGGAGCCGGCAGGCGCGGTGTGTCAGGGAGGGAGCGGGGCCGGCAGACGCGGGGCGTCAGGGCGGAGGCGCCGCCGGAGCCGTCGCGGGACCGTCCGGTGCGCGGGAACAGACCGGTGCCATGCGTGTTCGCTCCATCCTCGTGGACCACACGGAATACCCCGCGGTCAGTATCCTGACTTCCGGTTCAGCGCGCGCCTTCCGCCGTCCCGGCTCTCGCCGGTGGCCTGCTTGCGCGAAGACGCACTCCCCGGTCACAGCGGCGGGACCGCGCTGGATTCACACCAGCTTCCCTGCACCGCGGGTTTCCCCACGAACATATAGTTGGACGTCCTACTAAGTCCAGGGTTCCGGGGAACCGGCCCCGAGCGGCCGCCCGCAGCGCAGGTTCCACCGCCCCGCGCCGCCGCTCAGCTCCGTCAGCGCCAGCGGCGGCACATCGAGCCGCCAGAAGACCTGCGGAGGCAGGTCGAGTGCGTGCACGATCGCCGCGCGCACCGCGGCGGGCTCCACGACGGCGAGTACCCGGCCGTCCTCGCAGGCCGTCAGCCAGTCCCCGACCCGCGTGACCAGCCCGCGCACCGACTCACCGCCGTGCGGCGCGGCTCCGGGGTCCGCCAGCCACTCGGCCACGGCGCCGGGCTCGGCCTCGGCCACCTCCGCCAGCGACCGGCCCCGCCAGCGGCCCGCGTCGAGGTCGTCGAGCGTGGGGACCGCGCCCGCCGCCGCCAGACCGAGCGCTTCGGCCGTCTCGCGGCAGCGCCTGGACGCGGCGCGCACCTGACGGCCGGAGCGCGGCAGTCCGCCCGCCGCGGCGCGCGCCTGCCGCAACCCGGCGCCGTCCAGCGGCGAGTCGTCGCCGAACCGCGCCTGCCGCAGCTCCGCGTTGACCGCCGGCGTCACCAGCAGCACCCGCACCGTCATCCTGTCCCACTCCCTCCGGGCCTGCGCCGGACTGCCCGGCCCAGGCCCCAGCACATCACGCCCGTCGCGGGCGCCGATGCCGGGGCGTGCGGCATCCGGGCCGCCACACACCGTGGCGTCGCAGGTCACGGCGCGGTACGGTCGCGTGGACATGACGACGGTGTGACGGAAGTCCGGTGAGAACCCGGCACGGTCGCGCCACTGTGGACCAGGCCGCGGCCCCGACTCGGGGCGGCGGCAGGGAAGTCAGACCCCGCACCGTCGTCCACGGCACCAACGACCGGGACGCGTGTTCCCCAGGAGGTTCTGCCATGGCACACTCCGCCGCCCCCACCCCCAACGCCCCCGCCGTACCGGCGATCACCCCCATCTCCCTGAAGAAGATCGCGCCGTGGGCCGTCTTCTTCGGCATCCTGATGCTGGTGCTCCTGTACTTCGTCGGCGCCGAACAGGGCGCCACCTCACTCATCTCCGGAGCCGACGTGCACGAGTGGGTGCACGACGGCCGCCACCTCCTCGGCTTCCCCTGCCACTGAGACCAGTCGCTGAGACCGATCTTCCGAGTCCAGTCACTGCGCACAGACACTGAGAACAAGGGGAACGCACTCGTGAACTCCATATCCGTACGAGCCCTGCTCGTACGCGGCATGCTCGCCGGTCTCGTCGCCGGCGTACCGGCCCTGCTCGTCGCCTATCTGCTCGGCGAGTCCAGGGTCGACTCCGCCATCGCGTACGAGGAGGGGCACAGCCATGAACACGGCGTGGAACTGGTCAGCCGCACCCTCCAGTCCACGGCCGGGCTCGCCACCGGCGTCCTGATCTACGGCGTCGCGCTCGGCGGCATCGCGGCGCTCGCCTTCTGCGTCGCGGTGGGCCGCGTCGGCAGGATCGGCCCGCGGGCGACCGCCGTCCTGATCTCCCTCGGCGCGCTGCTGACCGTCTACGTGGTGCCGTTCCTGAAGTACCCGGCCAACCCGCCGTCCGTCGGCGACCCCGACACCATCGGCAAACGCACCACGCTCTACTTCCTGATGATCGTGCTCAGCGTCCTGCTGGCCGTCGGCGCGCTCATCCTGGGCCGACGGCTCGCCCCCCGGCTGGGCAACTGGTACGCGACCGTCACGGCCGGCGCGGCCTTCGCCGTCGTCATCGGCATCGCCTACGCCCTCCTGCCGGCGATCAACGAGGTCCCCAAGGACTTCCCGGCCACGCTGCTCTGGCAGTTCCGCCTCACGGCGCTGACCATCCAACTCGTCATGTGGGCCGGCTTCGGCCTGCTCTTCGGCCACCTCGCCGAACGGCTCCTGATCCCCAAGGCGGCGCCCGGACAGCAGTCCGACCCCACCGCCAGGGCAGCCGCCCCGGCCCGCTGACCTCTCAAGGGCCCGGCACCGCCCGCGCGGAGCCGGGCCCGCGGCGGAACACGGCCCGCAGGGTGGCACTCCCCACGCCCGCGATCTTCCCGATAACGTGACCGCAGCGGCAGACTGGGGAGGAAACCGTGGACCCGTTCACAATGACGGCGGTGCTGTCGGCGCTCAACACGGTGGGGCAAGGGGCCATGTCGGGGGCCGCCGGGGAGCTGGGCAGACGCACCTCCGAAGGGCTGGCCGGGCTCGTACGACGGCTGTGGCACCGCGGCGACGACGGGTCGCCCGACGGCGGCACCGCGCCCTTCGCGGCTCCCGCCGACGCCGGTGAGCGCCGCCGACTGGCCGCCCTGCTCATCGAAGAGGCCCGCCGCGAACCGGGGTTCGCCGACGACTTGGCGACGTGGTTGAGCGCCGCGCGATGGCTGGAACCGGCCGCCCCGGCCGCCGTGGCGCGCCCGCGGCAGCTCCCGCCCGGAACCGCCGTGTTCACCGACCGCGACCACATCCTCGCCGACGTCACCGCCCTCCTCGACGCCCCGGCCGACGGCGCGGGTACGGGCCCCCGCATCGTCGCCCTGGTCGGACCGGGCGGCATCGGCAAGACCGCGACGGCGATCCACTGCGCCCGTGAGCTGGAGGACCGCTTCCCCGACGGACAGCTCCACACCGACCTCAAGGGGGACTCGGCGGAGACCGCCGTCGCCCCGTCCGCCGCGCTCGTACGGTTCCTGAGCGGGCTCGGGGTGGCCCCCGACCGGATGCCGGCCGACGAACAGGGCCAGGCCGACCTGTACCGCGACCGCACGGCAGGCCGCCGCCTGGTCGTCGTACTCGACAACGCCCACTCGGCCGCGCAGCTCACGCCCCTGCTCACCGCCGCCCCGCGCTCGCTCGTCATCATCACCAGCCGCCACCGGCTGCCCGAGCTCGTACGCGACTACGGCGCCCGCGTCATCCGCCTCGACCCGCTGACCGCCGCGGACTCCGTCCGCCTCCTCACGCGCATCGCCGGAGCCGAGCGCACCACCCCGCACCTCCGGCACGCCGAGGCGGTCGCGGCCCGGTGCGGCGGCATACCGCTCGCGCTCTGCGGGACGGGAGCGCGCATGGCCGTACGGGAACACCTCAACTGGGAAGCTCTGGAAAGGGAGTTCGCCCGCCGTGACGACCGCCTTCCTGGAGATCCGACGGACATGAACGGCCGAGCCGACGAAGACCCCGCCTTCCACGCCACCGACCTTTCCTACCGTGACCTCGACGCCGGGGCCGCCCGCCTCTACCGGCTGCTCGGCCTGCGCCCCTGGCCGAGCTTCCCCGTCGGTGCCGCCGCCGCGGCCGTCGGCGCCGACGAGGCACAGGCACGCCGGCTCCTGGAAGACCTCGCCGAGGTGCACCTGCTGGAGGAGGTCGGCGCGGAGCGCTACCGCTTCCACGACGTGGTGCGGCGGCACGCCGAACGGCGCGCCCACGAGGAGGACGGCCGAAGGGGAACGGCGGACGCCGTCCGGCGCATGGCCCTGTGGTACCTGCGCTTCGCCGTGGCCGCCGACGCCCGCGTCATCCCCGGCCGCTGGCATCTCGGCCTCGCCTACGGCCAGTTGGGCACCGCAGGCGGCCATGAGTTCGCGGACGCCCGTACGGCCCTCGCCGCGCTGCGGCGCGAGCACGAGAACCTCGCCGAGGCTGTACGCGCCGCCGAGGAGTACGGCTTCGACGAACTGGTCTGGCAGTTGTGCGAGGCGATGTGGGGCCTGCATCTGCGGTTGGGCCTCCACGAGCAGTGGGTGGCGACCCACCGCAGGGGCGTACGGGCCGCCGCCCGCTGCGCCGAGGAGTTCGGCGACCGCCGGGCGGAGGGGCGGATGCGGACCCAACTGGCGTTCGCCTACATGGGGCGCGGTCAACTGGCCGACGCCGTAGCGGAGCTGACCGGGGCGGCAGCGGCGGACGAGCGGGCCGGGCACCGCCGGGGGCAGGCCACCGCCGTGGAATCGCTCGGACTGGTGCACCTGCGGCAGTGGCGGTACGAGGAGGCCGAGGAGCGCTTCCGGCAGGCCCAGGCGATCCTGCGGGAGATCGGGCCGGGGGAGGACGGCGAACGGGACGTGCCGCGCGCCCTCGCGCTGCTGGAGCACCACATCGGCCGTGCCCTGCGCGGCCAGGGCCGGCACACCGACGCGGTGCTCCAACTCCGCTACGCGCTGGGGCAGTTCCATGCATTGGGCGAACGCGACCACTACAACGAGGCGCGCGTGCGGATGAGCCTCGGCGAGACGCTGCTCACCGCCGGCGAACCGGCCGCCGCCCGCACGCCCTTGGACGAGGCGCTGGCGGTACTGGAGTCGGAGGGCGCCGTACTCCAGCGCGCGGACGCGGCGGAACTGCGCGCGGCCTGCGCCAAGGCGCTGGCGGACG
This sequence comes from Streptomyces sp. NPDC044033, assembly GCF_056434425.1. Lineage (NCBI taxonomy): Bacteria > Bacillati > Actinomycetota > Actinomycetes > Kitasatosporales > Streptomycetaceae > Streptomyces > Streptomyces sp. NPDC044033. The sequence goes on along the minus strand of NZ_JBWKFF010000019.1, from coordinate 114,340 downwards.
CGGCGGACGAGGCGCGCCATCTGCGCACGGCGCGCGACCTGTACGAGGCGTCGGGCGACAGCGCGGCCGTGACACGGGTGAGCGCCCGCCTGAGCGGGCTGGCCTGAGAGCGGCCGCTACCCGGCGCGCCGGACGGCGACAGGGCGGCGCGCGCAGCCTGTGATCACGAGGATGCCCGAAGCCGTCGCCTCGTCCAGGGACTTGCCGCCCGCGAGCCAGGCGTGCAGGGCGGAGGCATAGGCGGCCGGATCGCCCGGGTCGGGGCGGCCCCGCGCGTCGCGCGCGCCGGTCAGGTGGACGAGATCCCCGTCGCGGGTGCGTGCGGTGCAGCGCCCCGGGCCGGTGACATATGCGGCGAGCGCGCAGCGCGGGTGGCGGTCGAGCACCTCGGCGGTCCACGCGGCCGGCGGGCCCAGGCGCGGGTCGTCTCCCGCCGCGTACTGCACGATGACATCGGCGATCCGCAGTCGGTCGGCGTCCTGGGCGTCCTCGTGCACGGCGGTGTGCGCCGCGTCCGCCTCCGTCTCCGGGGTCGCGTGTACGGGCTCGTGCGCCGCTCCGGCGTAGCGGGTGACGGCGATCTCCGGCGGCCCGGCGCTGATCAGCCGGGTCAGCACGCGCAGGGGCGCGGTGCGCTCGGCCGGCTCGTGCGGCGGGAGCGGCAGCCGGTCGAGGAGGGCGGGGGCGGCGGGTTCGGGGATGCCGATGAGGCGGTAGAAGGCACGGCGGAGCAGCGCGGCGGACTGGCCGGGCGAGGACGTGGTCTGGGCCGCCAACTCCGCGTACTGGCCCGGTGTGTGACTGGCCATCACACCATCGAGCTGGGCGCGCAGGTCGCCGTGGGGGCGCAGCCGGGGCGCGGTGCGGCCCAGGGCGGCGACGGGGGAGTCGGGGTCGAGGTCGGCGTCGGCGAAGGCGCCGAGCAGGACGGGTGTGCCGAGGGCCGCGGCGTAGAAGGTCACCGAGCCGTGGTCACCGAGCACGCAGTCGGCCGCGATCAGTGCCTGGCGCCAGCCGTCCAGCGGAGGTATGAGAACGAGCCCGGCCCGGCGCGCCCGGTCCAGCCAGGCCCGTACCTGTCCGGGGCCGTGGCCGTGCCAGATGTTGGGGTGCAGGACGGCGGCCGTGCGGTACTCGTCGGCGGGCAGCTCGGCGGCCAGCCGGGGGAGCAGCGACGGCAGCAGGTCGCCGCCGTCTTCGCACCGGTCTTCCCGGTCGTCCGAGGCCGCGGGGTCTTCCCCGCCGTAGCCGTCGCCGAAGAGCGCCCGCGGCGACCAGGTCGAGTTGACCAGGATCAGCCGCTGGCCGGGGGCGACGCCGAGCGCGCGGCGGAAGCGGTCGCGGAGCGGCCGGGCGTCGAGGGCGCGGTCGTAGCAGGGGTCGCCCGCGAGTACGGCGGTCGGAGCGGCTTCCGGACAGGCTTCGGCCAGGCGCGCGAGCTGTTCGGGGTGGGACAGGACGGTCGCGGACGCGATGGGGCGGCCGTTGTGCAGCAGCCACTCGGGGGAGAGCCCGAAGACGGGCGCGGGCGACGGGTGTCCGGTGTCCGGTGTCCGGTGTCCGGTGTCCGGTGTCCGGTGTCCGGTGTCCGGTGTCCGGTGTCCGGTGTCGAGAGCCTCTTATTATAACCGATCCCGTGTGACAGAACGGCCAACCGGCCCTGGAGCAGCTCCAGTTCACCGCCGTAACTCGCCGACACCACGAGATCCACCCGCGTCGCCTTCGCCTGCTCCCACGGCAGTACCGGCAGCCCCGCCGCCGCCAGCAGCTCCGGCACCCCGGCGAGGAAGGGCGACGACCCGGTGCACGTAGCCAGCATCTGCACCCGAAGATCGTCGCGGAACAGCGGGAGCACATCCAGCAGCCGGGTCGCCGACGTCACGTTGTGCACGACGAAGAGCACCAGGCGGCACCGGCCCCGCGTCACCCACCGCCCCGCGTCCTCCCCGACCGGCACCCGCAGTCGCAGCCCCTCCGCCACCCGCCACTCCCCGCCGCACGCAACCGCCACTGAATCATGAACGCCGCGCGATGGTACCTCCCACCGGGCACGGTGGTCCCGGCGGCCTCGGCGACGGCTCCCCGGGCTGCGGCGCGAAATGGTTCGCCCGCGGCGAGGCGCGTTGCGATCATGAGCGGGCCCTACCGCACCGAGCGAGGAGTCCGATCCGTCATGCCCGCCGTCCCCGCCGATCCCACCGTGATCCACCCGATGCCCGAGCAGCCGCGCGTGGTGCTGCTCAAGCCGCTGGTCACCTCACCTCTGATCGAGGTGGGGGAGTTCTCCTACTACGACGACCCGGATGACCCGGAGGCGTTCGAGACGCGCAATGTGCTGTACCACTACGGGCCGGAGAAGCTGGTCATCGGGAAGTTCTGCGCGCTGGGCGAAGGGGTGCGGTTCATCATGAACGGCGCCAACCACCGCATGGACGGCCCTTCGACGTTCCCCTTCCCCATCATGGGCGGCTCCTGGACCGACCACTTCGACCTGATCGCGGGCCTGCCCGGCCGGGGCGACACCGTGGTGGGCAACGACGTCTGGTCCGGGTACCGGACCACCGTGATGCCGGGCGTCCGGATCGGCCATGGCGCGGTCATCGCCTCGGGCTCCGTGGTCGTCGACGACGTGCCCGACTACGGCATCGTCGGCGGCAACCCGGCCCGGCTCATCCGGCGCCGCTTCGATGACGCGACCGTCGAGCGCCTGCTCGCGCTCGCCTGGTGGGACTGGCCCGCCGAGCACATCACCGAGCACATCCGCACCATCATGTCCGGGAGCGTCGAGGCGCTTGAGGCCGTGGCGCCCCGGTAGCCCGGTGATCCGGTAGCCCGGTGATCTGATCCCGTGGTCCAACTGTTCCCACGGCGGTGCCTCGCCTGTCGGTGCCTGCTGGATGTCCGTCAGTTGTCCGAAAACCTTGACGGGGGCTTGGTCTAGTCCAATCATGTGAGTCGCTCGACGACCGGGCGGCCCGCATCGGGCACGGGGCCGCCCGGCCGCGGAAGACGGTTCCTCCTGTACGTCCAGTACCGGTGTTCCGGGGGGGGGGGGGGGGGGGGGAAGGGGGGGGGGGGGGGGGGGGGGGAGAATAACAAAACACAGAGAGAGCCTACAG
>NZ_JBWKFF010000019.1:109181-111211 GCF_056434425.1 Streptomyces sp. NPDC044033 | reverse complement strand
TCCGGAACCGATATCCCTCTCCCCCCCCCCCCCCCCCCCCCCCCCCCCCCCCCCCCCCCCCCCCCCCCCCCCCCTGAAACACCGGCGGCGCGCCGCACGCGCGCCGTCCCACCCACCGGGAGTATGCATGAGACGTTTCAGACCGCTCCGGGCCTGCCTCACCGCGGTGGCCACGCTGGCCGCCTCGGCGGGCCTGGTGATGGGGGCCGGGGAGACGGCCCACGCGGCCACCGCCCTGCCCCCGCACGTATTCGCCCCCTACTTCGAGGCGTACAGCAACGACAGCCCGGCCGACCTCGCCGCGAAGTCCGGAGCGAAGTACCTGACCATGGCGTTCCTGCAAGCCGCCACCAAGGGCTCCTGCACGCCGTACTGGAACGGCAACCAGTCCCAGCCGGTCTCGCCCGAGGTCTTCGGCGCCGACTTCACCACCATCCGCTCGCGCGGCGGGGACGTCATCCCGTCCTTCGGCGGCTACACCGCGGACAACACCGGTACGGAGATCGCCGACAGCTGCACCGACGTCGACGCGATAGCCGCCGCGTTCGAGAAGGTCATCACCACCTACGACATCCCCCGGATCGACCTCGACATCGAGGACAACTCCCTCACCAACAGCGGCGGCATAGACCGCCGCAACAAGGCCATCAAGAAGGTGCAGGACTGGGCCGCCGCCAACGGCCGCTCCATCCAGTTCTCGTACACCCTCCCCACGACGACGAGCGGCCTCGCGGACAGCGGACTGGCCGTCCTGCGCAACGCGGTGAGCAACGGCGCCCGCGTCGACGTCGTCAACCTCATGACCTTCGACTACTACGACGGCGCCACCCACCAGATGGCCACCGACACCCAGCGCGCCGCCGCCGGGCTGCACGGCCAGCTCACCGGGCTCTACTCCGGTAAGACCCCCGCACAGTTGTGGGGCATGATCGGCGTCACCGAGATGCCCGGCATCGACGACTACGGCCCGGCCGAGACCTTCACCACCGCCGACGCCGCCACCGTCTACAACTGGGCCGTCGACAAGGGCATCAACACCCTCTCCTTCTGGGCGCTCCAGCGTGACAACGGCGGCTGCCCCGGCACCGGCGGCTCCGACACCTGCTCGGGCATCGTGCAGGACACCTGGTTCTTCAGCCACGCCTTCGCACCGTTCACCGGCGGCGGGCCGGCCGCCGACGACTTCTCCCTCGCCACGGCCCCCGGCTCCGCGACCCTGCCCCAAGGCGGCTCCGCCACCGCGACCGTGAGCACCGCGGTCACCAACGGCACCGCCCAGCGCATCGAACTGACCGTCCAGGGGGCCCCGGCCGGCGTCACGGCCACCGTCGATCCGACGACTGTGACCGCCGGCGGAACGGCCAAGCTCAGCGTCAGCGCCGCCGCGAGCACCGTCCCCGGCACCTATCCGATCACCGTCAAGGGCGCGGCCGGGGCCGTCAGCCACTCCGCCACCTACACCCTGACCGTCACCGGCCCCGGCGGCGGGGGGACCCCGGCCAACGGCGGCTTCGAGACCGGCGGCCTCGGGCCGTGGACCTGCCAGCCGGGCGGCGCCGTGGTGGACAGCCCGGCGCACTCCGGCAGTCACGCGCTGCGCGTGGCGCCCACCGCGAGCCAGACCGGCGAATGCTCGCAGACGCTCACCCTGGCCCCCCGCACCCACTACAACCTGACCGGCTGGGTGCAGGGCGGCTACGCCTACATCGGGGTCAAGGGCGACGCCACCGCGAGCGCCTGGTCCGCGGCCGGCGCCTGGACCAAGCTCACCGTCCCCTTCACCACCGGCGCGACCGGCACGGTCACCGTCTACACCCACGGCTGGTACGGGCAGAACAGCGTGTACGCGGACGACTTCGCCATCACCTGACACCGCGTTCGGGACAGCCGTACATCCGGCCCGCCCTGACGGCGGTTCAGGGCGGGCCGTACCCCGGCCCCGGCCCCGGCCCCGGCCCCGGGGGAGGGGGGGGGGGGGGGGGGGGGGGGGGGAGTGGGGGGGGGGGGGGGGGGTAGTTGCGAAGGAAAAC
>NZ_JBWKFF010000019.1:0-109171 GCF_056434425.1 Streptomyces sp. NPDC044033 | reverse complement strand
ATGGCAATGGGGGGGTGAGTCCCCCCCCCCCCCCCCCCCCCCCCCCCCCCCCCCCCCCCCCCCGCTCCCCCCCCCCCCCCCCCCCGGGCCGCGCCGGGGGTGCGGTCGAAGCGGTCGCCGAAGACCCGGGTGAAGTGGGCCTGACTGGCGAAGCCCCAGCGGTGGGCGATCTCGGCGACCGTCAAATGGCGGGAGCCGGCGTCGGCGAGCTGCTCACGCGCCCCGGCCAGCCGCAGTTCGAGGATGCGGCGGGACGGGCTCACCCCGGACGGCTCGAAGATCCGGCTCAGCTGCCGCGCGGATACCCCGACCGCTCCGGCCACCCGCCCGGCGCTGAGCCCGGGGTCGGAGAGGTGCCGGCCGATGTAGTCCTCCGCCACGGCCAGCCGCGTCGCCCGCCCGGCCGTCGCCGCGCCGTCGCCCAGTCGGGGCCCGGCCAGTGAACGGACCAGGTCCAGCACGGTGGCCGCCGTGGCGGCGGGGTCCCCCGTCCCGCCGCGCGCGGCCCAGTCCGTCAGCACGGACCGCAGCGCGGAGACCAGCGCGCCCCCGGCCGCCGACCGCCCGCCGAACAGCAGCGGCGTCGGCACACCCCCGGCGGCGCAGCTCTCCGTGAACACCTCGCGCGGGATGTCCACCAGCAACTGCCGCATGGTGCACGGGAATCCGAAGAGATACGAGCGCCGGGTGTCGTAGAGGACCAGGTCGCCCGCCACCGGGGTGAGGCAGCCGCCGCCGTGGAAGAAGACGCCCTGCCCGGACACCAGCAGGGAGGCGAAGACCGAGTCCTTGGGCAGCGCGCGGCAGGTCTTCGCGGTCCGCTCGATGACGTGCTCGTTGCCGGTGATCTCGGCCAGCCGCAGCCCGCCGAGCCGGAAGTTGGTCTGCCGCGCCAGCAGGCCCTGCTCGGAGTACGGCGAACACGTCAGACCCACCAGGGCCCGCCGGTTGTAGTCCTCCCACAGCTCCACCCGGTCCGCCGGATCGACGGATCGCGTCGAGACGGTCGAGACGGAGGAGACGGCAGGGACCGCGGGCGTGGTCCGGGGGGCGGGGGAGGAGGGGGAGAGGGGAGAAGCGGTGGGTGTGGTGTGCTCGGGCATCGGGGGCCTCCTTACCGTGCGCCTGCCCGCCGCGTGGGGCGCGTACGTGTCCCACGGCTCCCGCGCCCGGCCCGGGGCAGCCGCAGCGTAACGCCCGGCGCGGACCACGGCCAGCGCCCCGGGCCGCCCCCTTCGGCCGGCCCACGCCCGTCACGGCATCAGACGGTCGAGTGCCGCAGTCGCCTCTCAGACGGCCGAGTAGCCGCCGTCGACCGTGAGGACCGCCCCGGTCACGTACGCGGCGGCCGCCGAGCACAGGAACGCGATGGCCGACGCGACCTCGCGCGGCCTCCCCAGCCGCCCGAGCGGGAGACGGGAGAGCACCGCCCGCGCCGCGTCCGGATCGTCCAGGACGCCGCGGGCGAGCGGAGTGGCGACGAAGCCCGGCGCGACGGCGTTGACCCGGATGCCGTCGGCGGCGTACTCGGCCGCCAGGGACCGGGTCAGCTGGGTGACGCCGCCCTTGCTCGCGCTGTAGGCGGGCCGGTCGCGGCTGCCGAAGAGGGCGAACATCGACGAGACGGTCACGATGCTCCCGCCGCCCGGTGCGAGCAACGGACGAGCCGCCTGACAGGCCGTCATGGTCGCGTCCAGGTTCACCGCCAGCACATGGTCCCAGGCCCCGCGGCCGTACTCCTCGCGGTCCCGGCTGACGCCCGCGCAGGCGACCAGGCAGTCGAGGCTGCCGCACTCCGCGACCCGGCGGGCGAGCCCGTCCCGGTCGGTGACGTCCTGCTCCACGACGCGGACGCGTCCGTGGTGCGGCAGCTCCCGCGGGGAGGCGGGCGGCAGGCCGAGCGCCCGTACCTCCGCGCCCAGTTCCGCGAGGAGCACGGCCGTCGCGGCGCCGATGCCCGAGGTGCCGCCGGTGATCAGTACGCTCCGGCCGGCGAAGGAGCCGGGGGCGAACGCGCCGGTCACATCAGGGGCGCCGGTCATGTCGCGGGCTCCGTTCCGTCGGCGGGAGAGAGCAGGGCGGCGGCCGGTCTCACCAGGATCTTGATCTGCGCGCCCGGCCCCTTGGACAGCGGGTGCAGACCGTCGGTCACCACATCGTCGAGCGCCACGGTCGACGTCACCACGGGCGTGAGGTCCACACCGCCCCGCCCCACCAGGCGGATGAGCTCGGGATAGGTGTCGCGGTAGCCGACGCTGGCCACGATGGACTGCTCGTTGTTGACCAGGGCGTAGGCGTCGAGCCGTACCTCGCTGCCCAGCCCGACCAGGACGACCCGGCCGCCGCGCCGGGTCGCGGCCAGACAGGTGTCGAGCGCGTCCCCCGACCCCACCACCTCGAACGCGACGTCGACGCCCTCCCCGCCGGTCAGCTCCCGGATCGCCGCGCCCGCCCCGCTCGCCCGGCCGGCGTCCACCGCGTCGGTCGCACCCAGCCGTACCGCCAACTCCAGCCGGTCCCGGGCGATATCGGTGGCGATGATCCGCGGCACACCGCGTTCGGCGGCGAGCCGTACGGTCAGCAGGCCGATGGGGCCGAGCCCGACGACCGCGAGGGTCGTGGGAGCGCCCCCGGCGCGCCGCAGCGCGTGCAGGGCGACCGACGCGGGCTCGAAGAGCGCCGCCTGCTCCAGCGGGACGTCCGGGGGGAGCCGGTGCACCATATAGGCGGGCAGCGCGGCGAATTCGGCCAGGCCGCCGTCGCCCATCAGACCGGCGAAGCCGAAGTGCCGGCAGATGTTGTACTCCCCGGCCCGGCAGCGCGGGCAGTCGCCGCACCGGTAGTGCGGTTCGACGGCCACGCGGTCGCCCACGGCGAGACCGGACACGGCCGGGCCGAGGGCGGCCACGGTCCCGCAGAACTCGTGGCCGAGGACGAGCGGGGCCCTCGCGCCGGAGGCGGGGTGCGGCGCGGCGACGGGGATCGCGTGCGGCCCGTCGGCGTACTCGTGCAGATCGCTGCCGCAGATGCCGCAGTACGCGACCGCCACCAGCACCTCGCCGGGGCCGGGTTCGGGCACGGCCCGCTCGACGACGCGGACGTCCCCGGGCCCGTACCAGACAGCGGCCCGCATCCGCCGCCCTCCCTGTGCGCCGGGACCCTCGCCCTGGCCCGAGCCCACGGCCGTACGCGCGTCCGCGTCCTTACACGCGTCCGCGTCCGCATCCGTATCCGCGCTCCCGTCTGTACGCGCCTCCGCGCCCGCATCCGGGCCTGTGCCCATGTCCGCACCGCTGCTCGCACCCGCACCCGCACCCGTACTCCGGACGCGGGCCGCCTCCCGCAACGCCCGTCGCCGCAGTACCTCCGGGGCCGTCTCGCGCAGCCCGAAGGAGAGCAGCACCACGACCACCGCGCCGCCCGCGGAGATGAACATGGCGGTCTGCGGCCCCCAGGCGTCCGAGGCGCGCCCGGCGATCACCGGCGCGAGGAATCCGCCCGCCAGCTCCCCGGCCCCCATGACGAGTCCCAGGGCCGTGGCGAGCGACCCGCGGGGCACGGTCTCGGCGGGAATCGTGGCCATGATCAGGGTGAAACAGCCCAGACCGGTGTACGTGAGCACCACGACCGCGCCCAGCGCCAGCGGATCGTCGAGGTAGACCACGGCGAGCGGGCACAGCGCGGCGACCGCGGTGAAGAGGATCATGGTCTTCCTGCGGCCGATGCGGTCGGAGACCGCCGGAGTGACGAAGCCCCACAGCACCCACGCCACGCCGAAGCACGTCATCACGCGGCTCATGGTCCCCGCCGAGAAGCCCTTGACGTCCTGGAGATAGGTGGGTGTGAACGTGATGATGACGATGAACCAGGTCAGATAGCAGCAGGCGGCCAGCACGCACAGCACGATGTTCCGGTGCCCGAGGAGCTCCCGTACGGACAGGTGATCGCCGGCCGGCGCGCGGGGTGCGGCGGCGACGGGCCCGGCCGGTGCGTACGGGCCGGGCGGCCGTTCCCGTACGGACCGCCAGATCCAGGCCGCGACGAGCAGCCCGGGGACGATCGTCAGCAGGAACGCCGTCCGCCAGCCGTACTGCCCCGCGACCCACACCACGGCCAGCGGCGAGAGGATGCCGCCCAGCAGCCCGGCCGACGAGCCCTGGAGCAGCCCCATGTTCAGGCCGCGGCGCTCCGCCCGGGACGCCTCCACCATCAGCGACTGCGCCAGCGGCAGGACCGCGCCCTCCGCCACCCCCATGAGCGCCCGGGCGAGCAGCAGGCCCGTGAACCCCGTCACCAGGCCGCCCGCCGACGAGAAGCAGGAGAAGAGCACGACGGCGCCGATCAGGATCGGTTTGCGGCGGCCGAGCCTGTCCGACAGCCGGCCGCACACCAGCCCCGACAGCGCCCAGGTGAGCGCCAGCACTCCGGACAGCGTGCCCAGTTGGGTGTTGGAGAGGTGGAAGTCGTCGCTGATGAAGGGGGCCAGGAAGGACAGCGCCTGCCGGTCGAAGAAGACGAAGCCGAAGGCCAGGAAGAGAATCAGCAGCAACCTGTTCTCGTAGGCCCGGGCCGCGCCGTCCGGCGGCGGGGACGGCGCCCGGGTCACCGGAACAGCGAATCGACGTAGTCGGCGCCGATGCCCACCTGGTCGTAGTGGGCGCGGCACATGGCGATGTAGTCGTGGACGTCGAAGTACCCGGCGCTCTCGCCGTTCTCGTCCAGCCAGATCAGCGGGCCCTTGACGATGAAGAGCGTCTTCATCGGCTCGCCGCTGTCGTAGGACACCAGGGTGTGGCCCTCGCCCGGCGCCTCGTACACGAAGTCGCCGGCGCGTGCGGTCCAGGGGCGTTCGAGATAGCCCCAGGTGCCGGAGATCGTGTACGCGAACACCTCGTGCGGGTGGTAGTGCCGGTTGACCAGCCCGGCCTCCCGCGCCCGCAGGATGTCGGCCCAGGAGTTGTCCTTCACATTGATCCACAGCGGCCGTGAGCCGACGGTCTCGGTGAACGGCACGTAGTACCGGTCGTCGTCGGTGGCCGCTTGCGCGAGATAGACCTCGGGCAGCGCGTCGGGTTTGAAGGAGTTGCGGATCGGCTTGAGCTCCTTCCAGAACTCGTTGCCGGGCTCCTCGGGCATGGCGGCCTCCGCTTCGTCGTTCGGTGTCCGGCAGTGAACCCCCGGCCGCACGGGCGTGTCTTTCCTCTGGCGGACATCTCCGCTTGCCTGTTCGGGACATGCGCCGCCACGCCGCCACGCCGCCACGATGCCGGGCTGCGGGCTGCGGGCTGCGGGCCGTGTCGCTGTGTCGCCGTGACGCCGTGACGCCGTGACGGCAGGGCGTCGTCCGGACGGGCGGCGGTCCCGGGCGCCGCAGGCCGAGCGACGAGTTCTACGGTCGGGCCCGGCGCCGCCCGCCGACCCGCCGACACCAGAAGATTCCGCCCCGCGGAACACAGTGGAAGGCTTCGCTGAGCGGTTCGGCACCGGCGCCGACCGGTCGTGCCGCGTCGGACCGTCCCCTCGCGACCGCCTCGCCCACCTGGAGACCCCCATGCAGGACGCTCCCGAGGACATCCCGAGTTCCGTACCGGCCGGCCGCCGGCTCCAGCCCTGGCACACCCTCTGGCTCCTGCTCCTCCTGGGCTGGACGGTGAGCGCCGCCGACCGGGCCGTGACCGGCCCCGTCGTCACCTGGATGATCGACAACGGCGTCGGCTTCCTCGCGGACGCGCGCCACCCGCACGCGCTCGGCGGCCTCATCGGCGGCCTGTTCTTCGCCGGCTACATGCTCACCCAGTTTCCCGGCGGCTACCTCGGCGACCGCCACGGCCACCGCACGCTCATCGTCGTCAGCCTGGTATGGGCCGGCGTGGCCACCATCGCCACCGGGTTCGCGGGCGGCCTTGTCGCGTTCATCGTGCTGCGCGTCGTCACCGGCCTCGGCGAGGGCGCGTTCTACTCCAACGACCGCACCCTGATCACCGCCGTCACCCCCGAACGCCAACGCAGCCTGGGCATGGGCGTGGTCATCACCGGACTCGCGCTCGGCATCACCGTCGCCACCGTCTTCACCCCCCACTTCATCGGCATCGGAAAGCACGTGCTGCCCCGCGCCGAGGCATGGCGGATGGCGTTCTGGATCCTCGGCGTCGCGACGCTCGCCGTGGCCCTGCTGCTCACGGTGCGCTTCCGCGCGCACCTGAGACCACGGATCGTGGCCCGCGCCACGCTGCAACTCGCCGGATACTCGGCCGTGTCACTGGTCCTGGTCATGGCCGTCTATCTGCTCGGCGACCGGGCGGGCGTCTCCGGCCTGTGGATCGCCCTGCTCGAAGTCGCCCTGGCCATCGCCTTGGTGCTCTTCGCCCTGGCCCGCAAGGGCGCCGAACTCGGCCCGGTGCTCAAGAACCGCGACCTGAACCTGATCTACCTCGCCAACATCGCGATCCTGTGGAACCTGTGGTTCTTCAGCTTCTGGTCGGTGTCCATCGTCGCCGGAGCCGCCCACTCCTCCTTCATGAGCGCCGCCCTCACCGCCGGCTTCAACGCGGGGGCCGGACTCCTCGGCTTCCCGGCGGGCGGGTGGCTCTCGGACCGCACCCGGCGGCGAGGGTGGAGCCGCAAATCCGTCATGCTCGCCTGCACCGGCGTCCAGGCCCTGCTCACCGTCGCCTTCGCCTGGTACCTGACCGCCGCCGCCCACCCCGCCCTGTGGGCCATGGGCCTGCTGCTGTTCACCGCGAGCCTGTTCTTCAACGCGCTCCAACCCGTCGGCCACGCCTGGACGGCCGAGATCGCCGAGCCGCGCATGCGCGGCTCCGCCTTCGGCATGGAGAACCTCATCGGCGAGATGGGCGCCGTCCTCGCCCCCGCCGTCGGCGGCGCGCTCCGCGACCGCACCGGCGACTGGACCGCCGCCCTGTGGCTTGACGCCGCGATCGTCGGCGCCGGCTTCGTCCTGCTCGCCGCCGTACGGGTCCACCCCCCGGCCCGTACCGCCGAAGCGCCCGCCGCCGCCACCGTGCCCTGAACCCAGAGGCGCCCCCCCCGAACCGCCTCCGGAAGGAATGCACCTTGCGCACCGTACGAGCCGCCGCCTTCGACGTCCTGCGCCGGCACCACCTGACCACCATCTCCGCCAACCCCGGCTCCAACGAGGCCCCGACCGTGCTCGCCGATCCGCGGGGCGCCTCCCCGGCATACCGCGTGGAAGCCTGGGCCCGGTCGCTCCCGTACGGCCTTTCGCCATCCTGGACGAGGCGGCCGCCCTGGCGGCGGACAGCGAGTACGGGCTGTCGCTGGGCGGCCCTCCGCCTGGACGTGTTGCCGGTTCCGCGCGCTCCCGGTACTGGAGCACGTATCGCGCGGTCACCGGGAAGCGGCGCGATCGACGATTGCCAATGGGCGGGCGCCGCGAGAAGCTGACGCGACGGCAAGGTGCCGGATACGGGCGGAGGCGACGGTTTAGATGGCAACCGAGGGCGCAGAACAGCAAGATGCGGAGCAGCGAAACGAACCGTCGCCCGGTCTCTACCGCATCGACCCGGACGCGTCGGCGGTCCACTTCACCACGCGCGCCATGTTCGGGCTGTTCCCGGTGCGGGGCACCTTCGCCATCGATCGGGGACAGATCTCGATCGCCGAGGCCGAGAAGGACTCCGCGGTGGAGGCGGTGATCAGCGCGGCCAGTTTCGCGAGCGGCATCGCGAAGCGTGACGAACACGTACGGTCCGCCGACTACCTCGACGCGGCGGCGCACCCCGAGATCCATTTCCGAGGCCAGGGCGCGCGGCGGAGCGCCGGGGAGCTCACCGTGCACGGGGAGTTGACCGTACGCGGCATCGCCCGGCCGATGGTGCTGACGCTCGGGACCGTGGCCGCCGACGGCCCGCGACTGACCGTCGGGGCGACGGCCGTCGTCGACCGCTACGCCTTCGGTATGACCAACGCCAAGGGCATGACGGGCCGCCGCCTCGACGTCGTCCTCGAAGTCGTCGCCGTGCGCTGACACATGACTCCTCGGTGAGAAACGCCGAGACCGGTGGGTCCGGCGACGGGAGACACGGGATTCGCTCAGGCCGTAGCGCTGTTCACCGAGAACAGGACCCGGAACGGGGCGCGGAGCGCGGCCTGCCGGCCTATTCCCTTCGAGGACTCGGCGGGCAGGGCCAGCGTGGCGCCATGCTCGATGGCGATGGCGACGGCGGCGCAGTCCTCGACCGCGAGGTACGGGTGCAACCCCGGGTCCGTCGTGCACAGCTGCGTCCGCCACAGCGCGCCGGGGACGTCGACCGTGCCGAGTTTTCCGGCCCGGCCGGACTCCCGGACCGCGAACCGCGCGTGGTCGGGGTCGCTGAAACCGGCGGCCCTACAGCCTCCGACGGCCTCGGACGGCGCGAGCCGCACGGCACCGCCGGCCCGCTCGACCGCCTCGGCCGTCGCTTCCACGCCCGCGCAGCGGAAGGACGGCGTCCACGCGGAGCCCGTCCCCGCCGCCCGCCATTCGCGGCGCGGCTTCTTTTCCGCCTTGACGCGCGGGAAGCCGCGGCGTATGAGAAACCACCGCTGACGGACCGTTGTCTCATTTCTCCCGTAAACTGCAAGTCGCGATCGAGACGTTTCCCCTCCACGGATGAAATCTCTCTCTGATTTCCAGAAATGATCAGTAAACGATCAGGCACAATTCTCGGACACCGGACGGAACCGGCAGAACCGGCGGAACCGACACGAGAATGAGGGAGAAGCCGTGAACCGAGAGCGAAGATTCGGCCGCAGAAGGCTCTTACAGGCGGGTCTGGGGGTCGGCGGCGCGGCCCTGGCGGCGAATCTGCTGTCCGAACTCCCGGGTGCGCAGGGCCGGGCCGCCTGGGCCGTGCCCGCCGAGGCGCCGCCCGGAGCGGGCCGCCTGGGCGGCGGCTTCCCGGACTGGAGCAGGTACGCGCGGCTGGCCGACGCCACGTTCGACGACGACGCCGAGGCCGGGGCGCTGAAGCCGGTGATCGCCGCCCTCAAGGCGCAGCACGTCAGCGTGATCGAGGTCGACACCATCCTGTCGAACTGGCTGACGGACGCCGAGTACACCGCGCACCTGAAAACGATCAAAACCTTTGCGGGGCTGGCGCACCAATCCGGAATGCGGGTCGTCATGTATTACCCGTCGCTCGAATTGATCAGCGCGGGCGGTGAGAAGGGCCCCTCGTTCTACAAGAACAGCAACGGAAAGGCGTGGGTGCAGCACTCCCTGGACGGGAAGCCCAATGTCTTCTACGGCAGCCTGGTCGTATGGGTGGACCCGGGCGACGAAAGCTGCTGGATGAGCCCCAACTCCCCGTGGAGCGACTACTACCTGGGCCGGATCAAGCTGCTCGCGGCCACCGGCGTCGACGCGATCTGGCCGGACGTCCCGATCTACTTCGACGGCGCGGCCGACTGGTGCGACGCCTCCACCTGGGCGGCGACCGCCTTCAAGGCGGACACCGGTCTCGACCTGCCGGTCAAGAAGGACTTCAACAACCTGACCTTCCGCCGCTTCGTGGAGTGGCGCCACCGCAACCTCCACCAGTGGCAGGTCGACATCGCCGCCGCCGGCAGGTCCGTCAACCCGGAACTGGTCACCTTCTCCGAGACGGTGAGCATGGACTACCAGTACGCCACCCTGATCGGGCTCGACGGCGCGTACACGCGGCAGTCCCCGGGGCTCAGCCAGTGCTGGGAGGTGGACATCCTCAGCAACTACGACGGGATGCGCCACGCCACCGCGTCGGACTGGACCTGTCTGATCTCGATGTACAAGTACGCGCGGGCCGCCAGCGGCGCGAAGCCGGCCTGGGCGTTCTCCTACGGCTGGAAGGCCGATGACGCCTCCCTGGTGATGGCCGAGGTACTGGCGACCGGCTGCAACGCGTACGAGGTCAAGACGCCCTTCAAGAGCGACAGCGCCGACCTGCCGATGCGCAGCCGCATGTACGGATTCATCGAGGCACACGAGAAGCAGCTGTACGACGCCACGCCGCTGGCGGCCGTCGGCATCTACCACTCCGGCGCCTCCCGGGACTTCGTCAGCCCCTCCCCGGGCAACGGCATGTACGTCAACACCAAGAAGCCCGCCGGGGTCAAGGAGTGGTGGGCCGGCGAGGCGGAGGAGAGCTGCACCCGGCAGCAGTGGCTCGGCGAGTTCCGCGGCACCGTCAAAGCCCTGGTGTTCGAGCACATCCCGTTCACCACCGTGACCAGCCCCGGGCTCACCGCCGCCGACCTCACCGGCTACCGGGCGCTGCTGCTGCCCAACCTCCAGGCGGTCTCGGACGCCGAGGCCGAGGTGCTGCGCGGCTTCGTCTCCGGCGGCGGCACCGTCGTGATCACCGGCCCGGCGCCCACCGCGTACGACTCCTTGGGCACGGCCCGCACCGAACTGGCCCTCGCCGACGTGCTCGGCTTCCGCAAGGCCGACCCGCGGCCCGAGAGCAAGGAGAACCGGTTCGGCTCCGGCGTCTGCTGGTACTTCAAGGCCCTGCTGGGCCTCGGCTATCTGTCGACCACCGACCAGGCCGCCGCCGACCAACTGCTCGCACCGGTCCGCGCGGCGGCCCCGGCACAGGTCAAGTACGCCGGCGACCACCGCGTCCACCTGGAGGCGAGCCGGCTCGGCGACGACACCATCGTGCAACTGGTCAACTTCAGCGGCTTCGGGGACACCCCGGCCGCCTTCCGCGTCACCCCGGCGGCCTGCTCGGTCTCGCTCGTCGTACCAGCGGGCAAGCAGGTGACGGCGGCCACGGTCAGCTCGCCGGACAACCCCTCGCCCGCCCCGCAGCCGGTCCCCTGGACGGTCGCCGGAGACGAGGCCACCGTCGCCCTGACCGTCAAGCAGTACTCACTCGTGACGATCACCACGGCCTGACCGCGCGCTACGCCCCGGGGACGCGGATCCGCCACAGAGACGTCGGCCGCTCCTCGTCCCCGGGATGGGACTCGAAGGCGATCCACCGCCCGTCCGGCGACCAACTGGGCGCACCGTCATAGCTGTTGTTCCGCGTCACCCGGACCGGACGGCCGCCGTCGACCGCCATCACGAAGATCTGCGGCACCTCCAGCCCGCCCGAGGTGGAGGAGAAGACCACCGAACGGCCATCGGGCGACCAGCTGGCGTCGGTGTGCTCCCCGGCGCCCGCCGCGAGCCGCCGCGGCCCGCCGCCGTCCGCGTCGACGACGTACAGCTCCCACGCGTCGCTGTGCTGCTCACGGCGCTGGAAGACGAGCCGGCCGCCCCGCGGCGACCAGTTGGGCTGCCGGTTGTCCGTACCGGTGGCGGGGCCGTCCAGCAGCCGGGTCTGCCCGCTCCCGTCCCGCCGGACCTTCCAGAGGGAACCGAGCGCGGCACGTTCCGGCCGCGCCGCCGCTTCCTCCTGCCCGTCGCCGGTTTCCGGGTCCTCCCGCTGGACGCTCTCCTGGAAGGCGATCCAGTCGCCGCGCGGGGAGAAACTGGGCTCCAGATACCCCGAGTCGCCGTCGTGCCTGGTCACCCTGGTGGGTCGGCCGCCCGGGCGCAGTACCCAGATCTCGTCCCGCTCCGCCCGGTCGGAGGCGAAGGCCACCCCGGCCGACCGGTTCCAGCTGGAGCCGGGCAGGTTCACCGCGGCCTGATCGGCCTCGTCGAGCAGCGTCCGGGGGCCGCCGCGCGCCGCGCGGCCGGACGGCCCGTCAGGGCCCGGCGGGAGCACCCGCAGCGCGGCGGCGCCCTTGTTGTAGCCGTCGTGGAAGAGGGTGAAGAGCGTGGACTTCCCGTCCGGTGAGAACGCGGGGTTCTGCGCGCTGGCCCGCCCGCTCGCGCGGTACGCCAGCTCGGCGCCGTCCCCTCGGGTCACCCGCTTGTCGGCCGGCCCCGTGGGGTCCTTGGATTCGGCCGTGTCCGACCCGCTGGGCTTGGGCGGGCGCGGTGGCTCGCCCTGGGAGCCGCACGCCGTCAGAACGAGGGCGGACAGGAGAGCTGCGACGTACGGACGGCTGCGCATCGCCCCGACAGTACTGGAGTCAACTCCAGTATCCCGCCGGCGAATTGATATTCCGGCCACCCTTTCGCCCCGCCGTCCCCGCTCCGAGCACGTCCTCCACCCGGATGGGCAGCGCCCGATGCCGACGGCCCGTCGCGTGGTGGATCGCGTTGGCGATGGCGGGGGCCACCCCCACCAGCGCCACCTCGCCGCACCCCTTCACCCCGAGGGGGTTGACCAGCGGATCGGGCGTGTCGATGAAGTCGACGTCGATCCGGCCGACGTCGGCGTTGACCGGGACGACGTACTCGGCCAGATCGGCGTTGTGGAACCCGCCGAAGCGGGGATCGGGTTCGCTGCGCTCGCGCAGCGCGGCGCCGATGCCCCAGACGACGCCGCCGCGGAGCTGGCCGGCGGCGGTGACCGGGCTCGCGACCCGCCCGCAGTCCACGACGCTGACCACCCGCGGCACCCGGACCCGCCCGAGGGCCGGCTCGACGCGGACCTCCACGAAGTGGGCGATGAAGCTGAACGCCGAGAAGCCGGGGTACTCCGGCCCGGCCGGAGTCGGCAGCCCCGCCCGCAGCCGGTCGGCGGCCTGCGCGGACTGGCCCGGCGGCAGGGAGGTGGCCTCGACCACGGTCTCCGGCCGCCCCGCCGCGACCAGCGCGGCCGCCGCCGCGACCGTATCGACCGGCCCGGCGTCCGGCGCCCCGAGGCGCACCCGCAGCTCCCGCAGCGCGGCATGGACCGCGGGCAGCGCCGTGGCCGTCCCCCACGACCCGGCGGTCAGATGCTGCGGCACCCCGCCGGTGTCGCCGACGCCGATCCGTACGCCGTCGGCCGCGATACCCAGGTCGAGGGCGACCGTACGGGCGATCGCGGTCCGGATGCCCTGACCCATCTCGTGCCCCGACACCTCGACGGAGATCCCGCCGTCGGCCGCCAGCCGCACCCGCGCGACGGCGGGACCGGCCGAGGCGCGGTACGCCCCGGCGGCGACGCCCCACCCGATGAGGGCGCCGTCGGCGGCGCGCATCGAGCCGGGCCGGGCGGTACGGGCCGACCAGCCGAACCGTTCCGCGCCCCGGCGCAGACACGCGGCGAGATGCCGGGAGGAGAACGGCCGGCCGGTCACGGGGTCGGTGCCGGTGTCGTTCGCCAGACGCAGCGCCACCGGGTCGCGGCCCGTGGCGCAGGCGATCTCGTCCACCGCCGATTCGAGGGCGAACACCGCGGCGTGCTCGAAGGGGGCGCGCATGAAGCCAGGGGTCTGCACATCGGTGCGGGTGAGCCGCTGATGGCCTCGGAAGTCCTCGATCCCGTACATGCGCGCGGTGACCGACGTGAAGTCGGAGGCGAACAGGTCGTGCCGCGACGTCTGCTGCCGTGTCTCGTGGACGGCGGCCGTCAGGCGCCCCGATCGGTCGGCGCCGAGCCGTATCCGGTGGCGGCTCGCCGGCCGGAACGTACTCCCGTGGAACGTCTGCGACCGGGGTACGACGAGCTTGACCGGCCTGCCGAGCCGGCGCGCGGCGACGGCCAGCGGGCCGACATGCGACTGGAGCCAGGTCTTCTGCCCGAAACCGCCGCCGACCTGCGGGGAGATCACCCGGACGCGGGCGGGGTCGATGCCCAGCTGCTGGGCCAGGCCGTGCTGTACCGCCCCCGAGTTCTGCGTGCACTCGTGCACCACCAGGTCGTCGCCGCGCCACTCGGCGACCGTGCCCAGCAGCTCCATCGGGACCTGGTGCTGCGGACTGATGCCGAACTCCGCGTCGAGGCGCACCGGGCTCCGCGCGAACGCGGCGTCGGCGTCGCCCACCGCCGTGTCCGCGAACATCGGCTGGGGGAGGGCCGCCGCCTGCCCGACCGTCTCGGCCCCCGGCGCGTCGAGCGTCACGGCCACCGGCTCCGCCTCGTACCGTGCCTCGATCAGTGCGGCGGCCTCGGTGGCCGCGACCAGCGTGTCGGCCACGACCAGCGCGATCGGCTGGCCGCGGTAGGCGATGCGGTCGTCCAGCAGCGGCTGCAGGGTCTGGAAGCCGTAGCCGCCGCTCAACCGGTAGCCGGCGGGGCGCAGTTCGTGTTCCTCGAAGCGGGTCAGGACCAGCAGTACGCCCTCGACGGCACGGGCCGCGGCGGTCTCGACGCGCGTGACGCGGCCCTTGCCGACGGTGGCGACCGCGAGCATGGCGTGCGTCAGGCCGGGCGGCGTACGGTCCGCGCTGTAGCGGGTCGCGCCGGTCACCTTCTCGTAGGCGTCGACGCGGGGGACCGGGGCGCCGACGCGGGCGTCCGGGGCGCTCACGCGCCGGCCCGTTCCGCGGCCGCCCGCAGCGCCCCGGCGACGACACGCGCCCCGAGGCGGATCTTGAAGGCGTTGTGCCCGCCCGCCCGTGCGCCGTCGAAGGCCGCCTCGCCCGCGCGCTCCGCGCTCTCTTCGGTCAACGGCGCGCCCACAACCGCTCGTTCGGCCGCGTGGGCGCGCCAGGGACGAGTGGCGACGCCGCCCAGCGCGATCCGGCAGTCCACGACCCGGCCCCGGCCGTCGAGGGCGAGCGCCACGGCCGCGGACGCCAGCGCGAAGGCGAACGACTCGCGATCCCGGACCTTGTGGTAGACGGAGGCGCGCCCGGTGGCGGTGGCCGGGACGCGGATCCGGACGATGAGTTCGCCCGCGCCGAGCGTGTGCTCCCGGTGCGGGGCGTCCGCCGGCTCCCGGTGGAGTTCGGCCAGCGCGATCGTACGGGCGCCATCCGGCCCGTACAGGTCGAGGCGGGCGTCGAAGGCGAGCAGCGCCACCGCCCAGTCGCCGGGGTAGGCGGCGGTGCAGGCGTCGCTGGTGCCGAGCACGGCGTGGCCCCGGTCGAGGCCGCCGCGGGCCGCGCAGCCGCTGCCTGGCCGCCGCTTGCCGCAGGCGGACGCCGGGCCGCCGCGGAAGTAGCCGCACCGCGTGCGCTGGAGCAGATTGCCGCCCACCGTCGCCATGTTCCGCAGCTGCTGGGAAGCGGCCTTGGCCAACGACTCGGCCAGCGCCGGATAGTCCTCGCGCAGCACCGCGTCCTCGGCGACGTCGGCCATCCGCGCGCAGGCGCCGAAGACCAGTTCGCCGGGCCCGGCGGTGTCGAACTCGGTCAGTTCCGGCAGCCGCCCGATGTCCACGACGGCGGTCGGCGTCTCCACGCCCAGCTTCATCAGGTCGTACAGGCTCGTCCCGCCGGCCAGCAGCCGCGCGCCGGGCCCGCCGTCGGCCAGGGCGGCCACGGCCTCGGCGACGGTGGCGGGCGCGCGGTAGGAGAAGGGGCGCATCGCCTCAGCCCGCCGTGGTGCGCGCGTAGTCGCGGACCGCGGCCACGATCCCCGGATACGCGCCGCACCGGCACAGATTGCCGCTGAGGTACTCCCGGATCTCCTCGTCGTCCCCGGCGTGGCCCTCGGCCACGCACGCCAGGGCCGACATGATCTGGCCCGGTGTGCAGTAGCCGCACTGCAGCGCGTCATGGTCGATGAACGCCTGCTGGAGCGGGTGCGGGGCGCCGTCCGGCGCGGCCACCCCCTCGATGGTCGTCACCGCCCTGCCCCGGACCTGGACGGCGAGGGTCAGGCATGCCAGGACCCGGCGGCCGTCGACATGGACGGTGCACGCGCCGCACTGGCCGTGGTCGCAGCCCTTCTTCGTCCCCGTCAGCGCCAGCCGCTCGCGCAGCACGTCGAGGAGCGATTCGCGGGTGTCCACCGCCGGGCCGACCGCGGTCCCGTTCACGGTGAAGACCACCTCCGCCGAGTGGCCGGCGGACGAGCCGTACTCCGGCTCCGCTGCCGTGTCAGTCACCAGGACCTCCGGGGCGTGCGGGTGTCGGGGCGCTCACAAGCGCTCCCGCGCTGCCTTGACCAGCGCGGTGACGATGCGCTGGAGCAGGGGGCGAGAGGTGGCGAAGTTGAGCCGTACGAAGCCGTGTCCGGCGGCGCCGAACACGGACCCGTCGCTCAGCGCGACCTTGGCGTGCCGGAGGAAGTACCCGCCGGGGTCGTCCAGGCCGAGCCCGCGGCAGTCCAGCCACGCCAGGTAGGTGGCCTCCGGGGTGCGGTAGCCGACCTCCGGGAGCTCGGTCGCGAGCACCTGGTCCAGGTACCGGCGGTTCCCGTCCAGATAGCGCACCGCGCGCCGCCGCCACGCGTCACCGTCGCGGTAGGCGGCGATGTTGGCGACGATCCCCAGCGTGCTCGACCCGTGCCGCGCGTGGAAGGGCAGCTCCCGCCAGCGCACCACGTCCGGCGGGTTCGTCAGGATCACCTGGGAGCACTTGAGGCCGGCGACGTTCCACGCCTTCGACGCGGACGTCACCGTGATGGTGTGCGCCGCGGCCTCGGGGGAGGTGGAGGCGTACGGGATGTGCCGGTGCCCGGGGTAGACCAGGCCCGCGTGCACCTCGTCGACGATCACCCGGGCCCCGTGCGCGGTGACGAGATCGCGCAGGGCGGTCAGTTCGGCCAGGGTGAACACCCGGCCGGCCGGGTTGTGGGGGTTGCACAGGACGACGGTCCGCGCGCCCGCGGCCAGCGCCGCGCCGATGCCGTCGATGTCCAGGGTCGGGCGTCCGCCGTCGGGTGTCAGCGCCACCTCGACGAGCGGGCGGCCCAGCGCCTCGACGATCTCGAAGAACGGCGGATAGGCGGGCGTCGGGACGACGACGGGCGACCCGGGCGGGCTGTAGGCGTCGATGCCCAGGCCGACGCCCGTCAGGATGTCGGGCACCAGGAAGATCTGCTCGGCCGGCACCGACCAGCCGAAGCTCTCCCGGAGCCAGTCGGAGCAGGCCGTCGGCAGGCCCGTGCGGATGTCGCGCATCGGGTAGCCGGTCTCGCCGTGGTCGACCGCCCGGTGCAGCGCCTCCCGTATCTCCGGCGCCGGCGGGAAGTCCATCTCGGCCACCCACGCGCCCATGACCGAGGGGCCGTTGCGCCCCCACTTGAGGGAGTGTCGCGCCATCACGTCGTCTATGCCGATGTCGTGGAACTCGGATGCCATGCCGCGACCGCCCGCCGTCCGGTGGAAGCTGCCCCATAGGAGATGCAGGGAGATGCTGGGGGAATTCAGTGGGAATTCAGGGGGGAATTCAGTGGGAGAACAGCCTCAGTCCCGTACGGACCAGCACGATGCCGTGCTCCCGGCAGGCCGCCTCGACCTCGTCGCTCCGCCTCGAACCGCCCCCCTCGACCACGCAGCGCACACCGTGCCCGGCGGCGACGTCGACGTTGTCGCGGAACGGGAAATAGGCGTCCGAGGCGAGCGTGCAGGGCGATTCGCGGGACAGCCACGCCTCGCGCTCACCGGCGTCGAGCGCCTCGACCATCCGCAGCACGGTGTTCACCCGCTCCTGGAGCGGGGTGCCGCTCGGGAACGCGGCGCCGGTCATCCGCGGATGCCGCCGCAGCCGCCAGCGGTCGGCCTTCTCGCCGGCCAGCCGCACGCAGTCCACCCGTGACTGCTGCCCGGTGCCGATGCCGACCGTTCTCCCGCCGGAGACGTACGCCACCGAGTTGGACTGGGCGTACCGCGCCGCGATCAGCCCCAGCACGGCGTCCCGGCGCAGCTCCTCGGTGAAGCCGTCCGCCTCGCCGAGGCACGCGCCGTCGATCGTCACGGGGTCCCGGTCCTGGACGAGGCGCACCCCGAAGACGTCCCGGACCTCCTCCTGCGGCGGTACGTGGCCGGGGTCCATCTCCAGTACCAGGAACGCGCCGTGCTTCTTGCGGGAGAGCGTCGCGAGGACGCCCGGCTCGTACGCGGGGGCGATGATGCCGTCGGAGACGACCCGGGCCAGGAGGCGCGCGGTGGCCATGTCGACGGGGTGCGACACGGCCACCATGTCGCCGTAGGACGAACGCGGATCGCAGTCCCGGGCCCGCGCGTAGGCGGACGCCACGTCCGAGAGCGGTGCGTCCAGCGTGAACGTGGCCCGGGTGGTCGGGTCGATCTCGCCGGCGAGGGCGGCGCCGGCCGGGGAGACGTGCTTCATGGAGGCCGCCGCGGGCGCCCCGAGCGCCGAACTCGCCGCCCGCACCAACTGCCAGCCCTGGAGC
This sequence comes from Streptomyces sp. NPDC044033, assembly GCF_056434425.1. Classification (NCBI taxonomy): domain Bacteria; kingdom Bacillati; phylum Actinomycetota; class Actinomycetes; order Kitasatosporales; family Streptomycetaceae; genus Streptomyces; species Streptomyces sp. NPDC044033. The sequence continues at coordinate 91,094 of NZ_JBWKFF010000019.1, read as the reverse complement.
GCGTCGAGCAGATTGACGACGGAAGGCGTGCCATTCAATACGGAGAACGGGAGGGGGCCGCCGTCCGGCATTGTCACCATGGCCCGGGCCTGCTGGGGGTTCAATCCGTATTTGAGCGGTAAGCCGGTCTGACTACTCGGCATTCGAATGACCTCTCCTGTGTCAACAGCAGTTGGTCGGCAGACGGCCGGCGCGCGCCGGACGGGCCGCGAGGCGGCCGGGGAGATTGCCCTCCGCCAAGGTAGCGGCAAGCCGGTGGCGGCCGTCAACCCGGTAACAAGGCCGCCGCGGCACAGGCGCGGCGCCCCGAGGTGTCCCCTTGCTGTCGGCGTACCGCTCCCATACGCTCCAACGAGCTGTCCGCGAACGGGAAATGAGCCGGTTCGCCGAAGGAGGAGCCTCGCCGCCTTGGACGTAGAGAAGAAATCGGATACTCCGCAAGGAGTATTACCGGTGGGCCCGGCCCCGACAAGTTTTTCGTGGAGCTATTGGTCGCGGTTCGCGCTCGTCTACTGCTGTGGGATTCTCACGGCCATGAGCCTCGGCAAGATGGCGCCCATCGCCGTGGAACTACGGGGCGCGCTGGGGCTTTCCCTCGATCAGATGTCGCTGGTCACCTCCGCCACGACGGCCGTCGCCGCGCTGTTCGGCATCCCCATGAGCTATCTCCTGGTGCGCTTCCCGCTCCGCTGGGCGCTCGTGACCGGCTGCCTGGTGATGGCGGTGGCGGGCTTCCTCGGCTCGCGCACCGGCGACTTCGGCTCGATGATCGCGACGAGGCTGGTGGAGAGCCTCGGCTACGTGGCCGTCGTCGTCGCCGCGCCCGCGGTGATCATCGCGATGGGCGGGGGAGTGCGGCGCATCACCGCGCTCGCCGTCTGGGGCACCTTCTTCCCCGTCGGCCTGGCGCTGGGGCTCTTCGCCGGTGGCCTGCTCTCGGCGTGGTTCAGCTGGCGCACCTGGCTGGCCATCGCCGCGGCCGCGCTCCTGGTGATGGGCGTCGTGACCGCGGTCGTCCTGCGCAGGCCGGCCCGCGGCGACGCGGACGGCGGCACGGACGCGGACGAGGGCGAGAGCGCCGAGGAGCGGTCCGCACAAAAGGGGGGCCGGCAGATCCGCAGGCTCACCCGGCCGCTGCTGCTCGCCCTGGGCTTCGCCACCGCCAGCGGCTCGATCGTCGCCGTCGTCTCCCTGCTCCCCACCTACCTGCACGAGGAACTGTCGGTCTCCACGGCCGAGGCCGGGACTCTGACCGGCGGCGTCTCGCTGGTCGGCACGGTCGGCGGCTTCCTCAGCGGCTGGATGCTGCGCCGCGGCGTACCGGTGCGCCGGGTCTTCACCACCTCGCTGCTGATGCCGGTCGGCACCGCCATCGCGTTCCTCAGCTCGTCGGGCGTCGCCCTGAGCGCCGTCGGAGCGGTGATCGTCGCCATCGCCAACGAGCTGGTGGTCGCCGCCGTGTTCGCCACGATTCCGGCGGTCGTCTCGACGCCCGCCGACATCGGCATCACCAACGGCCTCGTCGCGCAGGTCGGCAGCGTGGGTTCGCTGGCGGGCCCGCCGATGGCCAGTTTCGCTGTGCTCGCCGCGGATGGCTGGTGGGCCGTGGTGCCCACGGTGCTGCTGGTGTGCGTGGCGGGGACCGTACTGCTGCGCGTTTCCGTACGGCGGCTGCCTGCCTGATCACGGTGGCGGCAAGGAGAGCGCTGTTCAGCGCCCCGGCACGGCATATTGATCAATTCCCGATCGTGCCGCCGATGGTTATGAGCCAAACCGATAAGATCGCCATTGTCACCGGGCCGTGCGTGAGTATGCTGAACGCGGTTGACCACGGGGTTGGATGATCATTCGGCGTTTCCCGGCAACGCTGCCCGGAGGTGGGGACACGTGTTCCAGAGCCAGAATTCCGATCTCTTGGACGAACTGCGCGCCGAAGTACGGACCTGGCTCAAGGAGAACTGGCAGGTCACCCTGTTGCTCGGGGAATGGTGGCAGCTGCTCGCCGACGCGGGGCTCGCATTTCCCACGTGGCCGACCGGTATGGGCGGCCGGAAAACGCAGCGCAAAGAAGCCAAGATCATAACCGAGGAAATCGGCCGGGCCGGTGCGCTCGGCCCGCCCGGCGGCGTCGGCCAAATGATCGGCGGCCCCATCCTCATCGAATTCGGAACCGACGAGCAGCGCCGGCGCTGGGTGCCCGCGCTGGCCGCCGGAACGGAATCCTGGTGCCAGCTGTTCAGCGAGCCCGGCGCCGGCTCCGACCTCGCCGGCCTCCAGCTCCGCGCCGACCGGGACGGCGACCGATGGGTGCTGAACGGTCAGAAGCTGTGGTCGCGGGAGGCCGAGGCCGCCGAGCGCGGCCTGCTCCTCGCCAGGACGGACTCCTCCGTCCCCAAGCGCAAGGGCATCAGCTACTTCGTCGTGGACCTCGACCAGGACGGCGTCGAGGTACGGCCCATCCGGCAGATGAACGGCCGCGCCACCTTCAACGAGGTCTTCCTCACGGACGTGACCGTCCCCGCGGAGAACCTCATCGGCGCCCTCGGCCAGGGCTGGCCGGTGGCCCAGGCGAGCCTCATGTACGAGCGCGTGGAGGTCGGCGGCGGCGGAGTGCTCCGGCCCGCCCGCATCGCCTCGCCCGGCAGGCGCAACGGAATGCTCGACCGCAGGATCGCCGACCTGCTCGAAGACAGCCGCCGCGCCGAGCGGGAGCGGCCCGTCGTCCCCGGAGTCCGTACGCCCGGCGCGATGACCCGCCTGGCCCAAGAGGTGGGCAAGGACCAGGACCCGCTCGTACGCCAGCGGATCGCGGCCATGCACGCGCTATCGGAGGCGAACCGCATGCGCATGCAGCAGGCCCGCGCCATGCGCCGCAAGGGACGCAATCCCGGGCCGGAGGCGTCTTTGGGAAAGGTCGTCAGCTCCGCACTCGGCCGCGAGGCACGCGACGTGAGCCTTTCGCTCCTGGGCGCCGAGGGAATGGTGACGGACGGCGAAACCACCGCCGGCGGCGCCTTCCAGCAGATGGCGCTCTCCGTCCAGTCGCTGTCCATCGCCGGCGGCACCGATGAGATCCAGCGCAATCTGATCGGCGAACGCCTCCTCGGACTGCCCCGCGAGCCGGAAACCGACCGGGACGCCCCATTCCATCAACTGCGCGTGGGCACCCAGAAAAAGGAGCCGGACGACACCGGCGCCTGACCCACACCAGCATCCGCACCACCGCGCGACGAAGACGGCCTCAATGCTGTGGCCGGTACGGACGTAATGGCATCGGCGGCACCGGGGGCAGCGTGAACCACACGAGTTCGACCCGAACCTCAGGTACGGCGGCGGAGCCCGCCGGGGAACGCCCGTGAGCATCGCACGCGGCATCGACGGAGAAGGCGGCGAACTGGCGGTCGCCGCCCTGCGGAACGCGGGTGTGGACACCGTCTTCACACTGTCCGGCGGCCACATCTTCTCCCTGCTGCACGCCGCGGCCGAGGCCGGCCTGCGCATCATCGACGTCCGCCACGAACAGACGGCCGTCTTCGCCGCGGAGGCGTACGCCAAACTCACCCGCCGCCCCGGCGTCGCCCTGCTCACCGCCGGCCCGGGCATCACGAACGGCATCAGCGCCATGGCCGGCGCCTGGTTCAACGGCTCCCCGCTCGTAGTGCTCGGCGGCCGGGCCTCGCAACGCCGCTGGGGCTCCGGCTCCCTCCAGGAGCTGGACCACGTTCCCATGGTCGCGCCGGTGACGAAGACGGCCCGTACGGTCACGGCGACCGACCGCATCGCCGACGAGGTGCGCGACGCGCTCGCGCTGGCGGCGAGCCCCCACCGCGGGCCGGTGTTCCTGGACTTCCCCATCGACGTGCTCCACCGCCGGGCCGCCGCGACCCTCACCGAGGCGCGGCCCCACTCGGTCGCCCCGCCCGACCAGGAGGAGATCGACAAAGCCGCCGCCCTGCTCGCCGGCGCCGAGCGGCCCGCCCTCGTCGCGGGCGGCGACGTCTGGTGGGGCGGGGCCTGGACGGCGCTGCGCCACTGCGCCGAGGAACTGCGGGTGCCGACGTTCATGAACGGTCAGGGGCGCGGCTGCCTCCCCGCCGACCACGAACTGGCCTTCTCCAGAACCCGGCGCGCCCTCACGGAGGCCGACGTCGTCGCCGTCGTCGGCACGGCCCTCGACTTCCGCCTCTCCTTCGGGCGGTTCAAGGACGCACAGGTCGTGCACATCGTCGACGAACCGGCGCAGCGGGCGACCCATGTGGCGACGGCGGCGGCGCCGGCCGGCGACCTCGCAGCGATCCTCGACGGCATGGCCGCGTGGCGGGGCGAACGCCGCGACCACGAGGAGTGGATCGGCCGGCTGCGGGGACGCGAGCGGGCCCTGCGCGTCGCCGAGGAAGCGGAACTGCGCGCGGACAGCGCCCCCATCCACCCGGCGCGGGTCATCGGGGAGGTGCGCGCACAGCTCGACCAGGACGCCGTCGTGGTCGGCGACGGCGGCGACTTCGTGTCGTACGCCGGCAAGTTCCTGGACTCCCACCGCCCCGGCCACTGGCTCGACCCCGGCCCGTACGGATGCCTGGGCAACGGAGTCGGATACGCCGCCGCGGCCAGGCTCCGCCACCCCGGCCGACAGGTCGCGCTGCTCCTCGGCGACGGCGCGTTCGGCTTCTCCGCGAGCGACGTCGACACCCTCGTACGCCATGACCTTCCCGTCGCCATGATCGTCGGGAACAATGGGATCTGGGGGCTGGAGAAGCACCCCATGCGCGATCTCTACGGCCAGGACGTCGCCGCCGATCTGCGGCCCGGGTGCCGGTACGACCAACTGGTCCAGGCGCTCGGCGGCGCCGGCGAAGTGGTCGAACGCCCGGCGGACATCGCCCCGGCGCTGCGCCGCGCGTTCGCGGCGGGCGTGCCCTACCTCGTGAATGTGCTGACGGACCCCAAGGTTTCCTACAAGCGCTCGTCGAAACTCGGATGATTGCCATGAACTCAACGACTGGTCATGCCGCGCCCACGCGGGAGCGGCTTCAATTCGGCGTGCTGCAGTTCTTCTCCTGGCCGGGCAGAAAGCACTCCCTGCCCACCGTCTACGAACGGGCCCTGAACCGCATCGACATCATGGAGCGGTCCGGGGCGTACGAGGCCGTATGGCTGGCCGAGCACCATTTCACGACCTACTCCGTCTCGCCCTCGGTGAGCATCATGGGGACCCTCGTGGCCGCCCGGACCGAGCGGCTGCGGATCGGCACGGCCGTCTCGCTGGCCTCGATGTACCACCCTCTGCGCCTCGCCGAGGAGATCGCGCTGCTCGACGTGGTGTCCGGCGGCCGGGTCAACTGGGGCGCGGGGCGCGGCAACGACCCCGGCGAGTTCAAGGTGTTCGACCTGGACCTCGACAGCAGCTACGCGAAGTTCCGCGAGAACGTGGACATCGTGCTGCGGGCCTGGCAGGACGACCGCCTCACCTACCGCGGCGACTTCCATACCTTCGAGGACATCGAAGTCCTGCCCAAACCCCTGCAGCAGCCGCACCCCCCGGTCTGGCTGGCGTCCTCGTCGCCCGACGCGATCGCCTGGTCCGCGGCGGCCGGCTACTCCATCCTCATGGACCCGCACTCCACCCACGCGGACATCGGCGTGAAGTACGCGGCCTACCGCGCGGGGCTGGCGGCGGCCGGGCACCCCGTGGCGGGGCGGGTCATCCCCATGGCACGGCTGATCGCCGTGGCGCCGACGGACGAAGAAGCGCGCGAGATCGCCCTGCGGGGCGCGCAGTGGACCGTGGGATCGATGAGCGACCCCTCCCGGCGCAAGTACTCGAAGCGCTTGCGTCCGGGGACGCCGCCCCCGGACGAAGGAGCGCGCCGGAGCGCGGTGGAACGCTATGTGGACGACGTCATCATTCACGGCAGCCCGATCCGGGTCGCCGAACAGATTCAGGCCCTTCAGGAACGGATAGGGCTGCACTACCTGCTCTGCGCTCCGCTCAGTCACAGCTCATTCCTGCTGTTGACGAACGAGGTGATCCCGAAGCTCGTGTGAGGCATAATTTTCGCACCAGGCCGAACAGGAAAAGCGAACGCCGAACGTCTCGGTGCGACGCGGCAGATGGCCTTTCACCCGAGTTCCGTGTGATCACCCGTTGGGGGCTGAGCTTGATCGTCAACCAGTGTCTGCTCGTCGATGGGGACGACACGCTATGGGAGAACAACATCTATTTCGAGCGTGCCATCGAGGAGTTCATCGACCTCGTGTTTCACGACCGGACGACGCGCGGCGAACTGCGCGGCATGCTCGACGAGATCGAGACCGCGAACTGCAAGGTGCACGGATACGGCGCCAAGAGCTTCGTACGGAGCCTGCACGAGTGCTATGAGCGAGTCCACGCACAGGTGGCGTCCGTCGACCACGCGCAGGCCATCGCCGAGCTCGGCGACCGGATCCTGGACCAGGTGCCCGTACTGATCCCGGGGGTGCGCGAGACGCTCTCGCACCTCCAGCGCCGCCACCGGCTGATCCTGCTGACCAAGGGGGAGTTCGAGGAGCAGACCACCAAGGTCGAACGGTCCGGGCTGGCACCGCTCTTCGAGGACGTCGTGGTGGTGCCGGAGAAGACCGTCGACACCTACACCACGGTGGTGGAGCGGGCCAAGGCCGACGCCGCCCGCACCTGGATGATCGGCAACTCCCCGAAGTCGGACATCGTGCCGGCCCTCGCGGCCGGACTCCGCGCCGTGTACGTGCCCCACCCCGACACCTGGGTGCTGGAGCGGCAGCCCGTGCCGGAAGCCCCCGACCACCTGCTCCAGGTCGACCGCTTCTCCGACCTGGCGGAGCACTTCTGATGGACCGCCCGCGCCTGGTCGCCGTCGGGGACGCGCTCGCCGACATCGTCGTCGCGGTGCGGCCGGGCGTCTGCGAGGCGTTGGGCGTCACCCCCGGCACGGCGGTGTTCCGCGACCGCGCGGGCCTGGAGGCCGCGGTGGCGCGGCTCGCCGGCGGACAGGCGGCCGCCACGGCGGGGGGCAGCGCGGCGAACACCTGCGTCGCCTTCGCGGCGAGCGGCGGGCACGCTTCGCTGCTGACGGCCTCGATGACGGACGGCCTCGCGCGGGCGATCCGCGACGACCTCGCCGCCCGCGGCGTCACCGTGCCGCTGGCGCCCGGGGCGGACGGCGCGACCGGCCGATGTCTGGTGCTGCTCCTGCCGGACGGCGAGCGGGCCTTTCTGATCTGGCAGGGCGAACCATGGCGGCTGCGGGCCCTGCACGACGGTGTGGCAGCCCACCTCGCCCGGTCGGAGCCGTGCGACGCGGTCCTCTTCGAGGGGTATCTGCTGGCCACCGACGAGGGGCTGGAGGTGGGGCGGTCCGCCATGGCCCGCGCCTCCGCCCTCGGCGCGGCACGGATTCTGGCCCTCTCGGACCGACGGCTGATCCTGGACCACCGGCAGCGCTTCGACGCCGTACTGGCGGCCGGGGTGGATGTCGTCCTCGGCAACGAGGCCGAGGTCACGGCGGTCTCCGGCAGGGCGACGGCGGACGACGCGGCGGCCGAACTGGCCCGGCAGGGCGTGCTGGCCGTCGTCACCCTCGGGAGCCGCGGCGCGCTCGTCCACGGACCCGCCGGCCGCCATGTGGTGACCTGCGAGGAGATTTCCCCGGCCCCGAGCGCGCTCGGGGCCGGGGACGCCTTCGCCGGGGGGTTCCTGTTCGGCCTGCTCTCCGGCGCGGAACACCCCGTCTGCCTCGCACTGGGCACCGGCAGCGCGCAGACGGTGCTGAGGGTCAGACAAGCGCGCGCACCCGTCCGCGACCCCACCGGATCCCGGGCCCTGATGACGCGGACCGGTGAAATACCGTGACCCCTGTATCTGCTGTCCCGCCACCGCACCCGTGCGCCTCAAGACATTACTGACGGCGGAATTCTGTTGAGCAGAAAGCCCCTTGCCCCGACCGCACCACTGTGTTTAGCCTGACCGGGCGAGAAAACCCCCTTTGTGAGAAGGAGATCGTCAACGTGACGACTACGGTTCGCACTGAAGGAATTGGCCCCTCCGCGGTTTTCGCACTCCCTTGGCTGGTAGCGGAAGAACACGGCTACTTCGCGGCGGAGGACATCGAAGTCGAATTCGTCAAGAACCGAGCCGAACAGACCCTCACCGAGCCCGCCGAAGACCACCAGCTCGTCGACTCCATCCGCAATCACGTGCCCTTCGAAGAGGGCCAGGTCGACCTGTACCGCGCCTGTGAATGGGGGCAGATCCGGCGGGCCCACGACAGCCGGCGGGGCGCGAAGATCATCGGCAAGCGGTCCTCCATCGCGGTCATGGCCCTGATGGCGGCGCCCGGCTCGCCGTACACCTACCCGCAGACGCTCGCGGGCGCCCCGATCGCCGTCAGCTTCCACAACGGCAACCACTACGCGGCCATCCAGATGCTGGAGGGATTCCTGACGCCCTCCGAGATCAAGACGGTCGGCTACCACACGATCGATGGCTACCGCGCCGTCCAGAAGGGCGAAGCCGCGGTGGTGGCGCTCTCCGAGCCGTGGATCGCCCTGGCGGAGAAGCAGGGTTTCCAGAAGGTCATCGAGACCCACTACGCGGGCCTGGAACTGGCCGCGCCCGACTTCGACCCCGCCGTGTACGCGGCCTGCAACCGCGCCGTCAGCCGTGCGATCGCCGACATCAACGCCGACAAACGCCGGTATCTGCACTACCTGATCGACTCGCTGCCGGAGGAATTCCACGGCGAGATCACCGCGGACGACTTCCACCTGCCCCGGCTGCGCTACGCGGAGCCGGCCCCGTACACCCGCGAAGAGTTCGAGAAGTCCTACGCGTGGATGCAGCGGTGGGACCTGATCGAATCCGGCGCCGCATATGCGGATCTGGTCGTCGGCCTCCCCGGCGAGGACGCGCTCAAATAACCGGCGCCATCACTTCGCGAGGGAGAGAGATATGTCAGAGGCAGACTCGCAGGAATGGGGCGTCCGCATCCGCACGGGATGCCGCGTCAGTTTCACCCTCATCGACCTCAACGGCGAGACCGGCCGCCGGAACGGCATGGCCTCCATGGCGCTGCGCTCACCCGGCTTCGAGGCCCTGGTCCTCCCGGCGGAGACCAACACGGTGGAGACCGATGAGAACGGGGCGGCCCACGCGGAGGCCGTGACCGCGCTCCTGGACCGCCTGCGGGCCGCGTGGGACGGGCCCGCCGCGCGCGTCGTCATCCGCAAGGGGCTGCCGCCGCACACCGGCTTCGGCTCCGGCACCACCACCGCGGTCGCGGTCGGCCGGGCGTACGCCCAGTTCACCGGCCGGCCGATCGACGGCGCGGAGATCGCGCGGGCCGCGGGGCGGGCGGGCACCTCGGGCGCCAGCCCCAATCTGATCGAGCGCGGCGGATTCCTGGTCGACGGCGGGCACCGCAACCCCGACGACTTCTCCGACGACCCGAAGCGCTATCTCGTGCCGACCCGGTACGCGGGCGGCGGACAGCGGCCGCCGGTCCTGATCTCCACGCAGTTCCCGTCCTGGCCGATCCTGGTGATCATCCCGAACGGCCACCAGATGCACGGCGAAGTGGAGCGGGAGTTCTTCGCCCGCACGCTGCCGATCCCCGCCGAAGAGGCCCGGCGCACCGCGCACGCCGTCCTGATGAACCTCGCCACCTCCGTCATGGAGGCCGACTACCGGGCCTTCTGCGAGGCGGTCAACTTCCTCACCTACGAGAGCTATTTCAAGCAGAAGCAGATCGCCATGCAGTCCGACCAGGTCAAGTTCCTCCTGGAGGAGGCCCGGACCGGCAAGGAGATCGACGCCATCGCGATGAGCTCCGAAGGCCCGATGTGCTACGCCTTCACACGGCGGCCGCAGGCCGCGGTGGAGCGGCTCACGGAGCTGCGCGAGAGCGGCGTGGTGCGCGAATTCTGGTTCAGCGGCGCGCGGAACGCGCCCGCCACCGTCGAGTGGATCCCCGCGCTCGACGATCTGTCCCTGGTCGACTGAGAGACCACGAGACTCGCGAACGGGAGGACGGCGCGTTGCCCAAGAGGTATTCGACGAAGAACCTGGTCGCCCGGCGGGAGCCGCAGCCCGGCAGGAGCGGGGTGGGGCAGTTCGAGTTCACCGATGACTACTCGGTCTTCCACTACGGGAAGATGCCCGACCCGATCCCGGACAAGGGAGAGGCGTGCTGCCGCATCGCGGCCTTCAACTTCGACCTGTTCGCCCGGGCGGGCATCCCCACGCACTACCGGGCCTTCCACCCGCCCAACCAGCTGGAGTTCACCCTCCTGCGCGTCATCGACCCGCGGCGCCACCCGCTCGCACCCACGGACGTCAACCACCTGATCCCGCTCCAGGTCATCTTCCGCAACATCATCCCGCCCGGCTCGTCCGTGCTCCGCCGCCTCGAACTGGGGCGGCTGGCACCGGGTGACATCGGGCTGACCGAGCCGCCCCGGCCGGGCGCCGTCCTGGACCGCCCCGCCATCGAATACACCACCAAACTGGAGGAGATCGACCGCTTCATCGACCGGGGAGAGGCGGCCAGGACCGGTGGTCTGGACGGCGATCAGCAGGCCGCCCTGGAGGAGTGCACGCGGAACGTGGACGAGGCCGTGACGGCGCACGCGCGCGGCGTCGGCCTCGTACACGCCGACGGGAAGGTCGAGTTCGGCCGCGACGACCGGGGCGCGCTGATCCTGGTCGACCACGCCGGGACGCCCGACGAGGCCCGGCTGCTGCTCGACGGCGCCCATGTGAGCAAGCAGGTACTCCGCGACCACTACGCCGCGAGCGGCCTGCAGGGCAGGGTCGAGGAGTGGGTGCGCGAAGGGCGCCCCCGCTCGACCTGGCCCGCGCCGCCGCCGCTGCCGCACGAAGTGGTGGACCTGGCCGCGGAGATGTACCGCTCCCTGTGCGAAGCCTGGACCGGTACGCGCGTCTGGGGCGCCCGGCCTCTGGACCAGGTCGTGCGGCAGCTCGCGGACGCCGTGCCCGGAGCCGGCCGGGGAGGTGCGTGATGGACCTGGTCATTGTCGGCTGTCAGGCCGGCGACGAGGGCAAGGGGAAGATCACGGACCTGGTGAGCGAGGGCGCGTACGCCGTCGTCCGCTACCAGGCGGGCCCCAACACCGGGCACACCGTCGTGGCGGAGGGCGGGGAGCACCGCTTCGTACAGGTCCCCGCCGGGGTGCTGCGCGGCGCCGTCGGCGTGCTGGGCAGCGGGTGCGTGGTCGACCCCCGCTCCCTGCTCACGGAGTTGGCGGGGCTCCGGGAGAGCGGACTCGACATCGATCTGCGCATCAGCGAGTCGGCGCACGTGATCTTCCCGTACCACATCGAGCAGGACATCGCCCAGGACCATTGGCGCGGCGCGGAGCTCGCCACCTCGGCGGCGACCGGCTTCGCCGACGGCACCGGCCGGATCGGCACGACCGGCCGCGGTGTCGGCCCCTGCCGCGAGGACAAGGTCGCGCGGATCGGGCTGCGCCTCGTCGACCTGCTCGACGAGGACCTGCTGAAGGCGCGGCTGGCCCGGATCGTCCCGCTCAAGAGGGCCCTGACGGAACAGGTCTTCGGCGGGCCGGACGGGAAGGGGCCGGTGGCCGATGAGGTCGCCCGGCTCGTCGAGGAGTACGCGGCGGCGGGCCGCCGGCTGGAACCGTATCTGTGCGACACCTCGAAATGGCTGCGTCAGGCACGGGCCGAGGGCCGGTACCTCGTCTACGAGGGTTCGCAGAGCTTCGGCCTCGACCTGGAGCAGGGCACGTACCCCTACGTCACCAGCGGATTCACCGGCGCCGCCGGGGTGACGGTGGGGACCGGCACCTCCCCGGCGCAGCAGTTCACCGTCCTCGGCGTCGCCAAGGCGTACATGGTGCAGGTCGGCGGCGGCCCACTGGTCGGCGAGCTCGACGGAGAGGTGGCCGAGCACCTGGTGAACCGGGGCCGGGAGTGGGGCACGGTCACCGGCCGCCGCAGGCGGGTCGGCTGGTTCGACGCCGCCATGGTCCGGCGCGCCATCGAGGTCGAGGGCATCACCGAACTGGTGCTGACCAACATCGATGTGCTGGCCGGCCTGTCCGAGGTCCAAGTCGTCACGGGCTACCGCGTGGACGGGCGCGCCGTGGACGCCTACCCGGTGCGGCTCAGGGACGCAGCGAGGGCGGCCCCCGTGCTGGAGCGGCTGCCGGGCTGGCCGGAGCGGGACTGGACCGAGGTGGCGCGCCGGGGCGCGGACGCGATACCGGAGGCCGCCCGGCGGTACATCGACTATCTGTCGTCGCTCCTGGACGTGGAGATCGTCGCCGCGGGCGTCGGCCCGGACCGCCGGGACACGGTCATGCTCTCCGAGACCTCGCTGCTGTCCAAGAGATGAGCGCGGGCCCGGGGGGCCCGGGCGTGATACCGACGAGGCGGGTGTGCGGACCGGATGGCAGCGGAGCGCGGCGGCGAAGAGCCGCCGGCCGGAGGGCAGTCATGTCGACGGATGAATTCACCACCGCCGGTGGCGCGAGGGCGCAGCGGGAGCGCTCTGCCGTCGGCGCCGGAGCGCTCGGCAAGGCCGTGACGTCCGCGGGCCGCCGCCCGGCTCCGGCGAGGAGGGGCAGAGCCGGCGGCCGTCCGAGGAGCGGCCGGAACTGCCGGCCCCGCTCGCCCCGGCCGGGCCGTCCGACGGATTTCGATACGCGCCGGACGCTCCCGGCGGCATTGCGGATCGGGATTCCCTTATTCGGTGTGCGTCCGGGACCGCGGGCGATCGCCGAATATCTCGGCGGGGGCCTCTTACCGCTTCCCGAACCGGTGTGCGGCAAGGTGTCGCCCATCGACGCGAGAGGCCGCGGGTTGCTCGCCGGGATCCCGAATCGATTCACGGCAGGGCGCGATCACCCGATCTTCGCGGCACAGATCCCCGAGTTCCCGGAGATCACGGCGAGGACGGCGGAAGGAGTCGTCATGGCAGTGGAACACCGGAGTATGACTGTGGCAGGAGTGCGATTCCATCCAAAGCCGATCATCGGTCCGCGCGGCGAATCGGGCCACCGAATCATTGAAGCAGCGCTACGCGAGCTCGTGTTGAAATGATAAAGTCTGGAATACGGAGTGAAGGACCCTCCGCCACGACAGCGAATATCCGGACAGTCGATATCGGGAGAACCTGCGGACGTGGTGGAGGAGGGGGCGGGACGTGGGCGAGCACGGCGTGAACCGATGCCTGATAACAGCCGAGCGGGTCTGGGACGGCAGCGCGCCCGAACCCATCCGTGAGGGCTTCGTCCGTGTCGAAGGCGAGCTGATCACCGCGGTAGGGCGTCGCGCCGACCTCGGGCACGACGCCGCGGACGACACCCTCCACATCGACCTGCCCGGCGCCACGCTGCTCCCCGGCCTCATCAACGGCCATGCGCACATGGCCCTGTCGGGCTCGGACGCCCCCATCCGCGACTACCGGCGCGAGGCCCGCGCCGGAGACGCGGCCCTGGCCGTACGGGCGGTGCGCAATCTGCGGTCCTCCGTGGAGGCCGGCGTCACCACGGTGCGCGACCTCGGCACGGTGAACGAGGTCGCCTTCCCGCTGCGCGCCGCGATCGCCGACGGCCTCGTACCGGGCTCGCGGGTGCTGGCCACCGGCCGGCCGATTACGGTGACCGGGGGCCACTGCCACTGGTTCAGCCATGAATGCGACACCGCCGCCGAGATCCGGGTCGCCGTCCGGCGCCAGGTGCGCGACGGCGCCGACTGGGTCAAACTCATGCTCAGCGGCGGCAATCTGACCCCCCGCACCAACCCGCTGAGCCCCCAGTACAGCGAGGAGGAGGTCCGGGCCTGCGTCGAGGAGAGCGCCCGGCTCGGCGTGCGGGTCGCGGTCCACGCCTACGACCCCGTGAGCATCCGCTGGGCGGCGGACGCCGGGGCGCACACGCTGGAGCACTGCCTGTTCGAGACCGCGCAGGGCATCGAGTACGACCCGGCCACCGCGGAGCTGATGGCCGAGCGCGGCGTCGCGTTCGTCCCCACCATCAGCGGCGCGATGCACCGCATGCGCGGCGCCGAACCCGGTACGCCGGCACCGGTCGCGGCGCGGTTCCACAAGAAGCAGGTGCAAATCCGCGAGGTCTTCCGGAACCTGCTGGCGGCGGGGGTGCCGGTGGTCGCCGGATCGGACGCGGGGGTACCCCAGCGGCAGTTCGACGGCTACCCGGCCGACCTGGCCGCCCTCGTCGGAGACGACGGCATCGGAATGACCGCGCGCCAGGCCCTGGCGGCGGCGACCTCCGGGGCCGCGGAACATCTGGGAATCAGCGATACGGGCGTTCTCGCGCCGGGCAGACGGGCGGATCTGCTCGCGGTGCGAGGCGACCCCCTGAGCGATATCAGCGCCATCGTCCAGCCCATCGTGGTCCTCGCCGGAGGAGTACGGGTGCTAAGGCCCGCGAGGGCCTGACAGGAGCGGCACATGAAATTCGGTATTTTCTTCGAGCTTTCGGTACCGCAGCCATTGACGCGGGGCGCCGAGGCAAAGACCTACCAGGACGCGCTGGAACAGTGCCGGTTAGCCGATGAACTGGGATTCGCCACGGCGTGGGCGGTGGAGCACCACTTTCTCCAGGAGTACTCCCACTGTTCGGCTCCCGAGCTATTTCTGACGGCCGCCGCCATGTCGACCGAGAAGATCCGGGTCGGCCATGGCGGCGTCGTATGCGTGCCGCAGATCAACCACCCCATCCGGGTGGCGGAGCGGGCCGCCGTACTCGACATCCTCTCCGGCGGCCGCCTCGACATGGGCACCGCGCGGGCGTCGACCATCACGGAACTCGGCGGATTCATGGTCGACCCCGACAGCACGAAGATCTCCTGGGACGAGTACGTCCATGTGCTGCCCAGGCTCTGGACCGAGGAGCGCGTGGCGTACGAGGGCACCACCTTCTCCTTCCCCGAGCGGCCCGTCGTCCCGAAGCCCGTACAGGACCCGCACCCGCCGCTGTGGGTCACGGTCACCTCGCCGGGGACCGAGTGCGACGCCGCCGACCGGGGCATCGGCTGCCTCGGCGTGGCCGCGGCGAGCTTCAAGGAGCAGGAGACGCGCACCGCCGAGTACCGCAGGCGGATCCAGCAGTGCGACCCCGTCGGCGCGATGGTCAACGACCAGGTCGCCACCATGAACTACCTCTTCTGCCACGAGGACGACGCCGTCGCGAGCCGGATCGGCGGAGCGATGTTCACCGGCTTCGGCCTGCTCAACAGCCATCTGCTGTGGGCCCGCGAGGTCTATCCCACACCGGCCTACCGGTCGCTCGGCAACCTGGCCGCGGGCAGCGTCGCGCAGATCCGGCACGACGACCCCGGCGAGCAGCGGCCGATCCCCGACGGCATCGCGATCGGCAGCCCCGACCAGATCATCAAGGCCATCGAGATCTGGGAGTCCATCGGCGTGGACGCGATCAACTTCCTGCTGAACACCACCGATCTGGTGCCGCAGGAACAAGTGCTGGAGAGCATGCGGCTGTTCGCCTCGGAAGTCATGCCCCACTTCGCGAAGGAGGCGCACTGATGCTCAGCGGTACCGCGGACCCCGAGGCGCTGGCCGCCGGCGCCCCGTACGTCACCGCCCTCGCCACCGAACCCCTGGTGTGCCGCGGCGTGGAGCTGCTCCAGGCCGTGTACGAGGTCCACAGCGCGTCCCGGCTCGACCTGCTGCCCCCGGGCCTGCACCCCGTGAGCCCCCCGGCGATCACGCTGACGGTCTTCACGGCGCGCGAGAGCGAGGCCGGCCCGTTCGCCCTCGCCGAGACCCGGATCGTGTGCCGCAGCGGCGTCCGCAGCCGGGGCTTCCAGGTGTCCTGCTTCGTCCAGGGCACCGAGGCCGGGCGGCTGCTCGCCGACCGGTGGGGGTACAAGGTCCGCGAGGCGGAGATCGACGTGCGCCTGCGCCACTTCGGCGCCTCCGCCGTGGTACGGCGCAGCGGGCACGTGGCGCTCGACGTGCGGATGCTGCGCCCCCAGGCGATCTCCGCCGCCGACGTGCAGTTCACCGACACCATGCAGCTGGCCCGGCTGCCGGTCGGCAGCCGGCTCGTACAGGTCGAGCGCGCGTACTCCATCGCGTCGGTGGAGCGCGGCCGGCCGTCGCTGCCGGTGTTCGACTCCGCCGCGTGGGGCGAGCCGCGACTGCGCCCGACGCAGCCGGTGTCGGCGCTCGCGCTCACCGGCGAGCTGACCATCCGGCCGGTCCGCTATGTGTGCCGGGCCGACATCAGCGCCTTCGAGGGGACGGAACGAGTTGGCTAGGCAGCCGAGTTCACAGGACGAGCCCGCCTATCTGAGAGGGCACGAACAGGCGGCCCCCATGCAGACCGCGCCCGGGGGACCGCTGCGCGGGGTCCGGGTGGTGGACCTCACCCGCGCGGTCTCCGGTCCCTTCTGCACGATGATCCTCGCCGACCTGGGCGCCGAGGTGATCAAGGTCGAGCCGCCGACGGGCGATCTCCCGCGGTTCAGCGGCCCGTTCACCAAGGACGACACCGGGCGGCAGATCGGCGGCCTGTTCGCCAGCATCAACCGCAACAAGCGCGGCATCGTCCTCGACCTGTCCACCCCCGCCGACCGCGAGACCCTGCTGAGGCTCGTCGACACGGCGGACGTCCTCGCCGAGAACTACCGGTCGGGCGTCATGGAGCGGTGGGGGCTGTCCTACGAGGCGCTCCACGAGCGCAACCCCCAGATGGTGTACGCGTCGATCCGCGGGTTCGGCGACCCGCGCACCGGCAGCAGTCCGTACGTCAACTGGCCGGCGTACGACGTCGTCGCGCAGGCCATGGGCGGGATCGTCAGCATGACGGGGGCCGACGCGTCGGAGGCGGTGCGGGTCGGCCCGACCATCGGCGACCTCTACCCGGCCACCCTGTCGGCGATCGGCATCGTCTCCGCCGTGCTGCACGCGCGCCAGACGGGGCAGGGGCAGATGGTCGACGTGGCGATGGTCGACTCGATCGTCTCCCTCTGCGAGACGGCGGTCTACCGCTACTCCTACACCGGCGCCGTGAGCCGCCCGACGGGCAACAGCCATCCGCAGCTCGCGCCCTTCGACATTTACCCGACGAAGGACGGGAAATGCGCGATAGCCGCGCCGACCCCCAACCACTGGAAAGTGCTCTGCGATGTCATCGGCCGCCCGGAACTCGTGGGCGACGAACGGACGAATTCCAACGGCGACCGGGTGGCCAACGCCGAATTCGTCAAACAGGTGGTGACGGAGTGGACGGTCGGGCGGACCACGGCTGAGATAGCGGAAATTCTGGGCGGCCGCGTTCCGGTGGGTCCCGTCAACGACGCCGCGGATCTCTTCACCGACCCCCATGTCAGAGCCCGGGACATGCTCGTCGCCGTCGAGCAGCCGGAGGGCGCCCGCCCGGTGGTGTTCCCCAACTGCCCGATTCGCTTCACCTCGACACCGTCGGGCGTCTACCGGCGGCCGCCGCTGCTCGGGGAGCACACCGAGGAGGTGCTGGCGGAGCTGGACGAGGCCGGGAGCGGAGCGGCGGAAGCACCGTAGAAGCCCCGCCGCCCGGCTCGCGGCCGATCTCAGCCGCGGCGACCCGTGAGGGCCAGCAGCCTGGCCTGCGGGTCGCCGGCGGCCGGGGCCGGGTCGAGCTCGGCGAAACCCCACTGCTGGAGCATCTGCGGACGCGCGTCGAAGACGGCCGCGCACGCCTCGACGAGATCCGCCGGCAGCCGCGGCTCCTGCCCGGCCGCGGTGCCGATGTCCCAGCCGTGGATCAACACGTCGATGAACCGCTGCCGGGCGTAGACCCGGCCCGGCCTGGCGCCGTACGAAAGGGGCCACAGGCGCTCCATGGCACCCTCGGCCGCGAAAGCCTCGGCCGCCGCCGCGGCCGACGCCTCATAGGCGGCGACCGGGTCGTCCTGGAGCAGATCGCCGTCGAGGTCTTTCCCGACCTCCTCGATCGTGCGGCCCAGGCCGAGTTCCCGGACCCAGAAATTCCCCGCCACCAAGTGGTTGACGATATGCCGGACGTCCCACCCCGCGCAGGGACTCGGCGCGCCCCATTGATCCGCGCGGACGCCGCCGATGAATTGGCCGGTCGAGCGGAGCGATTCCTCATGTAATGCTCGAACATCCATGGCAGCACAGTAGGCGATTCTCGGGATGCTTCTCATGGGAACCGCGCTATTCGGGCTCCCCGGCGCGGTCGAGAATCCGCTGAATCGACCGGTCGTACGCACCGGTGCGGCCGAACGCCTTCGCCGCCAGCGACCGGCGGAACACCGGATCCACCGACCCCACCTCACCCCCGGCGGACGCCAGGGCGAGCAGCACCTCTCCGTAGTCCGCCGGGTCCACGACGGGCAGCACGCTCACGAAGTTCTTGGCGGCGGCCCGCAGCATGGCGGGGCCGCCGATGTCGATCGAATCCAGCGCCCCGGCGACCCCGCCATCGCCCGCGAGATCCCGGAAGTTGCAGGCGAGCACATCGATCCGGGGAATGCCGTGCTGCCGTACCTCGGCCTCGTCCGACGCGTTGCCCCGCCGGTAGAGCAGCCCGCCGAAGACCGACGGGTGAAAGGCCCGCACCCGCCCGCCCATCATCTCCGGAACCCCGGAGAGATCCCCGATGACGGTCGCCTCCATGCCCGCGTCCGCCAGCAGCCGCGCGGTACCGCTGGTGGCCACGAGCTTCATGCCCAAGTCCCGCAGCCCGGCACCGAATTCCACGATGCCGCTCTTGTCCGTCACCGACAGCACTGCGTACATCCTTCAATCCCCTCCGTCGTCCTCGCGCGGGCGGGACCGCTCGCGGCGTGCTGGGCCGCCGGCGGACTCCGGTGGAATCAACCGGCGAACAACTTCTCCACCCGGGACAGCGTCTCGCGCACATTCGCCTCGTCGATGGCCTCGTGCGCCTCATGCGGCGACAGCCAGCGCAGCGGCGCGTCCGAGTGCTCCGGCCGAACGGCGTCCGGGTGGCGGGTGGCCAGTACGAACCGCAGATCGGCGTGGTCGTGCGCGGGCTCCCGGCTGTTGGCCGGTACGGGCACGATCACCGCGTGCACGATCTCCGCGTCCGGCCAGGGCGCCAGGTCGCTCAGCCCCGTCTCCTCCTGCCCCTCCCGCACGGCGATGGCGAGCGGGTCCGTTTCGCCCGGATCGCCGTGGCCCCCGACGAGCAGCCATGACTCATGGCGCTTGTGCCAGCGCAGCAGCACCCGGCCGCTGTCAGGGTGGACGATGAACGCGGAAGCGGTGATGTGCAGGGGCAGAGACCGCGGCCAGGGGTCCTCGGCGGTCTCGATGAGGGTGCGGATCCGCTCGACGTCGGCGCGCTCCGCCTCGTCCTGCGGGGTGAGGCGGGCAAGCCTGTCGGCGACTGACTGCTGGGCGGCAAACATACGAGGCATCCTAGGGTCTTCACCCGCCCCGATTCAGGCGTCACCGCCGTCCTTCGGCAGCCCCAGCACCCGCTCCGCGATGACGTTCCGCCGGACCTCGCTCGTCCCCGCGCCGACCGTCGCTCCCCGGCCCGCCAGGAACGCCTCCTGCCACCCGCTCAGGCCGTAGCCGTCCCCCTCCGGACGCACCAGTCCCGCCGCCCCCGAGACGCCGACCGCGATCTCACCGAACCGGCGCCGGAACTCGGAGCCGAACAGCGCCGCGACGGCCTCCTCGGCGCCCGTATCAGCCCCGGCGGCGGCGCGGGCCGCGAGCCGCAGACCGCCCGCGCGCATCAGCGTGATCCGGGTGTACGCCCACGCCAGCTGCGAGCGGACCTCCGACTCACGAGCCCGGCCCGACTTCCGCGCCTCCCGGACCAGCTCCCAGAACCGCTCCTCGAACCCGAGGTGCGCCGACGCCGCCTCGTGGGCCCGGCCGTGCGCGAGAGCCGTCATCGCGGGCGCCCAGCCGTTGCCCACACCCCCGATGACATGCGACAGCGGCGCGCGGGCCCCGTCGAGACGGACCTCGCCGAGCCCGCGAGAGCCGGTCAACTCCCGTACCCGGTGGACGTGGACGCCGTTCGCGGGCGTCAGCGGCACCAGGACGAGGGAGAGCCCCCGGCGCGCCGGGGCGGCGGGGGACGTACGGCACAGGACGGCGATCATGTTCGCCCGGTGCGGCTCCGCGACCCAGGTCTTCACCCCGGTGACGACGACCTCCCCGCCGCGCACCTCCCCGGCCGTGGCCACCGACGCCAGGTCGGAGCCGTGGTCCGGCTCCGAGAACCCCAGGCAGTACCGGTCCTGGCCGGAGACGATGCCCGGCAGGAGGGCGGACCGCTGCGCCGGTGTGCCGTGCTCCATGACGGCGGGTCCGACCAGGTGCTCGCCGGCGCACCGCTGGACGAGCGGCGCCCCGGCGCGCGCGCACTCCTCCGCGAGGACGAGCACGTCCAGCGGGCTCAGAGCCGACCCGCCGTGCTCCTCGGGCCAGGCCGGACAGATCAGCCGCGCGGCCAGCAACCGCTGTTCCCACTGGTCGTACGGCCCTTCGGGAGCCGGCGCGTTGGCCGTGATCCACTCGCGGACGTACCGGCGGAACGCGTCCGCCCCGCCGGTGCGGGGCGGCTCGCAGGGCGGGCGGGCGTCGGTCCGCGAGCCGCGGGGTTCCACGGTGTCGTCGATCGCTCGGTGCACGGTTTCCCTCTCCAAATCCCTCTGCCGCAGCGGTAAGCGGGTCCGTCGGCCCGCGATGCGCCCTGGGCTCAGATGCCGATGCGCTGGGCCAGCAGTTCACGGTGGTAGGCGCCGTCGCCGAACATCAACTCGCTGCTCTTGGCCCGTTTGAAGTACAGGTGGGCGGGGTGCTCCCAGGTGTAGCCGATGCCGCCGTGGATCTGGATGTTCTCGGCGGCGGCGTGGAAATACGCCTCGGAGCAGTACGACTTGGCCAGGCTCGCCAGCGCGGGGACCTCGTCGCTGCGCTCCGCGGCCGCCCAGCCGGCGTAGTACGCCGCCGACCTGGCCGACTCCACCTCGATGAGCATGTCGGCGCACTTGTGCTTGATCGCCTGGAAGCTGCCGATCGGCCGCCCGAACTGGACGCGCAGCTTGGCGTATTCGACGGACATGTCGAGCACCCGCTGGGCGCCCCCGGCCTGTTCGGCCGCCAGGGCGATCGCCGCGAGGTCGAGCATGGCGGAGACGGCGGGCCGGCCCTGCCCGTCGGCGCCTATGAGGCGGGCGGGCGTACGGTCGAAGCGGAGCCTGGCGAGCTTACGGGTCTGGTCCAGGGTGGGGACCGGCGTCGCCGCGAAGCCGCTCGCCCCCCGGTGCACGGCGAACAGCGACACCCCGGCCGGGGTCCGGGCGACGACGAGTACCAAGTCGGCGGCGTGGCCGTCGGGCACGTAGAATTTCTCGCCGCTGAGGCTCCAGCCGCCACCCTCGCCGACGGCTTCCAGGGTGACGCCGTCCGCGTCCCAGCGCCCCGAGCGCTCGGTGAGGGCGACCGTCGCGATGGAGCGGCCTGCGGCGATCGCGGGCAGGAATTCTCGTTTGGCCGTTTCGTCGTCCGTGGCGAGCAGAAGGTTGGCGGCCAGTGCGACGGTCGAGAAGTACGGGGCGCAGAGCAGCGCCCGCCCCATCTCCTCCAGGACGACGACCAGTTCGGCATAGGAGTGTCCGGCGCCGCCGTACCGTTCCGGAATGACCAGGCCCTGGAGGTCCAGTTGCCCGGCCATCTGCTGCCAGACCGCGGGATCGAAGCCTTCGGCGCTCTCCATCAGCCGACGTACCTCGGACTCGGGTGACTTCTCGATGAGGAATCGGCGCACCGTGCGCCGTAACTCCTCCTGGTCGTCGCTGAAGGGGTAGCTCACAACCGCTCCCGTCGGCTCGCGCGAATCACGCAGAGATAATCTAAGGGATCTGCTGCCGGTGCGGAAGGCGGTCGAGTGCGAATGAGTATTTCCGGGCTGCGCGAAGAAGCGGTCGGGCAGGGGCATTCTGGGTGATTCAGGGCATCGGTAGAGATCGATTACCGCCGCATCCGTCCCTGGCGGCAGGATTTCACCACTGGTC
Organism: Streptomyces sp. NPDC044033; assembly: GCF_056434425.1. NCBI lineage: Bacteria > Bacillati > Actinomycetota > Actinomycetes > Kitasatosporales > Streptomycetaceae > Streptomyces > Streptomyces sp. NPDC044033. Next base: position 69,043 of record NZ_JBWKFF010000019.1, on the reverse strand, counting down.
ACAAGGCATTTGCAGTGCTCCCGGGCATTTACTCAACGGGCCCCGGACCGGGCGACCTTGACTGATCGAGAGGCAATGATAATCTTTGATTTTATGGCGGCGGGGACTGTCCGGATCCCGGCTTGCTGATCGGAAAGCGCTGATCGGAAAGGTTCGACCGGGAGGCGCCGATCGGAAGGCGCCCGGTCGGATGGCGGCGATCGGATGGCATCGGTCGGAAGGTGCTGATCGGAAATCACTGGGCACGAAGCGCTGATCAAAGGGCGCTGTGCAGGACGCGTTGTCGGAAAAGCGCCGATGGGGAGCGCCGGCGGGAGAGTCCGGTGCAACCGAGGACCTGACCAAGAAGAGGACCTGGTGTAACCATGGATGTCACCCCGATGCGACTCAGCGGATTTGTACCGTCCGTACGGATCGGTGAACTCCGAACGGATATGCATTCCGCCGCCAAAGAGATCGAGACCCAGCTGACCGACTGGGGCTTCATGTCCGTCGAGGTGCCGGGCATCGGGGCACGGGTCGACGCCATGATGAACAGCTTCGCGACGGCCTGCGCCTCGCACGAGCCCAGCCTGGCCGACTACGAGTACACCTCCGTGCCGCAGCTCTCCAACGGTGGCACGCACGGCTTCTTCCCGTACCTCTCGGAGATTCCGCGGCTCGCCAAGGGTGTGCCCGACCCCAAGGAATTCATTCATGTGAGCGGCGCCATGCTGGCCGGCAAGCCGTCGGGAGCGGGCGCCGTCCTGGCGGCATTCCCGGAATTCGGCGACCGGGCCCGCGAGGTGTTCGACACCGCGTTCACCCTCATCTCGCTGTTCGGCGAGGTCATCCGGGGCATGATGCCCGACGGCACACCGGACTTCGGCCTCTCCAGGGACGCGACCAACCTGCGGGTGATCCATTACCGGGACCTGGACGGCCGGGAGGTGCTCGCGCACGAGCACTCCGGAATCCAGTTCCTGGGGCTCCAGCTCCCGCCCTCCGACCAGGGGTTGCAGTACATCCTGCACGACGGCACCTGGGTCGAGCCGGTGATCGCGAAATCGGACGTCGTGCTCTGCAACGTCGGCAGGATGCTGTCCAGCGCTTCGCAGGGCCGATTCCGCCCGTCCACGCACCGCGTGCACTGCACGTACACGGAGACCGATTACGAGCGGCTCTCGTCGGTGCTCTTCGCCTATCCGGCGCACAAGGCCCAGCAGTGGCAGATCTCGGACGAGGGGCTCACGGTTCTGGACGAGACATGGGGGGACTTCATCGCGAACAGGTTCCGCGGCCTCGGAAATGAATGAACGGAAAAGCGGGTGGCTGTACGGCGCGGCGGCGTGATGGCGTGACGGCGAGCACCCGATCGGTACGGGAGAACGCGCGGCACATAGCAACGCCCGGTTCGCGAAAGCGCTCGATCCGTATGTGAGTGGGAGGCAGAGATATGCGTGAAGGCGCCGTCGACACCGACGCCCTCGCCCGCCTGGCGGCCAGTGAGCCCGCCGACATCACCGGCCGCAGCAAGGAACTGTGGCTGCTGCCGGACGACCTGTGCCTGGTCCGGCTGATCCCGAGCCTGCGCAGCTTCACCTACGACCGCGACGAACTCGTCGACGAGACCGGGCCGTTGCGCCTGGACTTCTACGAGCGCGCGGCGGCGGAACTGACCAAGGCCGGGGTGGACTGCGCCTTCCGGGAGCGGGTCGGCGAGAACATGTACCTCGCCCGGTACTGCCCCGCGCCGCCGTTCGAGGTCATCGTCAAGAACGTGGCGAACGGCTCGACGACCCGCAAGTACCCCGGGCTGTTCCCGGACGGGGAGCCGCTGCCCCGCCCCGTGGTGAAGTTCGACTACCGGACCGATCCGGAGGACCAGCCCATCGGCGAGGACTATCTGCGCGCCCTCGACCTGCCCGTGGACGCCATGCGGGCCCACGCGTTCACCGTCAACGACGTCCTGCGGTCCTGGCTGGCGCCGCTGGAGATCTGGGACTTCTGCGTCATCTTCGGCTTCGACGCGGCCGGCGGGCTCAGCCTGATCTCCGAGGTGTCGCAGGACTGCATGCGCATCCGGCACCCCGACGGGTCGCGGCTCGACAAGGACCTGTTCCGCGACGGGGTCTCCGGCGCGGAGATCGTCGCCCAGTGGAAGCGGGCCTTCGATGGCATCTGACGCGCCGGTGGCGCTCCTGACCGGTACGAACCGGGGGAGCGGCCGGGCCATCGCCGCCGCGCTGCACGACCGGGGCTACCGGGTCCGCTCGCTCAACCGCACGACGGCCGGCGAGCGCTGGCTGGGCGAACACCGCTGCGACCTGGCCGACCCGGCCCAGATCGCCGAGGGCGTCGCCCGGGTGCTCGCGGAGACCGGACGGCTGGACGCCTGCGTGGCCAACGCCGTGGACCGGGTGCTCGACCCGATCGAGAAGCTGTCCGCCGAGGACTGGGACCGCATCGTCGCGGTGAACCTCACCTCCGTCTTCCATCTGATGAAAGCGGTGCTGCCGGCGCTGCGGCGCAGCGGCGGGCTCTTCGTGACCATGGGCAGCAACGCGAGCACCCACTACTTCGAGGGCGGCGCGGTCTACAGCGCCACCAAGGCCGCGGTCAAGGCGCTGATGGAGACGCTGCTGCTGGAGGAGCGCGGCAATGGCGTCCGGGGCTGCCTGGTCACGCCGGGGGCCATCGCCAATCTGGAGGGCGACGACTCCCCGTACAAGATCAGTACCGAGTCGGTCGGCCGGTGCGTCGCCGACATCGTCGACGTCTGGCCCACCGACCTCGTGGTCGGCGAGGTCGAGCTCCGCCCGGCCGCTCTGCCGGCCCCTCCGGTGACCGGAATCGACCGGCTGCTGCATGTCTAGAGCCCGCCGATGAGTCCCGGCCGCGCGCCGACCACGATCGTGGCCTCGGACCCGGTCGGCAGCGACGCGGAACGAGTCGCCGTGTTCCCGGAACCGATCCTCGCCGACCGCTTACCGAGCACAGGATGACGAACGGTGATGACCATGGTCTCTCTCGCACTCCCCACAGGTTCTCTCGAAGAGCCGACGCTCGAACTGTTCCGGGCCGCCGGCCTGGCCGTGCGCAGGAACTCGCCGCGCGCCTACCGTGCGAGCATCGACTACCCCGGCGTCGAACGCGTGGTGTTCTTCAAGCCCAGGGAGATCCCGCTGATCGTCGCGGACGGGACCTTCGACTTCGGCGTGACCGGCGCCGACTGGATCGAGGAGACCGGCGCCAAGGTCGAGGTCGTGCACACCTTCGGGTACTCGAAGACGACCGACACCGGCTGGCGCGTGGTCCTCGCGGTGCCCGCGGACCACCCCGCGCGCAGCGAGCACGACCTCGGCCACGGGACGCGGATCGCCACCGAGTACCCGACCATCGCCCAGGACCACTTCCAGCAGCTGGGACTGCACGCCGAGGTGGTCCACTCGCACGGCACGACCGAGGCGAAGATCCCCGAACTGGCCGACGCGGTCATGGAAGTGGTGGAGACCGGCTCCTCACTGCGCCAGAACAACCTGCGCATCCTCAGCACGGTCCGCAGGTGCGGGGTGGACCTCGTCGCCAGCCCGGCCGCCTGGGCCGACAAGCCCACCCGCACCTCGATCGAGACGCTCGCCTCGCTGCTGCGGGCCGCGCACGCCGGGGCGGCGCACCTGCTGCTGACCGTCGTCGTTCCCGCGGACCGGTGGACCGAGATCGAGCCCCTGATGCCGGCCCGCTGGTGGCGGCTGGGCGGCGGCGGGTCCGAGTCGCACCAGACGGTCGTGCAGGGGGTCTTCAGGAAGGACAGGATCGCCGTGGTGATCGCCGAGCTGTCCCGGGCGGGCGCGGTCGAGATCGTGGAGACGCCCATCGGAAAGCTGGCGTCGGCGTGAGACGAGTCCGGAATCATGGACACCGGGCAGCACATGTCCGCCAATTTGCACACCTGTCACGGAGGCCCTCAGGTCACCCACCTGCCCCAAGTCCCCTGAGCCTGCTGAGGCGTATGGCCGGTCCTGTGCGGTAGGGGGCGCGGAATGGCCCGGACCTCTCTACGCTCCCCGGCCATGCGTAGAACAAGACTCAGGCAGCTCGGTCTGTCCGCGATATTCGCCCTTGCCCTCGGCCTGTTCGGCCTCGGGCAGCCCGCCTCCGCCACCGCCGCCGACACCCCGCCGATCACCTTCACGGTCGACAAGCCCACGGCGACGCCCGGCACCACGGTCTCCATCACGATGACCTTCACCAACCCCGAGGCCACCTACGTGCAGTTCGCGTACCAGTCGCTGCAGCCGACCTGGGAAACCGTGAGCTACGGGATGAAGTTCAACTTCCTCACCTGTAAGGGTGACGTGGGTGTCTGCGAGCCCGGCGGTGCGGTGAACTACACGGCGCCCATCGCGCCCGGAGCCAGCCGCTCGGTCACGATGACCTACCAGGTCGCCGCCGACTCGCCCTGCGTCGGCAACGGCACCATCGGCTTCTACGCCTACCTGCACTACGAGTTCGACTCCGGGAAGAACACCAAGGACGGCAGCTACTTCTCCCCGACCACCGCGGTGCAGTGCGCGCCGAGCGGCGCCAAGGCGGCCCTCAGCCACGCCTGATCAGGCCGTGGAACCGATGAAGCGCGACCGGTGATGCGGGCCCGGTGAATCGGGACCGATGAAGAGGGCGGCTCGGGCGGTTTTCCCCGCGATGACAGCGACCATCGCGGGCAGCGGCCCGGGCTGCCGGAACCGGGACGGCCCACCGAGGGCCGGGTGTCCGCCAGCCTGCTGTCCCCGAAGTCCGATCCGCGGAACGCTTCCCCCGGGGGGAGCAGTCGAGGAGCGCAGGGGTACGCAGCGAGCGGTCGTCCTGGGCGGGAGCATCGCCGGGCTGATGGCGGCACGGGGTCTCAACGACCACGCCGACGAGGTCGTGATCGTCGAACGGGGCCGACGAGGTCGTGATCGTCGAACGGGACGGATTCGGCCCGGAGGACACCGTGCGCCTCGGTGTCCCGCAGATCAAGCAGCTGCACGTGGTGCTGGAGGGCGGCCGCCTCCAGATGGAGCGCTGGCTCCCCGGACTGACGGCCGAGCTGATCGCGGACGGCGCCGTGCCGAGCGAGGGCGACGCCATCGAGCACTACATCGACGGCGTGCTCAAGGTGCCCGTGGCGGAGGAGACCACCACCGGGCTGTGGGCATGGCCTCCATGACCGACGCCGAGATCAACCGCCGCTACCTCGCCGTGGCGCACATGCGCGAACACCCGCGCGTACTGACCGGCCTCAGCACGCTGTGGGCCGTCGCCCGCACCCTGCGCGCCCGCCGCGCCGTCCCGGCCCTCGTCGCGTAGCGGACCCGCCTCCGTCCCGCGACGGGACGGCCCGGCTCTCTCCGGCGGGGCCGGGGCCGATATTCGGTTGCGGCCCCGATCGGGGGCTGTTGAAGTCCGGGGATGGACGACGAAGCAGTATTGGCCGCCTTTGACCAGCAGATGCGGCGGGACGCCCGGCCGGACGCGCCGGGCGCCCGCGTCGATCGCACCGATGATGTAGTGCGGCAGGTCGGGGACGAACACGGGTGGAGCGCTGTCCTCTGGTCGCACCTGACCGAAGACACCGCCGACCGCGCCATCGCGGAGCAGGTGGAGTACTTCGCCTCCCTGGGGCGGAAGTTCGAATGGAAGCACTACGCCCACGACCGCCCCGACGACCTCGGCGAGCGGCTGAGCGCCGCCGGGCTCATCCCCGAACCCGCCGAGTCCCTGATGGTCGCCGAGGCCCGGGACCTGCCCACCGACGTCGCGCTGCCCGACGGCATCGAGCTGCGTGCCGTGACCGACGAGGCCGGTGTGCACCTCATGGCGGACGTCCACGAGCGGGTGTTCAAGACGGATGCCACCCGGCTCAGGAACGCGGTGCTGGCCCGGCTCGCCGAGGGCTCCGACGCCATCGCCGCGGTCGTCGCCATGGACGGCGACGAGCCGGTCTGCTCGGCGCGGATCGAATTCAACCGGGGCACCCAGTTCGCCGGCCTCTGGGGCGGCGGCACCGTACCGCGCTGGCGCGGCCGCGGCATCTACCGGGCTCTGATCGCACAGCGCACCCGCATCGCCGTGGAGCGCGGCTACCCCTATCTCCAGGTCGACGCGTCGGACGAGAGCGCCCCGATCCTGAACCGGCTGGGATTCACCCGGCTCAGTGTCACCACCCCTTACGTGTACCAGCCTTGACAGAGTGATCCGTACGGTCAGTAGCGTGCCGCCATGACCCGCATGAGCCTCCAGCGCTACGCCGCTGAAATCAGCGCGCAGACCGACCACTTGCGGTCGGCCGTCGACGGTGCGGACCACACGGCACCCGTGCCGACCTGCCCCGGCTGGAACCTCGGCCGACTGCTGCGGCATATCGGCGCCGCCCACCGCTGGACCGAGACGATCGTCGGGACCCGGGCGTCCGGGCCCGTACCCCATGACCAGCTCGACGACGCGGCCGCCTATACGGACGTGCCCCCCGCCGAGCTGGGCGACTGGCTGACCGAGGGCGCCCGGCGGCTGGCGGACACGCTGTGCGACGCCGGGCCCGACACTGCGGTGTGGACCGTGGCGCCGGGCGGGACCCCGGTGTTCTGGGCCCGGCGCATGACATACGAGACCCTCGTCCACCGGTCCGACGCGTCCCTGGCCGCCGGCGCGGAGTTCGCTGTCGCCGAGGACGTCGCCCTCGACGCCCTCGACGAGTGGATGGGGTTCGGCACCCTGCCCCAGGTGCTCGAACCCGCCCCCGGCGGGCGCGAGTTGCTCGGCCCGGGACGTACGCTCCACCTGCACGCCACCGACGCCCGGCCCGAGGAAGCGGACTGGTCGATCGACCTCACCGGCGACGCCATCACCTGGAGCCGTGCGCCGGGCCCGGCCGCCGTCACCGTACGCGGCCCGCTGACCGATCTGCTGCTGGCGCTCTACCGCCGTCCCGCCCGCGGCGAGCCCATCGAGATCATTGGCGACGCTTCGCTGTTCGACCTCTGGCTGGAACGGACCGGAGCCTGGCTTCAGGAGTGACGGACGGCCGCTGTCACCGGGGGCGGTCGCGGCGACTGCCCCTTGTGCCGCCGCCGCTCCTGCCATCATGGGCTCCCGCACGGACCACGCGGAGAACAACCGCACACACAGTGAAGGCAGGCCGATGCCCGAAACTTGCGCAAGCGCCGTCATCCCAGCAGACGCCCCCTCGGTCTGGCGGGTTGTCAGAAACTTCGACGGCCTGCCCGACTGGCACCCGGCCATCGCGCACAGCACCCTGGGCGACGGCGACGCCCACGACCGCGTCGGGAGCGTACGGACCCTGCGTCTCGCCGACGGGAGCGAGGTCGTCGAGACGCTCATCGCGCTCGACGACCAGCGGCGGTCGGTGACCTACGAAATCATCGGAAGCCCCTTCGCCGTCCGTTCCTACCGTTCGACGATCCAGGTCATGCCGCTCACCACCACCGGGGAGTCCTTCGTCATGTGGTCCGTCGGGTTCGGCTGCGACGCCCGCGACGCCGACGCCCTGGTCGCGCTCTTCCGGGACGACGTCTTCGCCGTCGGCCTGCGCGGGCTGGCCGGGTACTTCGCCCGTCCCCGATGACACGCGGCCCCTGCCCTGTCGCCGTCTGACGCCGAGGGACCGTCACCCACCCGCTTTCGCGGGCCGGTCGATCGCCGTCTTCACAGCGTGGCGCACCCGCTCCGCCGCGCGCTCCGGCAGATGCCGGGACCGGTACAGGGCATGGGCCCGGTCGGCCATGGCCTCGGCCGCGCCCCGGTCCGAGAGCAGCCGTACGCACCTCTCGGCGATCTCCTCCGTCGTGCCGCCCAGTTCGAGGTGGACGCCCGCGGCGGCGTCCAGTCCCTCGGCGCCCACCGGGGTCGCGACCACCGGCAGCCGGTGCGCGAACGCCTCCAGGATCTTGATACGGGTGCCGCCCGCCACCCGCAACGGTGCCACCAGGATGTCCGAACCCCTGAGATACGGCGTCATGCTGGGCACCGTCCCGGTCACCTCGACCCCGGGGTGACGGGCCAGCGCCCCGATGCGGGGCGAGGACTGCCCCGCCAGGAGGACCCGCAGGTCCGGGAACTTCTCCCGGACCACCGGGGCGATGTCCTCCACGAGCCAGGTCGCCGCGTCGGCGTTGGGCGCGTAGGCGAGCACGCCCTGGAAGAGGATCGTGGGCGGCCTTCTCCCTTCGTCCGGCGCGGGGCAACCGTCCACCGCCGGATACGTGTTGGGCACGACGACGGAGTTCGGGTACCCGGCGCGTTCCAGGTCCGGCGTGCTCGAATAGACCAGCACATCGGCGCCGCGCGCCGCCTGCCGGTGCACGCGTTCCCAGCGCGCGATCACCCGGTGCATGTCGAGCCGGCGGAGCGGCGTGAGCGGCGCGCCGCGGTCGGCCTTCCCGATCGAAAGCCACCGCCGGAGCAGTACGTCCCTGAGATCGTCGACATCGATGACCGAGGGCGCGTCCACCAGCCCGCGCGTCATGAGCCAGATGTGCTCCCGCATGTACCAGACCACGTCGTAGCGCGCCCCTGCCAGCCATGCGGGCGCCTCTTCGCATACGGCCGCGCGCGTCATACGGACCTGGGCCCGCAGCGTCCCCAGGGCGAACTCGACCATCGACCGCACCGGGCTCCGCCCGCGGTCCAGCGGCGAATAGCGCTGCGGGACCGTCAGGACGCGCCCGTAGACCGAACCCCGCGGCGGCTCCTCGGCCTTGCCGTCCAGCGGCAGAACGAGCAGGTCGACCGTGCCGAGCTCGGCCAGCGACCGGGCGATCACCTCAGTGCGCATCGCACCGCCGAACGGGTCCCAGGGACGGATTCCGCTTACCAGCAGGATGCGCAACTCAACACTCTCCACTTGTCGTTGGCCCGCCATGACGGACAGTGAACCGTGCAGCGTACACACGGCCCCCGAGCCCCCGAACGGCCGCCGCCGTCGTCCGGTCAGGTGCCGCGCCCGTCGAGGGGGCCGAACACGGCGATGGCCTCCTCCGCCGAGGTACGGGCGTTGACATAGTTGTCGGCCCACTCGGCGGCGCCGGGGAAGGTGGATTCGGCGGCGATACGGGCACAGGCCGCCGCGTAGTCGTACGGAGTGCGGCGCAGTTCGACGCCGGGCCCCAGGAGGGCCCAATGGGCGCCGGGCCGCCCGTAAGGCATGCCGACGCTACCGGGGTTGACGACCATTCGACCGTGCGCGATCCGGGCGTACGGCATATGCGTGTGCCCGCATACGACCGTGCCGACCCCCTCCTCGACCACGGCCATGACCTCGGCCCAGCGGTCGGCGCGGGAGTCGACGAGGACGACCTCCTGGTCACTGCGCGGCGTCGCGTGGCAGAACAGGACGCGGCCGAGTCCGTCGACGTCCAACTCGACGGCGGCGGGGAGAGAAGCGAGCCGTTCGGTCTGCTCGGGGCGGAGCCGGTCGGCGGCCCAGGCGCTGACGGGGTAGGGGGACGGCTCGTTCCGGACCAGTTCGCGATCCGCGTTGCCGCCGATCCACAGGGCCCGTTCACCCAGGGAGTCGAGCAGGTCCAGAGTCTGGACCGGGAGGGGGCCGTCGGCGATGTCGCCGGTGAGGACGATCCGGTCGGCGGCCCGGACGTCGGGCTCCGCGAGGACCGCCTCCAGTGCGGGCAGGACACCGTGGATATCGGACAGAACAGCGACGCGTGGGGTCATACGGCCGAACGTAACCGCGTCCGGTGTTCGTGGCGGGCGAGTTCGCTGGTGGCGCACGAGGCCGCGGCGGGCGCGGGGGCCGGGGAGACGCGAATGGCCTCGGGCGGCGCGAAAGACTGCGGGGTTGGTCAGGTCCCGCAGCCCGTCGCGCCGCCCGAGGGAGAATCCGCCCGAGGGGGACCGGACGCGTGACACGGTGAGGATCAGGGGTGGTACTTCTCGACGACCTTGGTGGCGACACCGCCCTGAAGCGTGACGCGCACCGTCGGGGACCCCGCCTTGGCCGCCTTCTCCAGCTGGGCGCCGGTGCAGGTCGAGGTGCCGTATCCGGTGCCGTCCACGGTGACGTTGCCGTTGGACGCGCAGATCGCCGCCGCGCCGAGCACCTTGGTGTCGCTTCCGACGAGGAACGCCTGCTCCATGCCGCTCTCCGGGGTCACGGTCAGCTTCCCCGGCGCGAGGTACTTGAGGACGCCGACCCACGTGCCGTTCACGCTCTTGCCGCTCTCCCCGCCCATCTCGCTCTGGCCGCCGTTCTTGCCCGTGCCGGCGTGCGAGCCCTGTCCGGCACCCGCACCCTGCTGGTCGCCGCCCGCGCTGCCGGAGGAACCGGAAGCGCCGGAGCCGCCGCCCGTCGACCCCTCGCCGGACCCCGAGCCGCCGCCCCCGGAGGTGGCGGCCGCGCCGGCGGAGGAGTCGGAAGCGGCGTTGCCCTTCCCGTCGTCCTGGCAGGCGGTGAGCGAGAGCGCGGCGACGGCGATCAGCGAGGCGGCCGCCACACGACGAGTGCGGCGGACGGCTTTGGCGGCGAGCGACATGAGGGTTCCCCCGAGTTGTCCGGTCATGCTGTGCTTTCGGCGGTACTGGTTCATCCTTCGGTAGACCGTTGGCGAACCACTAACGTCACACTAACGAAACGGGATTGGGGGCCCTCCGGGCAGGGCTGCGACAGCGGCACGGGAAGACGAATTCGCATGGGATGTGAACAATTTCTTCATGAGTCTTCCTCAATGCCCGGTACGTGGCGCGCGGGGCAGTGGTACAGACCAGTGCAGGTCAACTGGGGGACCGGTGGTCGAGGCGCCCGAACCGGAGAATGCTCCGGATTCGTCGTGACGTCCACCGCTATCGGCGGGCTTTCGCGATGAGAAGGTATTCGCCGGATATCGAGAAATCGCCAAGATTTGCAGAGACGCAGAGGCCGGAGCTGGCCGCAAACGGTGTCGGGAATCCGACTGTTCCGTAAGGAATGTGAATGCGGAATGTCCGGTGCGAACTCTCCGGTGCGAACTCTTCGGTGCGTCGCTCGGACCCGCTGTCCGGTACGGACCGACGGCGCGAACGGTCGTGCATTTGGCCAGTTCACGGGTCGCCGTCCGCCGCGCCGGGCAGACCCGCGACCGCTCGCCACCGGGGTGCGGGCACGGGCGTAACGCGAGGTCGGAGACGAGCCAAGCGCCCCGCGCACCTGCCCCCGGCAATCGGGGCCCACCGGATTCGCCCGCGCTCCGCCCGGGTCCGTGGCTGATTACGCCCCTGCCTGCTATCGGCTCCGCGCGCCCATCCGATAGACGTTCATGCTCAGCATGCCCGCCCACCTCTGGAGGTACATCCATGACCGCAGGCAGGATCAGCACCGCTTCGGGGAAGACCCGGTTCGACGACATCTACGACGCCCCGGACCCCCGCGCGTACTTCCGTCGCCTCGCCCCGCTGGACTACGAGATCCCCCACCACGCCCAGGAGGTCTTCCGCCGCACCCGCGCCGAGCGGGCCGCGGCCGCCGGCGGCCCCGTGACGGTCCTCGACCTGTGCTGCTCGTACGGCATCAACGCCGCACTCCTCAACCACGACCTCACCCTCGGCGACCTGTACGCGCACTACACCGGTCCCGAGGCCGAGGCGCTGACGACGGACGAGCTCATCGAGCGCGACAAGGCGTTCTACGCCGCACGGCGACGCGACGACGCCACACCGGCCATCGGACTCGACACCGCCGAGAACGCCGTCCGGTACGCCCTGACGGTGGGCCTGCTCGACCACGCGTACGCGGAGAACCTGGAACACGTACCACCGAGCGCCGCACTGAGCGGCGCCGTCGCCCGTACCGGACTCATCACGGTCACCGGCGGCATCGGCTACATCACCCGCCGCACTGTCGACGCCCTGCTGGGCTGTGCGCGCGATCCGCTGTGGGTGAGCGCCTTCGTCCTGCGCACCGTCTCGTATCAGCCCGTCCTCTCCAGCCTCGCCGCACACGGGCTCGTCACCGAGGAGGACCGCTCGCGCACGTACACGCAACGGCTGTTCAGCGACCCGGCGGAGCGGCGCGGCGCCATCGAACAGGTACGGCTCGCGGGCGCCGACCCGGCCGGCCTGGAGTCCGAGGGGCGCTACCACACACGGCTGTACCAGTCCCGCCCGTACCGGGGCTGAGCCCTACCGGGATCGACCGCGGCCGAGCGCCCGTACGCCCGGTCACCTCCGCCGCGGTCCGGTCCGCACCCGGCCGCAGCAGCCCCTCGCCGCCGACGGCTCAGCGCCCCCAGCGCAGGCCCGCCGTCTGCACCGGCGCGTCCCACAGGCGCAGCATCTCCTCGTCGACCTGGCAGATCGTCACCGAGGCGCCGGCCATGTCGAGCGCGGTCACGTAGTTGCCGACGAGGGTGCGGGCCGCGACGACGCCGCGTTCGCCGAGCACCCGCTGCACCTCCGCGTTGAAGCCGTAGAGCTCAAGCAGGGGCGTCGCGCCCATGCCGTTGACCAGCACCAGCACCGGACCGTCGGGCTGAAGGTCAGAGAGCACCGCGTCCACCGCGAAGTCGGCGATCTCGTGCGACGTCATCATGGCGCGCCGCTCCCGGCCCGGCTCGCCGTGAATGCCGATGCCCAGCTCCAGCTGGCCGGCGGGCAGGTCGAAGGTGGGGCTGCCCTTGGCCGGGGTCGAACAGGGGCTGAGGGCCACGCCGAAGCTGCGCGAGGACTCGTTGACGCGGCGTGCGAGGGCCTCCACGCGTTCCAGGGGAGCGCCCTCCTCGGCGGCGGCCCCGGCGATCTTCTCGACGAACAGCGTGGCCCCGGTGCCGCGTCGCCCCGCGGTGAAGAGGCTGTCGGTCACCGCGACGTCGTCGTTGACCAGCACGCTGGCCACCTGGATCCCCTCGTCCTCGGCGAGCTCGGCGGCCATGTTGAAGTTGAGGACGTCGCCCGTGTAGTTCTTCACGATGAACAGCACGCCTGCGCCGCTGTCCGCGGCGGCCGCGGCCCGCACCATCTGATCCGGCACCGGAGAGGTGAAGACCTCGCCGGGGCACGCGGCGTCCAGCATCCCGGGCCCGACGAACCCCCCGTGCAGCGGCTCATGCCCGGATCCACCGCCCGAGACCAGCGCCACCTTCCCCGCCACGGGCGCGTCCCGCCGTACGACGACCCGCTTCTCGACGTCCACCGCGAGATCCGGATGAGCGGCGGCCATACCCCGCAGCGCGTCCGCCACCACGGTCTCGGGAACATTGATGAGCATCTTCATGTGGATCTCCTCGGGCGTTGCAAGGAACTGCCGCCTACCTGCAATCCCGCAGGTCAGGGGTAGTGCACGGACAATTCTATGGTGGCGGTATCCGGCGGTCGGCGGGGGTCCCTGACGGTACCGATGCCGACCTGATGCCGACTTGGCTGATGGCGCGTCAGCTACTGCCTGGATTACTTGGCGCGACGATGTCGGGATGTGCGGAGGTGATGGAACGATCGCAGATATTGGCGGGTGGAGGACGCGACCCCTGCGTGTTGCGGCGCGCCCCTGACCGTGACCGCGTAGTCGGCTCACGTCCGGCGCAGGTCTACGGCTGACCGGGAAAGAGATGACTCCCGCCAACTGTCCCAAGGATCTGCGCGAACTCGACACCGAGCGGCTGCCCGACGGGAAGTGCGACCGATCGGGGATCGTTCACGGCAAGGAGATGTGCATCGCGGCCGTCAACGGCCGCGGCGCGGCCAACGTGGACTCCGGTGGCCCCGCCCTCATCAAGACCAAGGGCGCCTGGGCCCCGGCCGGCGCCACCTCCGGCAACGGAGGCGACCCCGACGTCGACCCCACCATCTACACCAACGTGACCATCAGGGCCGACTGGATCAAGTCCGTCATCAACCCCTGATCCCCGCCAACGGGAACGAGACCGAGCGCGCGGCCGTCGGCGCCGTACGCCCGACGGCCGCGGCGCCCATCCACCCCCGCAGTCCGGCAGCGATCCGAAGGTGAAGAACCCGCTCGCCTGGTATCCGGTCACGGTGTTCACCTATCGACGCGTGCCCGGTGCCGCGCAGGCCGCCCGGCACGCAGACAACGGCGAGAACCGGGCCGACGACACCGCCGCGAACCTGCTTCCAGCGCCAGGCCATGCCCCTTCATCTCGCCCGCTTCACCCGTCTCCAACGAGACGCTCGGTCCCACGGGCGACAGCAGTCCAGTCGCATTTCGCGATCACTCTCACCACGAAGGAAGACGTTCATGCACGTCGGAAAACGCCAACGTACAACCCCTCGCACGGGAGTGGGCCGGGTCGGCCTCTGCTCGTTCACCGCTGCGGCAGCGGCTTTGGCCGCCGTGGTGACCGGCCCGGGGAGCGCCGCGGCTGCGGAGGGCACGGAGAGGCCGGGTGCGCGGAGCATAGGCGACCGGCTGTTCTCCTATGTCGGCAATGGCGGCTACCACGTGCGGTCCTACGACGTGGGGTACGACTACCGGCCGGGCACCACGAAGATGGCGTCGTCCGCGCGGGTGGACGCGGTGGCCACGCAGGATCTTTCCGAGTTCAGCCTGGATGCGGCCGGGATGACGTTCACATCGGTCACGGTCGACGGCAAGGCGGCCACCTTCCGCAGCCAGGGCGAGAAACTCTTCATCACTGCCCTGCCGAACGGGCAGGCGTTCCGCGTCGAGGTCGCTTACACCGCCGACCGTTCAGCCGCGCCCCCGTCCCCAGCCACCCCGGACCAGACACGCTCCATCTCCGGCTGGTGGGACTCCACGGACAAGGGCAAGGAGGGGTTCGCTCTGCTGGGCCAGCCCGACCGGGCCCACCTGTTCTTCCCGATGAACGACCATCCCAGCGACAAGGCACGTGTCACCTTCCGTATCACCGTTCCCAAGAACCTGACGGCGGTGGCGAACGGCACGCTGCGCCGGACCACCACGAAGGGGAACCGCACCACGTACGTGTACGGCACGCGTGACCCGATCCCCACCGAGGTCGTCCAAGTGGCGGTCGGCCGTTACAAGAAGATCACCGCAACAGGCCCCGGGGGTCTCCCGCTGCGCAGCTACGTACCCGCGGACCAGGCCGACAAGACCAGGCCGTACGTGGACCAGATCGGCAAGCAGATCGCCTGGGTACAGAAAATGATCGGCAGCCCCTACCCCTACGAGACCTACGGTGTCCTGGTTCCCCAGGGGGACTACGGGGCAGCCCTGGAATCAGCGACACTGCCGACCTTGGGGCTGAGCGGACCGGACGATGTGCCGACCATGGTCCACGAGCTGGTCCACCAGTACTTCGGCGACGCCGTCTCGCTCAAGAGCTGGGACGACATGTGGATCAGCGAAGGCCACGCCTCCTACTACACGCTTCGCTACCAGGACGAAAAGAAGATCACCCCGCTGAAGGAAAGCGTGGAACGCGCCTACGAGTTCGACCAGGAGAACCGCTCGGAGACCGGGCCGCCCGGCCGGCTCAAGGACCCCGGTGACGTCCTCGGCTCCACCAACGCGCCTGGCCTCCTCATGCTCTACGGTCTCAACCGCCAAGTCGGCGCCGCGACGTTCCAGAAGATCGAGAAGACCTTCTTCGAGCGTTTCCGCCACAAGACCGCCTCGACCCAGGACTACATCGACGTCGCCAACGAAGTCTCCGGACGAGACTTCAGCGCCTACATCAAGAGCTGGATCTACGGCGCGAAAACACCGCCCAACCCCATCGCGGCCCCTACCTCGGCACCCACTCCAACGCAGACCGAGGGACACAAGGTCCGAGCAGCCGGCCCACCGTCCCGAGCCTGACCGACCCCAACGCCTGGGAGCACGACCTGGCGCTGCTGGCCCGCCCCGGCGCCCCTCGCCGTCGGTGATGGCGTAGAGGTGCTCGACGCGGGCCTTCTCGGCCGCGTAGCCGGGGTCGCGTGAGGTCTTCCAGGTCTTCACGCGTTGAAAGGAGACGTCTTCCTCGCGGAGCAGGGTGCGCAGGCCCTGGTGGCTGATGTCGTCGACCACTCCCTCGGCTACCAGGAAGTCCGCCGGCTTGGTCAGACTCCAGGTGGAGTAGGGCAGGTCGTGCTCGACTGGCTGGGACTCGGCGGTCTTCTTGATCTCGCGCCGCTCGGGCCGCGTGAATGTCTTCGGCCGGTGACGATTGTCAGCGCTCGCGTGCGGTCGAGCTGGTCCAGCTGGCCAGAAGATCGAGTGTCTGGCGTTCGGGTGAGTCGGGCTCGGGCGAGTAGACGGTGATACTGAGCCCGGGGTCAGCGGGCAGATCGAGGGCTTCGTAGGGCAGGGCCAGGTTCCCGACGAGCGGGTGGTGGAGTTGCTTCATGCCGGAGCGGTGGAATTTCACGTCGTGCCTAGCCCAACGTTGGGCGAACTCGTCGCTCTTTGTGGAGAGCTCTCCGATCAGGTCCGTCAGGCCCTTGTCTTGCGGCGAGCGGCCGGTCTCGGTGCGCAGGATGGCGACTGAGTCGTTGGCGGCTTTCTCCCACTCGGGCCAGAAATCGGCGGAACCAGGATCGAGGAACAGGAATCGCGCGGTGTTGACCGGACCACGCTGCGCGAACAACGGGGAATCGTAGACCGGGGCATACAGAGCCTGGCCGAGAGAGTTGGCGGCGAGGATGTCGAACCGCCCGTTGCGGATGTAGGCCGGCAGGTCGGTCATCGCGTCGAGCATCCGCAGGACCACCGGTCGGATCCGCCCAGTCGCAGCGGGTGGCCGACGCCCGGACGCAGTGGCCGCGCGGGCCAGGTCGTAGAGGTAGGCACGCTCGGCATCGTCGAGCTGAAGTGCGTGGGACAAGGAGTCCAGCACCGAGTCCGAGGCGCCGCTCAAGTTCCCGCGCTCAAGGCGGATGTAGTAGTCAATGCTCATCCCGGCCAGCAGTGCCACCTCCTCCCGGCGCAACCCGGTCACCCGTCGTTTGACACCGAAGACGGGCAGTCCTGCCTGCTGGGGCGTAATACGGGCGCGACGGGTACTGAGGAACTCCCGCACCGCGTCGGCCTGCTCATGCCTCTCGCTGTCGATCACATCACCATCGTAGGTCGCGCGGCGGTGCGCTGGGAGGTACTGCCGTTACCCGGAAGAGCGGTAACTCCCACCCGCGCACGAATACGGGTTTCGTAGCAGGGACACGGCAAGGCGGAGAGACCCTGCACAGCTTTCCCCCCCAGTCGGCACCTGCATCACAACCGCCTGACGAATTGGAGGCCAACGATAAGATCCCAGGCTGAATGTCGGGCCTGCCGCCTCAATCGCGGTATCGAATACGCGCGGAGTAGGGCGACACCTAATCCATGGAAAATCATCCGCGTGACGCCATGACGCCCATCAACGCATTAGGGAGCTCAACATGACGGTAAGACGAGTAGCCACTGGTCATAACGCGGAGGGCAAGGCTGTTTTTGCCAGCGACGTGGAGCTTGAGCACGACGGGGGTGGTGGCCCTATTTACCAGATTTGGGGCGGCGACTACAAAGGTGTGCACTTCCCTGACGCCGGTTCGGAGCCTGCCTGTGAAGACGAGTACTTCCCGAGGGCTGGCGGGTTTCGTTATGTAATGGTCACGCTGGCGCCGAATGGCGCAGACCCGTTGCCGGAGCTGGCGCCGGGGACGTTTACCCCGAGGCGGCCCATGCGTTACGGCTTCGACGGTAATTTCCCCGAAGGCGGCGGGATGCACAAGTCGGCCAGCGTCGACCTCATGGTGGTCTTGTCCGGGGAGATCACTCTCGAACTCGATGATGGCGCTAGCAAGACTCTGAAGGCAGGCGACACGATCATCCAGAACGGGACGAAGCACCGGTGGATCAATAATGGTGACGTGCCGGCGGTCTGTGCGGCCGTTATTGTCGGTATTGACCACGACGACTTCACCTAGTGTGGCAGGGCCAGCTGCTGGAGTGTAGCCGACACTCCAGCAACAGTCCGTGGAGTAATCAGAATGTGAGATTCCCCGAAGAATTTCGACTTGCTCCCGGAATGTGTAGTCTCCCCGACGGACCTTGAGGTATGGGACGAGGAACTCAACCGGGTTATTGCAGGAGCAGAGTCGCTTTTCGCCCGGTCGGAGCCAAGGGCGCACGCGGATCACTACCTCCGCCCCCTGCGGGCGATGCGGACGCCGATGTGCTTGCCCCGTAGCCATTTCCGCAGATGAGGGGCGTCGTACGTCGTGTCCGCATGCAGGCGTCGGGGCTTGAAGCGGCGCCCGCGGTGGGGGCGTGTCTCGTTTGGTGACCGGTGATCATGGGCTTCGGCGCGAGGCTGTCGTGGACGCTGGCCGCGGAGGCGCCGACGAGGAGGGGCAGCCCGTTCGCGTCCGACAGGACGTGCATCTCGGAACCCGGCTTGCCTCGGTCCACGGGGCTCGGACCTGTGAGTTCGCCCCTTCTTTTAGCCCTCACATGCGCGGAGTCGAGCACGGCTCGGGACAGGTCGAGCAGGCCGGCGTCGTACAGGCGATACCGATACAGGATCTCCTCGTGGGGCCGACCCCGGACACCGGCCCGCGACCAGATCAGGAACCTGCGATGGGCCGTCGACTTCGATATCCCGAAGCACGGCGGCAAGGTCCGCCAGGCGCAGCCGGACACCAAGCCGTAGATGTTCGCGGCGAACAGTGTCTCATCAGGCGTGTCCTGCGTCCCGCCGCCCTGCTGCCGTACCTTTGACGGCGGGATCAGCGGCTCCGCGATCTCTCACAATCCGTCCGGAACAAATCAACTCCACATACCCCGTCCCATACCGAGCCCAACGATCGACTCGCCGCATAGGACACCGTCTTAACGTCGCTGTCCGGCATCACCTCGCCTCTCGGACGACGCGTCGCCTCCGATAGCCTCGTGTTTGCCCTCGCCACAGCGATCTACACCTCTTGTCCTAGGGAGCGGAATTGGTGCACGCACAAGAAGAACACGCCGACAAGAACTCCGCGCGCAAGACACAGACTCCGCCCAGGACAGCGGCCGGGCCCGAGGCCATGGGGCCCGGGCCGATGACTCCCGCGAGGGCCTTGGCACTTCAGCATTCCATCGGTAACCAGGCCGTCGCCCGCCTTGTCGACGAGGACCAGCACTTCCATGGCCCCGGCTGTGGTCACGATGGCGGGGGCGCCGACCAGGCCGCACTGCTCAAGCAAGCCGGCGAATCCCCCAGCCGCTCGTTCCCGGACCCCCTCATCTCCGAGGCCAAGTCGTTCTACCAGAACGAGAACATCGGCGCCGCCCGCCTCCACGACAACGCCGTGGCCCAGCGCGCCCTCGCCGCGATGGGCGCCGAGGCCATGACCATCGGCACCCGCGTCTTCGCCTCCCCCTCGGCCAGCACCAACAGAGAACTGATGGGCCATGAATTCAGCCACGTCGACAAGAACACGCGCGGCGTGACTGAGACGGGCAACAGGAACGGCCAGGTCACGGTGACCGACCCGAACCAGCCCTCCGAACGAACCGCGATAGCCGAGGGCTCCGCTTTCAAATCGGGAGACTCGATCGCGCCGTCCGTTGTCGCCCAACGCGCCGTCGCGGGAGACAAGGCCCAGGACACCGACCAGCCGGTCCAGCGGACCTCCTCCGGTCAGGCCCCCGTTCAGCGCATGCCGGACGTCCCGAAGCCGAAGACGGCCCGGCAGCAAGCGCTGAGCACCCACAAGGCCGTCAAGGAACACTGGGATTATTCGTACGGCGCCGGTAACCAGGGCAACGGCCCCGAAGAA
Source organism: Streptomyces sp. NPDC044033 (assembly GCF_056434425.1). Classification (NCBI taxonomy): domain Bacteria; kingdom Bacillati; phylum Actinomycetota; class Actinomycetes; order Kitasatosporales; family Streptomycetaceae; genus Streptomyces; species Streptomyces sp. NPDC044033. The sequence goes on along the minus strand of NZ_JBWKFF010000019.1, from coordinate 49,354 downwards.
GCTCATAAGCGTTTCTCCCGCTCCTATGAGGGCGAGGAGGCGGCCCAGACCCTGTCACATCAAGCGTTCCTCGTCTACGACGCCCAGGCGGGCCTCCGGGAACAGGGAGACGAGAACGAAGAAGAGAGCGTGAACGAGCGTGAGATCCAGGGCATGCTCATCAACAACAGGCTCCTCTTCGCCTCGAACTTCAACGAGTCAATGGAGTTGTTCAAGGGCCACCAGACCGACGGCAAGGACGGACGCGACGCCTATTCCGAGATCATCGGGATACATCAGAGCGACCAGGGCCGTGAGGGGAACCTACCGAAGGCGGACGGCCGTGAGTACGTCGACCGGGTGAACCGCGCCGAACACAAGACGAAAGAACTCTTCTCGAAGTCGAAGCCTCGCAACCCGACCGGGGACGCCACGGCCGACGCCCTGCGCAAGCGTCACGGCAAACCGGTGACGATCGTGGACATCAGCAACCCGCCGAAGCCGCTGCACAAATTGCTGACCCACGAAGATTACATCGGGGCGATCTTCCTCATCACGTTCGGGGAGGAAAAGAAACTGGTCCACGCGGAGCAGAAGCTGATGCTGGCCCTGCACCGGTCCGGCGTCACTCCCAAGGAAGTCACGGGCGCCCATACCATCATGGGCCGGTACCGGGGCTGCCTCTGCTGCACGGCCGCATTGAAGTACTACCAGAGCAAATTCACCGGCCTGGAATTCGACCCGAATCCCGGCTTCTACTACTGGACGTCCCTGGCGAACCTGTACAAGCACCAAGCGCATGTCGTACAGGACCCGAAATTCCACGAGTACATGATGGAGCTCGCCCAGGGACTGCCCAGTTCCTCCGCGCTGTCGCGGGTACGGCCCCCGGAGGGCGCCGAGGACCGCCACGGCCCGCAGCTCACCGAATCCGCCGCACTGGCGGCACGACGGGGGTATAGGACCGCGTCCGACACCGAGGGCGAGAGCTCCGACCAGATGGACACGGACGACGAGTACAAGTCCCGGCCCCGCGCGCACGACCTCACCTACACGGAAGACTCCGCCGGGAAGCTCGGCAAAGGCTCGCAGATGCAAGGCTCCCGGTCCCGGGCCCGCGCCACCCGCATCGTCAGCCACGAGGGCAAGGAAGAAATTCAGGTCGCCTACCTCAACAACAACACGGAGGCAGAGGCAAATGTCTACAAGAAATGGGTGGCTCTGGGGGCGAGCTATGCAGAGCTCAGGGACATCGTCATGGACGTCGATGTGTCCGGCAGGTCCGAGAACGCCATTTACTCCCACGTCATCAGGTACGTGACGGGCAAGACCGGGCATGAGAAGCGCGATAACACCGCAGCCGGACGCGACGATATCAAGCGTCGGAAGACGGGCACCAGCACCGAGAAGAAGGGGGCGAATTCCAAGGGCACCGGGTGGCAGAAGATGACCGAAGACTCGGACGCCTGGAGCACCCTGCTGAGCAAGGTGGAGGCTGACAGCGTCTTCTACGGCGAGTGGCAGCGCCGGGAGAGCGACCCCGACCTCGGCGTCATCGCGTTCTCGAAGATGTCCCCCGATCTCGCCCAGTTCGTCGCCGAGCAACGCGGCACCTACACCGTCTCCTCGATGGCCGCCCTGCTGCACATGCAGGAGAAGACGTTCCGTACCAACCTCGTCAAAAAGTACGGGGAGGCCAAGTCGCCGCAGGCCACGGACGGCGACGGGGATGTCGAGATGGAGCTCGCGTAGCCCTCGCGCAGCCGTCCGGGAGCGCCGGCCGACGGGCCTCACACCGGCCCGGCCGGCCCCGGACGGCCGGGCCGGCGCCATCCCCACGGGCGGGACCACCAGCCCTCGCGGCCGGCATGCTCGGCCCGCCCCAAGTTCCCGCACACGCTGCGCCGCTCGCCGCTCGCCGCTCGCCGGTGTCGAGTTGCGACGAGGCGTTGAAGCGCCTGGCGCAGCGCGCGCTGCTCGACGGCCTGAACGAGGTGGCCCTGAACGAGGAGCTGCTGGCCTTTTTGGAGCTGGGCGCTGTACGGCTGCCCACCGCACCTGGAGGTGTGGGCCGGCGCCTCCACTGCGCGCCGCGATGCTCGCCGCGGTACGAGCCTTCACCGCCGCCACCGGACTCAGGTCCACGGGCGAGGAAGGCCCCGAGCGTCCCGGGCCCTTGGCGCGGATCATCCCGGATGATGCCTGGGCGGCTCCGACCCGCGTGGTGTGGAGCGATTGTTCTGTGCCGAGTCGCTCCGGTGACCACGGGTCTCCAGGGGCCAGGGACCGCAGGGAGGACGAGGCGCCGGACCAGGCGGTGACCAGTCCGAGAACGACGAGCTCACACCGGTGCTCCAGCGGCTCGACGGCCGACAGGCTCCGGCCGTCACGTGATCCGGATTCTGAACCGCTCAGCCGGATGGGCTCTTGCCGTCGGCGCGCCTCGGCATGACCAGGAACACGACGACGGCTGTGACCAGTACTACCACTGACGCGGTGATCCAGGTGGTCCGCATGGCATGGATGAAGCCGCTGTTCGCCGCCCGGGCGAGGGAGTGCGCCTGCGCGCCGCGGCCGTGCGCGGCGAGGTCCTGGGCGACCTGGAGCGTCGCCGCGACGGATCCGTGTGCCCGCTGCCCCGAGTGGGCGTCCAGGGCGTCGACCGCCGGTGCGATCCGGGCGCGGTAGGCCGCGTTGAGCACGGAGCCGAGGATGGCGGCCCCGATGGAGCCGCCGACCTGGCGGAACGTGTTGTTCACCGCAGAGGCCGCGCCGGACTCATCGGCCGGAAGCGCCGAGACGATCGCTCCGGTTGACGGCGGGTGTACGTGCGCGGCCCCGGCGCCGAAGACGAACAGGTATGCCTCGAAGATCCAGATCGAAGTGGACTGGCCGACTGTCGCCATCCCCAGCAGGCCGGCGCCCATGGCCGCCAGGCCGAAGGCGCACACGGCGCGCACGCCGAACCTGGAGACGAGCTTCGGCACCCGCGGCGCGAAGATGATCAACGAAGCCGCGAGCGGCAGCACGCACACACCGGTGAGCAGGGGGCTGTAGCCGCGGACGCTCTGCAAGTAGAAGGTGATCACGAAGGTGCCGCCGACCAGCGCGAAGTAGAGCACGCCGAGCCCGATCGCCGCCGCCGCGAACGTGCGCTCGCGGAAATAGCGTACGTCCAGGGCCGGTTGTGCGGCGTGCCTCTCCCACAGGACGAACGCGGTGAGCAGCGCAAGGCCCGCGGCGAGCGGCAGCACCGCTGCGGGACGCGTCCAGTCGTCGAGGTCGCCGGCCCGGATCACGCCGTAGACCACACCGAGCAGGCCGAGACCCGACAGCGCGACGCCGGGCAGGTCCAGGCGGCGGGCCCGGGCCGCGCGGGACCGGTGGGTATCCGGTACGACCCGGACCATCGCGACCAGGGCCACGAGCACGACCGGCACATTGACCAGGAACACCGACCCCCACCAGAACCGTTCGAGCAGCGCGCCGCTGATGATCGGCCCGAGGGCGACGGCCACGCCGACCACAGCGGTCCAGATGCCGAGCGCCTTGGTGCGCTTCTCGCCGGGGAACACCGCGGAGATGATGGCCAGGGTCGCGGGCATGATGAGGGCTCCGGCCGCGCCCATGACCGCGCGCAGGCCGATCAGTTGGCTGGGCGTCTGCGCGTAGGCCGACAGGGCGGAGGAGGCGCCGAACAGGGCGACACCGGCGATGAGCAGCTTCTTGTGCCCGATCCTGTCGCCGAGCAGCCCGGAACTCAGCAGCAGGCCCGCGTACGAGAGCGTGTAGGCGTCGACGGCCCACTGGAGCTGGCTGTGATCGGCGCCCAGGCCGACGGGCGCGGGCTCGGCGAGGGTCTTCAGCGCCACGTTGAGAATGGAGTTGTCCATCGACACCAGCAGCACGGCGGCCAGCACGACGGCGAGGACCACGGTGTGGTGGGGCTCGCGGCCGATGCCCCCGGGCACGGGCACCCGGGCGGGCCCGTCGGACGCGGTGGGGACGGGTGCGCTCACAGTCCTGAGTCCTCTCGGGCACGTCGATGCCTGCTGGCGCCGGTGACGGATGGTCCGCCGGCGGGGCGCCGACCGCGGCTGAGCCGGTACGTGCCGAACCGCGACCGTGCACGGCGGCCCTCGCCGCCCGGCACGCTCGCATCCCGCGCCGCTCCGCCGTGGCCACTGTGCCCCCGCCCGTACCGTCGCGGCGGCGCGGCTGCCGCGGACGGCCGACCGCGCGTCAGAGCCCCGGTGCGTCCCGCTTCGGCAGCCAGCGCTGTTCCGCCTCCGCCAGTTCGTCCTCCCCCTGTAGTTCGAGGACTTCGGCCAGCGGCGCGACCTTGCCCTCCACGTTCCCCAGATGCTGTTCGGCGAAGATCTCCGAAGCGGTCGTCTGCATGGCGCGCAACGCGGAGCGCATCAGATGGTTGGCCCAGATGACGGTCGAGAATCCGTCTTCGGCGAAGACCTCGGTGGGCGTCTTGTAGTACGTCGTCGGCACGATGACGACCGGCAGGCGATCACCCCACTCCGCCTTGAACAACAGGACCTCGCTCGCGTCGGAACGGGCCGAATGGATGAGGATGGCGTCGGCGCCGGCGCGCCGGTACAACTCGGCCCGGTGCAGCGCCTCGGCCAGGCCCCGGCCCGCGATCAGCGCTTCGGTACGGGCCACGACGACGAAGTCCGGATCGCGCTGCGCGGCCTTCGCGGCCTGGATCTTGCCCGCGAACTCCGCCGCGTCGGCGAGCTGTTGCGCGCTGCCGCGCACAAAGCTGTTCATCTTCGGAAACAGCTTGTCCTCGATGCACACTCCGGCGATACCGCGCTGCTCAAGTTTGTGCACGAGGCGCCGTACCGAATTGAAGTTGCCGTAGCCGGAGTCGCCGTCGAGCAGGATCGGGATCTCTGTCGCGTCGCTCATGAACTCGGCGACCTCAAGGACCTGGGTCCAACTCGCCTCGTTGCTGTCGCGTACTCCGAGCGCCGCCGCGATCGACAGACCGCTGGCCCAGATGCCCTCGAACCCCGCCCGTTCGACGATCTTCGCCGACAGGCCGTTGTGCGCCTCCATCAGGAAACTCATCTCCGAGCGCTGCACCAGATGCCGGAGCGCGGCGGTCCTGCTGGTCGTCCGGCTGGTCACGCTCATGAGACCGGTACCGCCGTGACGGGGGATACGAGCTGAGCGCGCAATCGCGTCGCGATCTCCGGTAGGCCGAGCGGGACCCGGGGCGCGGGCACCGGGTCGGTCGTCACCCGGATTTCGAGCAGCCGGGGCCCCGGCCGCGCCATCAGCCTGCCGTACGCCGTCCGCAGTTCCGCCAGGGAGTCGCAGCGCGCCGTCGCGGCGTAGCCGAGCAGTTCGGCGGTCGCGGCGAACGGCACCGAGCCCTGGATCGGCTGCCCGCCGGTGGAGTCGTAGCAGCCGTTGTTGAAGATGACGTGGAGAAAGTCCGGCGCCGCCGACGCCGCGGCACTGACCAGGGTCCCGAACCGCATCAAGGTCGCTCCGTCGCCGTCGAAGACCGCTACCGGCCGCGGGCTCGACCGCGCGATACCGAGGCCGACCGCCGCGGCGCACCCCATGGAACCGCTGAGGTAGAGATAGGTCGCGCGGTCTCCCGCGGCGTACAGCTCACGGCTGGTCAGCCCGGTCGTCGCGACGACCACTTGCTCCTCCGGCATCCGCTCGCGCAGCCATCTGATCGCCTCCGCCCTGCTCGGCGGCGTCCCGGTGCCCGGCGCCTGCTCCGGCGCGCGCTCCTGGGCCGGGCGTTCGAGTGGCACGGGCGCCGGCCGGTCCCGGAAGCTTCCCTTCCTGATCAGCAGGCAGTACGGCCGACGCGAGTCGTCCATCGCCTGCTCGGCCTCCTCGATCGCGCGGACGAAGCCGGAAGGGTCGGCCGGCAGCCACGAGTGGCTGACCCCGACGTCATCCAGAATCCGCGCCGTCGTGCGTCCCATCACGTCGTGATGGGGCTCGTCCCGTGTCCCCGGTTCGCCGCGGACCGACACCAGCAGGAGGACCGGCACGTCGTAGGGCAGGCACAGGGAGGCGAGCGGGTTGAGGGCGTCGCCGAGCCCGGAGTTCTGCATGGCGACCACCACGCGCCGGCCGGCCAGCCAGGCGCCTGTGGCGACCGAGACCGCCTCGCCCTCACAAGTGGCCGGGAAATAGGTGATGTCCGGTCGGAGTGCGGCGCGCTCCAGCAGCGGCTTGAGGTAGCTGCACGGCACCGCGGCCATCTCCCGGTAGCCGCGGGCCAGCAGCGTGTCGATGACGAAGTCCGGGTCCAGGGCCGGGCTTTCCTCATGCACGAATGTCGTATTCACGCTCACCTCGCCTGGATGCGTTGCATCAGCCGACGGGACCCGTCCGGGACCGCGTCTCGGCGATGCATCATGACTCGGTTGTCCCAGACCACCAGATCGCCAGGCCGCCAGCGGTGCGGCCAGGACAGCGCGGGGTCCTCGCAGTACGTCCAGAGCTCGTCCAGCAGCGCCTCGGATACGGCGAGCGGCAGACCTGGAATGTAGGCGTGCAGGCGACGCCCCAGGTAGAGGGCCTTGAGCCCGGTCTCCGGCCGGACGCGTACGAGCGGATGGACGGCGCCCGAGGAGGTGGTGATGTCGGTGACGGGCTCGCGGCCGTACCGCAGGTCGCCTGCCGCCGTACGGCTGTCGTCGTGCTTGCACGACAGCGGTTCGATCCGGTCGCGCAGCCCGGCGGGCAGTCGGCCGTAGACCGCCGACATGTCGAGGAACCAGGTGTCGCCCTGCGAGTTGGGCGTCTCGACGGCGTAGAGCGCGCTCGCGAGCGCGGGCTCGGGCACGTAGCACATGTCGGTGTGCCAGCTCAGGTCTCCGCCGCCCAGATGGCCGATGCGCCGGCCGCTCTCGACGATATTCGAGACGATCATGATCTCGGGCGGAACCCCGGAGGTGTCGACGATCCCCTCTTGGGCGGGCACCGGTACCGGAGTGCCGAAGAGCGCGCCGAACGCTACGAGATCCTCGGGCGTCAGCTCGCACCGGTGGAACACCAGGACCGGATGGTGCTGCCACGCTTCCTTGATCCGGGGGGCGAGCTCGGGCAGCCGCGCCGGCATGAGAGGTGGCAGGGTCGCGAACGGTGGCTCAACTCCTTTGGCGGATGGGCGGATTACCATATGGATCCTCCTTGTGGCAGGGAGGGAGAGGAGCCGGCGAGCCCGCCGAACAGGCCCTCGACCAGCTCGACGAGATCGGTGACCGCGAAGCGCGCCAGCGGCGGACGGTGCAGACGCTCGACGGCGAGAGCGGTCAGGCGCTCCACTTCCCGCAGCGTGGCGCCCGAGGCGTCGGCCTCGTCGAGGAGCTCCATGACCGCCGTGATCTCGGTGTCGCCCGGCGCGGGGCTGTCCAGCAGGGCCCGCATACGGCGGCGTTCGGCGGGACCGCACCGCAGGTAGCCGACGACGATCGGGTAGGTCTTCTTGTGCTGCCGGATGTCGCTGTGCAGCGGCTTGCCGTTCCGTACCTCGCTGCCCCAGAGCCCGCGGTGGTCGTCGATGATCGAGAACGCCGTGGCCACCAGCGCGCCGAACTCGCGGAAGGCCGCCCGGATCTCGTGGTCCGGGGTGCTGACAGCCGCCGCGAGCTCGACCCCGCACCTGATCAGGCACGAGCGTCCCAGGGCCACCCCCCTGACCTGGTCGAGCGTCATGCCGAGCTGGTTCTCCCAGTCCAGATCGGTGTGCTGGGCGCCGGCCATCTCCAGGCACGAGTCCAGCAGGGTCCTCGTGAGGGCCCGTGGTGCGACGTGGGAAGGGCCCGCGTCCAGGTAGTCCTGGAGCGCGTCGAGCCCGACGACGTAGATCCCGGCCGCCGTCGTCATCGCGTGGCCGGTGCCGTAACTGACCCAGAGCGCCGGGCGGTTACGCCGCATCCGATCGCGGTCCATGATGTCGTCCAGGATGATGCTGAAGTCGTGGACGAGCTGCACCGAGACCGCCGCCGGCATCGCCCTGCGGTGGTCGCCGACGATCGCCTGCGCGGTGAGCAGCGCGAGGAGCGGCCGCAGCCGCTTGCCCCGGGAGTTCGCCGCCGCCGGCTCGCCGTCGTCCCACGAGCGCCAGGCCATGTGGTCGCTGACCATCCGCCGGAACGTCTCGGACCGCGGCGGCTCGCGGTGCAGGAACGCGAACAGTTCCCGGTCCAACTGGTCCAGCAACGCGTCGGGGGTCATGGGCCGACCCGCTCCGCGGCAACCATGAGGTACGCGATCGACGAGGCGTTGTACCCGTCCATGAAGAGCTTCTCGATCGTGTCGCTGTGCTCGCTGCGCCGGCGCAACTCCCAGTACGGCAGCGCGTCGTCGTCCATCTGGGCTACGTGGTACGGCACGAACCCGGAGTCCAGCAGCGCCCGGAGGTAGGCCCCGCGCGTGTGCATGGTGCAGGAGTAGTGGCGGTTGATCGCGTCGATGGTCCCGTCCGCCGTACCGCTCTCGTCGACCGCCCACGTCGCGAAGGCGTAGCGCCCGCCCGGCTTGACGATCCGGGCGAACTCCCGGAACAGCGCGGTGAGATCGACGTACATGGTGACCTCGTTGGTCAGAGCGGCATCGACGGTCGCGGCGGGTAAGCCGGTACGCAGCATGTTCATGAAGTGGAACCGGACCTTCGCGTCACAGCCCCACTCGCGGGCGCTCCGTTCGGCGAACTCCCGCTGGTACCGCGAGATGGTGGCGCCGTCCACGGAACAGCCCAGCCGCTTGTGGGCCATGAAGGCCGTTCCGCCGCGGCCTGATCCGCCGTCGAAGATCCGGTGTTCGGGACCGAGCCCGTCGAGCAGGTCGAGGAGCCGCTCGGTCTGGGCGTTCTCCAGCTCGTGCAGACGGCGCTGTATCTCGGATTCACTCCGCAGCGCGCCGGGCGACCGATCGAAATCCCCGATCCCGAAGTGGTGGTGGACGAGGTTCGTCTCTTTCCCGAGCAGCAGATTGAAATCGTCCTGCTTCTCGTCGTACATCCGGGCGACTTCCCGCTCGTATTCCGTTTCGACAACTGCTCGGCCCCCGCCCGATTCGTTCATCTCGGACTCGGGCGAGTTCAGCGATACTCTGCTCATATCTGTACCTCGTCGTGTTGGATGGCGGCCTGGATTTCCGGCGGTGCGACTCGCGTCGGCCGCCTCGGAAATCGATGTCGACGAGCTTTCAGACGGGCCCCGATCGGTTGGCGTCACGGGCGGCATGGCGGCCACTGGCCTCGGCTGCCGACCCTGCCCACGCCTGACCTGGCTGCACTTGCGAGAGGCCCGGTTGAAGGGCTCAACGGTTTCTTCGCGCGCTTCAGCGAGGAGCGATATGCAGGATGAGCGGTTCGGCGCGCCGCAAGAAGGAGACGGGCTGCAGTTTCGCGGGAGCGGTGTCGGCGAGCGTGAACCGAAAACGCCGCAGCAGTGTCGCGACGATCATCTTCAGCTCCATCATGGCCACACCGCGGCCGATACAGACGCGTGGCCCGAAACCGAACGGGAGAAACGCGGCTCTGTGCGCCTCGCCGTGAGTGCGGCCGTGAAAGCGGTCGGGCTGGAACCGGTCCGGTTCGTTCCAGTGGGCCGGGTCCCGGTGCAGCGCGTACGGCGACACCAGCAGGACCGCGTTGCGGCGGAGGCGGAGACCGCCCAGCGAGAAAGTCCGCCGCACCCGTCTGCTGAGCAGCCAGCCCGGCGGGAAGAGCCGCATCGCCTCCAGGATCGTGTCCTCCACGAACTCCAGCTGGTTGAGGTCGTCGTACGTGAGCGGCCGGTCGGACGGCAGCGAGTCGAGTTCGGCCACCACTCGGGCCGTGACCTCAGGGTGGCGGCCGAGGAGGTCGAACAACCAGGTCGCCGCGGTCGTCGTCGTCAGCCACCCGGCGACGAAGGCCGTCTTCACCTCGGCCAGCAGCTCGTCGTCGGTCCAGCCGGCGCCCGTCTGCGCATCGCGGCACTCCATCAGCATCTTGAGGAGGCCGGCCCGCTCCGGAGGGTTCGCCCGGTGGTCCTCGATGATCTCGACGATGCTGTCGTTGAGCCGGGCGACTCCGTCGGTGAACTTCCTGTTCGCCGGGGTGGGGAACGAGAGCGGCAAGCTGGTGAAGGCCCAGCGCCGACGCTGACGGTATTCCAGCCCGTAGTCGAAGGCCCGTGTCAGGTGCCCGGCGGTTTCCGGAACGGCCACACCGAACATCATCCGCACGATCATGCGCTGGAGGAGATCGAGCATCGCAGCGCTGCAATCGATCGATCCCCGGGCATCGGCGATCGGCTCGAAGCGCGCAACGGTCCGCGCCAGCTCGCCCGCCGCCGAGCCGAACAGCTCCGGCAGGTTCGAGGTCTTGAACGCGGGCTGCAACTCGTCGCGCCGCTTGCGCCAGGGCTCGTCCTGCATGGTGAACACGGACTCGCCGAAGAGGAAGCCCAGGACGTCGCTGGTGCGCGTCATGCCGACGTCCGCACGCGGCGCGGTCATGACCGACCGCACCAGATCCGGGTCGTTCACCTGGTAGAACCGCCTTCTGCCGAGCCGCCCCAGCAGCACGACCGGACCCCGGCGGCTCGCTTCCTCCAGATAGCCGATCGGGTCCTTCCTCATCCGCACGATGCCGCCGAAGTACGGCAGCCCCGGCATCGACGGCGGGCGTGCCGGGGAGGCAGGCGCCGACGGTGCGGCGGCCTCGGTCACCGGGCGGCCTCCGACGTCCGCCGGAAGTAGGCTTCCGCCCAGCGTTCCAGGGGGGCGGCGAGTCCGGGCACGGCCTCGGCCAGGGCCCGGACGGCCAGTGAGATCCGGTCCCGGATCAGGAATTCGAGGAACGCCCGGGCCTGGACACCGTCGAGGATCTCCCGGGTCCTGTCCACATCGCGGCCGGCCGCGGCGGTGTGCAGCAGGTCGACGAGCTCGTCGCGGCGGGGGTGGTCGACCGCGAGGGCGTAGGCAAGGGGAGAGGTCACCTTGACGGGATCCTTCTCCAGGTCGTCGCCGCCACCCCAGACCCCGCCGGCGTCGTCGAGCACCTGCACCGCGAATCCGATGTGGTGGCCGAAGGCGGCGAGAGCCTCGACCGCCGCGTCCGGTGCCTGCATCGTCAGGGCCGCGCAGCGCAGCAGGCACTCGTAGATGACGGACGACTTCCAGCCGACGAGCTTCTCGTAGAACAACGCGACACGAGCGCCGGCCTCCGCGGGGAAAGGCGGCTTCGAGCGCAGTTCGGAGTAGCCCACGATGTCGAGGTATTCACCGATCGACGCCGTCAGGCACGCCGAGCCGAGCTCGATGGTCGCCCGGGACACCGCGTGGCTCGTCGTGGGGTCTGCCTCCGGGCCGAGCGCCAGCAGCGGTGCGCGGAAGACCTGGTCCTTCAGCGCCAGTACGAGCTCGATGGCGCCGACCCCGCCGAGTTCGCGCCAGTAGTCCGACATCGGATCGCGGTCCACCAGCTGATCGATCGGCGCCGAGAGATGGACCATGGTGAACCAGCCGCCCATGACCCGGGCGGAGGCATCGCAGGGGCGGTGGTCGAACTCCGCGGCGAGCAGGCTCAGGAGCGGCTCCCACAGCCGGGTGCGCTTGCGCAGCGAACGGGCGAACTCGGCCCTGATGGCGGGGTGGTCGTCGAAGGCCGGGTACGACGCGGCGTGCTCGGACAGATTCCCTACGATGCCGTCGCGCACGGGAGCGTTCATCGGCGCCCGACCTCCTCCGGGATCTCGAAGTCGACCATGTCGGTGTCGGCCATCGGAAGCCGCAGCATGCGCTCCTCCTCCGGGGTGGCGAGCAGCGCCGCGAGGACTTCTCCGATCCGCGCGCGGTCGGCTGCCGGAACCTTGTCGAGCACTTCCGACTGCTCCGGTGAGTTGGATGAAACGGCCGCTTCGAACAGTCTCGCCAGGTCGACGAGGTTGATCTCGTTCATGGCAACAGTCACCCCAGTCATTCCGTTGTGGCCCGAGCCTGCTGGTCTACTGCTCAGAGGTCTCGATCACCGTGGGTACGACGACGTGACCCTCTTCCATGGATTTCTCCATGGCGGCCTGGATGTAGTGTGCGTTGATCCTTGAGACCGCGCTCTTGGCCAGGTCCGGGCTGTTGACGACAGAGTTCGCGGCGGTCACGGCGAGTTCGGCCACGGCAGGGCCGCAGTCCGCGAGCAGGTTGCCGCGGCGAAAGGTGTTGCCGGCGATCACTGAGGCTGCCGCGTGAATGCTCAGATACTTGAAGGCAGTGATCAGCGCCGGGAATTCGACTTCCGCCTTGTGGAGGTCGGCGATCAACGACTTGCCGTCGAGAGAGATCACGGAGGCCATGAAGCTCTCGTAGGTGGTGTGCTTCTCCGCGGGCGTTTCGGCATCGACAGCCATGCTTCACCTTTCATGGATGTTTTGCGCGCGTCGGCCGCAGAGACTTCGTGAACAGTCCCGGGGCCTTGTGCTCGATTTATGCCGGAGGCTTCGAGAAGGGTGCCTGAGCCGTCAGTTCAGGTGATCGGTCGAACACCGGGACCGAAGCTGTGCCGCGTCCCCGGTGACGGCGCCCCGCCCGGTGTCCTCGGCCGCTCAGGTCACTGTCATAGCCGGGAAAGACTAGCCGCGCCCGCCGGACGGCACTGAGCTGTTTACCGGCCAACCACTGGGCTCACGCGATTCGGCGGGTGTCGCCACGGGACTCGGCCGCGTCGCCCCGCACCGGCCGTCCCGCGCGCCCGCGCCGTCGCGGTCGGCCCGACCGCCCCACGCCCGCCCCTCCGCCGCCGGGCCGGATACGGACGGAGGAACGGCCGTACGGACCGGCTGAAGAGGCCGGCCCAGGCGCGGCGGCAGCCGAGAAGGCCGGTCACGGCCTGGTGCCTCTCGGACACCGCCGTACCGGCCCCCACGCCCGCGGCGCGCCCGCGGGAAGCCGACCGCCCCCGCCGATGCCGCTCATCACCTCGGGCGGCGGGGCCTCCTCAGGAGGAGACGGAGAGCTCGGCGGTGGCCGGAACCGGCGGGCTCTGCGGCGTGATCCGGTTGAGGAACACGGTGAGCAGGGCGCCGACGACGTAGCACGCGCCGAACACCCACATCACGCCCTCCACACCCATCGGCGTCAGGCAGAGGCCGACCAGCGCGGGGCCGGCCGCCGTGCCGAGCCCCGCCCCGAGGTTCAGCCCGGCCATGGCCGCGCCCGTGCGCCGAGGGGCGATCTTCGGCATCAGGGCGGACATCGGGGAGAACCCGGCCAGGCAGGCGCAGAACGCGCTGCCGATGAGCAACGACAGCCAGAAACTGTGGGTCGCGGTGGGGACGTAGTAGAAGGCGACCGTGGTGACGGCGCACCCCACACAGCCCATCCACCGGAGCACGGGGGTGACCCCGTACCGGTCGCTCCAGTACCCGGCGAGCAGGTTGAACCCCAGATTCACCAGGTACATCACGGAGTAGATGGTGAGCCAGTCGCCGAGCGCGAACCCGAGGGTCTTGGTGAAGTAGACCGGCAGGAAGACCGGGAAGCCGAACTGGGAGACGCCGTTGATGACCCGGATCAGCCCCGCCACCGCCACCTTCGGCTCCTGCCAGAGCACGGAGACGCCCTTGACCAGCCCGCGCAGCGGGTTCTCCTCCGGGCGGGCGATCGGGCGGTCCCCTCCGGGGGCGCGGACCTTCATCGCTATGGCCGCGCCGATCGCGATCACCAGCAGGGCGGACCACAGCGTGGGCAGCGGCCCGATGAGAGCGATGCTCTCCTTGGCGATCAGCGGGCTCAGCGTGGAGAACCCGGCGATGTAGGCGAACCAGAACCAGCCCACGGCCACGCCCAGCTTCTCCGGGCGCGCCGTCCGTACGATCCACATGAGGAACCCGTAGGCGAACAGCGGATATCCGAATCCGCGCAGCCCGTAGCAGACGAGCAGCATCGCCCCGGAGTGCTCCGTCACCCCGAGCGTGACGAACAGGACGTGGAACACCACCCAGACCGCGACGCCGACGGCCATGAGGCGGCGCGGGCCGAAGACGTCGGAGAGGGCGGCGGCCATCCACGCGGACACCCCGGCGGTCACGCCGTACAGCGTGAACATCAGCGCCACTTGGTGGGAGGGGAAGCCCTGATCGTTGAGGAACGCGGACAGATAGCCCTGTTCGACGCCGTCTCCGATCATGAAGAACGCCAGAGCCAGATACCCCGCTGCCAGACTTCGCGGAATGCCGATCCTGTCGAGGATGTTGCTGTGTTCGCTTGCGTCCGGCATCGCTCCACCTTCCGTGTTGCTACGAGCGATCAGTAGCGGTGGCTGTCATCAGTCAGGCCAGGTCGGGTTGTGTGAGTCGGTCAGTGGGGCGGGGGTGGGCCGGCCCGGATCGGCCCCTACTCGACATAGGCGGCGTCGTGGAAGCGGATCTCCGCGGCGAGGACCTTCCCGAAGACCGTGACCAGCTCCGCAGCGGTCTCGGGAAGGATCTCCAGCGCGTCGATCTCGGCTTCCAGGAACCGCACCTGCGTGGTGAAGGGCTCGACGGTGTGCAAATGCACCCAGTCCGCGACCTCGGCACGCGCGGAGGGCGAGCCGACGGCCGCGCCGCACCAGTTCTCGTACAGCGACTCCGCCGCGTACATGCACGTCACGATGGCCGGGTAGCCGAGAGCGTCGGCCGCGTCCAGGACCTCTTCGGTGAGGACCGACGCCTGCTCCTGGGCGCGCGGACCGACCTCCGGCACACCGGTGGTCTCCAGCGCCCGGCTGAAGTAGTCGTACTGGTCCGTCACGAGAGCGTGCAGCGTACGGGCGTGCCCCGCCAGCGCCGCGGCGCCGGGCGCCTCGCGCACGGCCGCGCCCGCCAGCCGGGCGGCGGTGTCCACGAACTCCCGCTCGAACAGCAGGTATCGGGCGAAGACGGTGTCGCTGACGGTGTCGTCGGTGACCTCGCGTACGAACCGCATGGTGCGCGCCTGGTCCCATACCTCGGCGTTCCGCTCCTTGAGAGCCGCGCTGAGGGGGCCGGGCGGCGCCGACCGCGCATGTGTATGCCGCGCTTGCATAAGGGAGTACCTCCGCTGTCGCTGCCGGACATCGCCGGTATGTGAGGGGGCCGGCGGCCGGGCCGGAGGCGGCCCGCCGCGTCGGTGCGGTCCCCCGGCCGGTGCTGACACGGCCGGAGGGAATCATCGCCACCGATGAGAACCCGTTGTCCTGTTGGCGCCCGGCGGCCGCGGGGCAGCCGCCGGGGGGCTGGTGGGCCGACCTCGCATCGGGGGCCCGGTGGGTTGTTCCCGTACCGGGGGCCCGGTGGCCGTACGCGGCCCACCAGCGTCTTTTCAGCTGTCTGTCATGCCGCTGATCACGGCAGTTGGTAGCCCGCGCGCTCGGCGTGCCGGGTGAACGCCCGGACCTTCGCCTGGTCGACCCGGCCCCACCAGCGGCCGTTCTCCTTCAGAGAGGAGGCCACGATGGCGCCGTGGCACAGGGACAGCAGCCGCTCGGCGTTGTTCTCGGTCATGCCCGAGCCGATGATCACCGGCAGTTGAGTGGCGTCCATGATGCCCCGGACCTCGGTCTCCGCGGCCTCGTCACCCGTGCGGCCCCCGGTCGCGATGAGCACGTCCGCGTCGAAGAACTCGGCGTCCTCCGTCTGCTCGGCCAGGCTCCGGTCGGCGATGATGGAGTGCGAACCGTGCTTGACGTGCACGTCAGCGAAGACCTTGAGCTGCTCGGCGCGGAGCGTCGCCCGGTACCGGGTGGCGGAGGGGGCCAGCCCCTCCATGAAGCCCTCGTTGGCCACGTAGGCGTTCGCCCACTGGTTGACGCGGACGAAGGACGACTGGGCGGCCTGGGCGGTCGCTATCGAGCAGTGCGCGCCGTTCGCCAGGACGTTCACACCGACCGGCAGCCCCGCCTTCTCGCGCACGTGGTCACCGATCACGGCCAGGTTCGCCGCGGTCTCGAAGCCCTGGTCCTCCGGCTTGGGGAAGGGCAGGTCCCAGGCGTTCTCCACGATCAGGCCGTGGACTCCGCCCTCCTGGTACGCCTTCGCCTCCTCCACGGCGAACTTGACGATGTCCGCGATGGACTCGCCGCGGTAGTGCGGGCTGCCGGGGAGCGGCGGGCAGTGCACGACGCCGATGACGACGCGCTCGGTGCCGAAGATCGAGGTCAGCGCCGACTCCTTGGGCGGGAAGACGCCTACCGTTCGCTCGCCTGCGGTGCTGTCGACGGGGTTGTTCATGATGTCCTTTCAATGGCGTCAGGTGTGGACGGGCCGGCCGGGTCGGCCAGCCCCACCTGGTTGGAGAACTCAAAGCAGCTGGTGTATCCGGCGGTGACCAGACGGGACCAGTGGTCGAAGGACTGCTCGGCGGTGGGGAAGAACCAGATCTCCACCTGCGAGTAGTCGCTCTGCCCCCGGACGTGGAACACTCCGACCCGCTTTCCGCCCAGGCGCTCGGAGGCGTCGCGCTCCTTCTGGAACGCCTCCTCGTGCCGGGCCCGGGCGGCGGGTTCGAGCTCGAACCACGTGGTACGGGGGAGGGAGTAGTGCAGCCAGACGGTGTCGTTCGTGTCCCTCATGTCACTTCCTTCGCAAGGCGTCTTCGAGCCGCGTGCGACGGCCGAGGTAGTGGCGGGACGTCGTGAACTTGAAGTCCGCCACCCGGGTGTGCTCCCGCATCGCCGTCTGCACCATGGCCACGCTCGGCACCCGCCACACCCCGACGTGGTCCCACTCGCTCGCGCCGTCGAGGCGGTGCCGGCCGGCGATGGCGGCTCCGGCGCGTACGTCCTCGGAGAACGCGACATCGCACTCCAGGTCGTACTCGCGGCGCTCCCGCGCGGAGGCGGCCTGCCAGGCGCTGTTCCACTTCCAGAGCGCGAAGAACGCCCAGTCGTCCTCGCGCCGGGACGCGGGGCCGACCACCGGCAGGAACTCCCGTGGCCCGATGAGCCATTCGGTGCGCAGCGCACGCGCCCAGCCCGCCTCTTCGAGGGCGAGCGTCCCGCGGAGAGCGGCCGACGGAGTGGGGGCCTCGAACATGCCGACGAAGTCGACGTCGTGGGAGAACCCGGTGGCGTACACGGTGGGCGAATCCGCCACCGCGCGTCCGTCCGGCCCCGGCCCATCAGGCCCCTGCCCGTCCGGCCCGCCCTCGTCGCCCGCGAGGATGCGGTCGACGGAGAGCCGCCAGCCCTCGGCCCGCAGAGCGTCGAGCCGCTCCATGACCGGCCGCAGGGTCCGGTCGAAGTCCTCGGGGAACGGCGCGCGCAGGCGGGCCAGGAACAGTACGGCGCACCGCTGTCCCGGGGCGGCCTCGAAGACTTCCGTCTCCTCACTCACCAGCGTCATGCGAACCTCCGGGGAAGACGGACCCGGCCCGTGCCCGCGTCTGCGATGGCGGGGGAGTGCCGGTGGGCCGGCGCAGCTCCGACAGCTCGGCCCTCGTCGCGTACGACAGGTGGCCGCCGAACCCCGAGCAGCTGTGGGAAGCCGCCGCCACCGCGTAGCGCAGAGAGCCGAGCGGGTCGCCGGAGTCGAGCATCATGCCGACGAACGACCCGGCGAGGCAGTCGCCCGCGCCTGTCGTGTCGACCACGGGGGCCGCGCCGGGGGCGACGGGGACGGTGACCTCCGCGGCGCCCGGCGTGCACCAACGGGCGCCGTGCGAGCCGTCGGTGAACACCACCGAGCGGGCGCCGAGGCCGAAGAGCACCTCGATCGCGTCGGGTCCGATGGCACGAGCGGCGTGCGTATTGCAGAACACCGTCGCAGCGCCGTCGATATGGTCCGCGAGCTCCTCGATGCCGCCGGGGAACGTCGCCGGCTCCAGGTCGATCGACCACGGAACGCCGTTCTCGGCGCACCGGGCGATGACGGCTCGCGCGGCGACGGGGTCGTAGACCGCGGTGTGCAGCCAGCCCGCGTCCGCGAGGGAGAGCTCCCGGCAGACGGGTTCGGAGGGGTACATGCGGACGCCGGGCACGAGGATGAGGTGCTTCTCGCCGTCCTCGGCGATGGTGATGACGGCCCGGCTGGAGGGGCCCTGAGACACCTCGGGCCGGAAGTCCACGCCGAGGCCGCGCGCCTGCTCGGCGCACTCCCGGCCGGCCGCGTCCGTTCCCACGGAGCTGACCAGCGCGGTCGGGGTGCCGGTGAGGGAGCAGGCGACGGCCGCGTTGGTCACCACACCCCCCACCGAGTCGGTGAGGTAGTCGCTGACCACCTTCTCGTCGGCGGCGGGCAGGGAGCCCACGCGGAGGGTGGTGTCGAACACCGTGTCCCCGACGAAGAGCGCGGTCTGGTGCGCGGGTGCTGCCTTGTGCGCGGGTGAGTCTGTGTTCATGGGCGAGTGAGCTCGATTCGGAAGCGGTACCTGTCGGCCCGGTAGGTGATCACCACGTACTCCAGGGGGACGGCGGTCGCCGAGAGTGAACGGCGGCGCGCGATCAGGATCGGAGCGCCCTTGGCGACGGCCAGCCGCTGCGCCAACTGCGCGTCGGCGACGCCCCCTTCGATGTACTCCTCGCCCGAGCTGATCCGCGTACCGGTGGTGCGCTCGATCCACTCGTAGAGGGAGGAGTCCCGCAGCGTCGCCTCGGGCGGCGGCGTGGCCGGGTCGACGACCAGCGGCGACAGCCACGAGACGCTGGAGGCGATGGGTTCGTCGTCGGCGAGCAGCACCCGGTCCACGCAGACCGCGTCGTCGCCCTCGGTGAGCCCCAGCTCCTTGGCGACCTGCGCCGGAGCGGGCAGGACGGTGACGGCGACCAGCCGATAGCCCGGCGCCAGGCCGCGGGCCCGCATGTCGTCCGAGAACGAGGACAGCAGATTGAGCGGCTGCTCGACCTTCGGCGGGAGCACGATCGTGCCCTTTCCGGACCGCCTGCTCACCAGTTGGTCGCCCTCAAGCTCGTTCAGGGCGCTGCGGGCGGTGGTCCGGCTGATGCCGAAGCGCCGCGTGAGCAGCGTTTCGGACGGCAGCGCGTCACCGGCGGTGAACTCGCCGTCGGCGATGGCCGACCGCAGCAGTTCGGCGATCTGATGCCACTTCGGTACGGGGCCATCCAGCAGGTCTTCGTCATCCCAAGCCATGCCGAAATTATGCGAACGTCATGACGTTTGGTCAACGGATCGGCTCCGTCAACTTTGGGTGCACGGGTGATCGCCCAGCGTCGGCGGAAAGCGGCCTTCGGGCCGGGGGCCGTACCCCGTCGGCGGGGAAAACCGCACGTCACGAGGTGCCCGGCCCGACGGGCGGAGTGTCGGCAGGAGTGGGGAGGGGTGGGGGGAGGAGGCCGTTGACGTTCTCGCGCCGGGGCGCTTACGGTGCATCACCACGGCCCGGGTCCGCCGCTCAGCGATGGCGCGACCGACGGGCGACCGGTGCCACGGCGGCCTCAGCCCCGCCGTCGGCCGGGTATGTCAGGACCGCACGTCGCTGCCCGGTCCCGCGCTGATCCGGCCCGCCCGCGCGGCGGCCGGTCGCCGCGGTCCGACGGGCTGCCGCGCGGCAGTTCCGCAGCGAATGGGGTGCCCTTCTTTCATGATCGTCTTCTGTGGGTACGGCAACAGCGATCTCACGGTGAATGTGCCCGTCCTCCCGGGCGCGGGGGACCGGGTGCAGGCGCTCGGCATCGAGCGCCACGACGGAGGGATGGGCGCGAACGCGGCGGCGGCAGCGGCGAGGATGGGCGCCGACTCCAGATTCGCCGGGGTGGTCGGGTCCGACGCGCTGAGCACCGCCTTCCTGGACGGACTCGGCGCCGAGGGCGTGGACGTGGCGTGGGCCTCGCGCCGGGGCCGCCTCACCACCGCGGTCATCCTCGTCACCCCGGACGGCGAGCGCTCGATCATCAGTGAGGACGACGCCGTCACCGCGAGCCATGTGGCGGAGGTGGTGCGGCGGCTCGCCGGGGCCGGAGGCGGATGGCTCTACCTCGACGGCTACCGCTTCCCCTGGGCGGCGCCCCTCCTGGACGGCGCCACGGGCGTACGTACGGTCGTCGACCTGGACGGCTGCGAGAGCGCCGAGGCGGCGCGGGCCGCCCTGTCGGTGGCGGAACACGCGATCATCGGCCGTACGCGGGCCGAACGCCTCCTCGGCCGGGACCTCGCCGCCGCCGCGGCCTCGCACCGCACCCATCTCCTGGTCACCGACGGCGCCCGCGGCTGGCGGCTGCACACGCCGGCCGGCGGCACGCGGGCCGGAGCCGCCATCGACGTGCGGGTCCGCGATGCCACCGGGGCGGGCGACTGCTTCGTGGGCTCCTACCTCGCCGAACTGGAACGCGGAGCGGAACCGGCCGCCGCCGCGGCCTTCGCCGCCGTCGCGGCGGGCCTGTCCTGCACGGGCCCCGGCGCCAGAGAGAGCCAGCCGGACCGGTACGCGGTCATGGCCTACCTCGCCGACCGGGCGCCGGCCCGCGGGTAGCCCACCGCGCCGGCGCCGACTACGGGCGCGGCGCACTGCGACCGCCGGCCGGGCGGACGGCCTTTCAGGCCGGGAGGCCCAACGGGCCGGGGCGGTGCGGCCCCGGCCCGCGGCCGCCCGCTACTTGAACAGGCGGTCACCGCTGTTGGCCATGCGGTGGGTGCCGCTGTGGCGGTTCACCCAGTCACGGATGAGGCCGATGGAGTTGGCGCACTGCCAGCTGTTGTCGTAGTCGCGTACTCCGGTGAAGGCGCCGTAGCCCGCGATGATGCCGTCCACCCGCGCCTCGCCCAGCAGTTTGTCGACGTACCACGGGTCGTTGTAGGTGGTCGTCCAGGACAGCGTGGCCGCGAGCTGTCCGGCGGAGCGGTCGGCAGCGCCCTTCTTCAGCTCCGCGCACGTGTTCCAGGTGGCTTCCGTGCAGTTGCCGAACCCGTTGGCGATATTGGTGTCGCCGTAGTCCATCACCCGGCGGCCCTTCGGGAATCCGGCGCCCAACCGGTTGAAGGTGTCCCGGACCTTGTCGCGGGACCCGGTCGTCGTGATGCCCTCCAACGGGCCGAGCTTGCCCTCCAGGCTCTTCCAGCCCCGGCCGCCGACGTCCGGGTCGCTGCCGCCGTGGTATTCGAGGAAGCCGTAGAGCACCTGGATGCCGGCGGCCGTCAGTCGCTGCGCCTTGTCGCGTAGCCCGGCGACGCTGCACGCGCGGTTCGGCTGTTCTCCGCAGTAGTTCGGGTCCTTGATGTCCAGCCAGACCATCGACAGCCGGCGCCCCTCTTTGGCGTGCGAGAGGATGCGGTCGACCATGCTGTCGAAGCTGGGACCGTACCGGTTGTCACCGGCCGAGGAGCAGTCGTGCCACGCGCGCCATTCGTTCGGATTCCACCAGGCGCAGGTGTCGATCTCGATGGCGTTGGCGCCGTGGGCGATGGCGGCGTCCACGCCGCCCAGGGTGTCGACCCGGTGCGCGATGGCGTAGATGGCGTGCCGCTGATCGGCTGCCGACGCCGGGCTCGTACCGAACGCGGAGGCGCCGATGATCCCGCACAGCGCCGCCAGCAGCGCCAGGACTCTCCGCGGGCGGGCGCCGTGTCGAAGGTGAGTGGTCAAGGAAGGGGCTCCTTCATGCCGCAGAGCGGGACGGCGGCGAGCCGCCCGTCGATCGCGAAAATATAGCGCCCGACGGGGCATTCGTGATCGATTCCCGGTCCGCTTTCCTCGCCAAATGGCCATTTCACAGACCGAGTTGGACCCGGCCCGCATGAGCGGGCCTCTCGTGGACGGGTCGGGGGTGGTGCGGCGGCCGACCGGGCGCGGATGGTGTGCGGTCGGCGTCTTGCCAGGTCAGGGCCGGGGGAGCCGATCGGGGTATGCGCCTTATGGGGCCGCTCGCCGTCCCCTGACCAGTCGTGAGCACAGAATGGGCATCGCGAGCTCCTCGCCCCGCTGTCGTGTGAGTGCCGAGGGGCCGTACGGAGCGCGCGGTCTCGGAGCCCGGTTCGACGCTGTGGCCCAGGGCGGAGCCGCGACCGGCCCGCCTGGACGGTGCGCCCGTCACCAGCGCCTCGGCGCCGGTGACGGGCACGACTGCGCGTCAGGACTCGGGAAGCTCCGCCCGTACCGTACGGGCGGCGGTGACCAGGTTCTCCAGCGAGGCGCGCGTCTCGGGCCAGTCCCGGGTCTTCAGACCGCAGTCGGGGTTGACCCACAGGCGCTCGGCGGGGATGGCCTGGAGCCCCTTGCGCAGCAGGGCGGCGGCCTCCTCGACGGAGGGGACGCGCGGGGAGTGGATGTCGTAGACGCCGGGACCGGCCTCACGGGGGTAGCCGTGCGCGGCCAGTTCGCGTGCGACCTGCATGTGGGAGCGGGCCGCCTCCAGGCTGATGACGTCGGCGTCGAGGTCGTCGATGGCCTGGACGATGTCGCCGAACTCGGCATAGCACATGTGCGTGTGGATCTGGGTGTCCGGGCGCACGCCGCTGGTGGTGAGGCGGAAGGACTCGGTGGCCCAGGCCAGGTAGGCGGGGCGGTCGGCGGTGCGCAGCGGGAGGGTCTCACGGAGGGCGGGCTCGTCCACCTGGATGACCGAAGTGCCCGCCGCCTGGAGGTCGCCGACCTCGTCGCGCAGGGCGAGGGCCACCTGGCGGGCGGTGTCGCCGAGCGGCTGGTCGTCGCGGACGAAGGACCAGGCGAGCATGGTCACCGGGCCGGTGAGCATGCCCTTGACGGGGCGATCCGTGAGCGAGTTCGCGTACGAGGTCCAGCGCACCGTCATCGGCTCCGGGCGCGAGATGTCCCCGGCGAGGACCGGCGGGCGCACATAGCGGGTGCCGTACGACTGCACCCAGCCGTGCTGGGTGGCGAGGTAGCCGGTCAGCCGCTCGGCGAAGTACTGCACCATGTCGTTGCGTTCGGGCTCGCCGTGCACCAGGACGTCGATGCCCGCCCGCTCCTGGAAGGCGAGGACCTCGCGGATCTCGTTCTCGATGCGCTCCTCGTAGCCGGCCGCGTCGATGCGGCCGGCGCGCAGGTCGGCGCGGGCGGCGCGCAACTCGCCGGTCTGCGGGAAGGAGCCGATCGTGGTGGTCGGCAGCAGCGGCAGGCCGAGGTGGGCCCGCTGGGCGGCGGCGCGCTGCTCGTACGGCGCCGAGCGGCGGCCGTCCGCGTCGGTGACGGCGGCGGCGCGGGCCCGTACGGCCGGGTCCCGGGTGATCGGGGAGTTCGCGCGGGACGCCAAGTCGGCCCGGTTGGCGGCGATCTCAGTGGTGATCGAGTCCGTGCCCCGCGCGAGGCCGCGGGCGAGCGTGACGATCTCCGTCGTCTTCTGCCGGGCGAAGGCCAGCCAGCGCAGGATCTGCGGGTCGATGTCGCGCTCGGCCGCCGCGTCGATCGGTACGTGCAGGAGCGAGCAGGAGGCGGCCACGTCGACGCGGTCGGCGAGGCCGAGCAGGGTGGCGAGGGTGGACAGGGACTGCTCGAAGTCGTTGATCCAGATGTTGCGGCCGTTGACGACGCCCGCGACCAGGCGCTTGCCCGGCAGGCCGCCGACGGCGGCGAGGGCGTCCAGATTGGCGGCGGCGGCCTCGGTGAAGTCGAGCGCGAGGCCGTCCACCGGGGCCTTGGCGAGGACGGGGAGCGCGTCGCCGAGCCGGTCGAAGTAGGAGGCGACGAGGAGCTTCGGCCGGCCGGTGAGCGTACCCAGGTCGCGGTAGGCGCGGGCGGCGGCGTTCAGCTCGGCCGGAGTGCGGTCCTGGACCAGGGCCGGCTCGTCGAGCTGTACCCACTCGGCGCCCGCCGCGCGCAGGTCGGCGAGGACCTCGGCGTACACGGGCAGCAGCCGGTCGAGGAGGGTGAGCGGTTCGAAGTCGGCGGCGACGCCGGGGGCGGGCTTGGCCAGCAGGAGATAGGTGACGGGGCCGACGAGGACGGGGCGCGGGGTGTGGCCGAGCCCGCGGGCCTCCGTCAGCTCGGCGACCTGCTTGGTGGAGTCGGCCGCGAAGACCGTGTCCGGCCCCAGCTCCGGTACCAGGTAGTGGTAGTTGGTGTCGAACCACTTGGTCATCTCAAGGGGGGCCACGTCCTGGTTGCCGCGCGCCATGGCGAAGTAGCCGTCGAGCACGTCGGCGTCGACGGCGGCGCGGTGGCGGGCGGGGACAGCGCCGACCATGACACTGGTGTCCAGGACGTGGTCGTAGTACGAGAAGTCACCGGTCGGTACCTCGTCGATGCCGGCGTCGGTCAACTGCTGCCAGTTCGCCCGGCGCAGGCCCTCGGCGGTCTCCCGGAGGGCGTCGGCGGTGACGCGGCCCTTCCAGTAGCCCTCGATGGCCTTCTTCAGTTCGCGGTGCGCGCCCTGGCGGGGGTAGCCGTACACGGTGGCCTGTGCTGCCGCGGCTGCGGACTTCGCTGTCACGGAAATCTCCTTCGCGAGATGACTCCTGAGAACCCCGGGGACGGGACACGGGCGCGAAGGGTGACGGACCAGGCGGGCGGACCCGCGCCTGCTGCGCGGTGCTCTCCACCTGATATGCACGCCGACCCGCCCACGAGGTCACCGGGATCTCCGCACGCAATCGGTCGCGTACGGGCAACGGGCAGGTCTTCGGACTCGCGGGCACACCTGCCGAGGCAGATTCCTACTGGCCGTCGCTTCCCGGACCCGTGGCCGGATCCAGTGCGTATGACGGCGGTCGTTCCCGCTCACCGCTGCGGGGCAGTCCCGGATTCCCACCGGGTTCCCTCTTGCGACGCGTCTGCCTGGCGAGCAGGGCGAACCAGCTGCACGGGCCAGCCTAGAGGGCGGACGCTTCCGTGGGCACCACTGTTCACATCCCGGAACGTGACGTGGGACACGGGGTGCGCCGCCGCGTGCGGGCGGCCGGCCGAAGCGGCCGAAGCGGGGGGTGGACTTACTAGGACGTCCAACTATATCTTCGTGGCACAAGGTCCGCGGTGCAGGGAAGCCGGTGTGAATCCGGCACGGTCCCGCCACTGTGACCGGGGAGCGTGCTGTCGTCCACACGTCACTGGCGAGGTCTGCCGGGAAGACGGGCGGCGCGTGGAGATCCGGGAGTCAGGATACCGGCCGCGGAATGTTCCGTGTTGTCCACGAGGATGGAGCAGACACGCATGGCACCGGTCCGTACCCGCGACCCTGGTGATCCGGCGGAGCGCACTCGACTCACCCCGCGCTCATAGACCTTCGCGGCCCCGGCGGCCTTGACATCCGTCCGGCGGCCCCGACGCTCGCTGTCCCGCGGCCCGCGGGGGGGGGGGGGGGGAAAACACACCCCCCCCCCCCCCCCCCCTCCCCCCCCCCCCCCCCCCCCCCCCCCCCCCCCCCCCGCCCGCCGCGCCGTCCTCGGATCTCCCCTGACGAGAGCAGGCACCCATGGTCCGCGAACTCACGCACTTCATCGGCGGCAAGCACACCGCCGGCACATCCGGCCTCTTCGGCGACGTGTACGACCCCAACACCGGTGCGGTCCAGGCCCGCGTCCCGCTCGCGGGCCGCGCCGACACCGAGGCGGCGATCGCCGACGCGCTCACCGCACAGCAGGAGTGGGGCGCGTGGAACCCGCAGCGCCGCGCCCGGGTCCTGCTGCGCTTCCTCCAGCTCATCGAGGACGAACGCGACTCCCTGGCCCGGCTGCTCTCGGCCGAGCACGGCAAGACCGTGGCCGATGCGCACGGCGACATCCAGCGCGGCCTGGAGGTGGTCGAGTTCGCCGCCGGGATCCCGCACCTCCTCAAGGGCGAGTTCACGGACAACGCGGGCACCGGGATCGATGTGCACTCGCTGCGCGCCCCCATCGGCGTGGTCGCCGGGATCACCCCGTTCAACTTCCCCGCGATGATCCCGCTGTGGAAGGCGGCACCCGCCCTCGCGTGCGGGAACGCGTTCATCCTCAAGCCTTCCGAGCGCGACCCGTCCGTACCGCTGCGGCTGGCCGAACTCTTCCTGGAGGCCGGCCTGCCGCCCGGCGTCCTGAACGTCGTCAACGGCGGCAAGGAAGCGGTCGACACCCTCCTGGAGGACCCCCGGGTGGGCGCGCTCGGATTCGTCGGCTCCACCCCCGTCGCCGCGCACATCTACGCCACCGCCGCCGCCCACGGCAAGCGCGCCCAGTGCTTCGGCGGCGCCAAGAACCACATGATCGTGATGCCGGACGCCGACCTCGACCAGGCCGTCGACGCGCTCATCGGCGCCGGATACGGGTCGGCGGGCGAGCGGTGCATGGCGATCTCGGTGGCCGTACCGGTCGGCGAGGAGACGGCCGACCGGCTGGTCGCCGCGCTCAAGGAGCGTATCGGCACGCTCCGCATCGGCCGCAGCGACGACCCCGAAGCCGACTTCGGCCCGCTGGTGAGCAGGGACGCGCTCGACCGGGTCCGCCGCTACGTGGACATCGGCGTCAACGAGGGCGCCGAACTCGTCGCCGACGGCCGGGGGTTCACCCTGCCCGGCCACGAGGAGGGGTTCTTCGCGGGCGCGTCCCTCTTCGACCGGGTCACCTCGCGGATGCGGATCTACCGCGAGGAGATCTTCGGCCCCGTCCTGTGCGTCGTACGCGCCGCCGACTACGAGGAAGCCCTGCGGCTGCCCAGCGAGCACCCGTACGGCAACGGCGTCGCGATCTTCACCAGGGACGGCGACACCGCCCGCGACTTCACCCGCCGGGTGAACACCGGCATGATCGGCGTCAACGTCCCCATCCCGGTCCCCGTCGCCTACCACACCTTCGGCGGCTGGAAGCGGTCCGGCTTCGGCGACCTCAACCAGCACGGCCCGGACGCCATCCGCTTCTACACCCGGACCAAGACCGTCACCTCGCGCTGGCCCTCGGGCGCCAAGGAGGGCGCGAGCTTCACCCTTCCCACCATGGGATGAGCGCCATGACCGGCACCGCACTCACCGAAGACCAGCAGGCCCTCGTCGAAGCCACCCTGGACTTCGCGGAAGACCATCTGGCGCCCCGCGCCGTCCAGTGGGACCAGGACAAGCACTTCCCGCTCGACGTGCTGCGCAAGGCGGCCGGACTCGGGCTCGGCGGAGTGTACGTACGGGAGGACGCGGGCGGCAGCGGTCTCACCCGGGCCGACGGCGTCCTCATCCTCGAAGCCCTCGCCTCCGGCTGCCCGTCCATCGCGGGCTACGTCTCCATCCACAACATGGTCGCCTGGATGATCGACGCCTACGGAGACCAGGAGCAGCGCGCACGGTGGCTGCCCCGCCTCTGCGCCATGGACGACCTCGGCAGCTACTGCCTCACCGAACCGGGGGCCGGATCGGACGCCGGGGCCCTGCGTACCCGGGCGGACCGCGACGGCGACCACTACGTGCTGAGCGGAGTGAAGCAGTTCATCTCCGGCGCGGGCGCCGCCCAGGTGTACATCGTCATGGCGCGCACCGGCGAGGACGGCCCCCGCGGAATCTCCGCCTTCGTGATCGAACGGGACGACCCCGGCCTCTCGTTCGGGCCCAACGAGAAGAAGATGGGCTGGAACGCCCAGCCCACCCGACAGGTGGTCCTGGACGGCGTCCGGATCCCCGCGGACCGGCTGCTGGGCAGCGCGGGCGACGGCTTCCGGATCGCCATGAACGGGCTCAACGGCGGCCGGCTCGGCATCGCCGCCTGCTCCCTCGGCGGCGCCCGCAGCGCCCTCAACAAGAGCCTGGCCTACCTCGCCGACCGGGAGGCGTTCGGCGCCCGGCTGCTCGACGCGCAGGCCCTCCAGTTCCGGCTCGCCGACATGGCGACCGAACTCGCCGCCGCCCGCGCCCTGGTCCACCAGGCCGCCCAGGCCCTGGACCGCGGCGACCCCGAGGCGCCGCAGCTGTGCGCGATGGCCAAACGCTTCGCCACCGACACCGGCTACTCCGTCGCCGACCGCTCCCTCCAACTCCACGGCGGATACGGCTACCTGAACGAGTACGGGATCGAGAAGATCGTCCGCGACCTCCGCGTCCACCAGATCCTGGAAGGAACCAACGAGATCATGCGCGTCATCGTGGCCCGCGGCCTGACGGAGGCGTTCCGGTGACCGCCGCCGAGCACGCCGACGAGTCCGTACTGCTCCGTACCGAGGGCCGCGCCGCTTATCTCACGCTCAACCGGCCCCAGGCCCTCAACGCCCTGACCCACTCCATGGTGCGGCGCATCGACGAGGCGCTGACCGGCTGGGCGAGCGACCCCGCCGTGCGGACCGTGGTCATCACCGGCGCCGGCGGGCGCGGCCTGTGCGCGGGCGGCGACATCCGCTCCATCTACGAGGACGCCCGTGCGAACGGCACGGCCTCCGCCGCCTTCTGGCGGGACGAGTACCGGCTCAACGCCCGTATCGCCCGCTACCCCAAGCCGTACGTCGCCGTCATGGACGGCATCGTGATGGGCGGCGGCGTCGGCGTCTCCGCGCACGGCAGCGTCCGCATCGTCACCGAGCACTCCCGGATCGCGATGCCGGAGACCGGCATCGGCTTCGTCCCCGACGTGGGCGGCACCTATCTGCTGGCCCTCGCGGGAGGCGAGCTCGGCACCCATCTGGCGCTGACCGGCGCGCGGATCGGCGCGGAAGACGCCCTGCTGTGCGGCCTCGCCGACCACTTCGTACCCCGCGACGACCTGCCCCGGCTGCTCGACGACCTCGCCACGCGGCCCGTCTGGGACGCGTTCCGGTCGTACGTACGGCAGCCGCCGCCCGGCGAACTGGCCGGCCACAGGTCCTGGATCGACACCTGCTACCGCGCCGACACCATGGAAGAGATCGTCGCCCGGCTGCGCGGCCACGGGGCGCGCGCCGCCGCCGAGGCGGCCGACACCTTGGCCGCCAAGTCGCCCACCGCCTTGAAGGTCACGCTCGCCGCCCTGCGCCGCGCCCCCGGACTCGGCCCGCTGGAGTGCGTGCTGGAGCAGGAGTACCGGATCTCCTGCGCCGCGCTCACCTCGCACGACCTGGTCGAGGGGGTCCGCGCGCAGGTCATCGACAAGGACCGCACCCCGCGCTGGGCGCCGGCCGGCCTCGACGAGGTCACCGGCGCCGACGTGGCGCGCTACTTCGCTCCGCCCGCGGGCGGCGAACTCCACCTGACCGCGACCCCACAGGAGGTGCCATGGTGAACGGCAAGCACACGATCGGCTTCATAGGACTGGGCCACATGGGCGGCCCGATGGCCGCCAACCTCGTCAAGGCGGGCCACCGGGTACTCGGCTACGACCTGATGCCCGACCTGCTCACCACGGCCGCCGGGACCGGGGTGGAGCCGGTCGCGTCATCGGCGGGCGCCGCCGCGGCGGCGGACGTGGTGGTCACCATGCTGCCCGCGGGGCGGCACGTCCTCGGCCTCTACCGGGAGGAGGGCCTGCTGGCCGCCGCCCGGCCGGGCACGCTGTTCATCGACTGCTCCACCATCGACGTGGTCGACGCGCGCGCCGCCCACGAGGCCGCGGCGGCCGCCGGTATGCGCTCGCTGGACGCACCTGTCTCCGGGGGAGTGGTCGGCGCGGAGGCCGGCACGCTCACCTTCATGGCCGGCGGCGGCGACGCCGAGTTCGCCGAGGCCGAACCACTCCTCGCGATCATGGGGAAGAAGGCGGTGCACTGCGGTGTGCCGGGCGCCGGGCAGGCCGCGAAGATCTGCAACAACATGATCCTCGGCATTTCGATGATCGCGGTGAGCGAGGCGTTCGTCCTGGGCGAGAGCCTGGGCCTGTCCCACCAGGCCCTGTTCGACGTCGCCTCCACCGCCTCCGGCCAGTGCTGGTCCCTGTCCGTCAACTGCCCGGTGCCCGGCCCCGTCCCCGGCAGCCCCGCGAACCACGACTACCGCCCCGGCTTCGCCGCCCCGCTGATGGCCAAGGACCTGGGCCTGGCGGCCAACGCCGTCAGAGCCGGCGGGATCAACGCCGAACTCGGCCTGCGGGCAGCTGAGTTGTACGCCGACTACGCCGAGGGGGCCGGAACGGACCAGGACTTCTCCGGGATCGTCAACGCCATCAGGGAAGGCGACGGCACGCCCTCCTGACGCACGGGAGGCCGATGACCGTCGCGGGCGGTCATCGCCCTCCCGACGACTCCACCGGGTACGGGACGTACGTACGCCGGTCCGGGTCGACGGCCAGCCGGCCGCCCGCCGGCGGCCGGGCCCGCTGGGCGCAGTCGCGGCGCTCGCAGATGCGGCACCCCAGGCCGATCGGCGTCGCCGCCCGGGGGTCGTCCAGTGCGATGCCCTCCGCGTACACCAGGCGGTGCGCGTGGCGCAGTTCGCACCCGAGGGCGACGGCGAACTCGGCGCGCGGCGCGCGGTGCCCGGCCCCGCCCCGGGTGACGGTGCGGGCCACCCAGAAGTAGCGCTTGCCGTCCGGCATCTCGGCGACCTGGGTGAGGACGCGGCCGGGGGAGGAGAACGCCGCGTACACCGTCCACAGCGGGCAGGTGCCGCCGAGCCGGGAGAAGTGGAAGCCGGTGGCGGACTGCCGCTTGGAGACGTTGCCGGCCCGGTCCACGCGGAGGAACGAGAAGGGCACCCCGCGCCGGCCGGAACGCTGGAGCGTGCTGAGGCGGTGGCAGACCGTCTCGAAGCCGACGCCGAAGCGCGCCTGAAGCAGCTCGATGTCGTACCGCAGCTCCTCGGCGGCCGACTGGAACACCCCGTACGGCATCAGCAGGGCCCCGGCGAAGTAGTTCGCGAGCCCGATCCGGGCCAGCGCGGCGGCCTGAGCGGAGGTCACCCCGGCCGCGCCGACCAGGGCGCCGAGCAGCGGGCCGAACTCCAGCAGGGCGATCTGCGTGGCGAGCTGAAAGGCGCGCTGACCCTCCGTCAGCCACGGCGAGAGGAACAGCAGACCGCTCTCCGCGTCGAAGCGCCGGGCGTCCGCCGAACGTTCGGGCGACGCCCGTACGACCGTCACGCGGTGGTGGTCCGCCAGCCGGCGCCGCAGGACGTCCGCCGCCTGGTGCGCCGAGTCGAGTCCCCACTCCCGCGCCGCGCGCTCCGCCTCGCCGTCGAGCGGCCCGATGTGGTTGTGATGGGCGTAGAAGAAGTCGCGCACCTCGTCGTGCGGTTCGGCCGACGGCAGGGCGGCGGCCGGGTCGTCGGCCGAGGCCAGCGCGGCGACCTGCTCGGAAGCGTCCCGGTAGCGGTGGTGCAGGGCCACCAGCGCGCGGGCCACCTCGGGGTGGTCGCGGGCCACCGCGACGGCTTCCTCCACCGAGGCGGACACGCCGGTGGCCTCGTCACCGAGGGCCGCCCGCAGATCCGTCGCGAGCCGTTCCTCCACGGCCTCGGAGAAGAACTCCGGTTCCACGCCCAGGACTTCGGCGATGCGCAGCAGGACGGACGCGGTCAGCGGGCGCTGGCTGTGCTCGATCTGATTGAGATAGCTCGTCGAGATGCCGAGCGAGCGGGCCAGCTCGACCTGGTTCATGCCGCGCTCGGCGCGCAGCCGCCGCAGCTTGGCGTGCGCGTAGATCTTCCGTACGGGAGGCCGTGCCATGGGTGATGCGCCTCCTCGCTCCGCGGCGCGCGGTCGGCGCCGCTTTTTGTGAAGCTAGCATCCGCACGTTTCGCAAGATTCGCAGTTTCACAGCGCGGGAGCGTACGGAATCCGCAGATTGGAGGCGTCGCCCGCGGCCTCGGATGCGGGAATGATCGGAGCGGAAAGGCGCGAGACCCCCGGGCGAGGGCGGTCTCCGCGCAGCAGCGGACCGCGAGGAGCCCCGTGATCGACCACCAGGTACGCGTCCACCCCAGCGCCGACCGGCTGCCCCGCGAGGAGCAGCTCGCCTGGAAGCTGGCCGCCGTCGCCACCGGCACCGGGGAGGCCGCCGAACTGGACCCGGCGGCCGCCGCCATGGCGGTCAACCGGATCATCGACAACGCCTCGGTCGCGGTCGCCTCCCTGGTCCGCCGCCCGGTCGCGGTCGCTCGCGCCCAGGCCCTCGCGCACCCGGCCCGCTCCGGCGGGCCGGTCCACGGCGCGTCCCTCTTCGGGGCGCGGCCCGGCTCGCGCGTGCCGCCCGAGTGGGCCGCCTGGGCCAACGGCACGGCGGTGCGTGAACTGGACTTCCACGACACCTACCTCGCCGCCGACTACTCCCACCCCGGCGACAACATCCCGCCGCTGCTCGCCGTCGCCCAGCACACCGGACGCTCCGGCGCCGACCTGCTGCGCGGCATCATCGCCGCGTACGAGATCCACGTCGCGCTGGTGAAGGGCGTCTGCCTGCACGCCCACCGCATCGACCACGTGGCGCACCTGAGCGCCGCCACGGCCTGCGGACTCGGGGCGATGCTGCGCCTGCCGACGGAGACCGTGTACCAGGCCGTCGGGCAGGCGGTGCACACCACGACCGCGACCCGGCAGTCCCGCAAGGGCGAGATCTCCAGCTGGAAGGCGTTCGCCCCGGCCTTCGCCGGCAAGGCGTCGATCGAGGCGGTGGACCGGGCGATGCGCGGCGAGGGCGCGCCCTCGCCGATCTACGAGGGGGAGGACGGCTTCCTCGCCTGGATGCTCGACGGCCCCCAGGCGTCGTACACGGTCACCCTGCCGGAGCCGGGCGAGGCGCGTCGGGCGATCCTCGACACCTACACCAAGGAGCACTCGGCCGAGTACCAGGCGCAGGCGGTCATCGACCTCGCCCGTCGGCTGCGCGAGAAGACCGGCCCGCTCGACCGGGTGCGTTCCGTCGTGCTGCACACCAGCCACCACACCCACTATGTGATCGGCTCGGGGGCCGGCGACCCGCAGAAGTACGACCCGGACGCCAGCCGCGAGACCCTCGACCACTCCGTGCCGTACATCTTCGCGGTCGCCCTGGAGGACGGCGCCTGGCACCACGAGCGCTCCTACGCCCCCGAACGCGCCCGGCGCCCGCGGACCGTGGAGCTGTGGAGGAAGGTCTCCACGGTCGAGGACCCGCGGTGGACCCGCCGCTACCACGACCCCGACCCGCGGTGCCGGGCCTTCGGCGGCCGGGCCGTGATCACGCTCGACGACGGCACGGTCATCGAGGACGAGCTCGCCGTCGCCGACGCCCATCCGGCCGGCGCCCGCCCGTTCGACCGCGACGGGTACACCGCCAAGTTCCGCACCCTCGCCGAGGGCGCCGTCGAACCCTCCGCACAGGACGCGTTCCTGGCCGCGGCGGGCCGGCTGAGCCAACTGGACGCACCGGGGCTCGCGGACCTCTTCCCGGCGGTCGACACGGCCGCCGTCGCCGCGTACGACGCGACGCTCCCGACGGGCCTGTTCTGACGACGGGCCTGTTCTGACGACGGCCTGTTCTGATGCCGCCCCCCCCGCACCGGCAGCCGACCCCGCCGCCCGCACCCCTCTGTGGAGGACCCCATGATCACCGCACCGCCCGACCGGCCCGACATCCGCCGCGGCCTCGCCGGTGTCGTCGTCGACACCACCGAGATCTCCACCGTCATCCAGGAGACCAACTCCCTGACCTACCGCGGCTACCCGGTCCAGGACCTCGCCGCCCGCCGCTCCTTCGAAGAAGTCGCCTACCTGCTCTGGCACGGGGAACTCCCCGACGCCGGACAGCTCGCCGAATTCCGGGCCCGCGAAGGCGCTCTGCGGCCCGTGGACCGCACCGCCGCGGAACTCCTGGCCCGGCTGCCCGGCACCTGCCACCCCATGGACGTCCTGCGGACCGCCGTCAGCCTCTTCGGCGCCGAGGACCCCGCCGAGGACGACGGCAGCCCCGCCGCCAACCGGACCAAGTCCCTCGCCCTCCTGGCGAAGCTGCCGACCGTCGTCGCCGCCGACCACCGCAGGCGGCGCGGCCTCGCGCCGATCCAACCCGACGCGGCCCTCGGCTACGCCGAGAACTTCTTCCACATGTGCTTCGGCCGGATACCCGAGCCCGAAGTGGTCCGCTGCTTCGAGACCTCCCTCATCCTGTACGCCGAACACAGCTTCAACGCGTCGACGTTCACCGCCCGCGTCGTCACCTCCACGCTCTCCGACCTCTACAGCGCCGTCACCGCCGCCGTCGGCGCCCTCAAAGGACCGCTGCACGGCGGTGCCAACGAAGCCGTGATGCACATGCTGGTCGAGATCGGCGACCCGCTGCGGGCCGGGGAATGGCTCGACGAGGCCCTGGCCTCGAAGCGCAGGATCATGGGGTTCGGCCACCGCGTCTACCGGCACGGCGACTCGCGCGTACCGATCATGCAGGAGGCCACCGACCGGCTCGTCGCGCACGCCGCGAGCCCCGAGGCGACCCGGCTGGCCGGCCTGCACGCCGCGCTGCGGGACGCCATGATCGCCCGCAAGGGCATCCACCCCAACCTGGACTACCCGGCCGGGCTCGCCTACCACCTCATGGGCTTCGACATCCCCGCCTTCACGCCCATCTTCGTGATGAGCCGCATCACCGGCTGGACCGCCCACATCACCGAACAGCTGGCCCACAACGCGCTGATCCGCCCGCTGGGCGCCTACACCGGACCGGACCAGCGGGCCGTCCCGGCGACGGACGGCGCCCGCCCGTAAGGATCACCCGGGCTCGGTGCCGAACACTGTGAGAATGCGCTCGGCGGCGAGCGTGGCCGTCAGCTCGCCGTCCTGGACCTGCCGTTCGAGGCCGGGGGCCAAGGCGCGTACGGCCGCGTCCGAGTGCAGCCGGTTGAGGAGCT
This sequence comes from Streptomyces sp. NPDC044033, assembly GCF_056434425.1. Classification (NCBI taxonomy): domain Bacteria; kingdom Bacillati; phylum Actinomycetota; class Actinomycetes; order Kitasatosporales; family Streptomycetaceae; genus Streptomyces; species Streptomyces sp. NPDC044033. Next base: position 14,799 of record NZ_JBWKFF010000019.1, on the reverse strand, counting down.
CGTCGCGGACCATCGTCCACGTCCAGTCCACCTGCTGGCCGCGGCGCTTGGCGGCCAGGCGGCCGGTGGAGTCGAGGAGCGTGCGGTGCTGTTCGAGGCGCTCCCAGACCGTGTCCAGGCCGGTCGACTCGCGGGCGCTGCAACTGAGCACCGGCGGCGTCCAGGCGGCGTCCGCGGCGTGCATCAGCCGCAGCGCGCCCGCCAGTTCCCGGCCCGCCGCGCGGGCGTCGCGCTCGTGCGGCCCGTCCGCCTTGTTCACGGCGATGACGTCCGCCAGCTCCAGGACGCCCTTCTTGATGCCCTGCAACTGATCACCGGTGCGGGCGAGGGTCAGCAGCAGGAAGGAGTCGACCATGTTCGCGACCGCGGTCTCGGACTGGCCGACGCCGACCGTCTCCACCAGGACCACGTCGTAGCCGGCGGCCTCCATCACCACGATCGACTCGCGGGTCGCCTTGGCGACCCCGCCGAGCGTCCCGGCCGTGGGGGAGGGGCGTACGAACGCCGCCGGATCGACGGCCAGGCGCTCCATACGCGTCTTGTCGCCCAGGATGGACCCGCCGGTACGGCTGGACGACGGGTCGACGGCGAGCACCGCGACCCGGTGCCCGAGCGCGGTGAGCCGGGTGCCGAACGCGTCGATGAACGTCGACTTCCCCACCCCCGGCACCCCGCTGATGCCGATCCGCCGCGCCCGGCCGCTGTGCGGCAGCAGCTCGGTGAGCAACTCCTGCGCCAGGGCCCGGTGGTCGGGGCGGGTGGACTCGACGAGCGTGATGGCCCGCGCCATCAGCGCCCGCTTCCCGTCGAGCACGCCCTTCACATAGGCGTCGAGGCCGATCGCCATGGGAGCCGTCGCCACGGGACTCAGCGGCCGTGACCGGTATCGGCGGGCCGGAGCTCGCCGTGCCCGAGGCCGGCGGCCAGCCGCCGCACCAGGTCGTACGCGGCGTCCGGGATCACGGTGCCGGGCGGGAAGACGGCCGCCGCGCCCATCTCCAGGAGCGTGGGGACGTCCTGCGGCGGAATCACCCCGCCGACCACGATCATGATGTCGGCGCGGCCCTCCTCCGCGAGCTGCTCCCGCAACGCCGGTACGAGCGTCAGATGGCCGGCGGCCAGCGAGGACACCCCGACGATGTGCACGTCCGCCTCGACGGCCTGGCGGGCCACCTCGCCCGGCGTCTGGAACAGCGGGCCCACGTCGACGTCGAAGCCGAGGTCGGCGAAGGCGGTGGCGATCACCTTCTGGCCGCGGTCGTGGCCGTCCTGGCCCATCTTGGCGACGAGCATGCGGGGGCGCCGGCCCTCGGCCTCCTCGAAGGAGGCCACCAGCGTACGGGTGCGTTCGATGGACGGGGAGTCGCCGGCTTCGTTGCGGTACACACCGGAGATCGTACGGATCTGGCTCGCGTGCCGCCCGTACACCTTCTCCAGGGCGTCGGAGATCTCCCCGACGGTCGCCTTCGCGCGGGCCGCGTCCACGGCGAGCTCCAGCAGGTTGCCGGTGGACGCGGCGGCGCGGGTCAGCGCGTGCAGCGCGTCCTGGCAGGCGCGTTCGTCGCGCTCGGCGCGCAGCCGCCGGAGCTTGTCGATCTGCTGGGTGCGTACGGAGGAGTTGTCGACCTTCAGGACGTCGATCTGCTCGTCGGTCTCGACGCGGTACTTGTTCACGCCGATGACCGGCTGCCGACCGGAGTCGATCCGGGCCTGCGTACGGGCCGCGGCCTCCTCCACCCGCAGCTTCGGGAGGCCGGCGTCGATGGCCTGCGCCATGCCGCCCGCCGCCTCGACCTCCTCGATGTGCTGCCATGCCCGGCGCGCCAGGTCGTACGTCAGCCGCTCCACGTAGGCGCTGCCGCCCCACGGGTCGATCGCCCGGGTCGTGCCCGACTCCTGCTGGATCATCAGCTGGGTGTTGCGGGCGATGCGCGCCGAGAAGTCGGTGGGCAGGGCGAGGGCTTCGTCGAGGGCGTTGGTGTGCAGGGACTGGGTGTGCCCCTGGGTCGCCGCCATCGCCTCCACGCACGTACGCGTCACGTTGTTGAACACGTCCTGCGCCGTCAGCGACCAGCCGGAGGTCTGCGAATGGGTGCGCAGCGAAAGCGACTTGGCGTTCTGCGGGTCGAACCGCCGGACCAGCTTGGCCCACAGCAGACGCGCGGCGCGCAACTTGGCGATCTCCATGAAGAAGTTCATGCCGATCGCCCAGAAGAAGGAGAGCCGGGGCGCGAACGCGTCCACGTCCATCCCCGCGGCCCGCCCGGCCCGGATGTACTCCACCCCGTCGGCCAGCGTGTACGCCAGCTCCAGGTCGGCCGTGGCTCCGGCCTCCTGGATGTGGTAGCCGGAGATGGAGATGGAGTTGTAGCGCGGCATGCGCTGCGAGGTGTAGGCGAAGATGTCGGAGATGATCCGCATCGACGGCTTGGGCGGGTAGATGTAGGTGTTGCGGACCATGAACTCCTTGAGGATGTCGTTCTGAATGGTCCCCGCCAGCTTCTCCGGCGGCACGCCCTGCTCCTCCGCGGCCACGACGTAGAGCGCGAGCACGGGCAGCACCGCGCCGTTCATCGTCATCGACACGGTCATCCGGTCGAGCGGGATCCCCTCGAAGAGCTGCCGCATGTCGTAGATCGAGTCGATCGCCACGCCCGCCATGCCGACGTCACCGGTCACCCGGGGGTGGTCGCTGTCGTAGCCGCGGTGGGTGGGCAGGTCGAAGGCGACCGACAGCCCCTTCTGGCCCGCCGCGAGGTTGCGCCGGTAGAAGGCGTTGGACTCCTCGGCCGTGGAGAAGCCCGCGTACTGACGGATCGTCCAGGGCTGGTTGACGTACATCGTCGGGTACGGGCCGCGCAGATACGGGGCGACGCCCGGGTAGGTGCCGAGGAAGTCCAGGCCCTCGACGTCCTGCCCGGTGTAGAGCGGTTTGACCGAGATGCCCTCCGGGGTCTCCCAGCGGAGGTCGTCCCCGGCGGCGGCCTTCTTGACGGCGTCGCGCCACTCCTCGGCGCCGCCGTCGGCCTTCGGCGTCCCGAGGCCGATCCCGGAGAAGTCCGGGATTCCCATCGTTGCCATCAGGACACTCCCATACGGTCGAGGGTGGCGGAGAGCACGGCGACGGCGTCGCAGCCCCCGAAGACATGGGCGTCGACACCTGGGTACTGCCCAGGGCGGCCCGCGAGGAACACATGCCGGGCGCCCGACTCCTTCAGCCTCGCGGCGGTCTCCGCGGCCCGCTCCTCGTACAGCGCGTCGCTGGAGCACAGGCAGACCTCGGTGGCACCGCTGTCCTCGAACGCCCCCTGGTCGACGGGTTCGATGCCGCCCGCCTGGAACAGGTTCGACGCGAAGGTGAGGCGGGCGGTATGCGCCGCGGCGGGCCCGAGGGCGGCCAGGAAGATCCGCGGCCGGGCCCCGGTCGCCGCGAGGTGGCGGTCGGAACGGGCGCGCAGTGCCTCGAACGCCTCGTCGCGCCGCACGCGCGGCAGCCCGCCGGACCGCGGCGCCGGAGCCGGTGCGCGCTCCACGAGCCGCTCGGCGAGGTTCGGGAACTCGCTGACCCCGGTGATGGGCTGGCTCCGCTCGGCCAGTTTCGCGCTGCGCGCCTTCCAGGTGTCGGCCAGGTCCTGGCCGAGCCGCCCGGAGCGCAGGGCGGCGGCCTGGCCGCCCGCCTTCTCGATGCGCTGGAAGAACGCCCACGCCGCGGTGGCGAGTTCGTCGGTGATCCGCTCCACGTACCAGGAGCCGCCGGCCGGATCGATCACCCGGGACAAGTGCGACTCCTCGACCAGGATCGTCGAGGTGTTGCGGGCGATCCGGCGGGCGAACGCGTCCGGCAGCCCGAGGGCGTGGTCGAAGGGCAGCACGGTGACGGCGTCGGCGCCGCCCACCCCGGCGGCCAGCGTCGCGACCGTCGTGCGCAGCATGTTCACCCACGGGTCGCGGCGCACCATCATGACCGGCGAGGTCACGGCGTGCTGGACCTGCCGGCCCTCGGCCCCGCACACCTCCGCCACCCGCGCCCACAGCCGGCGCGCCGCCCGCAGCTTGGCGATCGTCAGGAACTGGTCGGCGGTGGCCGCGTACCGGAACTCCAACTGCGCGACGGCCTGCTCGACCGTCAGCCCCGCCGCCGTCAGCTCCCGCAGATAGGCGACACCGGTCGCCAGCGAACTGCCCAGCTCCTGAGCCGCCGACCCGCCGGCCTCGTGGTACGGCAGCGCGTCCACGGTCAGCGCCCGCAGCCCCGGATACTCCTCGGCGCACAGCCGCGCCAGAGCTGCGACGGGCGCGAACCCGAAGCCCTCACCCGTACGCGCCTCGAACCCCAGCGGGTCGGCCCCCAGGCTGCCGCGCGCCGCCTCCTTCGCGACCCCGCGCTCCCTGTACAGCCGCAGCAGTTCACCGGCGGCGGCTTCGACGTCGTCTCCCGCGTCGAGGGCGATGGGCGCCAGATCGAGATAGACGCCGTCGACCACCCGATCGAGTGACGGTACGGGGATCCCCCGCTCGCCCATGACCAGCCACAGCGACGCGACGCCGTTCTCCAGATCCGCCAGCACCGCCCCGCCGTCGGCGGTGGTGTGCTGCTGCCGTACGTCCCACCCCCCGAGCACATTGCCCTCCGGGCGACCGCCCCGGACGAAGGGGGCGAAGCCGGGAAGACCGGGGTCGGGCGTCGCGTCGTCCGCGGTGTACAGGGGGCGGCTGCGCAGTCCGTCCTCTATCTCGGTGGACAGCGCGTCCTCCGCCGCCGCGCCCGAGAACTCCCTGCCCGACTTGCGCAGGACGCCCTCGACCAGGCGTTGCCACTGCTCATGGGTCGCGTCAGGGAACTCGGAGGCCAGCGAGAGCCCGTCGTCAGGCAGGACAGTCATGCTCGGATGCTAGGCCGGAACCGCAGGTGAGCTGCAGGGGGCACGGCTGTGACCTTGCCCTCTCCCGGGTTGGCTTGAACTTGGCGGCGAGGCGCATTAGGGCGGAGCGCCGGGCCTGTCCGCTGCCCTGCCGGGGCCTCTACGCGGCTCCGCCGGTGCCCTCGCTGGGACCGCGGCCGGAACGGAGCGGGACCTTTTTGAGGAAGAGCGCACAGGCCAGGGCCGCGAGGGTGACCGGCAGGGCGGTGAGGAAGACCGTGGACAGGGAGTCGGCGTACGCCGCGGTGTAGGCGTCCCGCACGCCGTGCGGCAGCCGGCGTACGGCGACCGGGTCGACGGACGCGCCGTGGCTGAGTTCGGACGCGTCCCCGGCGAGCCCCCTGTTGAGGATCGCGCCGAAGACCGAGGCGCCGATCGAAGTGCCCAGCATCCTGGTGAAGGTGACGGTCGAAGTCGCCGCGCCGATGTCGCGCACTGCCACCGAGCTCTGTGAGGCGACCACCGTGACCTGCTGGGAAAGCCCGGCGCCCAGGCCGAGTACGCCCATGAAGGCCGAGGTGACGGCGAGGCTCGTGCTGGTCGTCATGGTCGACAGCAGATACAGCGCGAGAGCGGCCACGGCCATGCTCGCGGCGGGGTACCACTTGTACTGGCCCGTAGCGGCCATGAAGTGGCCGGTGGACATGGTGGCCAGGAGCATGCCGGCCGTCATCGGGAGCATCAGCATGCCGGCGTCCTGCGAGCCGGCCCCCGTCACCATCTGCAGGTACAGCGCGAGGTAGTTCAGCGCGCCGATGGAGATGAACCCGCCGGCGAATGCCACGACATTGGAGATGGTGAACGTGGAGTCGCCGAACATCCGGAGCGGCACGATCGGGTCTGCCGCCCGGCGCTCCGCCGCGAACCAGAGCAGGCCCAGGACGAGGGCTGCGCCTGCCAGCCCGATGGTGACCGTGGAACTCCACGCGTACCGGGTGCCTGCCCAGTTGGTGAGCAGAACCAGGCAGCTCACCGTGGCACCGAGGGTGACGATGCCTGCGTAGTCGACGCGGGGGGCTCCGCGAGGGCCTGGCGGCGAGAGGAAGGCGACCACCATGAACAGGGCGACCGCGCCGACCGGCATGTTGATGTAGAAGACCCAGCGCCATCCGAGACGGTCGGTGATCAGACCGCCCAGCAGCGGGCCGCTGACGCTGGAGGCGGCGAAGGCGGCCGTCGCGTAGCCCTGGTAGCGGGCGCCCTCGCGAGGGCTGAACAGGTCGCCGAGAATGGCGAAGATCGAGACGGTGAGTCCCCCGCCGCCGATGCCCTGCACGCCGCGGAAGATGACGAGTTGAGTCATCGATCCGGCGGTGCCGCAGAGGGCTGATCCGACAAGGAAGATCGCGATCGCGAAGACGAAGACCCGCTTACGTCCGAAGAGGTCACCGAGCTTCCCATAGAGCGGCGTGACCACGCTGAAGGCCAGCAGATACGCGGTGCTGACCCAGGCGAACTGCTCGACGCCGTCGAGATCGCCGCTGATGGTCGGCATCGCCGTGGCGACGATCTGGGTGTCCAGGGTGCCCAGCAGCATGGCGAGCATCAGTCCGATGAATGCCGGAACCGCCTTTTTGCGGGGTGGTGTTGGGCCGGCAAGGTCCTCGGCGGATGTCGAGTTCGCGCGTGGCACGGCATCCCTCCTCTCTGTGTGGACTCGGGGTCGCACTCCCTTAATGTCAACTTAGGTTGACATGAGAGGTGCGTCAACCATGGGTGACAGGAATCCGCGAACTGCTTGACGGCCTGCGCCTTCGTCAGCTTGGGTTGACGTCGTGGATGAGGTGAAGGCAAATCAACTGGTTGCTGCTGCGACGTCCGGCGAGATCCGTGAAGGGCTGGCCGCCGTGCAGGCGCTGCGGAAGTTGGTCGAGGAGATGGAGGCGCGGCAGGTCGACCGGGCACGCGCGGCCGGCTGGGCCTGGGGCGAGATCTCCGAGCCGCTCGGTATCTCGCGTCAGGCGGCCCACAAGAAGCACACGCGGCGGCTGCGCGCGAAGTGACGGGCCGACTTGTCGTGCACGTGCCCGCCCGTGGGCGAGCGCGGTGCGGCCGGTGCCTGTCGGCCGCCTCCTGGAGGCGGTGGCCCGGCCGTACGGCGCGCAGCCGCCCGGGCGCGAGACGGTTCGGATCGTTGGCGCTGCGGTACCCGCAGGGGTAGAGGCAGTGCCGGGCGGGCGGACACATCAGCCCCAGGAGCGGCCCGGGCCCCGGGAATACATTGCCGTGTGAAGGAGCCGGAACCGTGTTCTTCGTCGACACCCTGAAGTTCGAGGGCCTGGGCAATCGCAGCTACTTGGCGGGGGGCGCCCGTGGTGCGGTCGTGATCGACCCGCCGCGCGACGTGGACCAGGTGATCGCCGTTGCTGCCCGGCGTGGAGTGCGGATCGCGTACGTGGCCGAGACCCATGTGCACAACGACTACGTCTCCGGCGGCCTGGAGCTGGCCCGTCTCACCGGGGCCCGCTACCTGGTGCCGGCCGCCGCCGACGTCTCCTTCGCCCGGGTCCCCATCGCCGCCGACGACACCGTCGTGGTGGACGAGGGCCTGGTGCTGCGTGCGATCGCCACCCCGGGCCACACGCCCCACCACACCTCGTACGCCCTGGAGGACGGCGGACGCGCGGTGGCCGCCTTCACCGGCGGGTCGCTGCTGATCGGCACCGTGGGGCGGCCGGATCTGGTCGAGCCGCGGCTGACCGAGCGGCTGGCCCGTGATCAGCACGCCTCGGCCCACCGGCTCGCCGGCGCGCTCGACGACGAGGTGCAGGTGCTGCCCACCCACGGCTTCGGCAGTTTCTGCTCCTCGTCCCAGGCATCGGGCGACGCCTCCACCATCGGCAAGGAGCGGCGGACCAACGACGCGCTCACCCAGGACGCGGACACCTTCGTCGCCCAACTGCTGGCAGGGCTCGAAGAGGTGCCGGCCTACTACGCGCATATGGGCCCGGCCAACGCCGCCGGACCCGCCCCCGTCGACCTCACCCCGCCCGAGCCCGCCGACGCCGCGCGGATCGCCGAGCGGCTGGCGGCCGGGGAGTGGGTGGTGGATCTGCGCAGTCGCGTCGCCTTCGCCGAAGGGCACGTGGCCGGGTCGTTCAACTTCGAGGGCGACGGGCGGCTCGCCACGTATCTGGCCTGGCTGATCCCGTGGGGCAAGCCCGTCACACTGCTCGCCGAGGCCCCCGAGCAGATCGCCGCCGCTCAGCGGGAGTTGGTGCGGGTCGGCATCGACCGCCCGGCCGGCGCCGCCACCGGCGACCCGCTGAGCTGGATACCGGAAGGCGAACGGCTCGCGTCGTTCCCCCGGGCTTCCTTCGCCGACCTGGCCGCCGCCCGCGAGCGCGGCGAGCAGGTGGTGGTGCTCGATGTGCGCCGCGACTCCGAGCGCGCGGCGGGGTGCGTCGAAGGGGCGGTGCACATCCCGATCCACGAACTGCGCGAACGCCTGGGCGCGGTCCCGCCCGGCACCGTGTGGGTGCACTGCGCCGGTGGGATGCGCGCCGCGATCGGTGCCTCCCTCCTCGATGCCGCGGGACGGCGGGTCGTCGCGGTCGACGACGGTTTCGAGGCCGCTGCGGAGGCGGGCCTGACCGTCATCGGTCCCTGCTGACCCCGCGGCACCGGTGATTCCACCTCGCGGGCGTCAGACGGTGGCCACCAGCAGGTCCTCCCCGCTCGACGGGCGGAGACCGTCGGCCCGATCGGCGAAGTAGCGTTCGGCCAGCTGGGCTCCGGCCACGTGCCGGGTGTTCTCGAAGCCGGCGGCGCGGGCCAGTGCCAGCATCTCCCGCGGGGTGTAGAAGCTGATGAACGGCGTACCCGACGCTCGGGCCCGCGGCTTGGTCGCCTCCAGCGCCGGACGGTCGGCGTCGTCGATGAGTTCGGTCGGCAGCATGAACGTCATGGCGAGCGTCGAGCCGGGGGCGAGCCCGGCGAGTCGGTGCAGGGTCGCCGAGTTGGCGTCTTCGGTGAGGTACATGGTGACGCCGGTGCAGACGACGAGCGCCGGCCGGGCGGGGTCGAATCCGGCGTCGGACAGGCGCTCCCACCAGTCCCCGCCCGCCTCGAAGTCGACCGGTACCAGTCGCAGCCAGTCGGGGATTCCGTAGCCGAGTTCGATCAGGCGTCGGCGCTTCCAGGCTTGGGTGCCCGGCTGGTCGATCTCGAAGATCCGCAGACGGGAGGCGATCTCCGGCCTGCGCTGGGCGAAGGTGTCCAGGCCGGCCCCCAGGATGACGTACTGGGTGACGCCATGGCCGGCCTGCTCGGCGACCAGGTCCTCGATGAACCGGGCGCGGGCCACGATGGCCGCCCGGAATCCGCTCGTGCCGCGCGGATCCATGTCCGGCCGGCGCTGCCACCCGTCGTCGGGAGCCACCAGCCGCAGGCCGACCTCGTCCTCAAGTACGTGCGGCGGCGGGTCGTTCTGTACGTGCAACGCCCGCCAGAGGGCGACCCGTACCGCGGTGCTGTCCGGAGCTTCGTTCGGTTCGTCCGTCACGCTGTCCCTTCCTCAGGGTCCTCAGGGTCCTTACGGTTCTCAGGGCCCTCACGGCCCTCGCGGTCAGTTCTCGGCCGGGGCCTGGAGGCTCCACAGGCGTCCGTCGGGGTCACGGACGGTCATTTCCCTGGTCCCGTAGTGGGTGTCCTCGAAGGGCGTGACCACCTCGACGCCTGGGTCGGCGCGGAACGCGTCCGCGTCCGGCACCTTCAGCACGATCCGCGTCTGGGGCTCCCGGTCCTCGGGAACCTCGGCGATGAACACGTAGGGGCCGTCGCCGTTGCGCAGTTGGCCGGAGCTGTGATCGGTGGCGAAGTCCAGTTCGTACCCCAGTGACTGGAAGAACTTCGCCGCCTTTCCCCAGTTGTGGGTCTCCAGGAACACGGCCTCGATCCCATCGGTCGCCATGTCAGCTCTCCTTCTCGGGTGGTTGCCGTCGCTGCCCGTGGGTGTCGTCAAGGTGGGCGCGCAGGGCGGCGGCGACCACCGCCGAGAGGGACATGCCCGACTCGATGGCGTGATGCTTGACCTGCTTGATCAGCCCGATCGGCAAGTACACGTTGAACTGCTTGACCTCTTCGTCACTCACAAGGGCGATGCTAGCACTCTAGCAAGCTAGCCGTGAAGGTGATCGGGACTGCCGCGCCGATGGGGCGGTGCCCACGGGAGACTGGCCCGCGGCTTCAGAAGGTGGTCCCCAGGGGCACGCAGGGCACGCGGGGGCACGCGGGGACTCGGTCACGATCTCGTCGGCGCGTTCTCGCGACAGCGGTGCCCGATGGGGGAGAAGCGCCGTCAGGCGCGGCCGTACCGCCCGCTCCCGCCGACGGCGATCAGCGGTGGCCGGCCGTTTCGACGGGGCGGTCGAGGTTGCGCCAGGCCCGGGGGGACATGCCGTACGCCTGCTTGAACACCTTGCTGAAGTGCGTGGCATCCACGAAACCCCAGCCGCGCGCGATCGCCGCGATCGTGCGGTAGCGGGCCCGCGGATCGGCCAGTTCCCGGCGGCACTCCTCCAGGCGGTGCGAGCGGATCCACTCGCCCAGCGTGACATTCGACTTCGCCAATACCGCGTACAGATGGCGGACCGAGATGCCGTGCGCGGCGGCGATCCGCTCGGCCGAGAGGCCGCGGTCGGCGAGGTGCGTGCGGAGGTAGCGCATGATCCGCAGGTTCAGTGTCTCCGCCATGGGGGCGCGGGCCAGGCCGGAATCGCCCAGCTGGGAGGCGACGACCGCGCGGACCAGCTCGATGCTGGGCTCCGCTATCGCCTCGGCGTTCGGGCCGCGGTGCAGGGCCTCGGTCACGGCCAGTTGCTTGAAGTACCCGGCCGCGAGACCGGCGACGGGGTTGTCGGGGCCCAGCGTCACGGCGGTGATCTCGCGCAGCGACCGCTCGGGCAGCGCGAGCGCCGCCCGGGGGAAGCGCAGGAAGTGCTGGTCGACGCCCGAGTCGAAGGCCAGCGTGTACGGGATGTCCGTGTCGTAGAGGGCGAAGTCGCCGGGTTTCAACAGGGCTTCGCGGCCGTTCTGTATCACCAGGCTGGTGCCCGTCAACTGGAGCCCGAGGAACACCGCGGGCTCCGTGTCCTCCCGTGCCAGTCGCGGCGTGCGCCGGATCGTCAGGCCGGTCGCCTGTGCGGAGCAGATGCCGATGAGGCCGACGTTGTCCAGCTCCACCTTGACCGAGAGGTCTTCCGGCGGGAGGTGGTGATCGATGTCTATGCGCACGACGGACTCCCACACCGCGTGCCGAATGAGCTCTTCCCGGTCTCCCGGCGGAATGGCCCTGGTGTCCAGTGTCTCGCTCACTCCAACGCCCCCTCCCTGAGAGCTCCGGCGGGCAGTGGGTCGGCGGAAGGCGTCGCGGCGCACCGCTGAGGGGCCGGCGCACAATCGACCAAGTTCCGTGCACGCGCAGCAAAGTCGGTGGGACACGGCCAGCCTAGAGTCGTCATCCGTCGAAGCGAAAGCGCCCGGGACCACGAAGCGTCGAAGCACATCGATGACCGGCAGGATTCACGCCAATTGCCTCGCACGGGGGGCGAGACAATTGGCGCCTGCCTGTGTCGAGCGGTTCCGGCCCAGCGCTCGCACCCGTCTCGTACGCCTCTGCACCGCGCCGCGAGTGTCCACGGCCGGTCGGTGAGGCCGATTCCCACGACGGCGGTGATCCCGCCGTCGCTCTTGGGACCGAGCGAGGTCGACGGGGGCCGAGCCGGGCGAAGTCCGTACTCCGCAGGTCCCTTCCGCTTTCTTCCATGGTGTCGAAGGCCGATGACGTGCCGGTACCGCCGATGCACTGAGTGACGCCGCGGCCGGTGTCCCGCGGCTCAGCGCCACGTCCGAATCCCGCCGGTCATCGCGATCGCGAAACCGCGCTCTCGAAATGTGACGAGAAGTCGAGACGAGAAGTCGAGACGAGCGGAACAGGCAAGAGGGCGTACCGAGCGGGCAGGAAGGCGCGCCCAGCGAGAAGACGCGACAAGAGTGCGCACGAGAGAAGGAGGCGACGACGGACATGACCGTCTACGCGCTGCCCGAGCGGTACGCCCAGCGGAAGGCGGAGCGCCCGCCCGGGCGGGAAGGCGATGCCCCACGTGTCCTGGCCGGTGAGCCGGGTGGGGCGGGCCGCCCGGAACCCGGCGCGGGGGCGTAGCGGTCCAGTCGCCCCGCGTGCCCCGGGCGGGGGCGTGGCGATGCCGGCCGCGGAGCCCTCGCCCGGGATTCGTGCGCTGCCGCGGGTTCCTAATTTCTGTAACGGGTTCTAGTCTGTGCGCGGTCGGCGCGGAGTCCGCGCGATCCCAGACTCCAGGAGGGCCCGTGCACCTCGAATACACTCCGGAACAGCAGCGGTTGCGCACCGACCTGCGTGCGTACTTCGCGGAGCTGGTGCCCGACAACGCCTACGCCCGCTACGCCGACCCCGCCGCGCAGAAGCGCTTCTACCGCGAGACCGTCCGCCGCCTCGGCGCCGACGGACAGCTCGGCACCGGCTGGCCCGAGGAGTACGGCGGGCGCGGCATGACGCCCATGGAGCAGTTCATCTTCTTCGACGAAGCCGCTCAGGCGGGCGTGCCGCTGCCGATCATGGCGTTGAACACGGTGGGCCCGACGATCATGCAGTTCGGCACCGAGGAGCAGAAGCGGTACTTCCTGCCGCGCATCCTCTCCGGCGAACTCGACTTCGCCATCGGCTACAGCGAGCCCGACGCCGGCACCGACCTCGCGGCCCTCAAGACCCGCGCCGTGCGGGACGGCGAGTACTACATCGTCAACGGACAGAAGATCTGGACCACCAACGGCGACACCGCCGACTGGGTCTGGCTCGCCGTCCGTACGGACCCGGCCGCCCCGCCCCACAAGGGCATCACCATCCTCCTCGTCCCGACCACCGACCCCGGCTACTCCTGCACCCTCATCAACACCCTCGCCTCCCACGACACCACCGCCAGCTACTACGAGAACATCCGCGTCCCGGTCGCCCGCCGCGTCGGCGAGGAGAACAAGGGGTGGCGGCTGATCACCACTCAGCTCAACCACGAGCGCGTCACCCTCGCCGCCCACGGCACCATGGCCGTCCGCGCCCTGGCCGACGTCCGGCACTGGGCCGCCGAGACCAAGCTCGCCGACGGCCGCCGCGTCATCGACCTGGGCTGGGTGCGCGGCCGCCTCGCCCGTACGCACACCAGGCTCGACGCGATGAAGCTGCTCAACTGGCGGATGGTGGACGCCCTCCAGCGCGGCACGCTCACCCCGCAGGACGCCTCCGCCGTCAAGGTGTACGGCTCCGAAGCGCGGCGCGACGCCTATGCCTGGCTGATGGAGGTGGCGGGCGCCGCCGGGCCGCTGAAGGAGGGTTCGGCCGGCGCGGTGCTCCACGGCGAGCTGGAACGCGGCTACCGCAGCGCCGTCATCTTCACCTTCGGCGGCGGCAACAACGAGATCCAGCGGGAGATCATCTCCTGGGTCGGACTGGGGATGCCGCGGGTCCGGCGGTAGGGCGTTCCGATGGCTCTTGGGCCGTGTCGCGGAGCCGGATGACGGATGCCGCGAGGGTCAGGGTGTCGTCGAAGAAGTGGTCGCGGTGGTCGTACGTTCCTCCGCGCGGACGCGGGCGAGCTCCTTGAGGGCCATGCGGGCCGCCGGGGTGCCGGCCGGGGTCTGCCAGTACGAGTGGTCGGCGATGCGGGCGGAGAGCTGCTGCAGGCGTTGGCGGTGGGCGGTCGTGGTGTGGGGTGAGGGGGCGCCGGCGAGCAGCCAGTACGTGGCGTACCACTCGGTCTGGGTCTCCAGGAGGTCGGCGGGGAAGAGGTAGCTCATGGGGAACGAGTAGATCGTATGTTCGAATTATTCGGCAAAGGGCCAGGCCATCGGCCTGGAGAGCGGGTGCCGGCGCTCAGCGGGCCCTGATGCGGCCCACGCCGTACAGGCACAGCGCGGTGAGCAGCGCCGCCGCCGCGAGGCGGATGCCGCTCTCCAGTCACTGGCGGGGCATGAGCTGCGACACCCCAGACGGCCAGGCAGCCGGCACCGGCGAAGAACTGCGCAAGCACAACGTCCGCACAGCCCCCATTCGACGCCGAGGCGTTCGCCCGTGCTGCGGCCCGGCGCTTGCGCGCCGCCGCCGCCCGCTACCCCGACGACCCCGAGGTGGCCAAGCTGGTTGGTGACCTCCTCTCCGGCAGCGCGGAGTTCGCCCGGTTGTGGGCCGCCCACGACGTGCGCCCCGGGTCGCGGACGATGCGTCGGCCCCGATCGGGCAGGCCCGCGTACAGCGTCGTCGCCGGGCCGCGGCGACCGAGGTCGCCGCGCTGCGCCGGGCCCGAGCCGAACGTATTGCCCGGCAGGCAGGTAAGGCGGCCGCTGTCCCGCAGCCCGCTGTGCGAAGCACGGCGTGACGGAGCAGCTGTCGTGCCGTCGCCATGGCAGTCTCCCGCTCGGCAGACTGGAGTCCTCACCGCCCCTTTGCGAGGTGCCGTCGCGCTCGGTGCTGGGCAGTCGCGGCGGGGCGTCGGTGCCGCGGTGCTCGGTGCCTTCGAGACCGGGCGTCGTGCGGTCGCTGAGCAGTATGGCCAGGACTGGTTCTGGAGGAACTGTCAGATGTGGGCTCTACAGTCAGCAGAGACCGCCGAACGATTGAAGAAAGGGAGGGGTCCGGTGGTATCCGGTCCACATATTTCAGCGCCACGCCGGGACGAAGCGCACGACCGGAGGTCCGCTGAAAACCCGCCACTACAGAGCCCAAAGCATCAGCCCCGACCTGCGGCTTTACCGTGGGGTCCTCATCGCCTCTGAGGGGGGGTGCCAACGGCGAGTGCGTCGTACTGGTCCTGCCGGTTGAGCACGCCATACCGACGGGTCGAGTCGGTCG